>CAVZLT010000027.1:0-107410 GCA_963776235.1 uncultured Alphaproteobacteria bacterium
TCTCGCGTGATATCGTGACCCAACCTTGGGAGCGCACGCCATGACCCGGTCTCGTTTCGCCCTTGCCGCCGTTCTTCTTCTCGCCCTTGTGCAGGGTACCGCAGGTCGAAGTCTCGGTCGCGGCGCAGTCCTCGGCAGCCGTCGATCGGTCGTACCTCGATCTGCTGCGCTGGCGCTCAATCGGTCCGTCGCGAGGAGGTCGGGTCGTCGCTGTGGCCGGCGATCCGGTCAACAAATTCACGTTCTACCAGGGCACCACCGGCGGCGGGGTCTGGAAGACGGACGACGGCGGCCTGAACTGGGCCAACGTGTCGGACGGGTTCTTCAAAGCGGCGTCCGTCGGCGCCATCGCCGTGGCGCCCTCCAATCCAAACGTCGTCTACGTCGGGATGGGCGAGGCGTGTTTCCGGGGCAACGCGACGTACGGCGACGGCGTCTACAAATCGACGGACGCCGGCAAGACCTGGACCCACCTCGGGCTCGAGACGACCAGGCAAATCGGCCGCCTGCAAGTGCATCCGACCAACCCCGACATCGCGTTCGTGGCGGCGCTCGGCGATGCCTGGGGCCCGCATCCCGACCGCGGCGTCTACCGCACGCGCGACGGCGGACGCACCTGGCAGAAGGTGCTCTTCAAGAGCGAGAACGCCGGCGCGATTGACCTGGTGCTCGACCCGGGCAACCCGAACGTGATCTACGCCACCACGCTGGAACTGCGGCGCTATCCGTGGGGCTTCCGCAGCGCCGGGCCCGGCACCGCCATCTTCAAGTCGACCGACGGCGGCGACACCTGGACGGACCTCAGCGCCAAGGCAGGCCTGCCGAAGGGCGACAAGGGCCGCATCGGCATCGCGCTGGCGCCGTCGCGGCCCAATCGGGTGTGGGCAATCATCGACGCGGCGGGCGCCGATCAAGGCATCTACCGCACCGACGACGGCGGTGAGAACCTGGATCCACCTCACCGACAACCCCGACCTCACGCAGCGGCCGTGGTACTACCACCATGTCTTCGCCGACCCCAAGAACGCCGACGTGTTGTGGGCGCTCAACGTCGACCTGTTCAAGTCGACCGACGGCGGCGCGACCTTTGCGGAGGTGTCGGTGCCGCACGGCGACAACCACGACTTGTGGATCGACCCGCAGGACTCGCTGCGGATGGTCGAAGGCAACGACGGCGGTGCGACCGTCACCTTCAACGGCGGCAAGTCGTGGTCGACGATCCTCAATCAGCCCACGGCGCAGCTCTATCACGTGGCCGTCGACAACCAGGTGCCGTATCGCGTCTACGCGGCCCAGCAGGACAACACCACCATCTCGGTGCCGAGCCGCTCCGACCATGGCCGCATCACGATCGAGGAGTGGGAAACCGTCGGCGGCGGCGAGGACGGCTACGTCGCCCCGCACCCCACCGACCCCAACATCATCTACGCGGCCGATCATCACTGGCTGCATCGCTATGACCGGCGCACCAAGCAGGTGCGCGACATCTCGCCCAACCCCGAGACGCACTACGGCTGGGGCGCGGCCGACATCAACTTCCGCTTCTGGTGGACCTTCCCGGTGATGGTGTCTCCGCACGATGCGAAGACGCTCTACGTCACCTCGCAGGTGGTCCACCGGACGCGCAACGAGGGCCAGAGCTGGGAAGTGATCAGCCCCGATCTCACGCGCGCCGATCCCAAGACGCTCGAGAAGACGCCGTCGTACCTGAATCCGTCGCCGGGGGAGTTCTGGGGACCGATCACCCGTGAGGCCTACGGCCCGGAGTGGTACGCCACCATCTTCGCGTTTGCCGAATCGCCGAAGCAGGCCGGCGTGCTCTGGGCGGGCTCGGACGACGGTTACGTGCAGGTGTCGCGCGACAACGGCGCGTCGTGGACCAAGGTGACGCCGCCCGACCTGCCCGAGTTCGCGCTCATCAGCATCATCGACCCGTCGCCGCACGACGCGGGCTCGGCCTATGTGGCGGCCACACGCTACAAGCTGCAGGACACCAAGCCCTACCTGTACCAGGACGTCCGACTACGGGAAGACCTGGACGAAGATCGTCGACGGCATTCCGGCGACAGATTTCACACGCGTCATCCGCGAGGATCCGGGACGCAAGGGCCTGCTGTACACCGGCACCGAGACCGGGGTCTACGTCTCATTCGACGATGGCGGACGCTGGCAGCCGCTGCAGCTCAACCTGCCGGTGGTGCCCGTTCACGACCTGGCGATCAAGGACGGCGACCTGATCGCCGCGACTCACGGCCGCTCGTTCTGGATTCTCGACAACGTCGCGCTCCTGCACCAGTTGACGCCCGCCGCCCTGACCGATGCGGTGCGGCTGTTCGCACCGCGCACTACCGTGCGCTACGGCCGGGGCGCGTCGCTGGCCGGCAACTTCGCATCCGCCTCGAACGTCGACGGCGCCAACCCCCCGACCGGCGTCGTGGTGCCGTTCTATTTCAAGCAGGCGCCGAACGGGCCGGTCACGCTGACGATCTCGAAGGAGGGCTCCGGGCCTGGCGCCGGGGTGGTGCGCACCATCACCTTCGACCCGCCGGGCGTTGCCGCCGGCGGACCGCGCCGGCCGGTCGCGCGTGCGGGCGCCAACACCTACGTGTGGGACATGCGCTACCCGGCCTCGACGGTGCTGCCCGACGCGGTGTTCCAGGGACGCGCCGTCGGGCCGATCGCGGCGCCGGGCAGCTACACCCTCGAACTGTCGGTCAACGGCGTGTCAACGAGGACGACGGCGACAATCGTGAAGGACCCGCGCCTCACCTACACCGACGCCGAACTGGAGGCCCAGTTCGCGTTCCTCCTCGACGTGCGGGACCGGCTCACCGAGACGATGAGTGTCGTGAAGCGCGTCCGTGACACGCGCAGTGAGGCCGAGGACCTGGTGAAGAAGGCGAAGGAGACCCGGCGCGGCCGGACGCCGGAATCCCAGGCGCTGCTCGACAAGGCGATGACCGACCTGAACAACCGCCTCTACACCATCGAAGAGCGGCTGGTGCAATATCGCGCCAGGGCCAACCAGAATATCATCGCCAACCCGACGGGCATCGACAGCAAGCTGGCCCAGCTCCTCGGGTTCGCGTCGATGGGCGACGGACCGCCCACCGACGGTTCCCGGGACCTGCTGCGGCGGCTCACCGCCGGCATCTCGGAGCGCACCACGGCGCTCGACGGCGTGGACAAGCAGGAGCTGGCGACGCTCAAGCGCCTGGCCGCGACGCTCTCGAGGTAGGTCGAGAGCTTGGCGCGGAACATCGCCAGCATCGTTTAGGGCGTGACGTTCATGTCGCGGCCCGCCTTCAGCTTGACGACCGCCTCTTCGAGGTTCTTCTTGTTCAGCGGATCCGGCGCCTGCGCGAGCGCCTTCTCCGCATGCTCGAGCGCCTGCTTGTAGTCGCCGGCGGCCGAGTAACCGCGCGCCAGCCCGACGTGCGTGGGCCACGCCTCGCCGAACCGGGCGGCGTTCTTCCGGTAGACCGCCATCGCCTCGGCCTGTTTGCCCTGGCCCTGGAGCTGGCGGCCGTACTGGTGGATCTCCACCGGCAGGGCGTTCGGCAGATCCATCGCGGCGGTCGTCACCTTGGCGGCGTCGGCGTTCCGCGACAGCTTCTCGAGCACCTGCGCCTTCGTCATGTAGGTCGAGAAGCTCGGCACGCCGATGCCGGGCAGGCTGATGGCGTTCTCGGCCCACGTCAGGGCCTCGGCGAGGTTCACGTTCGCCTGCACGCAGTACCTGCGCGGCCGCCTGCCAGTTCTGCCAGGAGAAGCCGGGCGCGTTGCGCAGCTCGTTGCGGAGATTGGCGACGTAGAGCGACGCCATGTCGGGCACCACGATGGTGAACGGCACCCGCAGCTCCTCCCATTCCAGCGCCACTGTCGCGCGATCCGGCTTCCGATCCAGGAACTCGTACGACAGCCACTCGCGGTACGGCGTCTTCTCTGGCGTGACGGTGACGCGGAGCTGATCCTCCGTCTCGTCATAGCTGAAGCTGCCCCACGACGTGGAGTTCTTCGAGAAGATCACGGTCCACTCGGTGGGCCCGGCCAGCATGTGCACGCCGTAGCTGCCGGCGGGCAGGGGCTGACCCTGCACCAGCACCGGATGGGAGACGGTCAGCACCGTGTTCTCGTTCGAACCGGCCCGCCACGGGCCCTTGCGGCCGTTGAAGCCCAGGTCGTGGATCCCCCAGGGGACGAGCGCGCCGTAGATCTTGCCGCGCCGGTCCTGCCCGTTGGGCCCATGGACGTCCGGGCTGTGGTAGCTGATCGCGACCGTTGCCAGTCCGATCTGCTGGATGACTTCGCTTCGCTGGTTGTCGCCGCTGGGCGGCAGGGTGATCGACTGCGCGGCCGCCGGCCGCGCCAGCAGCACCGTCAACGCACACACGCACGAGGCCACACGAGTCATGGACGGCTCCTTGGCCGCGAAGGTCGCGGCCGGGGCCGGATGCTGCACGCCGTGTGCCTTCGCCCGCCCCGTCGCCGGCGGGATGAACGACAGGCCGGCGAGGACGAACCCCAGGCTCGCGGACACGAGCGTTTGGCGCGGCCGCGGCAGCGCCCAATGGCGGCACGCCGGTGTTCGATTCCGGGCAGTTGCTTCAGCTTGCCGTCCTCGGCGCCCGTCGATTCGTCGTACCTCAATCTGCTGCGCTGGCGCTCGATCGGTCCGTCGCGAGACCGTGCGGCCATGCCGGCTGTAGAATTCCCCCATGTCCGTCTTCAGCAATCGTGCGCAGGACTCGCCGGGCGAACGGGCCGCCTACGTCGGCGCCATACTGGCGCTCCTCGGCGAGCGCGACCCGTTCGCGGTGCTCCGGGAGACGCCGGCCGGGCTCGCCGCGGCCATCGCCGACCTGTCGCCGACGCAGGTGAAGACGCCCGAGTCTCCCGGCAAATGGTCGATCGGGCAACTGCTGCAGCACCTCGCTGATTCCGATTTGGTCTGGGGCTGGCGGCTGCGCCTGATCCTGTCGCACGACCGGCCGCAGATCACCGGCTACGACCAGGACCTGTGGGCGGAGCGTCTGCACTATGCCGACGCGAATCCCGATCAGGCGTTGGCGCTGTTCGGCATGCTGCGCGCCGCCAACCTGCGTCTGCTCGAACGCGCAACGCCGCAGGACATGGCCCGCGTCGGCGTCCATGCCGAGCGGGGCGAGGAGAGCATCGGCCACCTGTGCCGACTGTACGCCGGCCACGACCTTCTGCACCTGAACCAGGTCGCTCGGATCAAGGCCTCGCTGGCGTGAGGTTGCATGGGAGGGAGCCGCAGCCTCCACGCTGTGCCCGAATGCGCGACCGAACCCTGACTTCGGGTATCGCTCGACGGCGGCCTCCCTAATGTTTCCCATCGTCCCACGCTCGCCGCTCGCCCAGCACATCTGCTGTCGGCCGGTGCAGCCCATGCCATGGTAGGAGGCGGGACGAGGAGGAGCGTGATGAAGGCAGTAGTTGTGCCTCCGGGCGGGGGACGGTTCATTGCGGTCGGGTCGGCCGGTACGGGTGTGACAGTGAAGGCGTCGGACGCAGAGACCGGCGGCCTGTGCACCGTCTGGGAAGGAGAAGTCCCACCCGGCGCGGTGGGCGCCGGGCCGCACTACCATCACGGGCGCGACGAGTTTTTCTACCTCGTCGAGGGCGAGCTCGTGCTGCGCATCGGTGACGAGCACCACACCGCCGGGCCAGGCACGTTCGCCTTCATCCCGCTCATAGCCGGCAAGCTTGACCATGGCGAGAGCGGCTTTCGCCTTGGCCTCGCGCTCGGCGCGATCGACACCCTTGATCCTCAGGCCGTAGGCGACGTTCTCGCCGACCGTCATATGCGGAAACAGCGCATAGTCCTGGAACACGGTGTTGACGTTGCGCTTGTAGGGCGGCACGCCTTCGGCGGTCTCGCCGAAAATCTCGATATGGCCCTCGTTAGGCTGCTCGAAGCCGGCGATGAGGCGCAAGCAGGTGGTCTTGCCCGAGCCCGAGGGCCCGAGCATGGCGAAGAACTCACCTTCGGCGATGTCGAGCGTGACGCCGTCGACGGCGCGGACCGAGCCGAACCGGCGGCAGACGTTCACGAACCTGACGGCTGGCGACATGGGCTGGGCCATCGCGGGAGCGGCCCGGGTTTTCGAGGTCCGGGCCGCTCATGTCGATCGGGTTATTTGCCGAGAATGGCGATGTAGTCCTTTGCCCATTGCGAATAGGGAACGCAGCTGCCCTCCTTCTCGCACTTGGCGGTCGGCGTACGCCAGAACCAAATTTGCTTGAAATTGTCGAAGCCATTGGTCGCGCAACCCGCATCGGTCAACAGCTCGTTGCCCTTGCAGGCGGCCGGCACCGAAGGCACCGAGCCGAACCAAGCCGCGACATCGCCTTGTACCTTGGGGCTGAGCGAATGCTCCATCCATTTATAGGCGCAGTTGGGGTGCTTGGCGTCGGCGTGCATCATGGTGGTGTCGGACCAGCCCGTTGCCCCTTCCACGGGAATGGTCGAGGCGACGGGTTTCTTGTCGGCTTGCAAGAGATTGACTTGGTAGGGCCATGACGACGAGGCGACCACGCCTTCGTTCTTGAAGTCGTCCACCTGCACCGTGGCGTCGTGCCAGTAGCGGCCGATCAGCGCTCGCTGGGCCTGAAGCAGCTTAATCGCCGCGGCATATTGCTCGGCGTTGAGCTCGTAGGGATTGGTGATCTTGAGCTCGGGCTTATTCTTCATGAGATAGACGGCTGCATCGGCGATATAAATCGGACCGTCATAGGCCTGCACACGACCCTTATTGCTCTTGCCGTCGGGAAGCGTCTGCTCCTCGAACACGACGGACCAGCTCTTCGGCGCCTCTTTGAACACGTCCGTATTGTAGGCGAGCACATTGGGTCCCCATTGGTAGGGAACACCGTAGTGGACGCCGTCGACCGTGTGCCAGGGAGCGTTCTGGAGTCGCTCGTCCACGGTCTTCCAGCTGGGGATCAGGTCGACATTGACGGGCTGCACCTTCTTGCCGGCGACCAGTCTGAGCGACGCATCGCCCGAGGCGGTGACCAGATCGAACCCGCCTTGGTTCATCAGCGTCACCATCTCGTCGGAGGTGGCCGCCGTCTTGACGTTGACCTTGCAGCCCGTCTCCTTCTCGAAATCGGTGACCCAATCATAGGCCTTGTCGGACTCGCCGCGCTCGATGTAACCGGGCCAGGCGACGATATCGACTTCACCTTCGCCCTCACCGACGGCTTTCGGCGTTTCGGCAAGCGCGATGCCACCAAAGGCGAACAAGGCAACGACAGCGACTGAGATACCACTTGTGGGTTTCATACTCTTGCTCCTGGGGGACGAGACGTAAGCGACGACGAAGGCTTGGAATGTGGGTTCGCGTTAAGGACATAACCCCTCGGTAAACCAAGAGGAATGTTATTCGAGGACGTTGTTGAGCGCCATAGGAAAGCAGTCATCTCGCACCTGCTCAAAGCAGCCGCGGCGACTGTGCACTCAATTTTTTTTCAGCGCCATAACCTCGATGAGCGCAGCGGAGGCACGGTTGCCGCTTACGACGCCACCATTCATGTAGCCGAGGAAGTCACTGCAGGTCTGCTCGCCGGCAAATTGCAGGCGGCCGTCGAGCGCAGGCTCCGGCGCCACTTCTAGCATCGTCGTGTATTGTCCCACTTTGGCGCTCGCATAGCTGCCAAGCGTGAAGGGATAGACGCTCCAGAACCAGGAAATGACCGCCGACGGGTCGAGACTTTCGGCTATCTTCTGCGACATCTTCGGCAAATCGGCGCGGACGACATCAAGCGCGGTTTTCGCATCAGTGATGGCCGGCGTGACGCCAAGGTAGTTGGTGAGGATGCCGGCCTCGCCCGGCTGGGCGCGGCTTGTCTCGTAAAAGTTCTGGAAGCCGAGATCGGAAAAGAAGTCGCCATTCGATGGCGCGGGAAGTCCCGAGTCGGAGCTTCGCCACACGCGCGATGTGGTGCCGTACATGATCTTGGCATTCTGCCCCATGCCCAGTTCGCGAATGCATTTCAACTTATCCGCCCCGAGCCGCAGCCGCTCCAAACCTTTCACCTGCCGCAGCTTGGTGAACGGCAGAGCAAGGATCACGGCATCGAAACTCTGCGTCTGCGGACCACCGGGCGCATCGAAGCCCATCACGATCTGGCCGCCTTTGTAGTCGAGCGCGCTCAGCGCCCAACCCTGCTTCATCTCGATCTTGTCTTTGAGCTTGTCCACCAGGGCATTGATCAGCGCCGACGAACCGCCCTTGATGCGATAGACCTCGTCGCTTTCGCCGAACATCTGATAAGGCTTGCTCATATCGGTGGTAATCATGTCCACCAGAGCGAGGCTGGACTGGTCTTCCGTCAGCAGCCCGAATTCGATGTTGTAGGCGACATCGAGCAAATCGATCGCCCAGTCGTCGGTCTTGCCGCGGAACTGCTCGAGATAGGCCTTCAGACTCATCCGATCGAGCTTCCGGGCATGGGCCGTCCAATTGTCGTCTTTGTCGGTGAGCTTGTCGGCGTCGGCGGCAATCCGCTTGGCTATCGGCGCAAAGGCGCCCGTCTTCTTTTCCGGATCGATCATGTCCTTCGGCGTGTGGAATGTTCCCTGGAAAAAATAGAGTTCGTCACCGCCCTCGGTGGTCAAGTTTTGCATCTCCACGCCGACTTCCGCGGCGAGCTTCTGCAAATCCTCATGACCGGTGTCCACCAGCTCGCCGCCGAGCTCGCAGAACATGCCCTTGTAGAAATCGTAGTGGGTGAACATGCGTCCACCCCAGCGATTGCTCGCCTCGAACACAATAGGCGTCGCGCCGGCGGCTTGCAGACGATAGGCCGCGGTCAGTCCAGCAACGCCGCCGCCGATGATGGCGACGGGCCCTTTCGGTCGTTCCTGTTTGGCGTAGGCGCTCCAGTCCAACACCGGCGATAACGCCGCAGCACCCGCAGCAGCCGCGGATATCCGCAGCAGTCGCCGCCGTGTCAGGGCGGACGTTTGCGGTACGACTAAACCTTGCTCATGGAAAGAACGGGCTAGAGCTTTCTTTACGGCAGCGAACAAAGGCGTGCGCGACATGGCAAGGACCCCACCAAACGTTGTGATGAACCACGCGTTCGACGCACCTGCGCGTGGCAGATGACGTGACGAGAGTGTGTCACACTTAGTCGTGCTATTGAAGCGCGCGATGCCCGCATCGGGCACGATGCCGCTATCAAGAATGCGCGAGCGCCGTTTGCGTTAGGGCAGCAGGCACGAGGCCGGCAGCGCCCGACTGGTGACATCCCTGAGCGCGAAGCTCGATTTCAGGCGCGCCACGCCGGGAAGCCGCGACAGCTGCTCTTTATGAATGCGCTCGAAATCGGCGAGATCGCGGGCCATGACGGTGACGAGATAATCGTCCTCACCCGACATCAGGTGGCAGGAAACGACGGACGGGGCAGATGCCACGGCCTCCTCGAAGGCCTTGAGCAGGTCCTCGTTTTGGCTCTTGAGGCCAATTTGCACGATCACCGTCATGGAGAGGCCGAGCGCCTGCCGGCTGATGCGGGCTTGGTAGCCTTGGATGATGCCCCGCTCTTCGAGCGCGCGGATGCGACGGGCGATCGCCGTTGCCGAAAGCGGAATGCGCTCGGCGAGCTCGACCTGGCTCAGGCGTCCGTCCTCAAGCAGGGCTCCGAGAATCGCGCGATCCAGCGCGTCTATCGCCATTTCCTTCATTTTCCTGCGCTTCTCGTGAGCGATATGCCGCAGATATCTTGCAACATATCACCGATTTGCTGAATAAAACGCCAACAATCGCACCGCGATTTAGGGCAGTCTCTAACCCAGAGAATTCGCTCCTGGAATTCGGAGGTCATCATGCGCATCGGCGTTCCGACAGAGATTAAGAGCAATGAGTTCAGGGTTGGGCTCGTGCCGGGTTCGGTACGCGAGCTCACGGCCCGCGGTCACGAGGTCGTGGTGCAGTCCGGCGCCGGCGCCGGCATCTTCGCCGACGACGCGACGTACGAGAAGGCAGGCGCCCGCATCCTCCCCACGGCAGAAGCCGTGTTCGCGGAGGCCGAGATGATCGTCAAAGTCAAGGAGCCTCAGGCGGTCGAGTATCGCCGGCTCAAGCCGAACCAGATCCTGTTCACCTATCTGCATCTCGCACCCGATCCCGAGCAGGCACGCGGCCTGATGGCGTCCGGCGCGACCGCGATCGCCTACGAGACCGTCACCGATTCCTCGGGCGGTCTTCCCCTGCTCGCGCCGATGAGCGAAGTCGCCGGCCGCTTGGCCATCGAGGCCGCGGCGATTGCGCTGCGCCGTCCGACCGGTGGCCGCGGCGTGCTGATGGGCGGCGTTCCCGGCGTTCGTCCGGCGAAGGTGGTGGTGCTTGGCGGCGGTGTCGTCGGCACGCATGCGGCGCGCATGGCGGTTGGCCTCGGCGCCGAAGTGTCGATCATCGACCGCTCGTTGCCGCGGTTGCGGCAGCTCGATGAGCTGTTCGAAGGCCGCGTGCGCACGCTCGCCTCGACCATGGAGACCGTGGAGACGGAAGTGCTCGGCGCCGATGTCGTCGTCGGCGCGGTGCTGGTCGCCGGCGCGAGCGCGCCAAAGCTCGTGACCCGCGACATGCTCCCGCGCATGAAGCGCGGCGCAGTGTTGGTGGACGTGTCGATCGATCAGGGCGGCTGCTTCGAGACCTCGCGGCCCACGACGCACGCCGATCCGACTTTCGAGGTCGACGGCATCATTCATTATTGCGTGGCCAACATGCCCGGTGCAGTCCCCGTCACCTCGGCGCAGGCACTCAACAATGCGACGCTGCCTTTCGTGATCAAGCTCGCCAATAAGGGCGTGGCGGCCTTCGATGACGACCCGCATCTCGCCGCCGGGCTCAATGTCCGCGACGGTCGGATCACGCATCCGGTGGTCGCCGCCTCGCTCGGCTTCGACCGCGGTCCCTCGACCAAGGGAAAAGTTCGCCTCGTCGCGGCTGAGTAGGCGCGACGCGACAAAGGATTACCCGGACGCACTCCCCCCGCGTCCGTTCGCCGGTCCGATCCCTCCCCCGGAACGGACCGGCTTTTCTTTTTGGTGCTCAGGTCCGCCGCCGTTGGCGCGCTAGGGCAAAACAATCTGCCCCTTGTAGGTGCCGCCCGCGAGAGTGTCGGTCAGACTCTCGTAGAAATAGGTGCCGCCACCCTTGGCACCTTCATACTTTCCAGTGCCGGCGGTGATTTTGAAGATGTATTCCTTGAGGTGCGAGCCCTCCTCCCAGGTTTCGGACAACTTGTCTCCACCTTTAAAAGTGAGGTTGCAGGTCCCGCTGCCCTTCCAACTCCCGTCGGGCATATATTCATAGTTCCCAGTACAGTCCTCGCTGGCTAACGGCAGGGCGGCAGGATCGTTGGGGACGTTGATGCAACGACCGGCATAGTCGACCAGCTTGTGTCCCTTCTCCGGCTCCTTCTCGTCCCACTTGTCGATGACGCAGGCGATAGCACCCTCTTTCTTGATGGTCTGGCCGGCATTCGCCGGCCCGCTTTCCACGAATGAGCAACGCTGCGGAGACGACGAACAAGAGTTGCTTGCGGTTCATGGCGATCCCCTTTCTTTCGATTCAATTGGTCAAAGACTCGGAGGTCCGGACCTCGCTTGCCCTGAAGCTATCTGCTCCTGGGTTTGACCTGCTGCCAGCTCTGAGCTGTCACGATGCACGGCAGGTTGTCTTTCGGGTTGTTCTTGATGCATGACCCGAATTGGGCTTCTGCCTGGGTCGCCACGCAGGCCGTGGCGAAGGCGCCGAGTGCTAATGCAATGGTGAGAATTTTCAGCATCTTGCTTCCTCCGATAGTTGGTCTTTGCGGGGTGGCCGGGAAACTGAGCATCCCCACTGGAGGTGTCACATCCTGACCACCTGCAGGCGAGCGTGACAGGCCATGGCCGGCGGTCCTAGTATGTAACGGTATCTAACCGCACCCCGACGCTGGCGCTGTCTCCCGCGCGTGGAGTTGGAACGTGACGGCAATTTCCCTCAATTGCTGGACCGAGACCGACCAGAAGGCCGTTCGCGAGCAGCTAGACCGCCTTCTGCAAAGCGGACCTTTCGCTCAGTCACGGCGCCGACAGCGGTTCCTCGATTACATCGTCACTGAAACCCTCGCCGGACGAGGCGAGAGGTTGAAAGGCTACAATATCGGCCTTGAGGTCTTCGATCGCACCGACACGTTCGATCCCGCCATCGATCCGATCGTGCGCATCGAGGCCGCACGCCTGCGCGACAAGCTTCGCGAATATTATGAGGCCGATGGCCAAGGCGACCCTATCCGCATCGATCTGCCGAAGGGCAGCTACACGCCGCATATCGAGTTCCGCCACCCGGGAGTGGTCGAAGCTGCACAGGATCGACCGGGCGAGAACCGGCGCCGCGAGCAGACACCCCTGAGGTGGCAAATTGCTCTGCCGGTTTTGGCGCTGCTCCTAGTGCTGGGCGGCGCGTGGCTTGCCCGCGACCGTTGGGCGGCGCCACCGAACAGTAGCGGTCGAGGATACTCAACGCTCTCGGTGCGCCGAGCGTGCCCGGCGATCGCGGTGCTGCCCTTCACTCAATCTAAGCGGCAACTCCAAACGAGGACTATTTCAGCGATGGCCTGACCGAGGACATTCTGACCGAGCTGTCGCGGGCGCGAGATCTGCGCGTGCTCGCGCGCAACACCACCTTCCAATACAAGGGCAAGGCGGTGGACGTGGGCAAGCTCGGACGCGAGCTCAAAGTGCGCTACGCGCTCGAGGGGAGCGTTCAACGCACCGCCGACCGACTCCGCGTCTCGGCGCAACTCATCGACGCCGAGACCGGAGCGCACATTTGGGCTGAACGCTACGATCGCGAAATGTCCGACGTGTTCCTCGTCCAAGACGAGATCGTGAACCAGATCGTCGCCAAGATCGCCGGCTCCTACGGCGCCATCGAGCACAACGAAGCCAAGGCTGCGGCGCGCAAGAGCCCAGAACAGATCGAGGCCTACGATCTCGTGCTCCGGGCGCGCGACGCCATGCAGTGGGATTGGACCGCCGACACTTTCCGTACGGCGAGAGCCATGTTGAATCAGGCGATCGCACTCGATCCGACTAACGCGCAGGCGCGTCGCGAGCTGGCGTGGCTCGCCGTGATCGGCTGGATCTTCCGCCTTGACGAGACGCCGGTGCCGCCAGCCGAGATCACGACACAGGCGACGAAGGCGGTCGAGCTCGACCCGGCCGACGCACGCGCCCGGATGGTTGCCGCCTCCGCCTACTTTTTCACCAAGCAGCTCGACTTATTCGCCCACGAAGCCGATCAGGCCCTTACCCTTGCCCCTTATGACGCCGAGATCATGGCGGCGATTGCCTGCATGGTATCGAGCGCTGGAGACCACGAGCGCGGCGTGGCCTTGGCGGAGAAGGCGAACGCGCTGAACTCCGACGCCGCCACCGGCTGGTATCATTCGACCGTCTATACGGCAGCCTATTTGAAGGGGGATTACGACCGCGCACTCGAGGTGGCGAGGCAGGACCAAGACCCGGAAATGTTCTACTCATACCTTGAGATCATTCCGATCTACGGTCAGCTCGGCCGCAAGCAGGAAGCACTCGACGCCTGGCACAGGCTGCAAGCCGATGTGCCCGGCGCTTCGGCCGAGACCTTCTCCGACTGGTGGCGCCTGTGGAACTTCTCCGATGAGGAGGTCGCCAGGCTGATGGACGGCGTCTACAAGTCGGGCGTGCTCGGGACGGAGCAGCCCGGCGAATGACCCGTGCCCGGCACGAAAAGGCTCACTTCAAGCTCGGGAAATTGAACTCCGCGCCGCCGCGAATGCCGTTCGGCCAGCGCGCGGTTACGGTCTTGAGCCGCGTGTAGAACCGCACGCCCTCAGGCCCATAAATAGAGTGATCGCCGAACAGCGACCGCTTCCAGCCGCCGAAGGAATGATAGGCGACCGGAACCGGGATCGGCACGTTGATGCCGACCATGCCAACCTCGATGCTATCGGCGAAGGCGCGGGCCACATCGCCGTCGCGGGTGAAGATGGCGGTGCCGTTGCCGTATTCGTGGCGGTTGATCAGATCGGCGGCTTCCGCGTAGCCCCCTGCCCGCACCACGCAAAGCACCGGCCCGAAAATCTCGGTCTTGTAAATGCTCATATCCTCGGTCACGCGGTCGAACAGCGAGCCGCCGAGGAAAAAACCGCGCTCATAGCCCTGGAGCTCGAGCCCCCGCCCGTCGACGACGAGCTCGGCGCCCTCCTTCACGCCTTGGCCGATGAGATCGGTGATGCGCCGCTTGGCCTCCGCCGTGATGACCGGCCCCATTTCCGACTCCGGATCGGTGGCGGGACCGACTTTCATCATGCGGATTTTCGGCGCGAGCGCCTCGACCAGCCGGTCGGCGGTCTTCTCGCCCACCGGCACGGCGACGGAGATCGCCATGCAGCGCTCCCCTGCCGAGCCGAAGCCCGCTCCCATCAGCGCATCGACGGCCTGGTCCATGTCGGCGTCGGGCATGACGATCATGTGGTTCTTGGCGCCGCCCAGCGCCTGCACCCGTTTGCCCGACGCGGAGCCGCGCCGATAGACATGCTCGGCCACTGGCGTCGAGCCGACGAAGCTCACGGCCTTGATGTCGGGATGATCGAGAATCGCGTCGACAGCTTCCTTGTCGCCATGCACGACGTTGAGCACGCCGTCCGGGAAGCCGGCCTCCTGGAACAGGTCCCAGATCAGCATCGAGGTCGAAGGATCGCGCTCCGACGGCTTCAGGATGAAGGTGTTGCCGCAGGCGACGGCGACCGGATACATCCACATCGGCACCATGGCCGGGAAATTGAACGGCGTGATGCCGGCGACCACGCCGAGCGGCTGGCGGTCCGACCAGCTGTCGATCTCCGGACCGACATTGCGGCTGTACTCGCCCTTCAGCAGATGCGGGATGCCGCAGGCGAAATCGACCACGTCGATGCCGCGGGCGAGCTCGCCGAGCGCATCTTCATGCGTCTTGCCGTGCTCCCTCGAGATGGCGCGGGCGATGTCGCGGGCGTGCCGATCCAACAGCTGCTTGAAGCGGAACATCGGCTTGATGCGCTTGAGCGGGGGCGTAGCGCCCCAACCGGCGGCGGCCCGTTTGGCGGCGGCGACGGCGGCGTTCACCTCGTCGGTGGTCGAGAGCGGCAACTCGGCCGTTTGTTCTCCCGTCGCCGGATCATAGACGGGTGAGAGCCGGCGCGAGGCGGACGTGACCTTGCGGCCGTCGATGGCGTTCTGGATCGTCTGCATGACCGTCAGGTACTTTCAATTCGCCGTCTTGAGCACGCCGGAGAGGATATCAATCAGTTGGTCGATCTCCCGCTTCTCGATGATCAGTGGCGGCGAGAGCGCGATGGTGTCGCCGGTGGCGCGGACGAGCAGGCCGCGATTGAAGGCCTCGACGAAGCGCGTATGCGCGCGCTGCGACGGCGCGTCGGGGATCGGATCGAACTCGATGGCGCCGATCAGCCCGATATTGCGAACGTCGATGACGTGGGGCAGACCCTTGAGCGAGTGGACCGCGTCCTGCCAATAGGGCGCAAGCTCGGCGGCGCGCGTCAGCAGCCCCTCCTCCTTGTAGACCTCCAGCGTGGCGATGCAGGCGGCGCAGGCCACCGGGTGGCCGGAATAGGTGTAGCCGTGGAAGAAGTCGATGGTCTCTTCGGGGACGTTCATGAAGGCTTCGTGGACCTTCGACTTCACGAACACCGCGCCCATCGGAATGGTGCCGTTGGTGATGCCCTTGGCGGTGGTGATGATGTCGGGCGAGACGCCGAAATAGTCGGCGCCGAACGGCGTGCCGAGACGGCCGAACGCGGTGATGACCTCGTCGAAGATCAGCAGGATGTCGTGCTTGGCGCAGATCGCGGCGAGGCGCTTGAGGTAGCCCTTGGGTGGGATCAGCACGCCGGTCGAGCAAGCGACCGGCTCGACGATGACCGCGGCGATGGTCGAGGCGTCGTGCAGCGCCACGAGACGCGCGAGATCGTCGGCCAGCTCGGCGCCATGCTCGGGCTCGCCGCGGCTGAAGGCGTTGCGGGCTAGATCGTGGGTGTGGCGAAGATGGTCGACGCCGGAGAGCAGCGTGCCGAACCATTTGCGGTTGTTGGCGATGCCGCCGACCGAGGTGCCGCCGAAATTGACGCCGTGATAGCCGCGCTCGCGGCCGATCAGGCGAACCTTCGAGGCGTTGCCTCTTGCCCGGTGATAGGCCAGCGCCATCTTCAGCGCGGTCTCGACCAACTCCGACCCCGAGTTGGTGAAGAACACGTGGTCGAAGCCCTGCGGGGCGACGTTGACGAGTTTCGAGGCGCATTCGAACGCCTTGGGATGGCCCATTTGGAAGGTGCCGGCGAAATCCAGCTCGCCGACCTGCTTGCGGATCGCCTCGACGATGTGCGGCCGGCAGTGGCCGGCGTTGACGCACCACAGCCCGGACGTGCCGTCGAGCACGCGGCGGCCGTCGTCGGTCGTGTAATGCGTGCGCTCGGCGCTGACGATCAGGCGCGGCGCCTTCTTATATTGGCGGTTCGCCGTGAACGGCATCCAGAATGCTTCGAGATCGTTGGTCGCGAGCCTTGCGCTCATGTCGATGCCTGTTGAATTAGAGTGGGCTCACGCGACCCGGGTCACGGCTTCGGTGAGGCTCGCTTCGAAGATGTCCATGCCGTCACGCACGAGTTGGTCGCTCGCGGTGAGCGGCACGAGGAAGCGGATAACATTCCCATACGTGCCGCAGGAAAGGAGAATAAGCCCGTTCTCGTTGGCGACCTTCATGAGGGTTTGGGTGAGCTGGGGGGCCGGCTCGCCGCTCGCGGTGTCCTTCACCAGCTCGATGGCGCACATGGCGCCGAGGCCGCGCACGTCGCCGACGCAATTCAGGTTGGAACGGCTTTTGATCTCGTGGCAGCGGTCGAGAATGATCTTGCCGATGGCATTGGCGCGGTCGCAGAGCTTCTCCTCCTCAATCGCGTCGAGCACGGCATGGGCGGCGGCGCACGCCACCGGATTGCCGGCATAGGTGCCGCCGAGCCCGCCGGGGCTCGACGCATCCATCACGTCGGCGCGCCCGGTGATGGCCGAGAGCGGAAAGCCGCCGGCAAGGCCCTTGGCCATGGTCACGACATCGGCCTTGATGCCCACATGCTCGAGCGCGAACATCTTGCCGGTGCGGGCGAAGCCCGTCTGGATCTCGTCGGCGACGAGGAGAATGCCGTGCTCGTCGCACAGCGCCCTCAAGCTGCGCAAGAAGTCGAACGGCGCGATATAGAAACCGCCCTCCCCCTGCACCGGCTCGATGATGATGGCGGCGATGCTCGACGGGTCTGCGGTGTACTTGAACAGCGCCTTCAGCGCGTCGAGGCTCTGCTCGCCGCTGACGCCGTGATAGGTGTTGGGGAAGGCGACATTATAGACGTCGGCCGGGAACGGGCCGAAGCCCTTCTTGTAGGGAACCACCTTGCCGGTCAGCGCCATGCCCATATGCGTGCGGCCGTGAAAGCCGCCGCTGAACGAGACGATCCCCGGGCGCCCGGTAAAGGCGCGCGCGACCTTCACCGCATTCTCGACGGCTTCCGCCCCGGTCGAAACCAGCATGGTCTTCGCGGGGCTGGCGACTGGCGCAAGCGCGTTCAGCCGCTCCGCCAGCCGCACATAGGACTCATACGGCGTGACCTGAAAGCAGACATGGCTGAACGCCTGCATCTGCTCCTCGACGGCAGCCACGATCTTCGGATGCTGATGCCCGGTATTGACCACGGCAATGCCGGCGCCGAAGTCGATATAGCGCTTACCGTCCTCGCTCCAGATCTCGGCGTTCTTGGCGCGCTTGGCGTAGATCGCGGTCGCATGGCCGACGCCGCGCGGCACGGCCGCCATCCTCCGCTCATGCAACTCGGCCGAACTTGGCATCAGGCGTTTCCGTTGTCGTTTCTTATTCGTGAAGCGTCAGGACTGAAGCACGACCGGGCTCGTGCCCACCCAGCTCACCCAGACCTTCTCGCCGGCGCCGAAATTGTCCTGATCCCAGCGCGAGCGATTGGGGCGCGAGATCCGGATCAACCGGCCATTGGCTAACAGGACGTGATAGATCGAAATGTCGCCGAGATAGGAGATGTCTTTGATCTCCCCCTTGGCAACATTGTGGGCGGCCGAACATTCGGGCACCGGGGGCGGCGCCTCGGCATCCTTGTGCAGGGTCATCTTTTCGGGCCGGATCGCGACCCAGACCGACGAGTCCTCCTTGCCTGGCACACTATGGGGAATCTCGACGGGATAAGGGTCAAGCTCAGGACAGGCAACGATGGCCGACTCGGGCTTGTCGTCGACCAACTTGCCCTCGAACATGTTCACCGAGCCGATGAAGTCGGCGACAAAGCGAGAGGCGGGAAACTCGTAAAGGTCTGAGGGGGTGCCGAGCTGGGCAATCGAGCCCTTGTTCATGACGGCGACGCGACACGCAATCGCCAGCGCCTCGGTCTGGTCGTGGGTCACCATGATGAAGGTGATGCCGACCTTCTGCTGCAACTGGGACAGCTCGAAGCGCATCGCTTCGCGCAATTTGGCGTCGAGCGCCGACAGCGGCTCGTCGAGCAGAAGCACTTTCGGCTTCTTTACGAGCGCGCGGGCGAGCGCCACACGCTGGCGCTGGCCGCCCGACAACTGATCAGGCATGCGCGCCGCAAGGTGGCCAAGCTGCACCAGGTCGAGGGCTTCCTGCACGCGCCTGTCCCGCTCGGGCTGGGGCACGCCGTCGATCTTGAGACCGTAGGCGACATTGTCGGCGACCGTCATATGCGGAAAGACTGCATAGGACTGGAACACCATGTTCACCGCGCGCCGATTGGGTGGAATTTCGCCCATGTCCTGGCCGTCGATGAGGATGGTGCCCTCCGTCGGCACTTCGAGGCCGGCAAGCATGCGGAGCAAAGTCGTCTTGCCGCAGCCGGAGGGCCCGAGCAGCGCAAAGAACTCTCCGGGCATGATGTCGAGAGTGACATTGTCCACCCCGACCGTTGTGCCCCACCGCTTCGAAATATTGCGGAAGCTGATGATCGGCTTGGCGGTGGTTTCGACGGCCTTGGCTAACGCTTGATCCACGGCAGTTATCCTTTCTTCTGCGCTCTGCTCTGCATCACCATCATCACGACCATGAGGAGGATAGTGAGCAGGATCAGCATGGTCGATGCGGCATTGACCTCAGGGTTCACCGAGAAGCGCAGCATCGAATAGACCTTGACGGGGAAGGTGATGGTGTCGGGCCCCGAGGTGAAAAACGTGATGACGAAGTCGTCAAGAGACAGGGTGAAGGCGAGCAGCGCCCCTGCGATCAGCGCCGGGCGCATATGCGGCACCAGAACGTCGCGGAATGCTTGCCAATCGTTAGCGCCGAGGTCGCGCGCCGCCTCCTCCTGCTCCTTGTTGAAGCTCGATAGCCTCGCGCCCACCACGAGCGCTACGAAGGGGAAACAGAACGAGACGTGGGCGATGATGATGGATCCGAGACTGAACGGCCACATCAAGTCGTTGGGCCAAGGGATGACCCGAGTGAAGAACAGCAGCATGGAGACGCCCATGCAGATTTCCGGTACGACGAGCGGCAGGGTGAAGGCGCCCTCCACTACCGTCTTGCCGATGAAGCGGTAGCGCCACAATAGAATCGCCGCGAGCGCGCCGATGACGAGCGAGATGATCGTGGCGAAGAAGGCGATGGTCAGCGAATTGGCGAAGGCGATCATCAGCACCTGATCGCTAAACAGCTTCCTGTAGTAATCGAGGGTGAAGCCGCGCCAGACGATGTTGCGCTTGCTGTCATTGAAGCTGAAGGCAATCAGGCAGACGAGCGGCGCGTAAAGGAAGAAGAACACGCCGAACAGCCAGAGGCGCATCTGCCACATGCGATTATATTCGAGAGGCGCGCGCTTCAGGGCCATGGTCAGATCCCGTGAACGTCGGCGGTCTTGCCGCGGCTGAAATAGGCGCGTAGCGCGATGGCCCCGAAGGTCGCGTACATCAACAGGAAGGACAGCGCGGCGCCGAACGGCCAGTCATTAGCCTTCTTGAATTGGCGCTCGATGACGTTGGCGATCATCTGGCTGTCCGGCCCACCGAGAAGATCCGGCGTGAGATAGGCGCCGAGCGCCGGCACGAAGGTGATGATGATGCCGGAGATGATGCCCGGCAGCGCCAACGGCACCACGATATGGAACAGCGTGCGGGTATGGCCGGCGCCAAGGTCGAGGCTCGCTTCGATGAGAGATTTGTCGAGGCGATCGAGCGCGGCATAAAGCGGCAGCACCATGAAGGGCAGATGCACGTAGACGAGCCCCACGACCACGGCAAAGTTGTTGTAGAGCAGCTGGAGGGGGGTGAAGTCGCCGAGCGGCTGCAAACCCGCCAGGTCATGAGCCAGCTCGCCTGGTCCCAAAGCCATGCGAGAGTGAAATTGACGTAGCCCTCGGTACGCAGCACCGCGATCAGCGCGTAGGTGCGGATCAGGAGGTTGGTCCAGAACGGCAACATGATGAGCAGCAGCATCCACGGCCGCCAGCGCTCGCTGGCAAAAACGATGGCGAGCGCCACCGGGAAGCCGATGATGAGGCAGAGCAGCGTGGTGAGACCGGCAACGATAACCGACTTGACGAAGATCCCGAGATAGAGCGGCTGGAGAGCGCGCAGATAATTGGCGAAGGTGCCGCTGATGTCGACCTCGGTCAGGCCGACATTCTGACCGAAGCTGTAGGCCCAGACGATCGCCAGCGGAGCGAGAAAGAAGGCTACCACCCAAACGATGGGTGGTAGCGCCGTCGCCAAGAAGGCCAGCCGACGTTCTTGAGTTTGGGTTGCCATCGCGGCCGATCCTGTCGCTCTTCGCGTTACATCATTCGCGCCAAATCACGCCGCGCGCAGCCTCGTCATCGCTTCGTCGAGAAGGCGCGTGAATTCCGGACCGAGGTAATCGGGATATTCGCATTTGGCCATGACGTCGGCCGGAGGGAAGATCACCTTGTTGTCCTTGTAGGAGGCCGGCATCAAGGCCACGGCGGCCGCGTTGGGCGACGGGTATTTGATGGTCTCCGAGATCTCCGCCCCGACTTTCGCATCCAAGATGAAGTTGATGAACTTGAGCGCGTTCTCGGGATGCGGCGCGCCCTTGGGGATCGCCAGCGTGTCGGACTGCTTCATGGCGCCTTCCTTGGGAACGACAAAGTCGAGGTCGTCGTCCTCGATCATGACCTGCGCGATGTCGCCGTTGTACTCCATCACCACGTCGACCTCGCCGGACAGCAAAAGGTCTTGGCCATTGTCTTCGTGGAAGGACTTGATGTTCGGCTTCTGTTTGATGAGCAGGGCCTCGGCTTGCTTGATCAACTCCGGCGAGCTGTCATTGATGGAATGGCCGAGATATTTGAAGCAATTGCGGAACAGCTCGCTCGCGTCCGACATGACGGCGATGCGGCCTTTATAGGCGTCGGAATCGAACAGCCACTTCCAGCTGTCCGGAACTTCTTTGACCTTGGATTTGCGATAGCCGATGCCGATGACGAGCCAGGTATAGGGCATGCTGAATTTGCGGCCAGGATCGTAAGGCGCGTCATTGATGAACTCGGGCGCGACGTTCTTGATGTTCGGGATCTTGGCGTGATCGAGCGGCTCGAGCAGGTTGGCCTGGATCATGCGCTGAACAAACTCGCTGCCCGGAACGATGACGTCGAAACCGGGGTTGCCGGCGCGCAGCTTGGCGAACAACTCATCGTTGGTCGCGAACAAGCTCATGTTGACGTCGATGCCGCTCGCGTCCTTGAAGTCCTCGAGCGTGGTCTCGCCGATATATGTGTCCCAGTTGTAGAAATTCAGCTTCGGCTCCTCGTCTGCCCAAGCTGAGCGCTTCGTGCTCGTCAGACTGATGCCGATCGCGGCGGCGCCGAGACCCTTCAGTAGCGAGCGGCGTGATGTGCGTAACGATTTGGCTTGCCCGGTCATACTGACTCTCTCCTGTGCTTGCTTCGACTACGGCTAGCTGGGCCTCGCAGTTAGTTCAGCGGCTTACGCTCGACGAGTATGACCTTTGGCGGTCAAGATCGCCAAGCTCATTCCATAGGCATCGTCCGCCTCGGCGTGACTGATCATCATGCATCAATCGCCCCCAGGCAGATGTATTTGATCTCAAGGTACTCCTCCAAGCCCTCGGCGGCGCCCTCGCGGCCGAGACCGGATTCCTTGACGCCGCCGAACGGCACGACCTCGTTGGAGAAGATGCCCTCGTTAACGCCGACCATGCCGGCATCGAGCTTCTCGGCGACGCGCCAGGCGCGGCTCAAATTCTGGCTGAACAGATAGGCGGCGAGCCCGAACGGCGTGTCGTTGGCGAGCCGGACCGCGTCGGCCTCGGTGTCGAAGCGCACCAGCGCTGCCACCGGGCCGAAGATCTCCTCGCGGACGATCTCCATGTCGGGCGTCACCCCGCCCACGACCGAAGGGCGGTAGAACAGCGGCCCGGCCTTGTCCAGCGCACCGCCGGTGAGGACTTTGGCGCCCTTCTTGACGGCATCGCCCACCAGGCTTTCGACCTTGGCGATCGCCGCGCTATTGATCAGCGGGCCGACATTCGTGCCAGCCTCCATGCCCGGGCCGACGTGAAGCTTCTTGACCGCCTCGACGAGGGCGGCGGCAAAGCGGTCGTAGATGCCGGACTGCACCAGGATGCGGTTGGCGCAGACGCAGGTCTGGCCGGCGTTGCGATATTTCGAGGCCATGGCGCCGGCGACCGCCTGGTCGAGATCGGCGTCGTCGAACACCAGCAGCGGGGCGTTGCCGCCGAGCTCGAGCGTCAGCTTCTTCACCGTGTCCGCGCATTGCCGGTAGAGGATCTTGCCGACCTCGGTCGAGCCGGTGAAGGAGAGCTTGCGCACCCGGCCATCCTCGCAGAGCACCTTGCCGACGGCAGGCGCATCCGACGTGGTGACGATATTGAGCACACCAGGCGGCAGTCCGGCATCCTGCGCGAGCTTGGCGATGGCCAGCGCGCAAAGCGGCGTCTCCTCGGCCGGCTTGACCACGATGGTGCAGCCGGCGGCGAGCGCAGGCGCCACTTTCCGGGTGATCATGGCGATCGGGAAATTCCACGGAGCGATCGCGGCGACCACGCCGATCGGCTGCTTGATGGTGAGATAACGCTTGGAGGCGACCGTGGTCGGGATGGTGCGCCCGTAAGCGCGCTTCCCCTCTTCCGCGAACCACTCGATGAAGGAGGCGCCGTATCCCACCTCGGCACGCGCCTCGGCGAGCGGCTTGCCCTGCTCGGTCGTCATCAATTGCGCGAGGCTTTCAGTCTCGGCGGTGACGAGATCGAACCAGCGTCTGAGGATCGCCGCCCGCTCCTTGGCGGTCTTGGCCGACCAGGCGGGGAGCGCGCGGGCAGCCGCGTCGATAGCGCGCTTCGCATCCTTGGCGCCGAGATCCGGAACGGTCGCCACCTCGGCGCCGGTCGCCGGGTCGGTGACGGGAAAGGTCTTGGCCGAGGTGACCCACTCGCCGTCGATCAGGGCGGCGGTCGGGAATTTCTTGGAGATCATGGTCATGGCAATCTCCGTCAGCGGATCGTGATCGATACCGACTTCAGATCGGCATATTTATAAAGTGCGTGGAGCGAACGGTCGCGGCCAAAACCGGATTGCTTGAAGCCGCCGAACGGCATCGTAATGTCGCAGGCGTCCGTCTCGATTGCCTTTGCCACCTTCTCGAAATGGGCAAGCGACGTCATGGCCGACCTCACGCGACGCGCGAATACCAGAGGTGATCGAGCGGAGTGACAATACGCTCGAAGTTGCTGCGCTCGGCATGCTTTAAACGAGAAAATACGTCCTGGAACGGCGCGCCGAAAGCGCGGCGAACGACCTCGGAGCGCTGGAACAGATCGAGGGAATTGACCCAGGCGGTGGGCAGAGCCGGCGCTTCGATCGCCTCTGAATTGCCTTCGACGGCGGGGCCTGGATCGATCTGGTTGGCGATGCCGTGGCGGACGCCGGCAAGAATCGATGCAATCACCAGATAAGGATTGGCGTCGGCGCCGGCAACGCGATGCTCGATGCGGGTCGCGGCGCCGGGCCCGCGCGGAATGCGCAACGCCACGGTGCGATTGTTGAAGCCCCAATGCGCGGCCATGGAGACATAGGCCTTGGGCACGTAGCGCCGGTAGGCGTTGGCCGACTGCGCCCACACCGCCATGAAGTCGGCCATGGTCTCGCGCATGCCGCCCAGGGCATGACGGAACAGCGGCGAGATCGGCTCGCCAGCGAAGAGATTGGCTCCGGTCTTGTCGAGCAGGCTCAGATGCACATGCATGCCCGAGCCGGCCCAATCGTGATGCGGCTTGGCCATGAAAGTGGCATCGAGCTGGTGCGCCCGCGCCGCCGCCTTCACCGCGCGCTTCAGCAGCAAGCCGTCGAGAGCCGCGCCAACCGCATCGGCGCGATGCTTGAGATTGATCTCGAATTGCCCGGGACCCAACTCTTTCATGATCGCGTCGACCGGCAGACCCTGAACCTCGCAGACGCGGTAGATGTCGTCGATGAAGGGAGACAGCGCGTCCATCTCCTCGAAGCCGAAGGTGAGCGGCCGGCGCGGATCGTCGGAGAGACCCTCGGGGGTGTGGAGCATGGCGGACCCATTGGCGCCCGCCGCGAGACATAGAACTCGAGCTCCACGGCGGCGACGGGGGTGTGGCCCGCGCGGGTGAAATGCTCGACCTGATCGATCAGCACGGAACGGGGGTCGATCTCATCCTTGCCGTCGACGACCATTACGGCTTGAGCGTGTTTGCCGTCGCCGACGGGGATCGGCACCAGCGTCTTGCTCAGAAGATGGCAGTGGTGATCGCGGTCGCCGGTCTCCCACAAACGGCCCGTCTCCTCGACGCAATTGCCGAGCGGGTCCATGATGAAGACCGACATCGGCATCATCAGGCCGTTCTTGGCGATGGCGAGCAGATCCGACCGGCGTATTCGCTTGCCGCGGGCAATGCCATTCATGTCGAACAGAACGACGTCGATCCATTGCACCCCCGGATTGGCGTCGAGAAAGCTTTTCGCCTCGTCGATGGTAAGCCGCGTGTCGGTCATGTCGCGACGCCCTTGGCGGCAGCGCCGAAGCGGCGGAACAGCGCGACCGAGACCGGGTTCGCCGGCGCCGCCCATTCGGGGTGCCACTGCACACCCAAACAGAAGGCCGCATCATCGGGCCCGCGCACGGCCTCGACCAGACCGTCCTCGGCGTAGGCCTCGGCCTGCAGCGGCTTGGCGAGGCGCGAGATGCCCTGCCAGTGCAGCGAATTGACCATGATCTCATCTTCGCCGACCCAGTCGCGCAATTTCCCGCTCAGCCTCACCGGGTGAACCGGCCCGTAGCTCTCGTCGAGTGGAATATCGAAGCGCGCGCGATGATCCTTGTGACCGTCCACGGCATGAACGGCCTGATACAGGCTGCCGCCAAGCGCGACGTTCAGCTCCTGGAAGCCGCGGCAGATCGCAAACAGCGGCGTTTTGCGCTCGACCGCGGCGCGGATCAGCGGCAGCGTCAACGCGTCGCGCAAGGGATCGAGCCGGTCGGGCATGAGCGGAGTTTCCTCGCCGTAATGCTCGGGCGCGACATTCGACACGCTGCCCGAAAGCAGGATCGCGTCGGCCACCTCGAAGATGGAACCGATATCCGTCATGCCGGGACCGACCGGCACGAGCAGCGGCTGGCACTCGGCAACCTCGGCGATCGCCGCCGAATATTTGCGTCCCACGGCGTCAAAGATGTGACCTTCGATCAGCTTGGTACAGGCCGGAATGACGACAACCGGACGGCTCATGCGGCAAGCTCTCCGGCAACGTCGTTGAGGGTAAGGTCGAGCGCGCGGCCGATCACCTGCTCGGCCTCGTCGAACTGCTGCTGCGTCCAGATCAGCGGCGGCGCCATGACCATGGTGTCGAACACGGCACGCATGATGAAGCCTTCGCGGAAGAAGTGGTCGCGGCAGATGAGCCCGACGCGGCCCGGATCGGCGAAGCGGCCGCGCGTGGATTTGTCGGCGACCAGCTCGATCGCGCCGAGCAGCCCGACCGAGCGAACTTCGCCCACCAGCGGGTGGTCCTTGAATTTCGCCAGCATCTTGGCGAGCGCCGGCCCCGTGACTTCCTTGACGCGCGGGACGAGCCGCTCCCGCTCCATGATCTCGAGATTCTTCAGAGCGACGGCGCAGGCCACGGGGTGGCCCGAGAAGGTGTAGCCGTGATGGAAATCGTCGTCATGCGCCATCAGCGCGCCGGCGATCGTGTCGTCGACGATGACGCCGGAGAGCGGGATGTAGCCCGACGTCGCCGCCTTGGCGAAGGTGATCAGATTGGGGCGGATGCCGTAATACTGCGAGCCGAACCAGGTGCCGAGGCGGCCGAAGCCGGTAATCACCTCGTCGGCGAGGAGAAGAATTCCGTACTTGTCGACGATGCGTTGCACCTCGGGCCAGTAGCTGGCGGGAGGAATCTTGACGCCGCCCGCGCCCTGCACCGGCTCGCCGGCAAAGGCGGCGACAGTCTCAGGCCCGACCGCGAGGATTTCCTCCTCGAGCGCGCGCGCGGCGCGAAGGCCGAACGCCTCGGGCGACTCGCCCTGCTCGGCCTCGCCGTACCAATAGGGATCGATGATATGGCGGAAGCCTTCATAGACGGGATAGCTGTGCTTATGCACATGCGCCATGCCGCCCATCGAGCCGGCGGCGATGGTCGAGCCGTGATAGGCGTTCTTGCGCGAGATGATGATGCGCCGCTTGGGCTCGCCTTTGAGCACCCAATAGTGCCGGATCAGGCGAATCGCGGTGTCGTTCGATTCGGAGCCTGACGAGCCGTAGAAGACCTGATTGAGCGTGTCGGGCGCGAGCTCGGCGAGCTTGCGCGACAGCGCCACGACCGGAGGGTGCGTCGTCTTGAAGAAGGTGTTGTAGAAGGGCAGCTCGACCATCTGGTCGTAAGCCGCCTGCGCGAGCTCCTTGCGCCCGTAGCCGACATCGCAGGTCCATAGTCCCGCCATGCCGTCGAGAATGCGCTTGCCTTCGCTGTCCCAGATATAGGGCCCATCGCCGCGCACGATGACGCGCGCCCCGGTTGCCCGGAGCGAACTGTGCGTGGTGAAGGGATGCAGATGGTGGAGAGCGTCAAGCTCTCTCAATTGCGCGGTTTGATATTGATTGGTCATTTCAGAAACCTCCAGCAGCGTTTGGCCCGAGGGCCATCCTGTCAATGCTAGAGGCTCGTGTGAGGCGTGTAGCCGATGCGCGCGCAGAGCAGCAGCAGAAGCGCCTTCGGACTCGGTCCGCTCGAGTCAAGCGACGTTCGGGAAACCCACATAGAAGGACACGCCCAGTGTTCCATTCCCGCAACCTTGACAGGGAGCCTTTGGCGGGTATGGCTACACCGAAGACTGTATTGGCTACGGTGTAGAATTGTCAACGAAAACGGCGCGCAAGGCCCCTTCCCGCCCCCGCGGACGGCGCGGCCTCGACCGAAATGCGATCCTGGATGCGGCCTTCGACCTGCTGTCGCGCGACGGCGAGGTCGGCTTTTCGGTGCGCAAGCTCGGGGTCAGCATCGGCGTAGACCCCATGACCGTGCTGCATCATTTCGGCTCCAGGGACGAGCTGTTGCGCCGCATCGCCGACCGGGCCCTGGCGACGGTCGCGCTGCCGCTGCCGAGCGCCGACTGGCGGGCCGATCTGCGCCACGTCGCGGCTTCGTATCGCGATCTCGCCCATCGACACCCGCGCGTGTTCCATCTGCACTTCCGTTTTCACGCCACGGGCCCCGCCGATCATGCTTCGAGCGAGGTGGTCTACCGCGCGCTGCGGAAGGCCGGGCTCGCTGACGCCGAGGCCGCCGGACTCGGGCTGGCATTTTACGCGTTCATTCTCGGTTACGCGCTGGCGGAGGCGGAAGGACTGTTGCGCCCGATCGGCGAGGACGACGAGGCGGAGTTACGGGACTTGGACCCGCTGGCCTGTCCCGCGACGCTGGCGCTGATCCCGGCGTTCAGGACGCTCGATCGCGAGGCGACCTTTCAAGCGTCTGTCGACGTCTTCATCGACGGGGTTTCGTGCCGCTGCAAGGCCCGCACGAAGCGCTGATCAGGCAGCGCGGAACAAGGCGACACAGCCTTCGCACTCGACGTCGACCTCATCGAAGCGCTGCCGCAAGCCGTGCCGCAAGGTCGTGAGATCGTCCGCGCGATTGTTGAATACGCCTTTGGCGTTATAGAGGTCGAGCAGCGCCCGGGCCGCGCGGTTCGGCGCAATCCCGAGGCCGAGAATGGTGGCGCCGAACAGGACTGCGCCCTTGCCCAGCAGCGGCCGCAGATGGTCGATCGCGACGAGCTTCTCGCGCATGCGGCCCGGCAAGCAATGCAAGACATAGGTGAGGCCGACCGACATGAACGGCGCGAGACCGAGATCGATCGGCGCTAGCAGATCGACCTGGTAAAGCTCCGGCTTGAAGCGGGCGAGCCGGCGCGCCGCGCGCTCAAGACAATGCCGATTGATGTCGAGCAGGACGAGCCGGCTGACGCGCGCGTCCGCCGTCTTATCGAGGAAATAGCCGGTGCCGACGCCGGCCTCGAGGTGATTGGGTGAGAGATTGGCGCGATAAAGCTCGGTGATGCGCCGTGTCGGGCAGCGCCAGGCGACATGGTTGGAGACGCCATGCACCAGCAGATCGTAGATGGACAGCATCGCCGGCGTGTAGATCGCGTGCGCTTTGGCGATGGCGATCTCGTCCGGCACGGCCCTGGTTCTTGGCGCAAGCTCATCGGCCATGGCGTGGCTATGCCACCCGACCCGCCAAAAAGAAAGGGCGCCCCGAGGGCGCCCTGAAGGTGGGAAGTGATTTTTGGGAAAGTGGTGAATGTCTAGAAGGTCGCCTTGAGGGTGCCCACCACGCGCGCATCGCAGGCATCTCTCGACACCTGCTAGTTGTGAAGCAGTCTGTCGTCGTTATAGTCGGTATCGTAGTAGCGGACGTCGGCCGACCAATGGTCCAGGAAGCCGAGCGTCAGGCCGGCGTTCCAATAGCGGTAGTCGTCAGCATTGCGTTCAAAGGTCTGGTATCCAAGGGTGCCGCTGATGCTGGGCGCGAAGAAGTTGAATAGCTTCCAGGCGAAGGCATAGCCAACCGATCCCTCGATCGCATCAGACGGTTGCCCGAAAACTTGGAAATTATCCGGCGACCAATAGTTGTTGACGCCAAGGGACCAAGCTCCGCTCGCCCAAGCCACACCGGTCTTCAGCTCGAAATAGTCGAGTTCGAGTTGGCGCCCGGATAGGTGTATTCGAGGCCGCCGACCGTGAAGGTGAAGTCCCTCCATTTGGGCGAAATGCCCACGCCGTAGTCGATCTCGATGTTATCGCCAAAAGCGGTGTTGGATCCCCACGCATAGGCCCAGAACATGCCGTAGGTCGCATCGAATTCGACCTGCACCGCCGGCTCATTATTCGTGTTGGAAATGCTGCGGAACATATAGTCCGTCGTGAATGACCGCAGATCCCGTAAACGACAGCTTATTGTCGCCGGCCTGTGCGGCGGTTCCCAACCCGACAGCGAGAGCCATTCCCAGAACACACGCCTTGATGATTCCCACTTCCCTGCGCCGAGCCATTTTGCAGTCTCCTGATTTTGTCGCTGTCCCCTGCGATCGAAACTCGCTTTATCAGGCTGTCGCTCCGCCCCCGCATCCCGTTATGGCGCAACGTCCCCCGATTTCCCTGTCACAATATGCTCACGGACTCCCGAAGCAACGGAAAAGGTCGAATTTTTGAAAACATCTCCGCCGGTGTGACTATTCTGCAATGGTCCAAGGCCTTTGATGCCACATTGGGCTTGTGCCCCCGATGTTGGCGACAGAAATACTCACAGAAACTGCCCGCGATGCGTGCATTTGCCCAAATCCGAGGCGAGGTGCAATTCTAGAATCAATTCATTGGGTTGTATGCGAGGCCTCTCACTGCAACTGCAGAGAGGCCCTCTCGGCCTTGTTCCGCCTTGAGGCGTCACCTAGAGTGATCGCCGGCACGCTCATCCGCCCTGCGATTCGATTCGGCCCGGCATTTTTCCACAAGACCGCATGACCCAAGACGAGGATCCCGGGACCGTGCTCGTGACCGGTGCGGGGCGCCGACTCGGGCGCTGCATTGCTTTGGATTTCGCGGTCCGGGGCTGGCGGGTCGGCGTTCATTACCGGGATTCCGCCCAAGAGGCCCTGGAGCTCGTTACCGAGATCGTGCGCAATGGCGGGATCGCGGCGGCGTTTGGCGCTGATCTCGCCCGGCTGGAGACGATTGCACCCCTGCTTGTGGCTTGCACCGAGGCGCTCGGCGCGCCGACCTGCCTGATCAATAACGCCGCCCGTTTCGACTGGGATGTGCTTGACACCCTCGACGCCAAGACCTGGCAGGCAACTCTCGACGTCAATCTAAGGGCGCCGGTATTCCTGACCCAAGCTTTCGCCAAGGCTCTTCCCCAGCAACAACGAGGCAACGTCATCAATCTCATCGACCAAAAAGTCTTGCGGCTCGACCCGGAGCACTTCTCCTACACGATTGCCAAGTCGGCTCTGTGGATCGCCACGCAAACCATGGCGCAGGCGCTTGCCCCGCGGATCAGGGTGAACGCCATCGCGCCGGGTCCCGTGTTCAAGAGCGAGGGCCAGAGCGAGGCCAGCTTCGAGCGTGAGGCGCGGGCGACCCTGCTCCAGCAGCCGGTCGATGCCGCCGATGTGACGGCCGCAATCCAGTTCTTGCTTAAGACGCCATCAATCACCGGGCAGATGATCGCCCTCGACGGGGGCCAGCATCTCGCTTGGAAAACCCCGGGAAACGCGTGAGTTCCGGCCGCCAAGGCCTTGAAGCCGGCCACGCTTAGACCTTACCTTCGGTCTAGCAACCGCATGCTTCAAAGCATGCGCGAGACGTCGTGACCCCCATGCCCTTAGAGAACCCGGACAGCGCAACAGCCTCGCTCCTTTCGCGCGCGCGCAAAGCCATCAGCGGGGTGGAGACCGGCGCGCCGGTGATCGGCCGCTATGCCAAGACGGCGCCGGCGGGCCCGGGCGTCTATCGCATGATCGATGGCGCCGGCGAGGTGCTCTATGTCGGCAAGGCGCGGCACCTGAAGAAGCGCGTGCAGAGCTATGCGCGCGGCGCCGGGCACAATAACCGCATCGCGCGCATGATCGCCGACACGGCGAGCATGGAGTTCGTCACCACGGCGACCGAGATCGAGGCGCTGCTGCTCGAGGCGAACCTGATCAAGCGGCTGAAGCCGCGCTTCAACGTGGTGCTGAGGGACGACAAGTCGTTCCCCTTCATCCTCATCGCCCGCGACCACCCCGTGGCGCAGATCCTGAAGCATCGCGGCGCGCGGAATCGCAAAGGCGATTATTTCGGGCCGTTCGCGTCGGCGGGCGCGGTCGGCCGCACCATCAACACGCTGCAACGCGCCTTCCTGCTGCGCTCCTGCTCCGACGCCTATTACGAGACGCGGGTGCGCCCGTGCCTGCTGTTCCAGATCAAGCGCTGCTCGGCGCCCTGCACCGGCGAGATCGGGGCCGAGGATTACGGCGCGCTGGTCGACGAGGCACTCGCCTTCCTCACCGGCGAGAGCGACGAGGTGAAGCTCAGGCTGCACGCCTTGATGGACGAGGCGAGCCTCAAGCAGGACTACGAGCGCGCGGCGAGCTTCCGCGACCGATTGACCGCGCTCAGCCACATCCAGTCGCGCCAGGGCATCAATCCGCAGACGGTGAAGGAGGCTGACGTGTTCGCCGCGCATCAGGAGGCGGGCCAGACCTGCATCCAGGTGTTCTTCTTCCGTAGCGGCAACAATTGGGGCAACCGGGCCTATTTCCCGCGCGCCGACAAGAGCCTTGCCGTAGAGGAGGTGCTGGAATCCTTCATTGCCCAGTTCTACGACGACAAGCCGCCGCCGAAGCTCATCCTCCTTTCGCACGACATTGCGACGCGCCGGCTGCTCGCCGAGGCTCTGTCGCTGCGCGCCGGACACAAGATCGCGGTGACCCAGCCGGTGCGCGGCGAGAAGCGCGAGCTGGTCGAGCATGCGCTGATCAATGCGCGCGAGGCGTTGGCCCGCCGGCTCGCCGACTCGACCTCGCAGGCGGCGATCCTCGCGCGGCTCGCCGAGCTGCTCGATCTCGACGAGGCACCGGAGCGGATCGAGGTCTACGACAACAGCCATATTTCGGGCACCAACCCGGTCGGCGCGATGATCGTCGCCGGGCCCGAAGGCTTCATCAAAGGGCAATACCGCAAGTTCAACATGAAGAGCGAGGAGCTGGCTCCGGGCGACGACTACGCCATGATGCGCGAGATGCTGACGCGGCGTTTCTCCAAGCTCGCCAAGGAGAAGGGCGAGTTGACCGGCTGGGCCGCGCCCGACCTCGTGCTGATCGATGGCGGCCCCGGCCAGCTCGCCGCGGCCTATGCCGTGCTCGATGAGCTCGGCCTGTCGGATGAGATCAAGGTCGCGGCGGTGGCCAAGGGACCCGACCGCAATGCGGGGCGCGAACGCATCCATCTGCGCGACCGCGAGCCGCTGCTGCTGGAGCCGCGCGACCCGGTGCTGTACTGCATCCAGAAGCTTCGCGACGAGGCGCACAGATTTGCCATCGGCGCGCATCGGGCGAAGCGCAAGAAGGCGATCACCGCTTCGCCGCTCGACGAGGTGCCCGGCATCGGCCCCTCGCGCAAGCGCGCTTTGCTGCAACATTTCGGCTCGGCCAAGGCGGTGAGCCGCGCCGGCATCGCCGATCTCCAGGCGGTCGGCGGCATCAGCGCGCAGATGGCCAAAACGATCTATGATCACTTCCATGAGCGCGGGTGACTGAATTGGATGGGCAGCCCGACATGGCGAGACCAGGCGTGGCAGCGGGCGCGCCGCGCGAGCGGACCGGCCCGCGCGTCGGCAGCCTGCCCAATATCCTGACCTATGGCCGCATCCTCGCCATTCCGGCGCTGGTCGCCTGCTTCTTCGCCACCGGCGACTGGGGCCGCTGGACCGCGATGTGGATCTTCATCGCCGCCGGCGTCAGCGATTTCCTCGACGGCTATCTCGCGCGCGCCTGGCAGCAGCAAAGCAGCGTCGGCCGCATGCTCGATCCGATCGCCGACAAGCTGATCGTGGCCGCGGCGCTGCTGATGCTCGCCGCCGACGGGACCATCGCCGGCTGGTCGCTGTGGGCCGGGGTGATCATCCTCTGCCGCGAGATCCTCGTCTCGGGCTTGCGCGAGTTCCTCGGCACGCTCGCCGTGTCGGTGCCGGTGACGCGGCTGGCCAAATGGAAGACCGTGGTGCAGATGGTGGCGATCGGCTTTCTGCTGGCGGGCAGCGCCGGCGACAAGATCTGGCCCTACACCACCCTGTTCGGGCTTTCGCTGCTGTGGATCGCGGCATTGTTCACGCTCTACACCGGCTACGACTATCTGATGGCCGCGTTCCGCCATGCGATGAAGGACGAGTAGCCAATGCGTGTGCTCTATTTCGCCTGGGTCAAGGAGAAGGCGGGCATCGCCGCCGAGGAGATCGACCCGCCGGCCGAGGTGGCAACGATCGCCGAGCTGATCGACTGGCTGAAAGCGCGCGGGCCCGAATTCGAGAACGCCTTCGCGCGCTCCGAGGTGATCCGCGCGGCGATCGACCAGAGCCATGTGCGCCATGACGCCAGGATCAAGGGCGCGCGCGAGATCGCCTTCTTCCCGCCGGTCACCGGAGGCTGACGATGATCCGCGTGCAGCTTGAGGATTTCGACATCGCCGCCGAGATCGCCGCGCTGAAAGCGGGCCGCGGCGATATCGGCGCCATCGTCAGCTTCATCGGCACGGTGCGCGATCAGCACGGCGCAGTCTCCGAGATGACGCTCGAGCATTATCCCGGCATGACCGAGACCGAGCTTGCCCGCATCGAGCAGGAGGCGCAGGCGCGCTGGCCGCTGCAAGCGAGCCTGATCGTGCACCGCGTCGGCACGCTTCGGCCCGGCGACAATATCGTGCTGGTGATCACGGCGTCGGAGCATCGCGACGCGGCGTTCGACGCGGCGAAATTCCTGATGGATTACCTCAAGACCAGCGCGCCGTTGTGGAAGCGCGAGTCGGGCCGTGACGGCGCGCGCTGGGTCGAGGCCGACGCGAAGGACGACAGCGCCGCCGCGCGCTGGAAGAAACACGCCGCTGAGTAGCTAGCGGACCTGGATGATGCGGGCGCCGCGCGGCAGCACCCTGAGGTAGGGCCCCCACACGCAGACATCGCCCCAGCCGCAAATGCCGCCGGCGCAGGTGCGCTGATAGCTGCAGGAGCGGCAGCGATAGGACGCGGCGCAGCCGGTGCACATGGCGATCTTCTGGCAGTCCTTCCACACGGCGACCGGCGTGTAGATCGTCTCCTGCTGCGTCGCGCCGCGCAGATCGGCGAGCGCCCCTGCCCGGCTGTCGCTTGCGGGCAGCGCGAGGAGGCAGGCGGCCAGCAGGCCGGCCACGCCAAGCAGGCATAAGACTTTGCGCATCGAGGCCCCCCTTTACCCCGCGAGATTCGCGGGCAGCCTCCATCCCGCTACAGAGTGCCCGTTGATTGCCCAAGGATCAAGCATTGTTGCGGATGGATCGACGCACCGCGCACTCCCCTCCTCCCTTGTGGGAGACGGCTTCCGCGCCCGGCTCATGCCAAGCGCGACGCCTGGCGGGAAGGGTGAGGGGTGATTTGTGTCGACGCCGCTTCGCGGCTTACCCCTCACCGCGGAGGCAAAAGCCTCCGCGTAATCTCCCACAAGGGCGAGAGCGGGGCGCTTGCGGCACCGCTCAAGCAAGAACGACGCGCTATGATTCCGGCGAACGTGGCCAACGCTTTGTCCGGTCCGTCGCGCTTGACCGGCGCCGACCGAGCCATCAGCCAGCTCCTGGCAGGGACTCCTAGTGGTCCCGGAGGGAGCTCCGCTGCCGCCCGGGTGCCTTGTTGCGACAAGGCCCGCGGGCGCCGCACCTCGTCCCGCTTCACGACGCCTCATGATCGCGCCCCTCAGTGGACGAGGTGCGCGCATGATACGCGCGGTTCGGAGCGCGGGGATTATGCGGGGATAACTCGCCCACTCTCGTCATCCCGGCGAAAGCCGGGATCCAGGGCAACAGGCATCGAGCAAGCGACTCTGGATACCGGCTTGCGCCGGTATGACGGAGCTTGTTGCAAGCGCGGGCGCGCTACCGATACAGCACGGCGCCGTCGGGGGCGTGGCGATGCTCCCACCCGGCCCGCTCCAGCGCCGGCGTGTCGTCGTCCTTGAGCGGATAGCCGATGCAGAGATGCCCGATGAACACCCACTCGGGCGGCACGTCGAGAATCTCGGCGATGCGCGCCGGCGCGAGGATCGACACCCAGCCCAGGCCGATCCCTTCGGCGCGCGCGGCGAGCCAGAGCGTGTGCACGGCGTTGACCACGGAATAATCCAGCGTCTCCGGCATGGTGAGCCGGCCGAGCCCCGCCCCTTGCGCGGTCGAGCGGTCGGAGAACACGGCGAGCTGGCAGGGCGCGTCGTCGAGGCCGGCGAGCTTCAGCCGCGCATAGAGCGCGGCGCGGTCCGGCGTCTGCATCTCGAGCGCGTCCTTGTTGCAGGCCTCGAAGCATTGGCGGATCAGCGCGCGGCGCGCCTCGTCCTCGACGATGACGAAGCGCCAAGGCTCGGAGAGGCCGACGGACGGAGAGAGACAGGCGATGCCGATCAGCCGCTCGATGGTGCCTCGCGGAAAGCGGCGCGCGCTTGAAGCGCCGCACGTCGCGCCGCCAGCGCAGGAGATCGTAAAGCCGCTGGCGAAATTCGTCGTCGAACTCCGGCGCGCCTTCCCGCCGCTCAGCGACCGACACCTCACCCACGCGATCCATGGCGGGAGATTAGCATGGATAGCAGTCGAGCTCCGATGCCTCCCGTGGTGGTGCCGCTCGACTCGCGTGGCTAGCTATGGCGCGCTATGATCGGACGGGCAGTCCAGAGCTTTCGCGTTCGACGGCCGCGCGGTCGGGTGCGTTGGCACGCTTGGTCAGAGCAGCGCCTTCCAAGTCCCGGCTGCAGATGACTTCCGGCGTGTCCTGTGTGATTAAGGACGATCAGGAGTGGTCTGCCCGAGTTCGGCAGCCCAGGCATATATCGCGATGCGCCCGTACTAAAGTGCACGATATGCGTCAATGGTTCCGCGCATCGCGAGAGCTGATTGAGCGATTGAGTATTCGCAAGGCAGATGCATCCGGATACATCGCCGGAAGCGATTGTCGGCGCACGGCGCAACCTGAACGCTACAGGCGTCCAGACATGAAGAAGCCCCGCAACGGGGGGGAGGCGGGGCTTGTTCGGTTCCTTTGGGGGAACAACGATGGGGGGAATCCATCGTGACTGTTAGATGGTGATCGCCGACGGCTTTATCAAGCCCCCGCGCAAGCGGCCTGAATTGGCCGGTGCGGAGACCGCAAAATCCGCGTCATACCGGCGCAAGCCGGTATCCAGAGCTGCTGGCTCGGTGCGTGTTGCCCTGGATCCCGGCTTTCGCCGGGATGACGCGCGGGCCATTCGCCCCTAAAGCGCCTCGACGTTGCGCGACACGGACTCATCCGGGATCTTGTGCTCCGGATGCGCGCGCTGGAAGCGATTGTCGGCTTCGGTCTCGGCGGCGGCTTGGGTGAGCGCGGTGATCGTGTAGCGCCCAAGCTCGATGCCGGCCTTGGCGTAGGAGACGGTAAAAGCTTGTTTCAGCGGTGGGCGTGCCATGACTTGTCCTTCCGTAACGTTCGGGTTGTCTCGCGCGAGCCCTACCCCGCGGCCGCCACCTTCGCCTTGGCGGGGTGAACCAGCGCGGTGAAATCGTCCATCAGCGTGCGCGTGATGTCGCCGATGGCGAATTTGTATTGGCCGATCTCCGCGACCGGCGTGACCTCGGCCGCGGTGCCGGTGATGAAGCATTCGGAGAAGCCGCCTAGCTCCTCCGGCAGGATCGCCCGCTCGATCACTTTCAGGCCGCGCTGCTTGGCGAGCCCGATCACCGTGCGGCGGGTGATGCCGTCGAGGAAGCAGTCTGGCAGCGGCGTATGCAGCACGCCGTCTTTGCACGAAGAAGATGTTGGCGCCGGTGGCTTCCGCGACTTGCCCGCGCCAGTCGAGCATCAGCGCGTCGTTATAGCCTTCGCGCTCGGCTTTGTGCTTCTCGATGGTACAGATCATGTAGAGCCCGGTCGCCTTGCTTTCAACCGGCGCGGTGCGCGGGTCGGGGCGGCGATAGTCGGCGAATTTGAGCCGCAGGCCTTTCGCGCGCGCGGCCGGGTCGAAATACGAGCCCCAGTCCCAGGCGGCGATGGCGACGTTGGTCTTGGTCTTCTGCGCGGCGACGCCCATCTGCTCGCTGCCGCGCCAGGCGATCGGCCGGACATAGGCGTCGGTCAGCTTGTTGGCGCGGACCACCTCGCGCGCCGCCTTGTCGAGCTCGGCCACCGAATAGGGAATTTCGAAATCGAGAATCTTCGCCGATTTGTGCAGGCGCTGGCTGTGCTCGGAGAGCTTGAAGATCTCGCCGTCATAGGCGCGCATGCCCTCGAACACCGCGCTCGCATAATGCAGCCCATGCGTCAGCACGTGCAGCCGCGCGTCGTTCCACGGAACCAGCGTCCCGTTCAGCCAGATAAACCCGTCGCGCTGATCGTAAGAGGTCGCCATGCAAACATTCCTCCGCGAGCAAGGCCGGCCGTTCTGCTGCAGCCGGACCGGAGACGAGTCGCCATGCAAGTGCGCCTCTCATAGCACCTTGAAGGGCAATTGCGCGAGCAAGCGCCGAGGCGTATCAAGGGCTCGATTAAGTCAACATGGCTGACATAACCGAGCGCGAAAAGTAAGTCAACATGACTGACCTAACTGAGCCCCTGGAAACCGCCGAAAAGCCGCTTCGCGGCAAGGCGAAAGGGCCAAGCCGCGCGGCAATGGACGCGACTGCGCAAGCGCGCTTTGCCGGAGGCGAAGCTGCTCGAATTCGCCGAGCTCCTGTTCTTCGCCTATCGCGATTTCACCCGCGACCCCGACGCGATCCTGAAGGATTTCGGCTTCGGCCGCGCGCATCACCGCGTGCTGCATTTCGTCAATCGCCATTCGGGCTTGCGCGTCGCCGACCTGCTCGACATTCTCACCATCACCAAGCAGAGCCTGTCGCGCGTGCTCAAGCAGCTGATCGACCAGGGCTATATCGTGCAGCAGGCGGGCAGCGCCGATCGCCGCGAGCGGCTGTTGTTCCCCACCGAGCGCGGCCGGGCGCTGGCCGAGCGGCTCGCCGCGCCGCAGCTCGTGCGCCTGTCCGAGGCGTTGAAGGCGGCGGGGCCGGGGTCGGAAGCGGTGTTGCGGCGTTTCCTGGAAGCGATGGTCAATGCCGAGGAGCGCCCCAAAGTTTCCTCTATCATGGCCTCTCCTGTCCCTCACGAAGCGGGTAGCAAGGGGGATGGCTGATGACCGTGCCGACGCCGCTCAAGGCGCATCGCGGCAGTCCCGACGACAACGCGCCGCATATTCTCGTCGTCGACGACGATAGCCGCATCCGCGATCTGCTGGCGCGCTATCTGCAAGACAACGGCTTCCGCGTGACCACGGCGATCGACGCGGCGAGCGCGCGCGCCTGCATGCGCAGCCTCGCCTTCGACCTCCTGATCCTCGATTGGATGATGCCGCAAGAGTCCGGCATCGACTTCGCCCGCTCGCTCCGGACCGAGTTGCAGGTGCCGATCCTGATGCTGACCGCGCGCGCCGAGCCCGACCAGCGCATCGCCGGGCTGGAGACCGGCGTCGACGATTATCTCGCCAAGCCGTTCGAGCCGCGCGAGCTGTTGCTGCGCGTCGGCAACGTGCTGCGGCGGGGCGGCGCGGCGCAGTCGAGCGGCGAGGTGCGCATGGGCGAGTTCGTGTTCCACGTCGCGCGCGGCGAGCTCAGGCGCGAGAACGAGACCATCCGCCTCACCGAGCGCGAGCGCGAGCTGTTGCGCTATTTCGCCCAGCGGCCCGGCATGCCGGTGTCGCGGCAGGAGCTTGCCAAGGGCGAGGACGGCGGCGGCGAGCGCGCCGTCGACGTGCAGATCAATCGGCTGCGACGCAAGATCGAGCACGACCCTGCCAACCCGGTCTATCTGCAGACCGTGCGCGGCAAGGGCTACATTCTGTACCCCGAGTGATGGACGCGACCCCCAACGCCAAACCCCTCGTGCCCGAACGCATCAGGCCGTTCCGGCGCATCCTGGGCGCGTTCGGCGACCGCATGCCGAAGGGCCTCTATGCGCGCGCGCTGATCATCATCATCGCGCCGATGGTGCTGCTGCAATCGGTGCTCACCTTCGTGTTTCTCGAGCGTCACTGGCAGACGGTGACGCGGCGGCTGTCGACCGTCACCGTGCAGAACATCAGCATGCTGATGGACCTCTATCAAACCAATCCGTCGGAGGCGAATACCGAGACGCTGTCGCGGCTGGCCGAGCAGAATCTCGGCCTGCGCATCAGCTTCGCGCCGGGCGAGGAGCTGCCGCCGGTTCGCTCCAAGCCGTTCTTCGACCTGCTCGACACCACGCTGTCCGACGAGCTGACGCGGCAGATCGGCAAGCCGTTCTGGATCGACACGGTCGGCCGCTCCAATTTCGTCGATATCCGCATCAAGCTGGACAATGCGGTGATGCATGTGATCGCCCGGCGCAGCCAGACCTACGCGTCGAACTCGCAGATCTTCTTGCTCTGGATGGTCGGCACGTCGCTCGTGCTGTTGACCGTGGCGATTCTGTTCCTGCGCAACCAGATCAAGCCGATCCTGCGGCTGTCGGAGGCGGCCGACAGTTTCGGCCGAGGGCGGCCGCCGCCGGCCGATTTCAAGCCGCGCGGCGCGCGCGAGGTGCGCCAGGCGGCGCATGCCTTCATCGAGATGCGCAACCGCATCGAGCGCTATGTCGAGCAGCGCACCATCATGCTGGCCGGCGTGAGCCACGATCTGCGCACCGTGCTGACGCGCTTCAAATTGCAGCTCGCCCTGTTCGAGGATTCGCCCGAGCTGGAAGCGATGCGCGCCGACGTCGACGAGATGCAGGCGATGCTGGAGGACTATATGGCGTTCGCCAAGGGCGACGCCGGCGAGGAGATCGTGCGCACCGACATCGGCGAGATCCTGAGCGAGGTGAAGAGCCAGGCGCATGGCGGCAGGACGATCGCGATCGAGGTCAAGGAGGGCCCGCTGGTGGTGCCGGTCCGCCGCCATGCGTTCAAGCGCGCGGTCGCCAACCTCGTCAACAACGCCGCGCGCTTCGCCGAGCATGTGAATGTCAGCGCCGCCAAGCAGAACGGCGCGCTGACCGTACAGGTGGAAGACGACGGGCCCGGCATTCCCGAAGCCGAGCACGAGCATGTGTTCCGCCCGTTCTACCGCATCGATCACGCGCGCAATCAGGATTCCGGCTCGACCGGGCTTGGCCTCGCCATTGCCCGCGACATCGCCCGCATTCACGGCGGCGACATCGCGCTCAGCCGGTCCCCGCTCGGCGGCTTGAAGGCTGTGCTAAAAGTGCCGGTCTGAAGTTGGGACGAGGTGCATTGGGAGGAGACATTTCATGCGTCGATTGGCTTTAGGCGTTGCCGCGGCGATGGCCGTGTCGTTCGCGGGTCCCGTGTTCGCCGAGGACATGACGGAAGAAATCCAAGACGACGAGCAGCCGGGCTCGGAGATCGAACTCGGCATTGGCGGGGGCCAGGGCAGCATCGAGCGCAAGAGCGGCGCGCCGGTGCTTCACCCCGGCGAGGCGCCGATGATGGCGCCGGGCGCGGGAACCCAGCTCGACCTGCCGGACGATCCCGATGCGCCGATCGCGGGCGATCCGGTCGATGCAGGGCTCCCCGGCGAAGGACCGGAAGATCTCTCAGGCCCCGAAGACGAGGACGACCTCCCCGACTGATTAGTGCGGGCCGCTGGCTGCCGGCTCTGGAGACGCTTCGGGCTGGCCGCCGCGCTTCCAGCCGCGCGGCAGGAAGCCGCACAGCACGCGGCAGACATCGCCGCAGGCCGTTTCCATGCCTGACAGCATGCGCTCGCCCTTGCCGAGCCGCTTGTCGAGCGCGGCCATGGTTCTGTCGAGCGACGGCGTATCGTCGTCGAGCCAGACCTGGAACACCTTGCCGTAGATCGCGGTAAGCCCGGCGACTCTGAGCGCGCCGCCAGGTCCGTCGAGCTTGGCGCCGGCGCTGGCGAGCATCCAATATTGCGAGGCGAGCGATCCGCAGAGCAGCGGCGCGGCCTCGCCGGGCCGGCAGCGCAGATACGCCGCGATGCGCTTCAGCGCCGGCTTGTAGGGCTGCATCGCTTCGAAGCGGCTCATGATCGCATCGAACAGCCGGTCGCGCGGGCTTTGCGCTTCGCCGGCGACGCGGGCCTTGGCCAGCACCTCGGCGTCGATCTCCGCCTGGAAGGCACGGAGGATGTCGCTCTTGCAGGTGAACTCGCGCCTGAGATCGGCGAGGCCGAGATTGGCGGCGGCGGCGATGTCGGAGAGGCCGACCTCGCCCCAGCCCTTATGTTGGGCGAGGTCGAGCGCCGCGCGCACGGCTTTGGAACGCTTGGAAAAATCGTCGAACATGGGGGTACTCCTTCACTCGGAAAGATAGGCGCTTTCCGTGGCCGTCGGAAGGCAACCGGATCGTCCAAACGGGCCAGGCCGTGCAGTCATAAGCCGCGCTTGGTCAATTTGCTCCCAAGAGCGGACAGTCACCAGCGCATCGAGCATGTCTGCTTTGTGCCAGGAGCGGACATACAGTTTGACCTAACCACGCGTCAGGAAAGCGTCAGGTGCTCGTCGAGATGCTGCTGCGGCTGGTGCGTGAGCCCTTCTCCGCCAAGCAGGCCGCTGCAGCTGGAAATCCAGGCATGTACACGCTTGAGAAGCTCACCGAATCGCTGTGGACTTTTCAAGCCTCATTGGGTGGCTGATCGTGGAACGTCCCAACGGCAGCTTATCATCGAGTGAGATCCGAATCCCAAACCTTCATCGGGGCAACTCTCGATTTTGCGATTTCTTGTTCCCGTAGCGGCAAACTCTCGAATGCGGCCGGTACCGGTAGCGCATCGCCACCCTTGGCAATCAATTCATCGCGGACCTCCTCTGGTGTGCTTGCAAGATATTGGAGCTTATTGCCCAGTATCATGCCCGAGCGCACGCCGTTCTGTAACCTTTCAGGAGGCAGGGGCATCGGGCCCTGCGCTGCCCCAGCGTTGAACCAAACTGGCGAACCATCCGGCAAAAGCAATTTGCCAAGTGAAGCGAGACTTCCTTCCACGAGCGCGGCGACCTCGGCGGGGGGCTCACGAACCAGCATCATCTGCAACCAGTCAATTCTCGCTTTTGCACCGTTCCTATTTTCCGTGGAAATGGTCTTTCGTATACGGATCACCGTGTTGGGCGGCAGTCTTCCCTCAGATCCATCTGGCAAGGTCAACTTTATGAATGAATTCGGCGTAGTCACACTCGTGGCCGCTCTTTGCAGCATGCCATCGGCGGCAGATGGCGCTATCTGGCCCGAGGCTGCTGGCGAAGTTGCCGCAAGATATAGGCCCAAAGGCATGACCCAGCCAAAGATGGCAAACAAACGGTTCATGGATAGGTGCTCCCAGCTAACCCAAGATACGGGACATTCCCCGGGGGCTGTTGCTATCATGCTCGTGCTGCACGACGACGCCAAGCGCGAATACGCTTATGGGCCTGCCGAAGGGCTTCCCGACACACCCAGAACTTGTGCGACGAGGCGAAGAAGGACGGGTGGATCGTCATCAGCATGAAGAACGAATGGAAGCGCATTTTCGGGTTTGACTGCGCTCCTTAAAAATTTAGGACGCTATGTCCGCTCTGGGTCATGAGCGGACATCGGAGACGGTTTCAGGGATGTCCGCTTCAGACCGAGAGCAGACATGCCAGGGCCGCGTGCAACAGAGAGGAAACACGCTCTAGGACGACAGCTCTTTCGAGCGCTTGGCGGCGGCGGCGACGGCGCGGGTGAGCAGCCCCTGCATCGCGTCCTGGCCCATCAGCACCGCGAGCGCCGCCGCGGTGGTGCCCTTGGGCGAGGTGACTTTCTCTCTCAGCTCGGCGGGCGACAGGTCGGAACGGCGCAACAGCTCGCCGGCGCCGTCCACGGTGACCCGCGCGAGGCGCCGCGCGAGGTCAGGCGCGAGACCGGCGGCGCGGCCGGCTTCGGCAAGACATTCCGCCAGCAGGAACACATAGGCCGGGCCGCTCCCCGACACGGCCGTCACCGCATCCATCAGGCTCTCGTCGTCGAGCCACAGCACCTCCCCCACGGCTTCCAGCAGCATGCTGCATTCCAGCGCCTGGTCGCGATTGACGGCGGCATTGGCGCAGGCGACGGTCATGCTGCGCCCAACCGAGGCGGCCGTGTTCGGCATGGCGCGCACGATGGCCGTGCCCGGCGGCAACAGGCGCGCCATGCTGTCGAGGGTGCGGCCCGCGGCGATGGAGAGCACCACGCTCTTCTCGCCGACCATCGGCTCGATCTCCGGCATCAGCTTCGGCAAGAGGTCGGGCTTCACCGCGACGACGATCACCGAGGGCGGCGCCGGCAGATCGGGCGCCGTGCCGGCGGCGATCGCATGACGCGCGGCGAGCGCCGCCACCTCGGGCGGCGGCGCCGGGTCCTGGATGAACACCAGGGCCGGATCGAGGCCCTGACGGAGCCAGCCCTCAAGCATCGCCCCGCCCATCTTTCCCGCTCCCACCAGGAGCAGTGGGCCGGCGAGGCTCAGTGTCATGCGTGTCCTTGCGTCTCGAGCATGGTGGCGGCGAGCGCGTCCTCGGGGGACTTGCCAGCCCACAACACGAATTGGAAGGACTGATAATAGCGCTCGCAGGCTTCGAGCGCAGCTTTAAGAAGCGCCTCGCACTGGCCGACATGCGTGTCGGCGCCCGCCAGCAGCAAGCCATGCCGGTAGAGCAGCAGGCCATCCTCCTTCCACAAGTCGAAATGGCCGAGCCAGAGCTGCTCGTTGATGAGAGCCATCAGCTTGTAAATCTCGCCGAGGCGCAGCTTCGACACCTTGAAATCGAAGGCGCACGCCAGATGCAGCGCCTCGAGATCGTCCCGCCAGGTGAGCGAGATGTGATAGTCGCACCAAGTCCCGGCAACCGTCAGTGTCAACTCGTCAGGAGCGGAGCGTTCGAAGGTCCAAGCGTGGATGGTAGCAATGTGCTCGACCATATCCACCGGGTTGGTGAAATGGTCGTAGATCGGCTGTGTGGTAGCCATGCATGTCCTCGGTGGCCCCGGGATAGGTTGCGCGTTTAAGCTGCCCGCTCGCGCGAATCACTTTGTGAATCAGTTATATAACGGGCGGTGTGTCAGTACCAACGCGGGCGAAGTTCGTAACCCCGTTTGGCTAAAGATAGTTGTGGATTGAGGGCTTGGCGGAGCGCGTTACGCGCCGCGCGACTCGCTCTCAACGCCGAGGGCGCCGCCGAAGCGGTTCGTCAAGACTCTTGTTGCGGGTTTTTCTGGTCGTCCCACTCGGCGCAGGCGGCGGCACGGTCGAGCAGCAGGCGGCGCTCGCGCTCGTTTCGGGTGAGACCCGCCGCGCGTTCGAACTCCGCACGGGCCTCGTCGAAGCGGCCGAGCTTCCTGAGCAGGTCGCCGCGCACGCTTGGCAACAGATGATAGGTCTTGAGCGCCGGCTCCGCGGTCAGCGCATCGACCACATTCAGACCCGCCTCCGGACCGAACAACATCGCCAGCGCTACCGCGCGATTAAGTTCGACCACCGGCGACGGCGTGACCTCTCCGAGCCTGGCGTAGAGTCCCACGATTTGCGCCCAGTCGGTCTCCTCCGCGCTCCGGGCTCGGGCGTGGCAGGCGGCGATCGCGGCTTGCAGAACATAGGGGCCAGGGGTGCGCCCTGGTGCGGCATTCAAGGCCTCTGCCCGCTCCAGAGCCGCAAGACCGCGGCGGATGAGAAGCTGGTCCCAGCGCGCGCGGTCCTGATCGAGCAGCAGCACGGGCTCTCCCGATGGGCCGGCGCGCGCCCCGAAGCGCGATGCCTGGATCTCCATGAGCGCGACGAGACCGTGCACCTCGGACTCCTTCGGCGCCAGCTCGGCCAGGATGCGGCCGAGACGCAGCGCCTCTTGGCAGAGCTGAGGCCGCATCCAGTCCTCGCCGGCTGTGGCCGAATAGCCCTCGTTGAAGATGAGATAGATGACGGACAGCACCGAGGACAAACGCGCCTCGAGCTCATCCCCGTGCGGCACTTCAAATGGCACGCGGCTGTCGCTCAGCGTGCGCTTGGCGCGAACGATGCGCTGTTGGACGGTCGGCTCGGGGATGAGGAACGCCCGCGCGATCTCGTCACTGCTCAAGCCGCCGAGCAGGCGCAACGTCAGCGCCGCTCGTGCCTCAGGCGAAAGGATCGGGTGGCAGGCGATGAACACGAGGCGGAGCAGATCGTCGCCGACCTGGTTGTCGAGGGCCGCGTCGAGATCCGGTTGCCCCGTCTCCTGCTCGACTTCGAGCTCGTAGCCGAGTTGCTCATGCTTGCGTTCGCGCAAGCTGTTGCGGCGGAAGACGTCGATCGCCCGATGCTTCGCGGCGGCCATGAGCCATGCGCCGGGATTGTCCGGAATGCCGGACTTGGGCCATTGCTCGAGCGCCGCGACGAGGGCGTCCTGGGCGAGTTCCTCGGCAAGGCCGATATCGCGGACGATCCGCGTCAGTCCGGCGATGAGCTTCGCCTGCTCGATCCGCCAGACGGCGTCGATGGCGCGGTGGGTGTCGGTCGCCGTCATGGCGACCGACTATGGCCACTTCCACCGTTGCCGCAAGCCGCGTTACTCGGCGGCGGCCCGGGTCTCTGCGCCTTGGCCGCAAACTTCCTGGCCGGGATCGGGGATCTGGCGCACCTCGCACTCGCCTTCCCAGCCGGGCATGTGGATCTTGTGCAGCTCCATGAAGCGCTCGGTCCATTTGCGCATCTGCGCCTTCGAGGCGCATTCGAAGATGGCATAACCACCGACCACCTCCTTGGCCTCGGTGAACGGGCCGTCGGTGAGGGTGAGCTTGCCGCCGGCAAGCCGCGCCCGCATGCCACTCGAAGTCGGCAGCAAGCCCACGCCCTGCACCATGACGCAGCCGTCCTTGGCGGCTTCTTCCACCATCGCATTGATCGCGTCCATCATGGCCTTGGGGGTTGGCGTCATCTTCGCTTCGTTCATTTTCACCATCGAGAGGAATCGCATCGTCGTATCTCCTATGTTCGAATCGGCTTGGACTATTTCTGCGCAGTCAGCTCGCGGAACCGGTCGAGCGCTTCGCTCTCGCCGAAATCTTCGAGCTCGAAGAGCTGCCGGACCTCGATCTCGCAGTCCTTGCCCCCGATGGTGGGATTGGGGAAACGCCGCGACCATTCGATCGCCTCCTCGCGCGACTTCACCTGGATCATGGTGTAGCCGGCGATCAGCTCCTTGGCCTCGGTGAACGGGCCGTCGACGATGGTGCGCTTGCCGCCCGAATATTTGACCCGCCAGCCCTTCGAGGTCGGCTGTAGCCCGCTGGCATCGAGCAGCACGCCCGCCTTGGCCAGCTTCTCGTGATAGTCCGCCATGGCGGCGAACAATTCCTCGGGCGGCTTGACGCCGGCCTCAGACTCCTTGGTGGCTTTGACCACAATCATGAAACGCATAGTCGCTGTCTCCTTCTGTTGCGGAGCCCTGGCATCCGGCGAGCGGAGGTGAGGCTCTACCCACACGTCGAACGGGCGTGCGGCGAAATCGACATGTCGAAACAATTTTTTTCGGCAATTTGGAGGTGAAGCCGGCTAACCCTTGTCGGCCAAGCCCTTGACGATGGCGGCCTCGAGCGCGGCGATGCGCTGCTTGAGGAGCTCGTTCTCCTCGCGCGCTTTCTGCGCCATGGCCTTGACCGCCTCGAAATCCTCGCGCTGCACCACGTCGAGATCGCGCAACACGCGCTCGGCCTGGGCGCGCACCACAGTTTCGATCTCCTTGCGCACGCCGTCGGCCGCGCCGGCGGCGCCGGTGATAAGCTTGCCCAATTCGTCGAAGAACCGGCCTGTGGTCTGCGTCATGACTGGACTATGGGATGGCCGGTCTTGAGGCGCAAGCCGGTCCTGTCATGAGCGGTCGTTCGGCGCCTTGACAGCAGCCGCTCGGCGGTGAAGGGTCCGGGCCTCCCGCCAGGACGCAAGCCGAGCCCGCATGGAACTCCTTGTCATCCCCTACCCGGTGATCGATCCCATCGCGATCGAATTCGGGCCGGTCGCCGTCCGCTGGTATGGGCTGGCCTATATGGCCGGCATCCTGCTCGGCTGGCTGTATGGGCGACGGCTCGTGTCGCGGCCCGATCTTTGGGGCGGCAAGCCGCCGCTGACGGTCACGCAAGCCGACGATTTCCTGCTCTGGATTACCCTCGGCATCGTGGTCGGCGGCAGGCTCGGCTTCGTGCTGTTCTACGAGCCGAGCTATTTCTGGCAGAACCCGGTCGAGATCCCCGCGGTGTGGCATGGCGGCATGTCGTTCCATGGCGGGCTGCTCGGCGTCGTGCTCGCGGTCTATCTGTACTCCCGCGTCCAAGGCATCAATCCGCTGTCGCTCGGCGACATTGCCTCGGCGGCGACGCCGTTCGGACTGTTCTTCGGGCGGATCGCCAATTTCATCAATGCGGAAGTGGTCGGACGGGTGAGCGACGTGCCCTGGGCGATGGTGTTCCCCGGCGCGGGCGATCAGCCGCGGCATCCGAGCCAGCTCTATGAGGCGTTTCTCGAAGGCATCGTGCTGTTCATCATCCTGCGCATCGCCACCCACAAATTCCACGCGCTGACGCGGCCGGGCACGGTGTTCGGGTTGTTCCTCGTCTTCTACGGCATCTTCCGCAGCGCGGTCGAGTTCGTGCGCGAGCCGCATGCCGGCCACCCGATGGATGTCGGCATCTTCACCCCCGGCATCGTCTATTCCATCCCCATGATCCTGGTCGGCGCATGGCTGATCTGGCGGGCAAGACGGAAGCCCGCTCTGGCGTCGTCGTGATGGGCGCGCAACGCAAGCCCCACAGCGCCGAAGAGAGGCCGCTTGCGGCGAGGTTGCAAGAGCGGATCGCGCGCGGCGGGCCGATCAGCGTGCATGACTATATGCAGGCCTGCCTCGCCGACGCCCGCGCCGGCTATTACCCGACGCGGCAGCCGATCGGCAAAGACGGCGACTTCGTCACCGCGCCCGAGATCAGCCAGGTGTTCGGCGAGCTGCTTGGCGTCTGGGCGGCGGCCGTTTGGCAGGCCATGGGCGAGCCGGCGGTGGTCATCGCCGAGCTTGGGCCCGGACGCGGCACGCTGATGGCCGACGCGCTTCGCGTGTTCGGCCGCGTGCCCGGACTGCGCGACCGCGTCACCATCGCGCTGGTCGAGACGAGCCCAAGCCTGCGCGAGACGCAACGCGCGACGTTGCGGTCCTCCCCTGCCCCGCTGCTTTGGTGCGAGGACATCGGCGAGGTGCCGCAAGGCCCGCTCATTGTCATCGCCAACGAGTTCGTCGACGCGCTTCCCATCCGGCAGTTCGTGCGCGCCGGCGGTGCGTGGCGCGAGCGGTGCGTCACGCTCAACGACGGAGGCGGCTTCAGCTTCTGCTTGGGAGGACCTGCCGAGGCGGCGGCGGTACCGCAAACGTTCGACGCCATGACGATGGCCGAAGGCACGATCGTCGAAACGCGCCCGGCAATGTCGCCTCTGCTCGCGCGCCTCGCCGCGCGGGCGAAAGACGCGCCAATCGCCGCGCTGTTCGCCGATTACGGCCATGCCGAGAGCGGTGTCGGCGACACGCTGCAAGCGGTCCGGCGCCATGGCTTCGCCGACCCCCTCGCCGCGCCGGGCGAAGCCGACCTCACCGCGCATGTCGATTTCGCCGCGCTGAAAGCGACCGCGCATGCGCTTGGGCTCTCCGCCTATGGACCGATGCCGCAGGGCGAGTTCCTGCTCAAGCTCGGGCTTGAACAGCGCTGCGAGCGGCTCCTGCAAAATGCGGCACCGGCGCAGAAGACGGCAATCGTGTCAGGCGCGGCCCGGCTCGCCGATCCGCGTCAGATGGGGGTTTTGTTCAAGATCCTCGCGCTGCAATCGAGCGGGCTTGCCCCGCCGCCTCCCTTCGGAGACATTTGAGCTTCCGACTTTCGCGCTCCATGGTCACACCAGACAAAATGAAGCTTTGCGCGTCCAGCCTCGCCGCGCTTCCCGGGGTGCGGCATGGATTCTTCACGCGCCAGGGCGGCGTCTCGAGCGGCATTTACGCTTCGCTCAATTGCGGGCCGGGCTCGCGCGACGACGCGGCCAACGTGGTGGAGAACCGCGCGCGCGTCGCCGAGCTGCTGGGCGCGAAGCCAGGCAGGCTCATCACCGTATTCCAGAAGCACAGCGCCGATGCGGTGATCGCCGAGGCGCCATGGAAGGGCGACACGCCGCCCGAGGCCGACGCCATCGTCACCAAGACGCCCGGGCTCGCCATCGGCGTGCTGACCGCCGACTGCGCGCCGGTGCTGTTTTGCGACGGGGACGCGCGGGTGATCGGCGCGGCGCATGCCGGCTGGAAAGGCGCGCTCGGAGGCATCCTCGAGGCCACCGTCGAGGCCATGCGCAAGCTCGGGGCGAAACCCGAACGCATTACCGCGGCAATCGGGCCGGCGATTTCGCAAGACGCCTATGAGGTCGGCGCCGAGTTCGTCGAGCGTTTCGTGGCCGAGGAACCGGAAAGCGCCGCCTTTTTCATCACCGACGAGGCCTCCGGCGAGCCGCATTTCGATCTCCCGGCCTATGTCGGCGAGCGGCTGGCGCGGGCCGGCATCGGCTCAATTGCCGAACTCGGCCTGTGCACCTATTGCGAGGAAAGCCGCCTGTTCAGCTACCGCCGCTCACAACATCATGGCGAAGACGATTACGGACGCCAAATTTCCGCCATCGTGCTCGCCTGACCTGCCTTCACCAGGCGTCGAAAGGCCCAAAACACCAAATCCACGCTAAAACTGGACGCCAACCGGCCGGGGCGGGTAAGCTGTTGTTCGGGAGAGGTTTCGGAGTTCCGTCACGACAGGTCTGTCGCGAGCGGTGCTGTGCGGCCAACAGAGGGAGAAATTTGTTGGGCGCGGACACACGTCACGTGCGCGGCTGGATCAGGCGTATCGCATCCGCGGCGGTCGCCGTGATTGCGGTTGCCTGCCTATCCGGCTGCGGCGGCGGCCCCGGCGGCGCCAGCAGCGGCGGCATCTTCAGCAGCGCGACAAGTCTGTTCGGCGGCTCGAAAAAAATTGCCGTGGCGCCGATCATCGGCACCACGCCGCAAGTTGCCCAACAATTGAGCGATGCGCTGGTGGCGGCCGGCAGCGACCGCGGACTGACGATCGTGCCTGAGGGCAGCAAGGCCAACTACACCTTGCGCGGCTATCTCATCGCCACCATCGAGGGCAAGGGTGCGAAGGTCACCTATATCTGGGACGTGAACGACGCTGGCGGCCAGCGCGTTGCCCGGGTCTCGGGCGAAGAGGTGGTCGCCGGCCGCGCCGGGGCCGATCCCTGGGCGAATGTCGACGCCGCCGCGATCCGCAGCATCGCCGGCAAGACCGCCTCCCAACTCGCCGCCAGCATGCCGCACGGCAGCGGTTCGGCAAGCGCAGTGGCCGCCGCCTCGGATGCGACACCCACCGCGACGGCTTCAACCCCGCCGCCGGCTGCCGGCTGCGGCGCCGGCGCCAAAGGCCAATGGCGTGGTGGTGGCGCCGGTTGCGGGCGCCCCTGGCGACGGCACGCGGTCGCTGACCACGGCGCTCAAGAAGCGGCTTTATGCCGGCGGCGTTAAGCTTGCCAACGGAACGACCGCCAACGTCTATATGGTAAAGGGCACGGTCAGCCTCGCCGATGCCAGCGGCGGCAAGCAAAGCATCCGCATCGATTGGCAGGTCGCTCGACCCCAGCGGCAAGAAGCTCGGCACGGTATCGCAGCAGAACACCATCCCGCGGGGGTCGCTGAACGGGCCCTGGGGCGCCATTGCCGATGCGGCCGCAGGCGCCGCAGCCACCGGCATCATCAAGCTCCTGCCGAAGTCGAGTTGAGGCCCATCGACTTTTCCGCATCCCATTAGTTTACAGCGCCCGCAACGGCTTGTTAAAAGCCGCCTGGTTGAGAGCGGCCGACGGCGCGCTGGCTGGGCAAGGAGCGATCGGATGAAACTGGTTGCGGGCAATAGCAACCGCCCCCTCGCCGAGGCGATCGCAGGCTACCTCAAGACCCCTCTCGCCAAATGTATCGTGCGGCGCTTCGCCGACATGGAGATCTTCGTCGAGGTGCAGGAGAACGTCCGCGGCGAGGACGTGTTCGTCATCCAGTCGACCTCGGCGCCCGCCAACGACCATCTGATGGAGCTGCTGATCATCATCGATGCGCTGAAGCGCGCCTCGGCGCGGCGCATCACCGCGGTGGTTCCCTATTTCGGTTATGCGCGGCAGGACCGCAAACCGGGCCCGCGCACGCCGATCTCGGCCAAGCTCGTCGCCAATATGATCGTCGAGGCCGGCGCCGACCGCGTGCTCACGCTCGATCTGCATGCCGGGCAGATCCAGGGCTTCTTCGACATCCCGACCGACAATCTGTTCGCCGCGCCGGTGATGGTGCAGGACATCAAGCAGCTGTTCCCCGCCGACAATCTCATGGTGGTCTCGCCCGACGTGGGCGGCGTGGTGCGCGCGCGCGGCCTCGCCAAGCGCATCGACGCGCCGCTGGCCATCGTCGACAAGCGGCGCGAGCGTCCGGGCAATTCAGAAGTGATGAACGTGATCGGCAACGTGAAAGGCCGCACCTGCATCCTGGTCGACGACATCGTCGATTCCGGCGGCACGCTGGTCAACGCGGCCGAGGCGCTGCTCGATCACGGCGCCACGCTCGTCACCGCCTATATCACCCACGGCGTGCTGTCGGGCGGCGCGGTGGCGCGCATCATGTCGTCGCGGCTGAAAGAGCTGGTCATCACCGACTCGATCCTGCCGAGCAACTCGGTGAAGAACGCGCACAACATCCGGGTGCTGCCGATCGCCTCCCTGCTCGGCGAGGCGATCGCGCGCACGGCCGAGGAGCAGTCGGTCTCGAGCCTGTTCTACTAAGCCTAGCCTCGCCCCGTCAGTGGCCGCCCTCATATTTGAAGGAGACCTTGAGCTTGGTGCGGTAGGCCTCGACCTTGCCATTGGTGATGACCAGGTCCTGCTCGACGACCTCGGCCACACGCAGCTCCCGCAGATGCTCGCCGGTAAGCTCGACCGCGTTCTTGGCGGCTTCTTCCCAGGATTTCGGGCTGGTGCCGATCACTTCGATGACTTTGTAGACGCTCTGTGGCATGGCGACTTCACTCCTTCGACGCGGGGGGCTCGCGACACTGACGGATTTGGACCGCCGAACGCTCGCTGATAAACTCAGTCTACGCCTAATGCGGCCCCGGCTCCAAACGGCGCCGGGCCCCCACGCGCCGATAGGAGTGTTGTCATCCGGCGGCGCTCTGGGCTATAAGCGCCCTCAATTCGCGGGCCTCTTTGGGCCCTTCATTTTTTGGCTTTGGAGGCTAGCATGGCTGAGTCAGTCGAACTCAAGGCATGGGCGAGGCAGCGCTCAGGCAAAGGCGGGGCGCGTTCCACGCGGCGTGAAGGGCGCATTCCCGGCATCCTTTACGGCGACAAGAAGGACCCGGAGTCGATCGCGGTCGAGTATCGGGCGATCACGCAACAGCTCCTCACCGGCCATTTCCAGAGCACCGTCTTCACACTAAACGTCGACGGCACCAAGACGCGGGTGATCCCCCGCGCGGTGCAGCTCGATCCGATCCGCGATTTCCCGATCCATGTCGATTTCCTGCGGCTCAGCAAGGACGCCCTGGTCACCGTCGAGGTGCCGGTGCATTTCCTGAACGAGGCCGCCTCCCCCGGCTTGAAGCGCGGCGGCGTGCTCAACGTGGTGCGCCACGAGATCCAGGTGCGCTGCCCCTCCGACGCCATCCCCGATCATTTCGACGTCGACCTGACCGGGCTAGAGATCGGCGACGCGGTGCACATCTCGGCGATCAAGCTGCCCGAGGGCGTGCGCCCGACCACCACCGATCGCGACTTCACCGTAGCGACCATCGTCGGCCGCTCGGCTGAGGAGCCGGTGGCCGGCGCGCCCACGGCCGAGGCTGCCGTGCCCGGCGCCGAGGGCGCCGAGGCTGCTCCCGCCGAGGCCGCCGAGGACAAGGAGAAACCGAAGGAAGAGACGAAGAAGAAGAAGGAGTAGCCTCCTTCTCGCGTGTGGCCTCCATGCGCGCCTAGCCTTCGGTAGGGACCACTTCGATGAAGCTCTTCGTCGGCCTCGGCAATCCCGGGGCGGAACACGCGCTCAACCGCCACAATGTGGGCTTCATGGCGGTCGACGCCATCGCCGCTGCGCATGGCTTTCCCGCCTGGCGCAAGCGCTTTCAGGGCGCAGCCTCGGAAGGAAAGCTCGGAGGTGAGCAGGTCCTCCTTTTCAAGCCGGGGACCTTTATGAACGCATCGGGCCGCGCCGTGGGCGAGGCGCTGCGCTTCTATAAGCTCGATCTCGCCGATGTGGTGGTGTTCCACGACGAGCTCGACCTCGCACCCGGCAAAGTGCGGGTGAAGACGGGTGGCGGCGTCTCCGGCCATAACGGGCTCAGATCGCTCTCGGCGCATATCGGCAACGACTATGTCCGGGTGCGCATCGGCGTCGGCCATCCCGGGCAAAGGGACCTTGTCGTCGGTCACGTGCTGCACGATTTCGCCAAGTCGGATCATGCGTGGCTCGAGCCTGTGCTCGGCGCGATCGCCGCGGAGGCGCCTTACCTCGCCGAAGGAGACATCGAGAGGTTCCAGTCGCGCGTGGCGCACGCGGTACAAGCCGAGCGCCCCGCCGAGCCCGCTCCGCGCGCGAAGCCTGGCCCGCGAGGCAAGGAGCCCCCGGTCGAGAAGAAGACCGAGCCACAAGGTAGCCTGGCGGAGAAGCTGCGCCGCTGGTTCGGCGCGTGAAGGCGGACTGACCATGGGATTCAAATGCGGCATCGTCGGGCTGCCCAATGTCGGCAAGTCCACCCTGTTCAACGCGCTGACCGAGAGCGCGGCGGCGCAGGCGGCCAATTATCCGTTCTGCACCATCGAGCCCAATGTCGGCGAGGTGCCGGTTCCCGACCCGCGGCTCGACCGGCTGGCGGCCATCGCCAAGTCCGCGCAAGTGATCGCCACGCGGCTTACCTTTGTCGACATCGCCGGGCTGGTGCGCGGCGCGTCCAAGGGCGAAGGGCTCGGCAACCAATTCCTCGCGCATATCCGCGAAGTCGACGCCATCGCCTATGTGCTGCGCTGCTTCGAGGATCCCGACGTGGTGCATGTCGAGGGCCGCATCGATCCGATCGACGATGCCGACACGATCGAGACCGAGCTGATGCTGGCCGATCTCGACAGTCTGGAGCGGCGGATACCGCTGCTCGAGAAGAAGCTGCGCGGCCAGGACAAGGAGGCGAAAAAGACGCTCGAATTGGTGGAGCGCATTCTGCCGCTGTTGCGCGAGGGCAAGCCCGCTCGGCTCGCGTCCGTCGCCGACGAGGAGCGTTCCGCCTTCAACGCGCTCAACCTGCTCACCTCGAAGCCCGTGGTCTATGTCTGCAATGTCGATGAGGCCTCGGCCGCGACCGGCAACGAATATTCGGCGCGCGTGGCCGCGCGCGCGGCCAAGGAAGGCGCGGGCTGCGTCGTCATCTCGGCCAAGATCGAGGCCGAGCTTGCCGAGCTCGCGGCCTCCGAGCGGCAGGCCTATCTCGCCGAGCTTGGCCTCACCGAGCCCGGGCTCAACCGGCTGATCCGCGAAGGCTATAAGCTGCTCGGGCTGATCACCTATTTCACCGCGGGCCCGAAGGAGGCGCGCGCTTGGACCGTGCCGGACGGCACGCGCGCGCCGCAGGCCGCCGGCGTGATCCATACCGATTTCGAGAAGGGCTTCATCCGCGCCGAGACCATCGCCTATGACGACTATGTGGCGCTGTCGGGCGAGGCCGGCGCGCGCGACGCCGGCAAGCTCAGGCTCGAAGGCAAGGATTACGTCGTCAAGGACGGCGACGTGCTGCATTTCCGCTTTGCGACTTGAGCGCTTACTGAAGCGGCTTGGGCGTCTTCGGCGTTCGCGGCTTGGTCGCCGCCTTGACCGCGCTCGCCTCGATAACCGTCGGCACCGACATCGGCGGCGTGACGCCCATCGACACATAGACATTCAGCAGCCGCTCGACGCCGCCATCGGCCGGCTTGACCCAGTCCGACGGCACATAGATCAAGGCGCCGCCGAACGGGACCGGCGCCGACGGCACCAGCAGGCCGAGATAGCTGTGCTCGCCGATCGCCACCGGCTGGGGCGACGGCATCAGGCCGAGCACCGCCGCGCCCCCCTCCCCGCCGAAGAAGCACCAGACCGGCTGCATGCTCTTGAGGTCGCCCTGATCGCCGCGATCGACGATGGCGACGAAGCGCTTCGACAGGTCGTAGATGTTGGAGATGATCGGGATGCGCCGCATCAGCCAGTCGAGGCTGTTCAGCACCAACGACCGCAGTCCCGACTCGACGACCACGCCGAGCGCAAAGATGGCGCCGAGGATGATGGCGAGGCCGAGCAGATAGGCGGCCGTCGAGCTGGGCTCGATGTCGAGGCCGAGCGAGGTGCCGAGCGTGGTGATGAGCCGGCCGACAAAGCTGCCGGGGCCGGCATAGCTCGCGATCAGCGACGCGACCCACGCCGTCACGAACACCGTGACGGCGATCGGCAGAAGGGCAAGAACGCCCGCAAGAAATGTCCGTAAGATGCGGCCCAAGCGTCCCTCCGTGCCCATTTATGGGCCGCAGAGCTTCGCCGCGCGGCTGCCGCGCGTCAACCGGCTTCGCGTTCACACTAATAGGCAAGGATCATGTCGCTAGGGCGGTCGGATTTCAGTTACGCCCTAAGTGCTCGGCAACGCCCGAACTCACTCAATGCGACCGGATTCTGCAAGCTCGGTCTCGATGCGCGTAGAGAGTTCCGGGTGCACGGCCAGCGCTCGATCTATGAGCGCGGTGTTGAACGCCATGGAGAGCTCCCGCAATGGCCCGGGCGTGATCCGTGTATTCTTCGGGGCCGCATTGCTCTTTCAACCGCGGAAACAAATCCCTGAGTTGCCTCCCGATGCGAAACGAGGCGCGAATCATGTTCCAAGCCAGGTCTTCATCCCTGTCGAAATTCCGCTGGCTAGGACCTCGTCATCCTCTGCGAGAGGCGGTAGATCTACGGACTTCTGACTGAGGTTCCCGCTAGCTCGCGCGCTTCAGCTGATCGGCGGCGGCCACCTGGCGCAGGAAGTTCTCCACCGTGTGGCGGAGCTGCTCGGCCTGGCGCGAAAGATCGCGCGAGACCTGGAGCATCTGCGTGGCCGACTGGCTGGTCTCGTCGACCGCCTTGGTCACGCCCGGCATATGCGCCACCACATCCTCGGTGCCGCGCGCGGCCTGGCGCACGCTGTGCGAGATCTCCGAGGTTGCCGCCGATTGCTGCTGCACGGCGCCGGCGATCTCCTGGGTGTTGACGTTGACCTCGCCCATGGTGGTGACGATCGACTGCATGGCGTCGACCGCGCCATTGGTCGAGGCCTGAATGGCGGCGATCTGCTGCTTGATGTCGTCGGTGGCCTTCGCCGTCTGGTCGGCCAGCGTCTTCACCTCGCTCGCCACCACGGCGAAGCCCCTGCCCGCGTCGCCCGCGCGCGCCGCCTCGATGGTGGCGTTGAGCGCGAGCAGATTGGTCTGCGCCGCCACGTCTTGGATCAGGCTCACCACGTCGCCGATCCGCTGCGCGGCGGTGGCAAGGCCCTCGACCTTGAGATTGGCGGTGCGGGCGTTCTCGGTCACCTGGCTGACGATGCGGCTCGCGGTGGAGACGCGCGTGCCGATCTCGCCGACCGATACGGCCAGCTCCTCGGCGGTGGCGGCCACGGTCTGCACGTTGGCCGAGGCCTCGTCGGAGGCGGACGCGACCACGCCCACCCGCTCGTTGGTGTCGCTCGCCAGCGTCGACAGCGAGCGCGCCGTCTCGTCCATCATCCGCGCGCTTTCGGCGAAGGCGCCGAGAATGCCGGCGATCGAGCCGCGGAACTGATGGATCAACTCCTCGGTGCGTTGTTGCGAGGCGAGCCGCCCCTGCACTTGGCTGTCCTGCTCGCTCTTGTGGCTCTCGCTCCACTTGATGGCGTCGTTCTGGAAGGCCTTCAGCGCCTTGGCGATGTCGCCCACCTCGTCGGCGCGGCCCGCATGCGGCACCATGCCTTCCATGTCCCATTTGGTGAAGCGCAGAATGACATTGTTGAGATCGGCGAGCGCTTGCGCCGTTGCCCCGCCGAACACATAGCCGAAGCCCGCGGCGAGCGCGCCGGCAACGATCATGGAGAGCAGCGCGGCGAGAAGGGTGGCAGGCACCATGGCCGCGAGCGCGAACGACACGACGACCGCCATGACCGCGGTGGCGGCAAAAGCGAGCATGATCTTCAAGCGCAGAACCATATGAAATCTCTCTCGAATCGTTGCAGACACCGGGCCGAATGCCATCCGCTCGGGAGCTTCGCCACCCAATCGAGAGGCGAATCTTGAATCCAAGCTGTGCGGCGTAAGCCTCTCCGCTTGTGGTTAAAACTCCCTTAGGAGCGCCTGGAATTTGGGCAGGGAAAGACGAATTCTCTAGCGCAGCGCGGCCGCGATATTGCCGCCGTCCACCGTCTCGATATGGCCGGTCGTCTTGCGCGCCTTGGCCAAGGCGACGAAGGCCTGAGCCACGTCGGCCGCGGTGACTTCGCTCTGCAACAGATTGCCGCTCATATATTCGGCCTCCGAGATGCCGCGCGCTTTCGAGCGTGCCGCGATCATCGCGTCGGTGAGGAGCCCGCTCCTGATGCGGTCGGCATTGACGCCGTTCGAGCGGATGCCGTCCTGGCCGTAGTCGAGCGCATATTGCCGCATCAGCAGCATGGCGGCGGCCTTGGGCAGGCCATAGGGTCCGAAATTCGCGCCGGGGTTGACGGCCTGCTTGGAGAGATTGAACAGCAGCACCCCGCCGGTGCCCTGCTGCAGCATGATGCGCACCGCCTCTTGCGCCACGGTCTGATGCGCGAAGAAATTGAGCTCGAAGCTCTTGCGCAAAAGCTCGTCGGAGACCTCGCCGATCCGGCCCTGCCACGCCGCGCCGGCATTCGACACGACAATATCGACGCCGCCGAAGCGCTCGCAGACCGCCCTGAACGCCGCCCGCACCTGCTCGGGCTTGGTCACGTCGCAGTCGAGCCCGAAGCCCTTCACCGCGGCCGCGGCCTTGTTCGCCGCCTCGCCGTCGATGTCGACGATGGCGACCGCCGCGCCGTCGGCGGCGAGCGCCTTGGCGGTCGCGGCGCCGATCGCGCCGGCGCCCGTCACCAACGCAACCTGCCCGGTGAGCGGCTTGACCACCGCGCCTTTCAGCTTCGCCTGCTCGAGGCTCCAATATTCGAGCGCGAACAGATCGCTCTCGGGCAGCGGCTCGTAGCGGCCGATGGCCTCCGCGTCGGTGACGACCTTGACCGTGTTCTCGGCGAGGTCGGCGGCGATCGCGGCGTCCTTCGCCGTGCGGCCCAAGCCGAACAGGCCGACGCCCGGCACCAGCACGACGCGCGGGCTGCCGTCGAGCTTGGATTTGATCCCGCCGACGGCGGCATTCTCGCGGGCGAAATAGGCATCGTATTCGGCGACGAACTTCGCCACGGCCGCGCGGACGGCGGCGGCAAAGTCGTCGAGTTTGCCGGCTTGCGGCGGCGGCACGACCAGCGGCCGGTTCTTGGTGCGGATGATGTGGTCGGGCGTCACCACCCCGCGCTGGCTGTAGGAGGCGAGCTCGGCCCCGTTGACATAGGCCAGGACTTCGGGGCCGGTGCGGAAGTCGGCGATGAAGCGCGTCGGCTCGGCGCCCGCATGCTTGATGGCGGCAGCCCCCCGAATGATTGGCGCAATCTCCGCGGCACTCGCGATCGCGCTGTCGATCTGCCGCGCCTGGAAGACGACGGGGCGCCCTTGCCGCAAGCGGCTCTCGGCGAGCGACACCATCTCGATCATGCGCTCATAGGCCTCGCGCGCATCCTCGCCGAAGGTGAAGATGCCGTGCTTGTGCAGGATCAGGCCTTCGGCTTGCGCGTTTTGCTCGAACACGGCGGCAGCCGCCTTGGCGAGGCCGAAGCCCGGCGCGATGTAAGGAACGATCCCCATGCGCCCGTTGTAGATCTCGCGCGCCAAGGCCTCGCCGTCAGGCTGATCGACCAGCGACAGCACGGAAGCGGCATGGGTGTGGTCGACGAATTTGTGCGGCAGAAAGGCATGCAGCAGCGTCTCGACCGAGGGGTTGGGCGCGGTGGAATTGAGCAGGTTCAGCCGCTGAACGTTGACCATCGCCTCGTCGGACAGCGCCTCGAGCGCGCGGAGCTGTCTGAGCGGTTCGAGCTTCACCATCGGCAGGCCCCAAGGCTCGATGTCGGCCATGTCGGCGCCTGAGCCTTTGACGGCGATCACCTCGTGCTCCTGCCCGAGATCGTCCGTCCCCTTCGTCTTCACCGAAGTGTTGCCGCCGCCATGCAGCACCAGCAGCGGATCGCGCCCCAGGAGGCGCGTGGTGTAGACCCTGAGCGCGATGTCCTGGCCGACGCCCTTGGCGGCGTAGGCCTCCACCATCTGGCGCGCGGCGCTGTCGTTCCATTGGCTTTTCATGGCGCGCGTTGTTGCAAGTTTCGTCTGCTATCGCAAGTGCTGCTTGAGCCGGTTCGCGCGGCTAGCCGCGCAACGCGGCCTGCGCGGCGTCGAGCACGCGGTGGAACTCGCCGAACACCCAGTAATGACCGCCGCCCTGGATGACATCGAGGCGGCAATTGGGCAGCGTCTCGGCAAGATGATAGGCGGCGCCCGGCGGGACGATGGTGTCGTCGCTTCCCTGCCAGATGATCGTGGGCACGTCGATCTCCGCGAGCTTCAAGCCCCAAGGGGTGCAGAACAGGCGCAGATCCTGACGCGCGCCGGCGATGCCCGGCCGCAAGCCCTCGCGCAACGCCGCCTGGAGATTGGCTTTCACCTCGCCTCTGAGCAGCACGCTTCGATCCGCAGGCGCCACCCTCTGCATCAGCCCGCGATAGGCGAGGTCGGGCGCATAGCGCACGACATGACGCAGCGACCAGAAGAACGCGGCGCCGGACTGACGGGAGCGGCCAATCTTGGTGAAGATGAACCGATGCAGCTTCGACATGCGGATCTTGCTCTGGCACTCGGCGATCGGCCCGACCGGGCTGATGAGCGCCAGCAGCGCGACGCGCTCGGCCATCGATGCGGCGGCGGCAACCGCGTAGGGACCGCCGCCCGAGACGCCGATCAGGGCGAAGCGCCGCAAGCCGACAGCATCGGCGAACCACCGCAAGTCGTCGGCGGCCTGAACGAGACCGTCCTTGCGGCGAAAATCGGAGAGCCCGTAGCCGGGGCGCTCGGGCGCGAAGATGCGCAAGCCCCTCTCGCGCGCGGCCTTGTCGGTGAGCGCGAACATGAAGCGCGAGCCCGGCGTGCCATGAATGGCAAGCACGCTCGCCCCTTGCGGATCGCCATATTCGGCGTAGCCGATGCGCCTGCCGTCGGCGAGGCGCACGGTCCGGGAGGTGCGGTCCGAACCGGCCGGCCTGTCTGTTGTGACAATATGATCCATCGCGACAATCGCGAGGAGCGCTTTTGCCATAATGGCTCCTCGCCCGCTTTTTAAACTCCGGCATCGTGGTGGCACGGAGGCAGGCGATGACGGCATGGGAGATCAAAGGGCGCGAATTCGGCAACTGCAATTGCGACTATGGTTGCCCATGCCAATTCAACGCACTGCCGACCCACGGCCATTGCCGCGGTCTTGCCGTGTTCGACATCGAGACCGGCTTCCACGGGTCGACGCGGCTCGACGGGCTGCGCGCCGCCGGGATCTTTCGCTGGCCCGGACCCATCCACGAGGGCCATGGCGAGGGCGTGCACGTCATCGATAGACGCGCCACGCCCGAGCAGCGCGTGGCGCTCTTGCGCATCCTGCGGGGCGAGGACACGGACCCCGGCGCCACCGTGTTCCAGGTCTTCGCCTCGACCTGCGACACGCTGCACGAGCCGATCATCGCCGACATCGACTTCGAGCTCGACATCGATGCCCGAACCGCCCGCGCCCACATTGCCGGCGTGGTGGAGATGCGCGGCGCACCGATCCTCAATCCTGTCACCGGGGCTGAGCACCGTGTCCGCATCGTGCAGCCGGACGGCTTCGAGTTTGCCGAGGCCGAGATCGGACGGGGCTGGTCGAAAACCCAAGGACCGGTCGGCTTCGAACTCGCCGACAGCTATGGGCAATTCGCTCATATTCATCTCTGCCAAAGCGGGCGTGTCGGCTGAATCGATGTCCGGGACCGCCGTGGAACGCGTGTTCAGGCATGACGGCGTGGTCGTCGCCGCCTCCCTCTGCCTGCTGACCCTGCTTGCCTGGCTGTTCCTGCTCGCCGGTGCCGGCACCGGCATGGACCCCGTCGCCATGAGCGGTTGGCTGATGCCGTTTCAGCTACCGGCGCAGAGCTCCGAATGGACGGCTCTCTATTGGGTCGACGCCTTCTGCATGTGGGTCGTCATGATGGTGGCGATGATGCTGCCCTCGGCCTCGCCCACCCTCCTGCTCTATGCCCGCGTCGTCCGCCATGCCGAGCGCCAAGGCGGCCCCTCGCGCGCCGCCGCCTCGATCGCCGCCTTCGCGTCGGCCTATTTAAGCTTGTGGATTCTTTTCAGCCTGTTGGCCGTCGCCGCTCAGTGGGCGCTCGAACGGCTGGGCGCCTTGTCGGCCATGATGAGCTTGCGCGCAACCGCGCTCTCGGGAGCGGTGCTGATCGCGGCGGGCCTCTACCAGCTCACGCCGTTTAAGACGGCGTGCCTCAGGCATTGCCGTGGGCCCGCTCAGTTCATCGCCGCACATTGGCGCTCGGGCCTGGGCGGCGCCTGGCGCATGGGCTTCAGCCACGGCGTCTATTGCCTCGGCTGTTGCGCCGCTCTGATGCTGCTGCTGTTCGTCGGCGGGGTGATGAATCTGGTGTGGATCGCAGGGCTCACGCTGCTCGTGGCCATCGAGAAGCTTGCGCCGTTCGGCGCCGCCGCGGCGAAGGCGATCGCAGCGCTGCTCATTGCCGGCGGGGTGACGCTGATGGCCGCAGCGCTCTGAAGATGCGAGCGCGCGCAGGAGGTCTTGCGCCGGTTAGCGCGAGTAGAACTCGATGACGAGGTTCGGCTCCATGATCACCGGGTACGGCACGTCGGAGAGCGTGGGCACGCGGGTGAGCTTCGCCGTCATCTTGCTGTGGTCGACTTCGAGATAGTCGGGCACCTGGCGCTCGGGGCTCTGCGCGGACTCGAGCACCATGCCGACGTCCTTGGCCTTGTCCCTCACCTCGATCAGATCGCCCTCGCGGCAGCGATAGCTCGGAATGTTGACGCGCCGGCCGTTGACCCGCACATGGCCGTGGCTGACGAATTGGCGCGCGGCGAACACGGTCGGCACGAACTTGGCGCGATAGACGATGGCGTCGAGGCGGCGCTCCAGCAAGCCGATCAGCTTCTCCGAGGTGTCGCCGCGCAGCCGCGCCGCCTCGCGATAGATCGCCTTGAACTGCTTCTCGGTGATGTTGCCGTAATAGCCCTTCAACTTCTGCTTGGCTCTGAGCTGCTGGCCGTAGTCCGACAGCTTGCCGCGGCGGCGCTGCCCGTGCTCGCCGGGGCCGTATTCGCGCTTGTTGAAGGGGCTCTTTGGACGGCCCCAAATATTTTCGCCGAGCCTTCGGTCGATCTTGTGCTTGGCGTTAATGCGTTTCGACATGCGTTAAAACTCCAAAGCCAAATCGAGCGTTTCCGCGGGCCGATCCCCGCGCCTGCTCTAAAAACCCTTGCTGGTGAAGGCGGCGGACCGCCGGGGCCTTCTCCGGCGCCCTTCAAGCCACTCGGCTCAAGGCTTCGCCCGCCGCTCTGTTACACGCGAATGGCGGAAAGTGTCAATTGGAGCTGGATGAGGCCGGAACGGCCGGGGACGGCGCCGGCGGTGCCGCTTTGGCCGATTGGATATAGGCGTTGATCGAATTTATGACCTTTTGCTTCTGCTCAGGGGGGCAATCCGGGCGCTTCGGCGCGACCAAGGCGGTACCCTGGCCCGCGCCTGCGTCCGGCGCATCGCCCTTGGGAGCCGCGCTCCCGGTCGCCGTTTCCGGGGCCGCTTCGCTGATTTTGACGCCGCCCGCAAAATACGAGGCGGAGAACATATGCAGCGCGTTGATCATCAAGAGCTGCCGGTCGCTCCAGATTTTCTTGGCCGCCTCGGTCTGCATCAGGGTGTTGTAGTTCGCGCGCGCGAGGTCGCCCAACTCGCAGGCCTCGGCGTAGGCCGAACGCGTGGCGGCGCGGATGATGCGGCGCGCATCTTCGTCAGGAATCAGGAACACGTTCGGATCGGATTTATCGACCTTAGCGGGCTTGCCGTCGGGGCCCGTGGTCGTTTCCGGAATGAGCGAGAAGGCGTAGGTCAGGAGCACCCGCACGGCGCTGTCGCTGAGGCCGCTTTTCTGCTGGGCTTCGGGAGTCACGGTGGCGGCGGCGGCACGCTGGCCAAGTTCCTCGGCCACGGGCCTTACGCCGGAGTTGTCAGCAGCTTGGAGGGGTGCCGTCGTCAGCAACGCTAAAAGCGCGGCGGCCGCTCCGCCCCACTGAAACAACACCTTTTGCATCGACTGCCCCTCTCCTCCCGTGCCCAAAAGCTAATCATCGTTTCCGCCCATCGCAATAGGAGAAACGGGGCGGAACTATGACACCTTCTTCCCCCTTGGCGCGTGCTTGCGGGAAAGAGAGGCTACGATCCCGCGCCAGGTGCGCACATCTTGCTCCGTCGCGCCCATGCGATGGAACATGTTGCGGATGGCGCGCACCATGGAGGGCCGCTTCTCGGGCGGAAAGAGAAAGCCGGACCGATCGAGCTCGGCCTCGAGATGCGAGAACAATCCGAGCAGCTCCTCTCGCGTGGCCGGCCGCGTGTCGGGAAAGGCGATGCCCTCGGTGGCGGGTCCGTCGAAGGCCGTGGCGCGGCCGAGCGAGAGCGCCGCGCTGTTCGCCTTGAACCATTCATAGCCGAACAGCAGCACGGCCTGCGGCAGGCTCAGCGATGCAAAATCCGGACTCACCGGCGCGGTGAGGATCGCATCGGCGAGGGAGATCGTGTCGTTGTCCAGGCCGCTTCGCTCAGGCCCGAACAACACGCCGCAGCACTCGGCCTTGTCCCCTCGCCGCCTGAGCTCGACCGCCGCGCTTTCCGGGCTCAGCACCGGCTTCACCATCTCGCGCGGCCGCGCGGTCGATGCCAGCACGTAATGCAAGCCGCCGATCGCGCTCTCGACGCTGCCATAGACGCTCGCCCGTTCGACGAGGAACGCCGCGCCGGCCGCCGCAGCGTGCGCCTTATCGTTGGGCCAGCCGTCGCGTGGGCCGACCAGCCGCAAATCGGTGAGCCCGAAATTGGCCATGGCGCGCGCGGCAAAGCCGATATTCTCGCCGAGCTGCGGGTTGACGAGAATGATGGCCGGCGGCGCCACGGCACTCTCAGGCGTCGGTGCCTTCCGCATGGACAGCCTTGCCCGAAGTTAAGGCACGCGCGCGTTTCCCGCTTGCTTCTCTTGCTTTCACCATTGAAGCACGATGCTATAGAGGGGCGGCCGCCCGCAATGGGGGACGGGGGCCGTTAAGCATGCCGTGCCACACTTCCCGCGTCGGAGATTTTCGTCCGTGAATAAGATCAAGGTTGAGAACCCGGTCGCCGACCTCGACGGGGACGAGATGACGCGGGTCATCTGGCAGCTGATCAAGGACAAGCTGATCTTTCCTTATCTCGATCTGCCGCTGCTCTATTTCGACCTGTCGATCGAGAACCGCGATCTGACTGACGACCAGGTCACCATCGAGGCGGCAAAAGCCATCCAGGCCTGCGGGGTCGGCGTGAAATGCGCGACCATCACGCCGGACGAGGCGCGGGTGAAGGAGTTCGGCCTCAAGAAGATGTGGAAGTCGCCGAACGGCACCATCCGCAACATCCTGGGCGGGGTGATCTTCCGCGAGCCGATCATCTGCAACAACGTGCCTCGGCTGGTGCCGGGCTGGACCAAGCCGATCGTCATCGGGCGCCATGCTTATGGCGACGTCTACCGCGCCACCGACTTCCGCGTGCCCGGCAAGGGCAAGCTCACCATCGCCTTTCAGGGCGAGGACGGCACGCGCATCGAGCACGTGGTGCATGAGTTCGACGGCCCGGGCGTGGCGCTCGGCATGTTCAATCTCGACGAGTTGATTCGCGACTTCGCCCGTGCCTCGCTGAATTACGGGCTGCACCGCAACATGCCGGTCTATCTGTCGACCAAGAATACGATCCTGAAGGCGTATGACGGCCGCTTCAAGGACATCTTCGCCGAAGTCTTCGCGGCGGAGTTCAAGGATGCGTTCGCGGCGCGCGGGCTTACCTACGAGCATCGCCTGATCGACGACATGGTGGCCGCATCGCTGAAATGGTCCGGCGGTTACGTGTGGGCGTGCAAGAATTACGACGGCGACGTGCAGTCCGACACGGTCGCCCAAGGCTTCGGCTCGCTCGGGCTGATGACCAGCGTGCTGATGACGCCGGACGGCAAGACCGTGCTGGCCGAGGCGGCGCACGGCACGGTGACGCGCCACTACCGCCAGCATCAGCAGGGCCGCGCCACCTCGACCAATGCCACGGCCTCGATCTTCGCCTGGACCGGCGCGCTCAAGCACCGCGCCAAGCTCGATGACAACGCGGAGCTCGCGAGCTTCGCCGAAACGCTGGAACGCGTGGTGGTGGGAACCATCGAGGCGGGCGGCATGACCAAGGACCTGGCGCTCCTGGTCGGCGCCGAGCAGAGCTGGCTGTCGACCGCCGGTTTCCTCGACAAGATCGACGACAATCTGCGCAAAGAGATGGCCGCCCGGGCCGCCGCCTAGCGGCTTGCTCACTCCTCGGTCTGGCGCGGGCCAGCCGAAACGGCGCGGGGCTTTTGCTTGCGCTTTTCGCCGCGTGCCGCCTCGTCGGCGGCGGCGCGCGCCTGCGCCACGTCGCGGATGTGGCGCAGGATCTCCGGATGGCTGCGCGCCAAGCGCGAAAGCGACCTGGCATCGAGCAAATAGACGCTGCACTTGGTCTTGGCGACCACGTCGTGCTTGTGACGCCGGTGCTCCAGCAGCGCCATCTCGCCGAAGAAATCTCCCGCCTTCATCAACACATGCCGATGACCGATGGTGGCAACCGCCTCGCCGCTGCCGATGAGAAACATGGTGTCGCCCGCGTCGCCGGCGCGGACCATGGGAACGCCGGGCAGATAGGTGCGGGTGTAGAGCAGCTTGGTGATCTCGGCGATCTCGCTCTCGTTCATGCTGGCGAACAGCGGCACCCGCGCCACCATGCTCCAGGTGACCACGAATTGGTGGCGGCTCGATTCCTGATTGAAGCCAGTGGCGATGATGGCGACGGGGAGCGCGATCATGCCGACGCCGAGCAGCATGACCACGCCGCCGAGCATCTTGCCGAGCGGGGTCACCGGCACGATGTCGCCGTAACCGACAGTGGTCAGCGTGGCGAGCGCCCACCAAGCGGCGGCCGGGATCGAGCCGAATTTGTCGGGCTGCGCGCCGCGCTCCAGGAAATACATCCCGGTGGAAGCGAACAGCAGCAGCACCATGATGACGAGCAGCGCGCCGAGCAGGGCCCGGTACTCGTCGGCGAGCACGCGGCCGAGCGTCTGCAAGGCCGGCGAGTAGCGCACCAGCTTGAGCAGGCGGAACACGCGAAGCACCCGAAGGACCCGGAGATCCATCGGCACCAGCCAACTGAAATAGAACGGCAGCACGGCGAACAAATCGATCAGCATGATCGGCCGCGACGCGAAACGCAGCCGCGCCCGCCAACGCGGCATGCGGCTCAGCATCGGGATTTCCACGGCGCTCCACAGACGCAACAGATATTCGATGCTGAAGACGATCACCGAGAACACATTGAAGGCCCAGAAATACGGGCCGTAGCGCGCGGCGAGAGCGTCGACCGTCTCGGCGGCAAAGGCGATGGCGTTCAAGACGATGAGAGTGACGATGAAGCCGTTGACCAGGCGGCCGGCGGGATTGGCGTCGCCCCCCACCTCGAGAATGTCGTGGACCTTCCGCCGCCAACGGCGCCAGGCGTCGGTGGCGCGCATGCGCTAGGCGCTTTCCGCGCGGCGCTTTGCCTCTGCCCCGGCCGAAGCGCCGCCTGACGCAATCTTCGCCGCGATGGCCTCGAGCGCCTGTTCTGCGCGTGCGCCGTCGGCGCCGCCGGCTTGCGCGAGGTCGGGACGCCCGCCGCCCCCCTTGCCGCCGAGAGCTTCGGCGCCATCGCGGGCCAGCTCGACGGCATCGTAGCGTCCGGTGAGATCGGCGGTGACGCCGACCACGAGGCCGGCTTTGCCCTCTTCGCTGACGCCGACAATGGCGGCGATGCCCGACCCCAATTGCTTCTTGGCGTCGTCGATCAGGCCGCGCAGATCCTTCGGCGCGACGCCGTGGACGACGCGGGCGAGCAGCTTCACGCCATTCAGCTCGCGGATGAGATTGTCGGCCGCGCCGCCGCCGCTGCCGCCCCCAAGCGCGATCTCGCGCTTCGCGTCCGCCAATTGGCGCTCGAGCTTGCGGCGCTCGTCGATGACGGCCGCCAGCCGCTCGATCATTTCGTCGGGAGTGACCTTGAGCAGCTCGGCCGCCTCGCGCACGCGATCGTCCTGCGCGGCGAGATAGAGGCGCGCGGCATCTCCGGTCAGCGCCTCGATGCGGCGGACCCCGGAGGCGACCGCGCTCTCGCTCACGATCTTGAGCAGGCCGATATCGCCGGTCCGCCTGACATGCGTGCCGCCGCAGAGCTCGATGGAATAAGCGTGGCCGGCGCGCTCGCTGTTGGCATCGACGCCCATCGACACGACGCGCACCTCATCGCCGTATTTCTCGCCGAACAGCGCCAGCGCGCCTTTGGCGATGGCTTCGTCCGGCGTCATCAGATGCGTCTCGACGGCTGAGTTTTGCAGGATCATGGCGTTGACCAGATCCTCGACCGCGCGGATCTCCTGATGCGTCATCGGCTTCTGATGCGAGAAATCGAATCGGAGCCGCCCGGGCTCGACCAGAGAGCCCTTCTGCGCCACATGCGTGCCCAGCACCTGGCGCAGCGCCTCGTGCAGGAGATGCGTCGCCGAATGATGCGCGCGGGTCGGCGTGCGGCGCGAATGATCGACCGCGAGCGCGACCTCCTCGCCCAGCTTCAACGCGCCCGTCTCGACCACGCCGTCATGTAGAAACAGGCCGTGCAGCTTCTTCTGCGTGTCCTCGACGGCGAAGCGCGCGCCCTTGGCGCCCGAGATCGTGCCGCGGTCGCCGACCTGGCCGCCGGATTCGGCATAGAACGGCGTCTGGTTGACGATGACGATGCCGCGCTCGCCTTGCTTGAGCTCCTTCACCCGCGCGCCATCCTTGATCAGCGCCACGATCTCGCCCGAGGCGGCTTCGGTCTCGTAGCCGAGGAACTCGGTGGCGCCGAGCTCCTCCTTCAGCTCGAACCATAGCGCGCCGGTCGCCGCCTCGCCGGAGCCGGCCCAGGATTTCCGCGCCTCCGCCCGCTGGCGCTCCATGGCCGTGGCAAAGCCTTGCGCATCGACGCCAAGCCCGCGCGCTTTCAGCGCGTCCTCGGTCAGGTCGTAGGGAAAGCCGTAAGTGTCGTAGAGCTTGAAGGCGACCTCGCCGGAGAGCGTGTCGCCGCGCTTCAACCCCTTGGTCGCGTCGTCGAGCAGGCGAAGCCCGCGCTCGAGCGTCTCGCGGAAGCGGGTCTCCTCCAGCTTCAGCGTTTCCTCGATCAGGCTCTGGCCTCGCTCGAGCTCGTGATAGGCGCGGCCCATCTGCCCGATCAGCGCCGGCACCAGGCGATAGAGCAGCGGCTCCTTGGCGCCGAGGATATGCGCATGCCGCATGGCGCGGCGCATGATGCGGCGAAGCACGTAGCCCCTGCCCTCGTTCGACGGCAGCACGCCGTCGGCAATGAGGAAAGACGAGGCGCGCAGATGGTCGGCGATGATGCGGTGGCTTGGCGCATGCTCGCCGGTCGCCGGCACGCCGGTCAGATCGACCGAGGCGGCGATCAACGCGCGGAACAGATCGATGGCGTAGTTGTCGTGGGTCCCTTGCAGCACCGCGGCGATGCGCTCGAGCCCCATGCCGGTGTCGATCGAGGGCTTGGGCAGGCTGACGCGCTCGCCGCCGGGAAGCTGCTCGTATTGCATGAAGACGAGATTCCAGATCTCGACGAAGCGGTCGCCGTCGGCGTCGGGGCTGCCGGGCGGGCCGCCGGCGATCGACGGCCCATGGTCGTAGAAGATCTCCGAGCACGGGCCGCACGGGCCGGTGTCACCCATCGACCAGAAATTGTCGGAGCCCGCGATGCGAATGATCTTCTCGTCGGGAAGCCCGGCGATCTTGCGCCACAGCGCCGCCGCCTCATCGTCGTCGGCGAACACCGTGATCAACAGGCGGCTCTTGTCGAGCGCGAAGTCCTTGGTGAGCAGCTCCCAGGCGAGCAGGATCGCGCGCTCCTTGAAATAGTCGCCGAAGGAGAAATTGCCGAGCATCTCGAAGAAGGTGTGGTGGCGGGCGGTATAGCCGACATTGTCGAGGTCGTTGTGCTTGCCGCCGGCGCGCACGCATTTCTGCGCCGAGGCCGCGCGCAAGGATTTCGGCTTCTCGGCGCCGGTGAACACGTTCTTGAACGGCACCATGCCGGCATTGGTGAACATCAAGGTTGGATCGTGGCGCGGCACGAGCGGCGCCGAGGGCACTACCGCGTGGTCGTTCCTGGCGAAGAAATCGAGAAAAGCCGAGCGGATGTCGTTGGTGCTCGAGCTGGCAAGATGGGTATGGCTCACGCCGCCACCCAGCGCGTCATCGGCGCGGCTGGCGGCTTGCGGCTGGCGGCTTGTCTCTTTCGCACCCTTGGTCTTGGTGGAGGTCATGGCGGCTTTAGCGGGAGGCCTTAGAGTTGAGCGGAACGGGCGCTTATAGACCCTAGCCAATTCGGCCAAGGTTTAAGCGCCGTTAGCCCTCTCCCGAGCTCAGGGACAGGGCTAAGGTTTCGCGCCAGACATAAGGTGGGCCACGCGGCCTGTCCAGCAGGCCGGACCTCTTACCTTTGCGCTCTCGTCAAGCGCCGCGGCGGCCACGCCGGGCCGCTCCGCCGGGAAGCGGTGTGACGCCGCTCTCCCCCTCGGCAAACCCGGCCTCGCCGCTGTCCGCGGCATCGGGCTCAGCCGCGCCTTCGAGGATCCTGCCGGCGATCAGGCCCGCGCTTTGGCGAATGGCCCGCTCGATCTTCGCGGCCATTTCCGGATGCTCCTTGAGATAGGCCTTGGCGTTCTCGCGGCCTTGGCCGATGCGCTCGCTATCGAAGGAGAACCAGGCGCCGGACTTCTCGACGATGCCGGCCTTGACCCCGAGATCGACCAGCTCGCCGGTCTTGGAGATGCCCTCGCCATACATGATGTCGAACTCGATCTGCTTGAAGGGCGGCGCCACCTTGTTCTTCACCACCTTGACCCGGGTCTGGTTGCCGACCACCTCCTCGCGCTCCTTGATGGCGCCGATGCGGCGGATGTCGAGCCTGACCGAGGCGTAGAATTTGAGCGCGTTGCCGCCGCTGGTGGTTTCGGGGCTGCCGAACATCACGCCGATCTTCATGCGGATCTGATTGATGAAGATCACCATGCAGCGGGATTTCGAGATCGAGCCGGTGAGCTTGCGCAAGGCCTGGCTCATCAGCCGCGCCTGGCTGCCCATCTGCATGTCACCCATCTCGCCCTCGAGCTCGGCCTTGGGCGTGAGCGCCGCCACCGAATCGACCACCAGCACGTCGATGGCGCCGGAGCGCACCAGCGTGTCGGTGATCTCGAGCGCCTGCTCGCCGGTATCGGGCTGGGAGATCAGGAGCTGCTCGAGATCGACGCCGAGCTTCCGCGCGTAGACCGTGTCGAGCGCGTGCTCGGCATCGATGAAGCCGCAAATGCCGCCCCGCTTCTGCGCTTCCGCCACGACATGCAGCGCGAGCGTGGTCTTGCCGGACGATTCGGGCCCGTAAATCTCGACGACGCGGCCGCGCGGCAGCCCGCCGATGCCGAGCGCGATGTCGAGGCCGAGCGAGCCGGAAGAGATCGCCTCGACCTCGACCGCCTTCTCGTTCTGGCCGAGGCGCATGATCGAGCCCTTGCCGCAATTGCGCTCGATCTGCGAGATCGCCGCTTCAAGCGCCTTCTCTTTATCCACTTCAGCTCCTTCGACGAGGCGCAGCGCGACATTCACCATGGAGGCTCTCCCTTATTTCACAAGCACGCTCTGAGTCGCAAATGGGTGGCTCCGCCGCACCCTCCCCGGGAGTGCCATGCAGCCTTGGTCGGCTTGGGTCGCGAGGAGAGATGCGAGATGCGAAGTCAGAAAACTGTACACGTTTTGTTCTCAGCCTGCAATGTTCTTTTTATGTTCCTCACAGCGCGGAAAACACAGAGGCCGCCTCAGGACGGCGCAAAGTCAGGCGGGTTGATGAATTGAGCCTTCGCCAGGGCTGCGAAAGCGCCATCCTGCCGCACCAGATCATCGAAGCTGCCGCTTTCGACAATTCTCCCCTGCTCGAAGACGAGGATGCGGTTCGCATTGCGCACCGTGGCAAGCCGGTGGGCGATGACGAAGGTGGTGCGGCCCCGCATCACTTCGGCCAGCGCGGCGGTGACTTTCGCCTCCGTCGCGGCGTCGAGCGCGCTGGTGGCCTCGTCGAGAATGAGGATCGGCGGATCCTTGAGCAAAGCGCGCGCGATCGACAACCGCTGGCGCTCGCCGCCGGAGAGCGCCCTGCCCCGCTCGCCGACGATGGCGTTCAGGCCGTGTTCGTGCCGCTCGACGAATTCGGCGGCTTGCGCACGCTCGATGGCCTGAAGGATGTCCGCATCGGTGGCGTTCGGATTGCCGACGCGGAGATTCTCGGCAATCGACCGGTTGAACAGCAGGGGCTCCTGGAAGATCACGCCGATATGCCGGCGCAAGCTCGCGAGCTTGATGTCGCGAATGTCGCGGCCGTCGATGCGAATGGTGCCCGATTGCGGGTCGTAGACGCGATAGAGCAGCGCCATGGCCGTGGATTTGCCCGCGCCGGTCGCGCCGACCAGGGCGACGACCTCCCCGGGCTCGGCGGCGAAGCTGAGATCGGCCACGGCAGGCTTGCGGCCGTCATAGGAGAAGGTCACGCGCTCGAAGGCGACGCGCCGCGAATCTTTTCGAGCGTTACCGCCCGTTTGCGATCCCGCGGGCCCGGTACGGTGTCGAACACGCGGAAAAATTCCTCGAGCCGGGGGGCATCCGCGAACAGCCGGTTGGCGAATCTCGAGGTCTGATCGATCCGCTGGATCAGCATGCCGGCAAAGCTCATGAACATGACGATGCCGCCGACAGTCGTCTCGCCGCGCGAGAACAGCACGATGCCGAGAATCAAGATGGCCAGCATGGTCAGCGTGGTGGCGGCCTTGGTGAGCGTCGAGACCAGCGCCCACCAGGACAGCACCGGGATCTGCGCGCCGAGCAGCTGGTCGACCACATTGCGCAAGGCGCGGACCTCATGCTCCACGCGGGTGAAGCTCTGCACCAGGGCAATGTTGCCGAGCGTATCGGAGGCGTGCTCCGCCAGATCCGAATAATAGCGCTCAACCGATCTTTGCAGCGCTTCAGTCCGCCGCAGCACGAGGACATTCAGCATGACGAAGACGAGGCACAGCCCGATCAGCAGAAGTGCGAGCCGCCAATTCAGATACAGCGAGGCGGGGATCAACACGGCGACCGCCATCAGCGAGACCAGGTCCTCGCGGAAGAAGCCGAGCCATAAGCCCCACAGCGTGTCGGTGCCGGTCAGCATCACCTTCATCAGCCGTCCGGAATGCGTCGCGCCGTGAAAGCTCAGGGGAAGCTGCAGCACGTGCTCGAAGAACTCCGTCAGCACCACCTGGCGCCGGCGATGCGCCAGCCGGTCGGCGTAGAGCGCGACGAGCGCACTGCACACGATCATGAACAGCCCGAAACCCACCCAAGCCGCCAGCAGAGGAAACAGATGCTGCCAGGACAAAGCCTGGCGGTCGCTTTGCGCGTGGGCCAGCGAGTCGATGATCCTGCCGAATAGAACCGGCTCGGCGAACAAAGCCGTGGCCAGCGCGAGATTGGCGAAGGCGAGCGTCCAGCCAAGCCGGATCTTGGGACCGAGCAGACGCAGCACGCGGGCATAGAGACGAAGAGTCGTCATGGATCATTCTGCGCCGGCCGCGGTCGCCGTTAGGCCCAAGCTCAGGAAAGGCTCGGTCAGTCCTTGTGCGATTTCTTGTAGAGCTTCCACTGATCCTTGCACCAGTGCTTGAAATCCTTGCGCGCCGCGTGATCTTCGGGGAACTCGGCCTTGGCGGCGTCAGCGCAGCCGCTGTGCTTGTATTCCGCAGCGCTTATGGGATGAGGTGCGGCGCCAACCAGCAGCAGCCCGGCGGTTGCCCAAACCAACGTTGCTCTTTTCAACATAGGCAAGTCCTCCTGCAAGATTGTCAGACCGGTGGGGCAATTCCTGCGCACTCCCCAGTCTGCCATTAACGGCTGGACTTGAAGGGTGAGCGATTTGCCGCGCCGCTGAACATTTCATCGAGGCCCCCCAGCAAAGGTCCTATAGTCCGCCGGGACGCCGACGGAAGGGTAATGAGGGGTGGCTCATGAAATACGTTATCAGCTGGCGCGAGCGTTCGGCAGCCTCCTTTAAAGACTACGAAGCCGCGCAAGAACGCGTGCTGAGGATATTCAACAAAGATTGGAAAATGCCCGCGAGTTTTACGGTGCATCAGTTCGTGATTCGGGTCGGCGACTACGGCGGCTACATGATCGTCGAGACGGACAGTCCGACAGATATTCATTATTTCGCCAGCGTCTTTGCCGTGTTTGAATTCAAGGTCGAGCCGGTCATCGATGTCATGGACGCGGTGGCGGTCGAGGTCGAAGCCATCGAGTACCGCAAGAAGAACGCTCCCTAGGCAGCTTGCGCGGACTGCCTGCCGACGCGGCCCCGACGCGGCGTTCAGGCAAGCCTAGGACGGCTCGCGCTCGCGCACCGGCGACTTCGCCGCGGCCCCGGCGAGCGAGGCCTCGACCGCGGCGCGATAGCCGAAGCGGTCGATATAGGGCTTGAGGCGATCGATCACCTTGCGCTTCAGCGCCGGCGGCAACTCGTAGCGCGAGACTTGTGCTCGGAGCGCTCGGCGAGAAATTCGCGCATCGGCGCCTCGGCCTGCTCGAAGTTCGGAATGTCGAGCCGCTGATAGATGTCGCGCATCGAAGCGACCGGGTCCTTGACGAAATCCTCGTAGCGCATCTCGACCAGCCGATCCTTCGGGATCAGGTGCTTGTCTTCCTCGTAGTCCTCGGTCAGCCGCGCGAACATGTCGAGCACATAGTCGTCGAGCCAAGGATCGAGATTGGGCGGATTGTGCAGGCCTTGCACCGAGTAGAGCGCGCGCCAGAGCTTCACCGTCGAGGGGAACACGTTGAGCGGGTTGCGCGCGAGATAGACATAGCGCGCGTCGGGAAACAGCTTGGTCAGCAGCTTGAGCCGCGCGGCATTGGCGGGCGTCTTCATCACCAGACGCTTGCCGCCATGCTTCAGGAGGAGCCGCCGGTAGAACCACATATAGGCGTCGGCCCATTGCTTCTGCTCGGCCTCGGGCACGCCCTTGAAGTCGAGATATTCGGTGTCGGCGGGACCGAAGCGGGGCCAGGCGTGGGTCAGGTAAGGCGTGCCCTCGCCCAGCATCATCATGCCGAACTCTTCTTCCTGCGGGCGGTCGAAGCCGACCGGCACGTCGTCTTGCGGGCGCTTCTTCGGCAGGAGCCCGCGCATCACCTTGGACAGCACCTTCTCCGTCAGCAGGAAATGATGCGGGAAGAAGCACTCGAAGGTGGTCGGGTAAGCGAGGTTGGGATCGACCGAGAAGAGATCGTGCAAGCAGCGTGGTGCCGGTGCGCCAATGGCCGATGACGAAGATCGGCGGCGGCTCCAGCGGGATCGCCTCGGCGGCCTTCTTGTACTTCGCCTCGGAGAGCCAATAGAGCAGCGAGTTCCACGGCACCCAGAGAAACAGCAGCAGCGTGTCGGGGATGGTGTTGAGCGTGAAGGCGTAGTTGCCGCGCTTGAACAGCTTCAGCAGCGCGCCCAAGCGCATGCCGTACCAGAAATAGATCAGCCGCCCGCCATAGCGCTCGATGGTGAACGTCGGCATGCGCGGCTTGGCGCGGCGGCGGCGGGAAACTTGGCCGGCTTCTTCCTCCGGCACGACCTCGTAATCAGGCACGCAAACGCTCCAAAGGGCAAATGGATTGGGATCGGTCCGTCTCCCGCGTGGTAGCCGCGATCAATGGCGAAGGGAAGGCCTTTCGGCGCTTTCTGCTAGCTCTGCAGCGCGGCCTTCACGGCGGCGGCGAGTTCCTTGAGATCGAAGGGCTTCTGCAGGAACATAAAGTCCTCGTTCTCGGCGAGATGCTGGCGGAAGGCGTCCTCGGCATAGCCGGAAATGAAAATCACCTTGAGGTCGGGACGCTGGCGGCGGAGCTTCTCGAACAGAGTGGGTCCGTCCATCTCGGGCATCACCACGTCGCTCACCACGAGATCGACCTCGCCCTGGTGGCTGGCGAACACCTCCAGCGCCTCGACGCCGGTGGTCGCCTGGAGCACGTTATAGCCGCGCTGGCCGAGCGCGCGGGCGGCGAAGCTCCGCACGGCATCCTCGTCCTCGACCAAGAGCACGGTCCCCTGCCCGGTCAGGTCCTTCGGCTTCTCGGGACGCCGCTCGATCTTCTCCGGCTCGGCCTCGGCTTCGGCTATCGCCTCGATATAGCGCGGCAGGTAGACGCGCATGGTGGTGCCGCGGCCCGGCTCGCTCTCGGGGAAGACGTAGCCGCCGGTCTGCTTGACGATGCCGTAGACGGTGGAGAGGCCGAGCCCGGTGCCGCGCCCGATCTCCTTGGTCGAGAAGAACGGCTCGAAGATCTTCAGCATCACCTCGGGTGTCATGCCGCTGCCGGTGTCGCTCACCTCGATCAGCACATAGTCGCTGGCCGGCAGGTGCTTGTTGCCGAGCTCGCGGACTTGGCTCTCGCTGACATTGGCGGTGCGGATCACGAGCTTGCCGCCCTCGGGCATGGCGTCGCGCGCATTGACGGCAAGGTTGATGATCACCTGCTCGAATTGATGCAGATCCGCCTTCACCGGCCAGAGGTCGGACGCCTGATCGAGCTTGAGCTCGACATTCTCGCCGAGCAGGCGGCTGAGCAAAATGGAGAGCTCCGACAGCACGTCGCCGAGCGCGAGCTTCTGCGGGCGCAGGGTCTGCTGGCGCGAGAAGGCAAGCAGTTGACGCACCAGGCCCGCGGCCCTGTTCGCGTTCTGCTTGATGTTCATGATGTCCTGGAAGGCGGGGTCGGTCGGCCGATGGTTCATCAGCAGGAAGTCGGAGAAGCCGATGATCGCCGTCAGCATGTTGTTGAAGTCGTGCGCGATGCCGCCGGCGAGCTGGCCGACCGCCTGCATCTTCTGCCCTTGCGCGATCTGCATCTCGAGCGCGCGCTGCTCGGTGATGTCGATGGCGTAGGCGATGGCTGCCTCGCCTTCGCCGGCGGTCTGCTCGATGGGGCTCAAATAGATCCTGCCGCTGCGGTCGCGGTCGCCGGCAAAGGCGATGTCGACGGGGCCGATCTGGCTCTGGCGGGCAAGCGCGGCGTCGAGTGCGCGGCGTAGCGCCGGATGGCTCTCCGGCTCGACGAGCAATTCCAGCAGCACTTTCCTGCCCTCGTCGGCGGCGCCGAACAAGCGCATGAAGGCGGCGTTGGTCGCGCTGATGCGGCCTTCGCCGTCGACCGTGGCGATGGCGATCGGCGCCGAATGGAACAGGCGGGCAAATCTGAGCTCGGCGGCGCCGGCCTCCTCGGCCTCGCCGGGGCCGCGGCTCAAAACCAGCGCATGCGCCAAGGCCCCGCTCGAGCCGGGGCGCGGGAGACGGTGCAGGACGCGCACCGGCAAGCTGGTGCCATCGGCCTTGACCAGATCGATATCGAAGCGGCGCGTGGCGCCCTGGCTCTGCCCGCGGCCGCTGCGGGCGATCAGCGCCGCGCTGTCGGCGGACATGATTTCTTCGAGCTTGAGCGCACGGCCGGCGACCTCCGAGAGGTCGAGGCCAAGCCACTGCGCGAGCGTCGCGTTGAGATATTCGATGGTTCCGTCGGCGTCGGCGGTGAAGAAGCCGGCCGGCGCGCTGTCGAGATAGGCGATGGCCGACTGCACCTTGGCGAAGCTCGCCTCCTCGCGCGCGCGGTCCATGGTGATCTCATCGACCTGCCACACGGTGAGCGCGCCTTTGCGGCCAGAGCGCGGGTCGGGCGGCATCGGCTGCACGGAGATGCGGAACCAGCGCGGAGCTATGCCTGTCTCTTCCTCGGCTTCGCCGGGCGGCGGCAGACGGAACTCCTCCTTGAGGCTCCTCCCCTGCTGCGCCGCGCGAGACAGGCGGAAGATGCACTCGGCAAGATGCGGGTTGCCGGCGAAGGCGCGGTCGGGCGCCGGCACATTCGCTTCCGTCTCGAGGCCGAGCAGATCGCGATAGGACTCGTTGGCGTAGAGCACCCGCCCGGCGCTGTCGGCGATCAGCGCGCCTTGCGGCAGGTTGTCGACGAAGGCTTTGGTGACGTCGTTGCGCGCATGCCGACCGCCGAAATGCAGAATGCCGACGGCGCCGGCGAACAGGCAGAAAACGCCGACCACGGCAAGTCCGGCCAGGATGGCGAGCACGAACGGCTCAGCCATCTCGCGCGACACCATGGCGAGGCCGACGGCGGCCACCGCGAGTGCCAGCGCCAGCACCACCACGAGGCCCACGCTGCCGTCTCGCTCGGTGCGGTCTGCGGCGGGCGTGGCGTAGCGCATGGGCACGTCGATATCGGTCATGGGGTTGGCAAAATAGCCGATTCGGAAATGTCTTGGCCGAACATTGTCATACCCTACTCGCACCAGCCCATGCGGCCTTGCGGCCTTCCGGCCTTTGAGCCGATCCCCGAAGCCTTGCCTTATTCGGTGCCTGGATGGTGGTTAATGCACTGTTAGCACCGAACGCGTAGGACCTCGTGCCATGGTCGATTTCAACAATCTCGTGCTTGGCGTCGCGGCAATCCTGTTCCTCATCGCCCTCGGCTCGCTGGTGGTCTGGGCCTTCAAGACCTTCTTCAGCAGTTCGCCGAGCGGCCCCGGCTTCGTGCGGCCCCGGGACAAGCGGCTCGGGGTGGTCGAGACGGCGAGCGTCGACGCCAAGCGGAAGCTGCTTCTCGTGCGCCGCGACGATGTCGAGCATCTGGTGATGATCGGCGGCCCGATCGACATGCTGATCGAGACGGGAATCAAGGGCCGTCCGCATCTCGAACCGCCGCTCGAGGATGTGATCATCGCCAAGAGCGAGACGAGGCCCGCACCTGATTTCAGCAAAGCCTAGAAATCCGCCACTTTTTTTCAGTTGACTGTTGCGCAAATGCCACAGGCGGTTTTACTTGGCACGGGTCTTAAATTGAGGTAAACAAACATTCCGAGCTTACGGTGGCCCCGTGTAGTTGGGGTAGGCGGAGAGGCGACGCCGGTAATTTCACCGCTAGTACCGTAAGAGCGCCGGCAGTTCCCTGCTAATGGTCCGACACCGACTGGCTCAGGCCAGTCATGTCAGTCCCCCAAACCTCTTCACTCCCCGCCCTCCAGCGGGGAGTTTTTTTATTCCCGCACTGCCAGTCAAAGTTAATGTCGCTCATGCTCCGCTGCACGCTCGCCCTTCTTTCATGCTTGCTTGGCCTGTGGACCGCGACGCATCCGGCCAGCGCGAGCGAGATGCCGAAGGATTTCGTCTATCTCCGCGATGTCGATCCGACCATTCACCAAGACATGCGCTATGCGGGCGCCGACAACTTCACCGGCAGGCCCGTGCCAGGCTACGACGCCCCCGAATGCGTTCTGGTGCGGCAGGTCGCGGAAGCGCTGAAGGCGGTGCAAGCCGACCTCAAGGCCAAGGGATTTGGCCTCCTGGTCTATGACTGCTATCGCCCCACCACAGCGGTGGCCGCCTTCGTCGCCTGGGCGAAACTGCCGGACGACTTGAAGGCCAAGGCGACCTGGTATCCCAATCTGAACAAGTCCGACCTGTTTCCCGAATACATCGCCACGCGCTCAGGCCATTCGCGCGGCGCCACGCTCGATCTCACGATCGAGCCGCTCGAGGCGTCGGGCGAGGCTCAAGCCGGAGCCGATGCCAAGCCGCGCGCTTGCACCGCCCCGCAGAAGGGACACGCGCCCGATGGCAGTCTCGCCATGGGCACGAGCTTCGACTGCTTCGACGTGAAGGCCAATACCGCGGCTTCGGGTTTGACGGAGGAGGAACGGAACAACCGGGCGATGCTGGTCGACGCCATGCAGGCGCGCGGCTTCAAGAACTACCCCATGGAGTGGTGGCATTTCACGTGGCAGCCGGAGCCCTACCCCGCCACCTTCTTCGATTTCCCGATTGTGCCTCGGCGGTAGGCTTGGGGCTACTCGTCGCGGTAGACGCGCTCGCGCCGCTCGTGCCGCTCCTGCGCCTCGACACTCAAGGTCGCGATTGGCCGCGCATCGAGACGCTTCAGGCTGATCGGCTCGCCGGTCTCCTCGCAATAGCCGTAAGTGCCATCGTCGAGGCGGGCAATCGCGGCATCGATCTTGGCGATCAATTTGCGCTGCCGGTCGCGGGCTCTGAGCTCGAGCGCGCGCTCGGTCTCCGAGGTGGCCCGGTCGGCGATATCGGCGTGCTGCGCCGAATCGTCGTGCAAATGCTGGAGAGTCTCCTTGGTGGAGCGAAGAATTTCGTCGCGCCAATTGAGCAGCTTCCGGCGGAAATAGGCCCGCTGGCGGTCGCTCATGAAGGGTTCGTCCTCAGATGGGCGGTAGTCTTCGGGTATTTTTCTTTTGGCCCGCATGGTCGATTCCAGACGCATCCGTTTCCTCTTTGGGTTTAAGACCCTGCTCCCCTTAACCGGTTCGCGCATGCTCGGCGACCCCACCCGGGCAGCCACGTATTTACGGAAGCGAGTCCACAAGTCAAGCGGCAGACGCGCTTGACAAAACCGCGAAGCACGGTCAGCGCAATCATTGCAAATCCGTCATATTTTCCGAGGGTTGGCGGAGCCCCTTTCTTAGGCAGGCCTTAGCAGGCCGTGCGATATCCATTCTCTGACGCAAGAGCGCAAAGGACGTTTCCGAGTCGTGCCGATCTCGAGCTATAGCCAAGCCACCGGGGACGTTTTCCGCAGCATCGGCGATTTCGCCAGCGGCCTGGTCACGCCTTCCCTCAAGCTCGGCGTCACCGGGCTCGCCCGCTCGGGGAAGACGGTGTTCATCACCGCGCTCGTGCATAATCTCATTGCCGGCGCGCGGCTCCCCTTTTTCGATGCGGCGGCGCAAGGGCGGATCGCACGCGTCTATCTCGAGCCGCAGCCGGACGATGTCGTGCCGCGCTTCGAGTATGAGAAGCATCTCGCCGATCTCACCGCCGACCCGCCGCGCTGGCCGGAAAGCACGCGCCGCATCAGCCAGCTCCGCCTCACCATCGAATATGCCTCGACGCGGTTCTGGAAGCGGCAACTCGGCCGCGAGAGCCTGCATATCGACATCGTCGATTATCCCGGCGAATGGCTGCTCGACCTGCCGCTGCTTCGGCTCGACTATCGGGACTGGTCGCGGACCGCACTCGAACAGAGCCGGACGCCGGCACGCAAGACGGCATCGAAGCCTTGGCGCGCGGCGCTGGCCGAGATCGATCCCGCCGCGGCCGCCGACGAAGCTGTCGCCGAGACGCTCGCCGATCTGTTCAAGGACTATCTGCGCGAGGCGCGCGCCGACCTCTACGCGCTGTCGACGCTGCCGCCGGGCCGCTTCCTGATGCCGGGCGATCTCGCCGGCTCGCCCGCGCTCACCTTCGCCCCGCTCGATGCCAAGGATGGGGAGAGCTTCGCGCGCGGCTCGCTGTGGAGCATGATGGAGCGCCGCTACGAAGCCTATAAGAGCTACGTGGTGCGGCCGTTCTTCCGCGAGCATTTCGCGCGGCTCGACCGGCAGATCGTGCTGATCGACGTGCTCACGGCGCTGAACGGCGGCCAGCCCGCGGTCGCCGATCTCGAGCGCGCCATGACCGAGATTCTCGAATGCTTCAGGACCGGAGCGAACAGCCTGTGGTCGAGCCTGTTCGCCCCTCGCATCGACCGCATCGTGCTCGCCGCCACCAAGGCCGATCATCTGCATCACCAGAGCCATGACCGGCTCGAGGCGATCCTCGCCAAGCTCGCAGGCCGGGCGATGGCGCGCGCCGAATATGCCGGCGCCGAGGTGAAGGTCTTGGCGATGGCCGCGATCCGCGCCACGCGCGAGGGCGAGGCGAAGCGAAACGGCGAGAAGCTGCCTTGCATCGTCGGCTATCCGCTGCCGGGGGAGATCATCGGCGAGCGGACCTTCGACGGCAACGAGCAGTTCGCCATCTTCCCGGGCGACCTGCCCGAGGATGCGGAAGCCGCGCTGAAAGGGTGGCAGACCGAGCATGGCGAGATGCGCTTCGTACGCTTCAGGCCGCCAAATCCCCTGCCGCTCCCTTCCGGAGGCTTCGCCCCCTTCCCAAATATCCGCCTCGACCGCGCCATCGAGGCGCTGATCGGAGATCAATTGGCATGAGCAAGAAAACGCACCGCAGACCCGCGGCCTTCCACGTCGAGGAGGTGGACGTGTTCGTCCCGCCGGCGATGCCGGATCTTGCGGCAGAGCCGGTGGCGCTTCCGGTTCCGCGCAGCCGCGCCGTGCCCGATCTTGGCCGGGGCCTGCGCTGGGGCAGCATCTTCATCGGCGCGCTTGGCGGGCTCGTCAGCCTGCTCGCTTCGCTCTGGCTCTACGACTACGTGCTGGCGCTGATCGCGCGCGACGATTGGATCGGCTGGGCGGCTGTCGGGCTGCTCGCGCTCGTGCTGATTGCGCTGGCGATGATCATCCTGAGAGAGATCGCCGGGCTGGCGCGGCTCGGCCGGCTCGGCAAGATCAGGCACGAGGCCGACAGCGCCGCGCGCCAGAACGACAAGCCGCTCGCCATCGATGTCGCCGATCGCTTAAAGCGCTTCTATGCCGGACGCAAGGATCTCGCCTGGGGACTGCAACGCCTCGCCGAGCACGAGCACGACATCATGAACGCCGGGGAGCTGTTGCGGCTGAGCGAGCGCACGCTGGTCGCTCCGCTCGACCCTTACGCCCGCACCATCGTCGCGGCCTCGGCCAAGCGCGTGTCGGTGGTCACCGCGGTGAGCCCCGGCGCGCTGATCGACATGCTGTTCGTCGGCACGGAGAATTTGCGCATGCTGCGGCGGCTGGCCACGCTCTATGGCGCGCGGCCAGGCACGCTCTCTTTGCTCAAGCTGGCGCGTATGGTGGTCACCCATATCGTGCTGACCGGCGGCATCGCGCTCGGCGACGACGTGATCCAGCAGGTGATCGGGCACGGGTTGACCGCCAAGCTCTCGGCCCGGCTCGGCGAAGGCATCTTCAACGGCGCGCTCACCACCCGGATCGGCATCGCCGCGATCGATGTGTGCCGGCCGCTTCCTTATATCGAGAGCCAGAGGCCGCGCTTCCGCGAGCTGGTCGCCGAGGTCGCCGGCGTGCGCTCAAGCTAGCTCACCAAGCGGCAACCATCGACGGCGACCTGCTCCGACTGTCCGTCCTTGAATTTCAGCGTGACGGTGACCTTGTCGGCGCAGGTGAGACCGCCGGCGCTGACGCGGAATCCGGTTTTGGCCTCGCTCGACACTTGCGCCTGCGGCATCACTGCGGGCGTATTGAACTCGTAGGCGACCGCGACGAGCCGCTGCTTCACGTCGTTTGGCGCATCGAGCCAGAACTCGAAATGAAACAGCGAGCGGCCCCGATCCTCGCCCTTGATCTCGATCGCCTTCGCCTTCACCCAGCCCTCGACCGCGCTCGGCTTCGGCAGAGCAACCGGCGTCGGAGGCGGGCTCGGCGTTTCCGGCGCGCGCGCGGGCAGCGCAGCCGTGACGTCAGCCGCAGCGCTCGCGGCCCCATCGACGAAGGCCGATAGGGCTCGACCGCATCCCAAGGCAAAGCGTCGCTCGAGCTCGCTTCCAGCGGCCGGTTCGCCTCCGCCGGCTTGACGGCGTCTGCTTTCGGCTTCTCGCTCACCCAAGGCTTCAGGGGAATGTCGCCGAGCCCATCGAGGCGCGCCTCGCCGGCGGGCGCCATAGATGCCGCGGCCGCCGCTACTTCGACAGGCATGGGCTTTGCCGGCTCGGCCGGCACGGGCGCCTTGGCGAAGAAGCTCTCGCCGCCAAACGCCGCGGCGCTCGGCATGGGTGCCCCGCCGCCGCCCTGGTCCGCGAAGCGGACGAGGAGCACGCCAGGGATGCCGATCGCCCCCGTACCGAACAGGAGGACCGCCTCGAACGCGGCAAGACCCGCCACCAACGCGAAACTAATAGTGCGGGCGCCACGGTGGTTGCCCACAGCACGCATGGTTACCCGCAAAAGCCGCAGTCGCGCGCGGAGCATTCCGCGCGATTCCTCTAGTGTAGCGATATTGGCCGCCAAGGGAAGGCCCACATCGGTCCACCGGCCAACGACAAGCTCCGGTGGATAATGGGGATAAGCTTCCCGCGCCCGATGCGCCGGGGCGGTCCTCATGTATGCTCTCAGTGTGAGTGGAACGGTTGTGGAAGGCGTCGGCGGAGAAATCCGACGGCTCCGGGAAGCAAACGGGAAGCTCACGGGGCAAGGCAAGCCCGCGGTCGCTCATTGCCATGGGCGGCTCAAGGCGGAGGGGCGAGTAAGCGCAACGTGCCACGGTCTGGCGGCTTCGCCGCAATACCGTGAGGTGGAGTCGACAGGGCACGGCGCGCGTCAAGTCCCACCGCTATTTGGCTTCAACCCGGCCGGGGCGGGAGCCACGTCGTAGCAACGCGACGTAAAACAAGGACCGTGGTCGGATCACGCCGCCGCTTCATGGGCAACCATGAGGCCGAGCGCGTGACAAGAGAGACCGAAAGGTCTCTCGCGGTTGCCGGACTGATCGTCCCGAACGGGCGTGAGGCTCGACATTCGCACAGGGAGGCGGGGCCCCAAAGCTCCGCCTTTCCTGTTTTTGGCGCCCTGCTTCGGCCCTGCTAACGCCTCTTTACCGCGTCTCCGCCCCGTCTAAGATCGCCCCGCCATGCGAGGGACGACCCAAACACGCGCCACCTACGCCGCTCTTGCCATCGCCGCGGCGCTGCTCGCGGGCCCGTTGTCGAGCTGTGGCACGGTGGGTTCCCTGACGAGCAAGGACGCCGAGCAGGAAGCGCGCAACATCGCGTTGAACGATCCCATGGCGAGGCCGACACAGGTCGCATGGACCTCGGCGCGAGCAAGTCATTGCGGTTTCATCTTCGATCCCGCTCGGCTCCGGGCGAACTACATGGCGGCCGAGATGCAAGCCGGCAACCCGCCGGAGCAGATGGAGAAGATCGAGCGCGCTTACGACTACACGCTGCAATCGGTGACGGACATCATCAAGGACGACTTGCGCTACTGCAGCACTGAGCGGACGGCCGCGATCAGGGTAGACCTCAATCGCTATCTTGCCGGAGACTACACGCCCTCGGCGCGTTTGGCGCGCTAGGGCTTCGGTTTGGGTTTCGGTTTCGGCAGCGGCGAATAAGCCGGCACAGCCTTGGCAGGCGCGGTCATCTCGACCCTGATCGCGTCGGCGAGCTTCGTCAGCGACGCCTCGTCGCCCTCGCCGGCGAGGAGATAGGCGATGCCGGCCTGCGACCACGCCACGCCGCCAAGCGCGCCGTAACGCTTGAACGACGGCGTGGAAGTCTCCTCGCTTTTTTTCGCATAGAGCGCGAGCGGCGCGCCGCTTGTGCCGAGGTAAAGCAGCTGCGCCAAAGGCTCGTCGCCGGAGCGCAAGAGCTGCGCCCGCATGAAACGCAATCCTTGGCCGGAGAGGTCGGGCACCGTGAGATTGGGGCCGATGGCTTGCGCGAGTTGGAAGGCGACGAGGTCGCGATTGCCTTGACTCTCGAGGCCCACTTCCACACTCGCGCGGCTCAGCAAGGCGTGCGCGCGGGCGGCGTCCTCCTGCCAACTCGGCGGGATGCTGCCGACATAGTCCGGATCGGCGACGCCCGAGGATTGCAGCGAAAATTCGGGAGTGGCGAGAGGCCAGCCAAAACCCGCAAGCAGCATGAGGAACGCCGCCACCAACCCGGCACTCGCCAGGCTGACTTTGCCGAGCGTCGCCCAGGCGATGAACAGACCGGGCGGATGCGACGTGGGCGTTGCCGCAGCATCCGCCTCTTCGCCGGTGAGGATGGCTTCGAAAGCGGCTTCGAGCCGGCCATGCGCGTTCTTCAGAGCAGCGACGCGCTTGGCGATGACGTCGTCTTGCTCGAGCACCTTCTCGACGGCCTGCGTCTGCTTGCGCGCGAGTTGCCCATCGACATAGGCGACCAGCAGTTCGTCGCTGAGTTCGGTCATGAGGCAAGCTCTGGGTAGAGCGGCTCGACGGAGGCGCTCGCGGAGTGAGGCTCGCGCGCGCTCAAGCGATCGGCAAGGCTTGCACTGACGCGAACCAGCCGCGCCCCAATCGTATCGGCCGGCACGTCCAGCACGCGGCCGGCGTCGATATGGTCGAAGCGCTCGGCATAGACCAGCAGCAAGGTGAGGCGTTGCTGCGGCGGCAGGTGGCGCAGGAAGCTGGTCGTGAAGTGATCGAAGGGCTGGCCATCCTCCCGGCGGAAGAGCTGCGCGAAGCTCGCATCGTCGGCCTTGGCCTGACCCATCGGATCGGCATGGCCGCGCAACTCGGCGAGCCAGAGCTGATAGATCTCGGCGAAGGCCCAGCGATCGAGCGCGGTCCCGCGCTGATAACGGTGCTGCTCGGCAAGCATGAGTTGCAGCGCGCGGCGCAACAGCGCCGTGCCCTCCTTGCGCCCGCCGACGAGAAGATCGGCAAAGCGCTTCAGCCGCGGCAACATCGCCACAAGGCCGGGCCGGATGGAATCGTGGAATTCTTCTGCCTGCACTGAAATCGTCCCCCCGCCGCTTGGGTGAGTGCTGGCTGCGCCGGGAACACCCCTCGCGAATCAAGAGGATAGCATATTTGGCGGAATCCCTGGACCGCGCACCACGGTTAATTGCGACAAAAAGCGCTTGCGTCCCGGAGCAAGCTGCCCAATCCTTGCGCAAACGCGGGGATAAGGTTCAATGTCGGTCGTGCCCCACCGCTCCGATAAGCCGGAGTCGCAGGCCGCTCCACCGGCGCGCCAGCGCGCGATCAATATTGCCGCGAGCATGGCCGAGCGGATCGCCAAGCTTGCCGACAAGACTGCGACCCAGACCAAGAGCGCGACAACCACGGCGGTCGAGGCCAGCAAGACCGGGCTTGCGCGCGCCGCGGAGATCGGGCGCGAAAACGTGCTGCCGGAGATCGAGCGCACCGGCAGCAAGCTCAAAGAGCGCGCCCGTCCCGAGCGGCTGAAGCAGGACTACAAAAATTATCTCTTCTGGCTGCACGAGCGCGTGCTCGATCCGCCGATCGAGACGCTGTTCTTCAAACCGACAAAGGAGCCGGTGCCGCTCGCCGGGCTGACCATTCGCGGCAACAATCGCGAGTATGGTCACGACTACCGGCCCACGCCCTGCGCCCTGTTCGAATGGCTGGTTGGCGCCATCAATTACGATCTGTCGCGGCTCACTTTCGTCGATTACGGCGCGGGCAAAGGGCGCGTGCTGCTGCTCGCCTCACAGCATCCCTTCCACGCTGTCGGCGGCATCGAGTTCGCCGAGGAGCTGCATGACGACGCGATCATGAACATCGCGCAATTCCCGCGCAGCCGCATGAAATGCCGCAATGTCGAATGCGTGCTCGACGACGCGAGCCAAGTGGGTCCGCCCGGCGGCGAGGCGGTGCACTATTTCTTCAATCCGTTCTCGCGCGAGGTGTTCGCCGAGGTCCTGCACAACATCGTCGTGTCGTACCGGCAGCGGCCGCGCCGGCTCTATCTCATTCTCGTCGAGCCGGTGGCGACCGATTTGATCGAGCATAGCGGGGTGTTCCAGCGGCTCGAGCTTCCGCTCATCGAGCGCAGCAAGGTGCGGCTGCTCAGCCCCTACGAGGTCGCGATCTACCGCTCGCTGGCTTGAGCCGCGAGCCGCGCGAGCCTACTTCACGCCGAGCTTCTTCTGCAGGCTCGACGACGACGTGGTGTATTGGAAGATCAGCTTCTTGTCGGGATAGACATATTTGTGGGCCTGCTGCGCCATCAGCGCCGCCTCGTGGAAGCCCGACAGGATCAGCTTCAGCTTGCCTGGATAGGTATTGATGTCGCCGACGGCGAAGATGCGGGCCTCGCTGGTCTCGAATTTTGCCGTGTCCACAGGGATCAGATTCTCTTCGAGATTGAGCCCCCAATCGGCGACCGGACCGAGCTTCATGGTGAGGCCGAAAAAGGGCAGCATCACCTCCGCCGGCTGTTCGAAGCTCGCCCCGTCGGCGCCCTTCACCGTCACCGAGTGGAGCTTGCCGCCCTCGCCATGCAGCTTGGTGACCTGACCGAGCTTGAAGCTGACATCGCCCTGCTCGACCAGGGCGAGCATCTTCTGCACCGAGGCGGGCGCTGCGCGGAACTCCGAGCGCCGATGCAGAAGCGTCAGCGACTTGGCAACGGGCTGCAAGTTCAAGGTCCAATCGAGCGCGCTGTCGCCGCCGCCGACGATGAGCACGTCGCGGCCGCGGAAGTGATCCATCTTGCGCACCGAATAGAACACCGAGGTGCCTTCATATTGCTCGATGCCGGGAAGCGGCGGGCGCTTCGGCGTGAAGGATCCGCCGCCGGCGGCAATCACCACCACCTTGGTCTCGAAGACCTTGTCGGCGTCGGTCTTGAGCCTGAAGCCGCCGTCAAGACGCTCCAGCGTTTCCACGCGTTGATTGAAATGGAACTCGGCGCCGAAGGGCTTGATCTGGTCCATGAGCTTGTCGGTGAGCTCCTGGCCGGTGACGATGGGCAGCCCGGGGATGTCGTAGATCGGCTTCTCGGGATAGAGCTCGGTGCATTGCCCCCCGGCGCGATCGAGAATGTCGATGACCTGGCATTTGATGTCGACCAGGCCGAGCTCGAACACGGCGAAGAGACCGACCGGGCCGGCGCCGACAATGACTGCATCCGTCTTGATGACTTCGGACATGGGTGTCTCAGAATTGCTTGTCAGGAATGCGGACCACGAGGCCATCGAGCGCCTCGGTCACCTTGATCTGGCAGGAGAGCCGGCTCGACGGCCTGATGTCGAAGGCGAAATCGAGCATGTCCTCCTCCATCTGCTCAGGCGCCCCGGTCGTCTCGCGCCATGCGTCATCGACATAGACATGGCAGGTGGCGCAAGCGCAGGCGCCGCCACATTCGGCGGCGATGCCGGGGATCGAATTCTTCACCGCGGCTTCCATCACCGTCATGCCGGGCTCCGCCTCGACGACGCGTTCCGTCCCGTCTTTCTGAATAAAGGTGATCCTGGCCATGACATTGGCGGACTTCGATGGATTGTTCCGATCTTGGGGACCGGGCAGCGGGATAGGCTCGCGCCCGACGAAAGGAGGCGCGAGAAGGGGTGCCCGCTCGCGGCCCGTGCTCTATAGGGCAATTGACAGTGAGACTCCAGTGCCTTCGAGGGGCACGTTATTGCGGAGTTCGGCCGCGTCAGCGATCCTCGAGCAGCGCGCCGATATAGCTCTCCGCCTCGCGCACCGAGGACTCGATCTCGCCCAGGCGAAGCGCCCTCGCCTCGGCCGACGCCTCGCTCGACAGCGCCTCGGCGTTCGCGGCCGCTGCGGCGGCGCGCCAGGCGCCGATCGCCGTTGCCGAGCCTTTGAGCGAGTGGGCGGCGTCTCTCCAGTCCTTGTCGGAGCGGGCCGTTTGCAGCCGCTCGATATAGATCGAGGATTGGCTACAGAAGAGTTCCAGAACTTCGCGCTCAAGGGCGCGCTCGCCCAGCGTGTAACGCGAAAGATGCACAAGATCGACCGGCCTTGAGGAAGTCTTGCGTCCCTCCTCGGCTTGCGGAACGTCATCCCAAACCGCCAATTCGCTAGTCATGAGGCTGGTTCTCCCTCGGCTTTTTCCGGGTCGCAGCTTGCTCCTAACAGAGCTCTCGGGACGCTTTTTGGGTCTAGGCACGGAGGCCACGCGGCGATTGTGTGACGGCTTTGCGCAGGTGCCCCCTGTTACCTTCCTGCAACCACTGCCGTCCCTCTTAGCTGATTCGCGCGGCTAAGCCACCAGAATCTATAAGCAATATTAAAGTGTTAACGCGCGTCAACCATAACCGCCGATTAAACTTTTTTTAGCCCTAAAAATTCGTTAACGATTACAGGAGAGGGGGAAATGCGTCTGGGCCCGTCCGGGTCGTCTTTTGTCCGGATTCCGGGGCCGCTTTTCTATGACGCTCCGCGCCGCTGCTGGTGGGTCTCGAGTAGCAAGGCGCGCAAATTCTCTCATGAGTTTTCGTCGGTTGCGAGGAACGCGTGATGGCGCAAGAGCAAGCGAAGTCTGGAAGCGCGGCAACGGGGGCCAAGGAACAAAAGCCTCTCGATGCGATGACCCGGTCCCGAGATGACAAGTCCGCCGAAGGGCTTGAGCGGGGCCTCGAACTCCCGAAGCGAACCTCGCTAGCCGAACGGCTCAAGGCCGAGCAGCGGAAGCGTGAGGGGATCGTCGAGCCGAAACGCGAGGAGCCGCCGAAGCCGCCCGAGGAGACGGTCGCCGCGAAACCCCCGGTGGAATTCGCCGAGGCGCCGGGCCCGAGCGCCGCGCCCACGCCGCCACGTCAATTCGTGCGCACCAAGCGCCCCGCCGGCCCTCCCCCGCAGCGCCGTCTCGCCACGCCGGCCAATGACGACGTTCCCTCGATCGGCGGGTTGATCTTCGCGCTTCAGCAAAGGCCCTCGCGCACGCCCTTCCTGATCGCTCTTGCCGCATCCGCGCTCTGGTTCATCGTCGGCGGCTTTTTCGCCTTCGGCTTGATTTCGACCCAAGTCGCCTCGAACGGCATGTCGGGCCTGCTCGGCAGCGCGTCGGCGCTCACCGCCGCCGTCGCCATTCTCGTGCCGATCGTCATCTTCTGGTTCCTGGCGCTGCTCGTCTGGCGCGCGCAGGAGCTGCGCCTCATGGCCTCGGCCATGACCGAGGTCGCGGTCAGGCTCGCCGAGCCCGACCGGCTCGCCGAGCAATCGGTCGCCTCCGTGGGACAGACCATTCGCCGCCAAGTCGCCGCCATGAACGACGCCATCTCCCGCGCCATCGGCCGGGCGAGCGAGCTCGAAGCCATGGTGCACAGCGAGGTCGCCGCGCTCGAGCGCTCCTATGGCGAGAACGAGATTCGCGTGCGCGGCCTGATCAGCGAGCTCGCCACCGAGCGCGAGGCGCTGGCCAATAACAGCGCGCGGGTCAGCGAAGCTTTGAAGGGCGTCGGCCAGCAGGTCGCCCGCGATATCGCCACCGCGTCGAGCTCGATCGACAAGAAGCTCTCCGAGCGCGGCATTCAGCTGACCGAGCTGCTCGTCGCCCGTTCGAGCGAAGCCGCCGAGCAGGTGCACAAGGCGCAGAACCGGGTGGCCGAAGCGGTGCCGGGGCTGCTCGAGCGTTTGAGCAAAGAGCAAGGGCGCCTGTCGCAAGTGATCGAAGGCGCGACGCAGAACCTCGCCGCGCTGGAGAGCGTGGTGGTGCAGCGGACCTCCGCCCTCGACAAGACCATGAAGGAGCGCACCGAGGCGTTGCAGACGACGCTCGCCACCCGCATCAAGGGGCTGGAGACGTCCGTCGCGCAAGGCGCGATCCTGCTCGACAAGACGTTGAAGGACCGTACCGATGCCTTCACCGCCTCGATCGGCGAGAGCACCGATGCGCTCAACGCCACGCTGAAAGACCGCACCGCGGGCTTCACCAGCCTGCTGTCTCAGGGCGCCGTCCTGATGGACAACACCTTGAAGCAGCGCACCGAGGCGCTAACCGCGACGATCGGCCAAGGCGCCGTGTTGTTCGACAATACGCTGAAGCAGCGCACCGAGGCGCTAACCGCGACGATCGGCCAAGGCGCCGTGTTGTTCGACAATACGCTGAAGCAGCGCACCGAGGCGCTGGCGATCACCATCGGCCAGGGCGCGCAGACTCTCGACAACACGCTGAAGCAACGCACCGAGGTGTTTGCCGCGACTGTCGGCCAAGGCGCCGGCATTATCGACAAGACGATGAAGGACCGCACCGAGGCTTTCACCAATCTCGTCTCGCAGGGCGCCGTCGTTCTCGACAAGACGCTGCAAGAGCGGACCAATGCGCTCGCCACCGCCATCGGCCAGGGCGCCGATGCGCTCAACAAGACGCTCGCCGACCGCACCGGCCAGTTCAACGCGGTCATCGATCAGAAGGCAGCGCTGCTGGACCGGGCGCTGGTCGAGCGGGCCGCCGGCTTCGCCGTGGCCGTCGATCAGCGGGCTTCGGCCATGGACAAATCGCTGCACGACCGCACGGCGCAGTTCATCGCCGCGATCAATCAGGGCGCGATCGTGCTCGACAAGACGCTGGCGGAGCGGTCCGAGAGCCTTCACCAATTCGCTGTTCCAGCGCGTCAAGGCGCTCGAGACCGCCATCAGCCAGCAGACCGGATCGCTCGACAAGACCATGACCGAGCGGGCGCAAGCCGTGATCGTCGCTCTCGCCGAACGGCTGAAGGCGATCGACATGACCTTCAACCAGCGCGCGGTCGAGACCGACCGAATGCTCGGCGAGCACGCCCGCGCGACGGCCGAGACCTTCGGCAAGCAGACGGCGCAGCTCAACCAGGTGCTGGCCAATAATTCCGCGATCATGCAGCAGACCGCAAACCAGGTCGGCACGCAGTCGAAGGAAGCCGTCTCGATCCTCACCAGCCAGACGCAGACGCTGCGCGAGGTCTCGCGCGGGCTGCTCGACCAGATCCACGGGCTCACCCAACGCTTCGAGAATCAGGGTCAGGCGATCCTCACCGCCGCCAAGGCGCTCGATTCGTCCAACACCAAGATCGATTCGATCCTGGAAGGCCGGCATCAGGCGATCATCGCGCTGTTGCACACGGTCAACACCAAGGCGCAAGAGCTCGACAACATCATGCGCTCCTATGCCGGCATGGTGGAGAACGCGATGGGCAATGCGGAAGCCCGCGCCAAGCAAGTCGGCACGGCGCTCGCCCGCGATACCGCGGGTCAGGCGCAAGCCGCGCTCCAGCAGATCGAGCGCCTGCGCGACGAGGCACAAGCCCATACGCAACGCGCGGTCGGCGAACTCAAGTCGAGCTTCGAGACGGTCATCACCCAGATCGGCCGGCAGCTCGAGCAGATGCGCGGCCAGTTCGACAACACCTCGCGCGGCATGCGCGAGACGGCGCAGAAGACGGCGAGCGATCTCGACAGCCTGCGTCAGGAGATGCAGAAGCGGATGGAAGGGCTGCCCGAGCATACCGCCCAAGCGACGGCGGCCATCCGCAAGGCCTTGTCCGAGCAGCTGCGTGAGATCGAGGCGATCACCACGCCGGTGCTGTCGCGGCCGGCCGCTCCGCCTCAGGCTCCTGCCCCTGCCCCGGACCCGTTCCGCCAGGCCGCGGCGCAGCCGCGCCCGCAAACCTTCCAACCCGCGCCGGCCCAGTTCGACCTCGGTCCGCTGCCCCGTTTCGATGCCAGGGGGCGGCCGGTCGGCTCGCCGGACGGCGATATCGGTCAGGTCGCGGGCGGACTTGCCAGTCAGCTCAGCAACGCCGCGTATGTGCCGCAGCAGGGCTATGCCGGCGCGAACCTCGGCACGCCTGCGGCACCTCCGGCGCAAGGCGGCGGTCAGCTCCGTCTCGACGAGATTGCTCGCGCCATCGACTACCGGACCGCGTCCGACGTGTGGCAGCGCTTCAGGGCCGGAGAGCGTGGCGTGCTGGGCCGGCACATCTACACGGTCGAGGGCCAGGCGACGTTCGACGAGATTGCGCGCCGCTACGAGCGCGAGCCTGATTTCCGCATGACGGTCGACCGCTATATCGGCGACTTCGAGCGGCTGCTCGGCGACGCGGAAGCCTCCGACCCCGATGGCCGCATGTTGCAGAACTACCTGACGAGCGAGTCGGGACGCGTCTATCTGCTGCTCGCGCATGCGAGCGGCCGGCTGCGCTAGACGATTTTCCAGAGCTAAAGGCTCCCCCAAAGCCTCGGCCCCCGCCCTCCCCGAAGAGGAGGCGGGGGCCGCTTAGTTTTGGCTACGGAATACCACCGCCGTCATGGCCGGGCTTGTCCCGGCCATCCACGTCTTTGACCCCTGATCAAGAAAATCGTGGATGCCCGGCACAGGGCCGGGCATGACGGATCCTATTTTGGTTGAGCGTAGGCTGGATCGAGGCTAAGCGCGGCGGGAGGCGACCCAGGTGGTGGTGTCTTGCAGCACCTCGGTGAAGGCCTGGTTCATCGCGGCGATGGCATCGGTCGGCGAGTCGGTCGTCGCCGGCACGCGCGCGCTGAAGCCCTTGGTCGCCACCACCTTGCCGGTGCTGGTGTTGACCAGCTTGGCGAAGATCTCGATCTCGGCGTAAGCCTTGCCGCTCGACACATCGATCTGGAAGGCGCGCAGATCGGTGACGAGCGCGTATTGGCCGATCGTGGCGCTCACGGACTTGACCGCTCCGGAATTCTGGAAGGTCTCGATCATGCGCGTTTGGACCAGGCGCGGCACCCGATCGCTCCAAGCAATGCCCTTGTAGTAGGACACCTGGTCGGCCTGCGGCCGCACCATGAGGCGGCTGGTATCGAGCGCGGACACGGCCGTAGGCTCGTAAACGAGGAGCTGATATGGGGCCGGCCTTTTGGTGCCGGCAAAGGAATGCGTCGCCACCAAATCGTAGGTGGTCGGCGGCCTAGAGCCCGCCAAGGCGCAGCCGAATAGCCCCAGGCAAAGCAAGCCCGCAGCGAGCGCTGGCGCAGATCGCGACATGACCGATCGCCCCCGGTTCTGGAGACACTCCCCGTTGGCCCTCGAGGGTGTGTTATCTTCCCTTTGGAGTGTATTCCGGGAGTTGATTTCCACCAAGCAAAAAGCCCTTGGGATCAGCCTCCAACTTCTCCAGAATCCGGTTCAGCGTGACTGCCACACGGCGTCCCTCGCGCATGAAACCTCCGAATTCCTGAAGGCTATCCCGCGCCTGCCGGGTCAAGCCATCCATGTTATCTCCGAGCGAGACTTCGAGCTTGCTCGACAAAGTCTTGAAGGAGTTTGCGCCCTCCTTTACGTCGCCAATCGCCTGACCGATATCGTCCTTCTTTTCGGCCAGCATGGTGGTGAATTGCTCGACATTGGTCATCGTCGTGTTGATCGACTTTTCGTTCTGGTCGAGCAGAGCGTTCAGCTTGGAAATGAAGACATTGGCGTTATTCAGCGCGGCCGAGCCGGCTTCGAACACGCCTTGGCCGGAGCCTGAATCGGCTTGAATCACGGGAATCGGGGTGTCGGCCGTGGCCACCAGGAAGGGCGAATCGGGCGAGCCGGGCGTGATCTGCACGCCGCTGCCGCCGGTGAGCCCCATCGACTGGATGGTGGCATGCGAATTCTCGCGCACGGGCGTGTCGTCGCGCACGCTGATCAGCACCTGAACCTTGCGGGCGTCCTCCGGATCCAGCGCGAAGGATTGCACCTCGCCCACCCTGATGCCGTTGAAGCCGACGCTCGAGCCGGTGGTGAGCCCGGCCACCGAGCTCTCGAAGACGATGTAGTAGCGCTTCCCACCGCCGGCAAAATTGCTCATCCAGAAGACGAAGATGAAGGCGAGCGCCAGCACGCCCAGCACAAATCCCCCGATCATCAGGTAGTTGGCTTTGGTTTCCATCAAATCGGTTCCTTAGGACACGCCACGCCTATCAGGCCGGGATGCGCGGCCGCTCGCCCGGTGTCGCCGCGCGCGCCCGCTCGCCGCAGAAATATTCCTTGATCCACGGGTGATTGGGTTGGCGCTGCAACTCGGTCGGCGAACCCGTCCGCACGATCTTCTTATCTGCCAGAACGGCCACCCTGTCGCACACGGTAAAAATCGTATCAAGATCGTGGGTGACCATATAGACCGTGAGGCCAAGTGTCTGTTGCAACTTGCGAATCAGATGGTCGAAGTCCGAGGCGCCGATCGGGTCGAGACCGGCGGTGGGCTCGTCCAGGAAGACGATCTCGGGGTCGAGCGCGAGCGCCCTGGCCAGCCCCGCCCGCTTCCGCATGCCGCCGGAAAGCTCGGAGGGAAATTTATGCGCGGCGTTGGGCGGCAGGCCGACCATGGCAAGCTTGAGGAAGGCGAGATCGTCCATCATCGCCTGCGGCAGCTCGAGATGCTCACGCATCGGCACCTGGATGTTCTGCAACACCGTCAGCGAGGAGAACAGCGCGCCGTCCTGGAAGAGGATGCCCCAGCGTTTTTCGATTTCGAGGCGATCCTGCGGGGTGAGCGTCTTGGTGCTCTGCCCGAACAGCCCGACCTCGCCGGCATCGGGCTTCACCAGCCCGGTGATGACGCGCATCAACACCGACTTGCCCTGGCCGGACCCGCCGACGATGGCGAGGATCTCGCCGCGATAGACGTCGAGGCTCAGTCCGTCCCAAATCTGATGGTTGCCGAAGCTCTTGGCGAGCCCGCGCACGCGGATCACGACCTCTCGTCCGTTGTCGACGATCACACCCCGATCCCCGAGAGAAACATGGCGAAGACGGCATCCAAAATTATCACCAGGAAGATCGCCTTGACCACGGCGCTGGTCACGTGCGTGCCGAGGGATTCGGCGCTGCCTTCGACCTTCAAGCCTTCCAAGCAGCCGACCAGCCCGATAATCACCGCCGCGAACGGCGCCTTGATCATGCCGGCCATGAAGTGCTGGAAGTTCACCACGTCGCGCAGCTTGTCGAGATAGTTCGAGACATCGAGGCCGAGCACGGCGAAGGCCATCAGCCCGCCGCCGGCAAGTCCCATCAAATCGCCGATGAAGGTGAGCAGCGGCAGCGCCACGACCAGCGCGAGGATGCGCGGGAGCACCAGCGTGTCCATCGGATCGATGCCGAGCGTGCGCATGGCGTCGATCTCCTCGCGCATCTTCATCGAGCCGATCTCGGCGGTGAAGGCGGAGCCCGAGCGGCCCGCCACCATGATGGCAGTGAGCAGAATTCCCACCTCGCGCAGCGCGAGGATGGCGACCATGTTGACCGCGAAGGGCTCGGCGCCGAACGGCTTCAGCTGCACCACGCCCTGTTGCATCACCACCGCGCCGATCAAGAAGCAGATCAAGGCGATGATCGGCACCGCCCTGAAGCCCGCGTGGTCGAGATGATGGATGAAGGAGATGGTGCGGAAGCGCCAGGGCTGGCGGATCATGCGCGCGAATGCGGCGGTGACCTCGCCGAGAAAGGCGGTGAGCTGGACGCCATCGGTCCAGGCCCCGGTCGCCGCCTTGGTCATGTCCTCGGTGAATTGCGTCAGCGCGCCGCGCTTCTCGATCTTGGGCCGCTCGCCGCGGCTCCGGCTCTGCACCTCCTCGATCAGGATGCGGAAGCTTTCGGTGGCGCCGGCATAGCGGGTGCGCAGGCCGCTCTTCTCCCAGGCGGCGGCGGTTCGTTGCAGGAGCAGCGCGCCGGCGGTGTCGATCTCGGCGATGCCGGCGATGTCCATCTCGCCGGTGAAGTCGGGCGTCGGCGGGATCGGCACACGCAGGCGCTTCAGGGCCGTATCGAGCTGGGTCGCCTCCGCCACCGTCCAGGCGCCGGTCGCCACCAGGCGAAAGGTCGTGCCCCTGAGCTCGACGCGAAAGCCCGGCGCGCGGGCTTGGGTCGGCAGGACAACCTGATGGTCGCGCTTGAGCATAGAAGGGCTTAGCTTGCTGGAGGCGCCATGCGAGGCGCCATTGGGAAGTCCCCTGTTTTTGAACGAAAATCCGGGAGAAAGAAAGGCGTCATGGCAGGCCTCGGGAATGAGCGTGGGGAGGAGCTTAATGCCCCCGCGCCCGCCGCCGGCTGCGATCTTGAGGTCGCCGTCGAGACCTGGCCGATCCGAGGCGGCTTTACCATCTCCCGCGGCTCAAAGCACGAGGCGGTCGTGGTGGTCGCTTCGCTCAGCGACGGCCGCCACAAGGGGCGCGGGGAATGCGTGCCCTATGCGCGCTATGGCGAGAGCGTCGAGGCCGTGGTTAGCGCCATTGCGGCGTGCGCAGAGCCTCTGGCCGGAGGGTTGACCCGCGCCGAACTCGCTTCCTTGCTCCCGGCCGGCGCCGCCCGAAACGGGCTCGACTGCGCTCTATGGGACCTCGAGGCCAAGCGCTCTTGCGAGCGCGCCGCGACCCTCGCCGGGATGGGCGCCCTCCAGCCTGTGCTCACCGCCTTCACCCTCTCGCTCGCCGCGCCTGACGAGATGGCCGCCAGGGCGCGCAAGGCGAGCGAGAGCTATCCCTTGCTCAAGCTCAAGCTCGGCGGCGATGGGGACACCGACCGGCTCGCCGCGGTGCGTGCGGCCGTCCCTCAGGCGAGGCTCATCGTCGATGCCAACGAGGCCTGGCAACCCGATGATGTCGAATCGCTTCTTGCCGCCGCCGCGTCTGCACGCGTGGAGCTGGTCGAGCAGCCGCTGCCCGCCGGCGGCGACGATGTTCTGGCGCGCATCGCGCGACCCGTCCCGGTCTGCGCCGACGAGTCGGTGCACGACCGGGCTTCGCTCGCGGCGCTCGCCCGATCGCTACGATGCGGTGAATATCAAGCTGGACAAAACCGGCGGCTTGACCGAGGCGCTTCTGCTTGCGGAAGAGGCCCGCAGACTCGGACTGAAGATCATGGTTGGCAGCATGGTCGCGACCTCGCTGGCCATGGCCCCTGCCCTGCTCGTTGCGCAAAACGCCGACTGGGTGGATCTCGATGGACCGCTTCTGCTCGAGCGCGATCGCGTGCCGGGGCTCAGCTATGAGGCCGGCATGGTCTTCCCGCCGCCACCCGCGCTGTGGGGCTAGCTAAAGATCAGCGCGGAGATTCTCGATCGCCCGCACGGAAGCTCATGCCAACCGGCACCATTCCAGCCATCGCCGTACCAGCAATAACTTTGGTCGTTCCACATATGGGCGGCTTCGATGATGCTCGAGGTGGGCAGTTGCGGTGCACACTCCATCTGGCAATCCAACGGGAGCGGCTTGCGCTGAACCGATTAGCGACGCTGCCCGCAATAGCGGCGACCGTCGCGAGCGCCATAACAAACTTACGCATAACAATCCTCCTATCGAGAGGTATCTGATCCAAGAGCTGCGCGGCCTCACATCATGCCGCAACCGCCGACCAGCAACTGATCAGCCTTCTTCTTCTGCTCGTCGCTCAGCACGGCATAAAGGGCCTCGGTCACGGGCTTCAGCGCTTTCAGGCCGTCGACCATGCTTCCATGGCCTTGATGTGCGCGTCCATCCGCTCAAGGGCGTTCCCGCTCTCTTTGGCTTTCATCATATCGGCATGCATGCTTTCCATTGCGCCGTGCCGGGCCCTGACCGCGTCGGCATAAGCATTCCAGGCCGCCAGCTGGGCATCGGTGATCTCAAGATCGGCTTTGATGTAAGCCAGCCGACCTTCCATCATCGGGACGGAATGCATCATCGCGCCGTGCCCCATCCCCTGCTTCATGCCGCGTGCGGAAGCCCATGTCGCCCATCATCGGGCAGCCGCTCTTGTCCTGACCTGCCGAGTCTTGGCCCATCATGCCGCCTCGACTCATCATGCCGCCGCCTTGGCCACCTTGGCCCATCATGCCGCCTTGAGCCGCCTTGACCCATCATCGGCGCTTGCTGCTGGTCCTGTTGCGCCATGACCGGAAATGCGCCGGCGGCGACCGCCAAGCCGTTCTGTCAGCGTCACTCAGCGAGCGCCTGACGCAAAATCTTGTTGGCTGAGTTCAGGAATAGCGACGCGAGATCGCGCACAATGAGTCCGGCCAACCAGTTGCCGTACTCAAACGCAAGGCGCACATCACAGCGACATTGCCAACGCGCTCGCAAGCGCAACCGCATGGAGAATCCGCCATCGCATCCTCCTTTCAGGCCCCGAAGGGCCGCTGCTCCATTGTGAATACCGGAACTATACGGCGATCCCCACGCCCCGCCTTGAGAAGGATCAAGCATGGAACTGCGGCCAAACGTCATGCCGCGCCTCTAGGCTGCGGGGGTCCGTTCCAAGCATGGAACTGCGGCCAAACGTCATGCCGCGCCTCTAGGCTTCGGGGTCCGTTCCCCGCTCCGGCGACGAGCCCGCCGCGCCAGCGCTGCATGAGAAGATAGGCGCATCCCGCCCCGATCAGCGCGAGCATCGCCATGGCCGCATAGGCCTCGCCGGCAAAGGTCCGATACAGCGGTCCGCAGGCGATGGTGACGAGGCCGAGCACCAGCCCCGCGACCACCGCGGCGTAAAGTCCTTGCGCGGTGGCGGCCCGGTCCGACGGCACGGCGTGGGTCATGAAATGAATTGCGGCGAGATGGGCCGCGCCGAAGCTCATGGCGTGCAAGGTCTGAAGCAGCGCGGTTAAGAGCAACGGCGGGTCGATCGCCATGAAGGCCCAGCGCAAGGCCGCCGCAAGCCCCGCCAGCATCAGCAGGCGCGCCGTGCCGCAATAGGCAATGACGCGGCCTGAGACCGCGAACAACGCGACCTCGGCGACGACGCCCACCGACCACAGCGCGCCGATCGCGCCGGCGGGAATGCCTTGCGCCCGCCAATGCAGCGAGCCGAAGCTGTAATAGAGCGCGTGGCTTGCCTGCACGCAGCTTGCCGCGAGCAGGAACAAGAGAAACAGCGGCGCGCGGAAGAGATCGAGCGCATCCTTCAGTTTCAGCCGGCGCAGCGCGGGAGTCCCCGTGGACGCCAACTCCGTGAGCTCCCGCGGCAGAAGATGCACGCCGAGGATCATCAGCGCGGTCGCCGCGACCAGCAGCGGCATCACCACTCCCGGACCCACGCGCCCGATGACGAACCCCGCGCCAAGGCTCGCCACGATGAAACTGATCGACCCCCAGAGCCGCACGCGTCCATAGTCGAGCGCGCGGAAACGGATGCCGCTGACCGCGACCGTCTCGATCAGCGGCATGATCGTGGTCCAGTTGATCGCGAGCAGCATCGTGGCAAGCAGCATGGTGAAGAAGCCGTCCGCGGCCCACAGCAGCAGAAATGAGATCAACGATCCCCAGGCGAGCCCGATCAGGATCTTGCGGCGGTCGCCCAGCCGGTCGGCGGCAAAGCTGATGGCCGGCGTGAACAGGATGCGGGTGAACAGCGGGGCGGCGAGCAGGACGGCGATCTGGTCGGCACCGAGGCGCCGCCAGCTGAGCCAGACCGGCAGGTAGGGCAGATAGCAGCCCACCACCAAAAACAGCGCCGCGTAAAGCAAACCGAGCCGCCAAGCAAAGGAAAGGCGGGCAACGCTGAGGCTCGGCAGGCTCGCCATGGCAGTTAACGAATCCGGAGTTGTTCGGCACTACATTCGGCCGTCTACCCCGAATCACGCTAGCCTCGCTACCCATGCCGGAACGCGCCCCAGACGGCACCAGCCCATCGCAGCCCGAAGCGCCGCGGAAAGTCGGCCTCGCCGAAGCCTATGCCGCGCTGGAAGCCTTGCTGCGCGCGAGTCCGAAAGGCCGTTGGTTCCTCGCCGAGTTTGCCAGGCGCAACCGCGCCGCCGAGACCGACATGCTGCTCGAAGCCATCGGGAGGATCGAGCGGGCGGTGCTCAAGCCCTCGCCCCGGCATCCCGTGCCGAGCAACGTCTTCGCCGAGCTGGTCGAGATGAGCGAAGCGATCGCGCGGACGCGGCGCGAGATCGCCCAGATCAAGCCGTCGCATAAGTTCGACGAGCAGCTGGTCGGCGCCAGTGCTGAGCTCGAGCACATCGTCGAGGCGACCGAGAAGGCCACTTCGGATATTCTCGGGGCCGCCGAGGTGATCCAGGAGGTCGCCTGGATGCTGCGCGAGAGGGGGATCGAGATCGAGCTCTGCGACAAGCTCGATCAGCGCGCCACCGACATCTACACGGCCTGCTCGTTTCAGGACATCACCGGACAGCGCACGGAGAAGGTGGTCAAGGCGCTCCGCTTCATCGAGCAGCGGATCAACGCCATGATCGAGATTTGGGGCGTCGACGACATCGCCTTCAAGGTCGACGACATCGCGGCGAAGATGAAGGCGTTCGCCGATGTCACGGTGCGCGGCGACGACCGGCTGCTGCACGGGCCGCAGCGACATGGCGACGGCCTGAAGCAGGACGACGTCGATCGCATGCTGAAGGGCCGTGACGGACGCGCGCGCGCGGCTGCCACCATCGCATCGGCCTCGCTTCAGGAAGGGTCGGCGTCGCCCTCCTCAAGCGAACGCCCGGCTTTCGACCGGCCGGAGCCGCTGACGCTCGCCCAGCTCGACGCCATCAAGCGCGCCGCCTTGTTCGGCTAAACGATTTTTTTCAATATTTTCAAGTGATTGGGTCATGAGGGCGAAGATTCTGAATCGCCCTCTTGAAACGCGTTAAGCCGCTAACCATTTTTAGGCGGACGCGATTTCCCCCAAAGCGTCCCCCAAACTGACGCATGAGAGTGAAACGGCCCGGTTCCCCCCCAACCGGGCCGTTTTCTTTTGCCCGCTCCGCTTGCCGGGCCATCGGCGAAAGCGGGCGCGTTTCGGCGGCAGGCCGAGATTGTGGGCCAGCATCATGTTCTCGATGAATTGGCGCGCGGAGTTCTCCCAGCTGTAGCGGAGCGCATGCGCCCGTGCCGACTCCCGGCGAAGCACAAGCGCCTGCAGCGCGGCCTCCCGGAGATCCAAACTCAGCACGCCGGCCTCTGGGTCCGTCAGCACGTCCTTCGGACCGCTGACGGGATAGGCGGCCACGGGCACGCCGCAAGCCAGCGCCTCCAGCAGCACCAGGCCGAACGTATCGGTCAGGCTGGGGAACACAAACACGTCAGCCGAAGCATACGCCTCGGCCAGATCCTCGCCTTCGCGTGGCCCGGTGAAGATGGCATCGGGATAGAGCCGGCCAAGCTCGCGCGCCTGCGGGCCGCCGCCGACCAGCACCTTGCGGCCGGGCAGGTCGAGATCGAGAAAGGCCTTGATGTTTTTCTCGACGGCGATGCGGCCGACATAGAGAAAGACCGGCTGCTCGCCGAACAGGCGCACCTTGCGCGGCCTGAACAGCTCGGTGTCGACGCCGCGCGACCAGGGCATCAGCCGCTCGAAGCCGCGCGCCGCCAGATCGTCCAAGACGGACTGCGTGGCGACGAAAGTCCCGGCAGAGCCGTTATGGAACCGCCGCTGGAGCGCGTAGCACCAGTCCTCGGGAATCGGCAGGCGGGCTGCGACATATTCGGGAAAGCGCGTGTGATAGCTGGTGGTGAACGGCCATCGCGTCTTGCGGCAATAGCGCCTGGTCATGAGCCCGATGGGTCCCTCCGTGGCGATATGGATGAAGTCGGGGCGGAATTCGGCGACATGCCGCGCGATCGCGCTCGGGCCGGCGAGTGCGAGCCTGATCTCGGGATAAGTCGGGCATGGCAGGGTGCGGAAGAGCGGCGGGGCGAGGAAGCTGACCTCGAAGCCGAGCTTCGGCGCTTCCAGAGCCAGCCGCTCATAGGTGCGCACCACCCCATTCACCTGGGGGTGCCAGGCATCGGTTGCGACGAGCACCCGCATCAGGCGGCCGCCTCGAGCTCCTCAACGAAGGGTTCGGGCGTACTCATGCCGTGGGGCGGGTGCGTCCAGCGGATGATCTCAAAAATCCCCTCCTCGGTCTCGGCGACGGCCGTGCAGCTTTCGACCCAGTCGCCGGTGTTGATGTAGATGACGTCGCCGACCTGGCGCATGGCGGCGTGATGGATGTGGCCGCAGATCACGCCTTGCGCGCCGTGGCGGCGCGCTTCCTGCGCCAGCGCCGTCTCGAACTCGCCGATATAGTTCACCGCACGCTTGACCTTGTGTTTCAGATAGGCCGACAGCGACCAATAGGGCATGCCGAACCAGCGGCGCAGCACGTTGAAATGCGTATTGGCCCAAAGCGCGAGCTCGTAGCTCCAGTCGCCGAGCAGAGCGAGCCATTTGGCGTAGCGCACCACGACGTCGAATTCATCGCCGTGAATGATGAGATAGCGTCTGCCGTCGGCGCCGACATGGACGATATTGCGCTCAATGGCGATGCCGCCGAATTGCAAGCCGCAATACTCGCGAAAGGCCTCGTCGTGATTGCCGGGGATGAGGACGAGCTCGGTTCCCTTGCGCACCTTGCGCAGCAGCTTTTGCAGCACGTCGTTGTGCGATTGCGGCCAATAGATGCCGCGCTTGATGCGCCAGAAGTCGATGATGTCGCCGATCAGATAGATTTGCGGAGCGTCGTGGCAGCGCAGAAAATCGAGGAAGGCTCCAGCCTGGCAGGCTTTCGTGCCCAGATGCAGATCCGAGATGAACAGTGCGCGGTGACGCCTCACCCCGGGCTCATGCTGCACGTCGTCTTCATCCTGTTTTTTCAACACGATGCTTGCGGAGTTAAAGTGATTTTGTATCAGGCTTGTGACATTGGCGGCGGGCAGCGTTAACGGCGGTGCGATGATCGGCAGCGAGCTCAGGGCTGAGCTGGAGACCAAGCTCGGCTCACGCGTCGTGGAGGCGAGCTCCCTCCCCGTTGGGTTCGGCCTGACGGGACTGCGCATCGTGCTTGCCGACGGCCGGCGCCTGGCAGTGAAGGCATCGCAAGCCGGCGAGAGCGGCAGATCGCATCTCGAGCTCGAGGCTTACATGCTTGGCGAGCTTGCGCGCCTTTCGGAGCTTCCGGTGCCGCATGTCCACTATGCCGATGCCGATCTCCTCGTCATGGATTTCATCGAGACCGACGGCGGCGGCATCACCGAGAGCGTGGAGCGCCACGCTGGCGAGCTGATCGCGAAACTGCATGCGACCAAGCGAGAGCAGTTCGGCTATGCGCGCGACACGCTGATCGGGCCGTTGCGCCAGCCGAACCCTCCGTCGTCCAGCTGGGTGCCCTTCTTCCGCGATCATCGCCTGCTGTTCATGGCGAACGAGGCGCACCGAGAAGGGCGTCTACCGCTAAAGCTGCTTGCCCGCATCGAGCGTCTGGCGGAGCGGCTCGACGAGCTTCTCATCGAGCCCGCCTTCCCGAGCCTGCTGCATGGCGATCTCTGGACCGGCAACGTGCTGACACGGAGCGGGCGGGTGGCCGGGTTCGTGGATCCCGCGATCTATTGCGGCAGCCCCGAGATCGAGCTTGCCTTCGGCACCCTGTTCGGGACGTTCGGAAAGGCTTTCTTCGAGGCCTATGCCAGCGCGCTGCCGCTAGAGGCCGGCTTCCACGAGCTTCGCTTGGGCCTCTACAATCTCTATCCGCGGCTGGTGCATGTCAGGCTGTTTGGGTCGAGCTATCTTGCAGGGATCGACGCCACACTGGCGAGGCTCGGTTGCTAGCACGCAAAAAAGAACCGGCCCGGATGGACCGGGCCGGTCTTCCCTGCGAAACGAGCCGAGCTCCAAAGGCATGGCCTTTAACAGCGGGCTTCGGCTCGCCCCCCCATCGTGTTCCTGAGCCTCACATTTTCGGTGTTTGTCAGGTCCCTCTAAGCTTCCCCGTTCGGTGTTGAACTAGGCCCCCCAGCCCCGTCCCCCATCTGTGAAACAAGGCTAGCCTCCACGCGGGGGCGCTTCAACATTGTGCGATGCCCAACGCGAAAAACGGCGGCGACTGTTGCGCAAATGCAAAATCGGGCAAGCGAAGGGCCGAGCCGCGCCGCTGCCAATTCTGATTTAGCTATGTAGATCAATATATTAACGACTCCCGGCCGGCGACCGCGAGACCGTATGACCGATGCCTGCCCGCGCTGCGCGGTCGCTCCGGAGGCGGGTATTCCGCCCAAACTTTGTCGGGTTCTGTTGCAGTTCGGCCACGTGGCGGAGGGGCCAGCCATAGAGCGCTCGAAGTGATTCATTTTCACACCGCCAGCTCTCCCCGACAAAACGCCAAGGCGTTGGCGACTTTGGCGTTTCGGTTGTGCTCCGGCGTCTCGGAGCGACGGCGCACCGTTGCCGCCCCCCGTGCCCGCGTGCATCATGCAAAAAACAGCACCGAGGGAAGAGCGATGAAGCTGCTGCGCTATGGCGAAATTGGCCGCGAAAAGCCGGGAATTCTCGATCAGAGCGGTCGCATCCGCGACCTCTCGCGGATCGTGCCGGATTTCGCCGGCGAGGCATTGGGACGGGAGAGCCTGAATCGTCTTAAGGCGCTCGATCTCGCCACGCTGCCTTTGGTCGAAGGCGAGCCCCGGCTCGGACCGCCGGTGGGCGTCGTGCCGAAATTTCTCGGCATCGGCTTGAACTATCGCGACCATGCCGAGGAAACCGGGATGCCCCTTCCGGAAGTGCCGATCGTGTTCGCCAAGGCGAGTTCCTGCGTCTCCGGGCCCACCGATCCGGTGCTCCAGCCCCAGGGGTTCAAACGCATGGATTTCGAGGTCGAGCTTGCCTTCGTCATCGGCACGCGGGCGAAGAACGTCTCGCGAGGCGAGTGCGCTCGACCATGTCGCCGGCTATTGCGTCTGCAACGATTTGTCGGAACGGAGCCTGCAAAAGGGCGGGCCCGGCGAGTGGATCAAGGCGAAGAGCTATGACAGCTTCGGTCCGCTCGGCCCCTGGCTCGTCACCACGGACGAGATCCCCGATCCGCAAAAGCTCGAGCTGACGCTCGACCTCAACGGGACTCGCATGCAGACCGGGTCAACCTCGACCATGGTCTTCAGCGTGGCCGCGCTGCTCGCCTATATCAGCCAATACATGACGCTGATGCCCGGGGACGTGATCACCACGGGAACGCCGCCCGGGGTGGGCATGGCGCGCAATCCGCGCGTGTTCCTGCAAAGCGGGCGATGAGCTGCGGCTGAGCGTGTCCGGTTTGGGCGAGCAGCGGGTGAAGGTGGTGGCTGAGTAGAGCCCGTCACTTCGCGGCCACACCGCATGGAAATGATGCACGGGTCCCCTGCCCTTGCCGATCTCAAGTTCGTCGGCGGCGGCGATGGCGGCGGTGACATAGGCCTTGGCGGCCGCCACCGCCTCGCGCAGTGACGCGCCTTTGGCGAGCTCGGCGGCAATGGCCGAGGAGAGCGTGCAGCCGGTGCCATGCGTGTTCTTGGTCGGGGTACGCGGCGCTTCGAGCCGCATCGTCGCCTTCGCCGTCGAGCGAAAAGGTCGACCGAGTCGCGCCTTTGGCATGGCCCCCTTTCAGCAGCACGGCTTGGCGCCCAGCGCGCGCGAGCGCCTCGCCTGTGCGGTCATCTCCGTCCTCGTCCCGCGCTGTGGCACACCGAGCGAGCCGCGCGGCCTCGGGCAGTTCGGCGTGACCACGATGGCACGCGGCATGAGGTCGGTGCGGACCGCGTGCGATGGCGTCCTCGTCGAGCAAAGGATCGCCGCTCGGCGCCACCATGACCGGGTCGACCACCACCGGAACGCCGGGCAATGCCTTCAGCGCCCTCGACGACGGCCCGATCGATCCCACGCGTGCCGAGCATGCCGATCTTGATGGCGCCGACGTTGAGATCCTTCGCAATCGTCCGCATCTGCGCCAGCACGAATTCCGGCGGACGACCAGTGCACGCCCTCGACCGCCTGGGTGTTCTGCGCGGTCAGATGCCGTGATCGCGGTCGCCCCATAGCACCCCGAGCGCGGCGAAGGTCTGAGATCCGCCTGGAGTCCTGCGCCGCCCGCAGAGTCGGAGCCGGCGATGGTGAGAGCGATGGCGGTCATGACCACT
>CAVZLT010000028.1:0-15805 GCA_963776235.1 uncultured Alphaproteobacteria bacterium
ATTCGCCTTCGAGCAGCCGGAAAGCGAGACCGGGTTCCAGCCGAAGCCGCTGGTCACGGCGAAGAAGCACATGGTCGTCGCCGCGCATCCGCTCGCGGCCGAAGCCGGGCTCGCCATCCTGCGCAAAGGCGGCAGCGCGGTCGATGCCGGCATCGCTGTGCAGATGGTGCTCAACCTGGTCGAGCCGCAATCCTCAGGGCTGGGCGGCGGCGGCTATATTCTCTATTGGGACGCGGGCTCAAAGCAGCTCGCAAGCATCGACGGCCGCGAGACCGCGCCTGCCGCCGCCACACCCGAGCTCTTCCTCGATGCCGACGGCAAGCCGCTGCCGCGCGACGCGGCCATGGCGAGCGGGCTTTCGATCGGCGTGCCCGGCGCGCTGGCGGCGCTTGCCCTCGCCCATGACAAATACGGCAAGCTGCCCTGGGCGGAATTGTTCGAGCCCGCTATAGCGCTTGCCCGCGAAGGTTTTCCCATCTCGCCCCGTCTCGCTCAGATGCTCGCCGAGGCCGACCCGCAAAGCTTCGCGCCGGACGCGCGCGCCTATTTCTTCGATGCGCAAGGCAGACCGTGGCCCGTTGGCTACAAGCTCGCCAACCCGGCGCTTGCCGACACCTTCGAGACGATTGCCCGCGACGGCGCCAAGGCATTCTACCAAGGCGACATCGCCAAAGACATCGCCAGCGCGGTGCAAAACGATCCGCGCAAGCCTGGCAAGCTCGCCGCTGAGGACATCGCGTCCTATCGCGCCATCGAGCGCGAACCGATCTGCGCGCCCTATCGCGCGCACAAGATCTGCGGCATGGGGCCGTCGTCCTCCGGCGGCGTTACCGTGGCGCAGGTGCTCGGCATCGTCGAGCCATTCAATCTCGGCCCTGCACCGCTGGGCGCGCGCGCCACGCATGTCATCGCCGAAGCGGAGCGGCTCGCTTTCGCCGACCGCGCGCGTTACCTCGCCGATACGGATTTCGTTCCCGTCCCGCTCGCCGGGCTGCTCGACCCGACTTACCTTGCCGAACGCCGCGCCTTGATCAATCCGGAACGCGCCCTCGCCAACGTTGCCGCCGGATCGCCACCGAACGTGAAGCAAGGCGCTTTCGGCAATGACCACTCGGTCGAGAAAAGCGGGACCAGCCACATCTCCATCGTCGACGACGCCGGCGACGCCTTTTCCATGACCACGACGATCGAAAACGCGTTCGGAGCGCGGACCATGGTGCGCGGTTTCCTGCTCAACAATCAACTCACCGATTTTTCCTTCGAGCCGGTCGACGAAGAGGGGCATCCCGTCGCCAATCGCGTCGAGCCTGGCAAACGCCCACGCAGTGCCCTCGACCCGGCCATCGTGTTCGGCGAGGCCGGCGATCTGCGTTATGTGCTCGGCAGCCCAGGCGGCCCGGCGATCATTCTTTACAACGTCAAGACCATCCTCGCGCTGATCGAGTGGGGGCTCGACCCCGCACAGGCGAGCGCGCTCGTCAATTTCGGCAGCACCGAAGACGTCGTTCTGCTCGAGCCCGGCGCCGCATGGGATCCCCTCGCCGCGTCGCTCGACGCCATGGGTCATGCGGTCCGTCGCGTGCCGATGACGAGCGGCGAGCACGTCATCGCCGTGACCCCGCAAGGGCTCGAAGGCGGCGCCGACCCACGCCGCGAAGGCGTGGCGCTGGGGGATTGATGCCGCGACGCGCCCTCACGATCGCCGTGCGCGGTGCCGGCGTGGTCGGCCTATGGCAGACGCTCCTGCTCGCACGGCGCGGTCACATCGTGACGCTGCATGAGCGCTCGACAGAACCCTTCACCGAGGCTTGCAGTCCTTATGCCGGCGCCATGCTCGCGCCACGCTGCGAGGAGGAAAGCACCGAGGCCGTCATCGGTGAGCTCGGCAGACGCGGCATCGCGCTGTGGAAGGAGACCTATCCCGGCACCAAGACCAACGGCACGCTCGTTGTCGCGCTGCATCGCGATCGCGCCGAGCTCGATCGCTTCGCCCGCATGACCGGGGGGCATCGGCGGCTGTCGCCCGCCGAGCTTGCCGAAGCCGAACCAGCTCTGACCGATCGCTTCGCCGGCGCGCTGCTCTACCGAGAGGAAGCGCATCTCGCGCCGGACGCCGCGCTGCGCTTCCTGCTCGACTCGGTCATCGCCGAAGGCGTGGCCTTGCGCCTCGGCGACGGCGGGCTGCCGCAAGGCGCCGATCTCGTCATCGATTGCCGGGGTCTCGCCGCCAAGGACGATCTCCCCACGTTGCGCGGCGTGCGCGGCGAGCGGATTGTCATCAAGAGTCGCGAGGTCAATCTGGCCCGGCCCGTCCGGCTGTTGCATCCGCGCTTTCCGCTTTACGTCGTGCCCTGGGGCGACGGCGTTTATATGATCGGCGCGACGGCGATCGAGAGCGAGGAGATCGGCGCCATCACGCTCCGCTCCGCGCTCGATCTGCTCTCGGCGGCATATGCGCTCGACCCCGCCTTCGCCGAGGCCGAGATCCTGCGCCAGGGCGCCGGCGCGCGCCCCGCCTTCCCCGACAATCGGCCTAGGATTATCCCGCGGAACGGCTATATCTACGTCAACGGTCTTTACCGGCACGGCTTTTTGCTCGCGCCGGTTCTGGCCGAGCTGGTCGCGGCCTATATCGAGACCGGCGCCACGCACCCGGAGGTGTTTCTTGAACATCCTGCTCAACGGTGAGGCTTACGCCACCGACGCAAAGACACTCGACGAGCTTTGCGCGCGGCTCGGCTTCGCCGAGGCGAAGATCGCCACCGCCGTCAACGGCAATTTCGTCGCCGCAATGGCCCGCCCCGCCGTCGAGCTGGCACCGTCCGATGAGATCGAGATCGTGGCGCCGAGGCAGGGCGGCTGATGCTCACGCTTTACGGCCAGAGCTTTTCCTCGCGGCTGCTGCTCGGCACGGCACAATATCCCTCGCCCGAGAGCCTGAAGCGGGCGGTCAAGGCGTCGGGCGCCGAGATCGTCACTGTCTCGCTGCGCCGCGAATCCGCACGCGCGCTGACCGGTCAAGGCTTCTGGGCGCTGATCGAGGAGCTGGGCTGCCGGGTGCTGCCCAACACCGCCGGCTGCCGCACGGCCAAAGAGGCGATTGCCACGGCGCAGATGGCGCGCGAATTGTTCGGCACCGACTGGATCAAGCTGGAAGTGATCGCCAATGACGACACGTTGCAGCCGGATCTGTTCGGCCTGGTCGAGGCGGCAGCCGCGCTGTCTGCCGACGGCTTCGCGGTGCTCCCTTACACCACCGAGGATCTCAGCGCCGCCGAGCGGCTCGTCGCCGCGGGCTGCGCCGTGCTGATGCCGTGGGCGGCGCCGATCGGCTCGGCGCGCGGGTTGATCAACAAGGACGCGCTGAAGACGCTGCGCGCTTATTTCCCCGACATCCCCCTGGTCATCGACGCCGGAATCGGCACGCCATCGCATGCGGCCGAGGCAATGGAGTTGGGCTACGACGCGATCCTGCTCAACACGGCCGTGGCCAAGGCGGGCGATCCGGTGAAGATGGCGGAGGCCTTCGCTCGCGCCATCGAAGCGGGACGGCTTGCCTTCGAGGCCGGCCCGCTCGAGCCCCGCGACATGGCATCGCCGTCGACCCCCGTCGCCGGCACGCCCTTCTTCAAGATCGATCACGCGTCCTGATCGACCTGGTCTTATCCCGCCTTGATCAACCTCGATCCCTTCTATCCCATCGTTCCCGACACCAATTGGCTCGCCCGCCTGCTCGCGCGGCGCATCAGGCTGGTGCAACTGCGCATCAAGAACGAGCCGCGCGGCGTGGTGCAGGGAGAGATCAAACGGGCCGTGAGGCTCTGCGCGGTGCATCACTGCCAGCTCGTGGTCAATGATTATTGGCGCGAGGCCATCGATCTCGGCGCGAATTTCGTGCATCTCGGCCAGCAGGATCTCGCTGCCGCCAATCTCCGCGCCATCCGCGCCGCCAACATCAAGATCGGCGTCAGCACGCATAGCCTTGAGGAGCTGGAGGTCGCTTTGGAAGCCGAGGCGGACTATGTTGCGCTCGGCCCCATCTATGCGACCACGCTGAAGCGGATGCCCTGGCCGCCGCAGGGCCTGCCGCGCATCGCCGAATGGCGCGAGCGAATCGGTTGCCCGCTGGTGGCGATTGGCGGCATCACCCTCGGCCGCGCGCCCCTGGTGCTTGCCTCGGGCGCCGACTCCGTAGCCGTCATTACCGACATCATGACAAGCCAAGATCCTGAAACGCGTGTAGAAAATTGGATCGAGGCCACCACGCCCTGGCGACATTTGTCCACAGGCCGTCAACAAGGCTGAGAAGGCGGTTTGGGGCTTGACCGTCTACCCTCCGGCCGGGGATCATCACGGTTGACGGGGCCTGGTCACTGGTCATCCAGGGGGCATGATGAGTTATCGTCTCGATCCGGCAATGCCGATGAGCGAGGCTGTGCGACGCGTGGCGTTTGGCGAGCTTGAGATCGCCCATGGCGCGCTGGCGACACCGCCCGAGCGGCATAGCGGCGTGCATAGCGCCCGCAAATGCCTGAAGCGCCTTCGCTCGCTGCTGCTCCTGGTGCGGCCCGGCATGCCTGAACCGGTCTTCGCCAATTTGACCGATCGTCTTGCTGTCATAGCGCGCGGGCTTGCGCCTGCCCGGGATGCCCACGCCCTGATCGACGCGGTCGACAAGCTCGAGCGCGAGACAGGACCCGGCCCGGGCCAAGGTCCGATCCAATCCTTGCGCGCCTGGCTGCATAAACGGCGGCATGCGGCCGAGCAGAATCTCGAACGGAGCGCGGCATCGGATGCCATGCGCGCGCTGCTCGAGGTGCGGCCGGCCCTTGCCGGGCTCGCCGTCTATCCCGACGACTTCCGTTCTGTCGCCAAGGGGCTTCGGCGCTGCTACCGCGCGGCGCGGCAATCGTTTCAGGTTGGCTTTGCCGAAGGTCGCGACGACGATCTCCACGAATGGAGAAAGGGCGTGCAGCATCATTGGCGGCAGATGCAATTGCTTGCACCGTGCTGGCCATCGGAGCTTAACGCGCGAGCCGAAGCGGCGCGCGGCCTCTCGCAAATCCTCGGCGACGACCACGACATCTCGCTGCTGACCCGCCTTGTGTGCACGCCGACCATGACGTTCGGCAGCCCCGACGAGACCGCGGCCTTTCTGAAGCGCTGCCGCAGACGCCACAAGGCGCTGCGCAAAGACGCGACCACCCTGGGCGAAAGGCTTTTCGCCGAGCGCTCGCGGCCCTTCGCCGAGCGCATCGAGGCCTATTGGCAGATCGCCGCCAGCAGCATTATCGAGCCGGTGACGGAAGCACGGCCTGACAACGTGGTGGCCTTCGGCGATCTGCGGACCCCGCGCGCCGGCTAGAGCATGATCCGGAAAAGTGGAAGCCGGTTTTCCGATAAGATCATGCTCGAAATCTAAAGTCCCCTCGCCTCGCGCCACGCCTGGAACATCAGCACCGTCCACAGCGACTGATGCCAGTCGCGGCGCCTGTCGAGATGCTCGCGCCACCGCGCCAAGATGGGAGCCGGATCGAGCAGCCCGCCGGCGGCGAGGCGCCTCTCCGATAACAGCTCCTCCGCCCAGGGGCGCAACGGACCTCTGAGCCATTGTCCGATCGGCAGCGTGAAGCCCATCTTCGGCCGCTCGACCAGATGCTTCGGCACGTGGCGGTAAAGCACCTGACGCAGCAGCCATTTGCTCGTGCCGCGACGCATCAAGAGACGCGACGGCAGCCGCCAAGTCAGCTCCACGACGCGATGGTCGAGCAGCGGCACCCGTACTTCGAGCGCCACCGCCATGCTCGCGCGATCGACCTTGGTGAGAATATCGTCCGGGAGATAGGTTGCGGCGTCGAGATATTGCATGCGGTCGAGCGCGTCAGGGAGCTTGGCGGCGATGCTCGCGTCGAACACCGCGCCCTTCAGCTCGGTGCCGTGTTTCACCAGCGTCTCCGGCTCGTGCCACGCGCTGACCAGCGCGCGATAGGCCCCCTGCCGGCCTTCGCGCAACATGGCCGCGGCCTTGAAGATCTTCTCGCTCGGATGCGGCAGGCGTTGGCGCTGCGGCAAAAGCCCGAACACGCGCTCCCACAGCGCCGGGCCCACCATGCCGAGCCCGCAGGCCAGCACCTTGCCCGCGGCCTCCGGCGTTCCCGTCAGCAAGCGCGCAAATCTGTGGCGGTTATAGCCGGCGAACAGCTCATCCCCGCCGTCTCCCGAGAGCGCGACCGTGACATGCTGCCGGGTCAGCTTCGACAAGAGGTAGGTCGGGACTTGCGAGGAATCGGCGAACGGCTCGTCGTAGATCGTGGGCAGCGCGGGGATCACGCCCTCGACCTCTTCGGGCGAAACGTAAAGCTCGGTGTGCTCGGTGCCGAGATGCTCGGCGACCGCTTTGGCATGGGGCGCCTCGTCATAGCCCTTCTCGGCGAAGCCGATGGAATAGGTCCTGACCGGCGCATTGCTGCGCGCGCGCATCATGGCCGCGACGGTCGATGAGTCGATGCCGCCGGAGAGAAACGCGCCGAGCGGCACATCCGAGACCAGCCGCCGCTGCACCGCATCGCCAAGCAGCGATTCCAGCGCATCCGTCGCTTCGCCCGCGCCAAGATCGAGAGGCGCCGCCCTGCCCCGCGTGGCGACGTCCATGAGGCTCCAATAGGTCCAGAGATCGGTCTTGCCGTCGGCCTCGATGCTGACGCCGGTGCCCGGCGCGAGCTTGTCGATGCCGCGGTAGATCGAATGCGGCGACGGCACATAGGCGAAGCGGAGATATGACGCGAGCGCGTCGTGATTGATCTCGGGACGCCACTCCGGGAGCGCCTCGAACGCCTTCAGCTCGGAGGCGAAGACGATGCGGCCATTCTGCCGTCCCCAATAGAGCGGCTTGATGCCGAGCCGGTCGCGCACCAGGCTAAGCCTGCGCTCCTTGCGGTCGAACACGGCGAACGCAAACATGCCGATCAGCCGCTCGACGGTCGCGCGCACGCCCCATGCGGCGATCCCCTCGACGATGATCTCCGTATCCGAGTGGCCCCTGAACCGGCGACCGAGCGCTTCAAGCTCGGGCCTGAGCTCAGGCGCGCTATAGATCTCGCCATTATAGGTGATGACATAGCGGCCGCAGGACGACGTCATGGGCTGCGCGCCGGCGGGCGACAAGTCGATGATGGATAGGCGCGTATGGCTTAGGGCGATACCGGCGTCGGCATCGACGAACACGCCGCGCGCATCGGGGCCGCGATGGGCGAGCTTCGCCGCCATGGCTTGGGCGACCGCTTCGAGCGCCTGCGTGCCTGACCGGCGCTCTAGCTCGAGAAAGCCGGCGATGCCGCACATGCTTTCAGACCCTTACCTCCATCCCATCATAGGAGACTTCCCACCCGGCACGTTCGATCGCCGCCCGCTCTGGCGAATCCTCGCGCAGCGCCGGATTGGAGTTGTTGATGTGGATGAAGATCTTGCGGCCGATGCCGAGCGGCGCGATCTGCTCGATCGAGCCCGCACTTCCCGACATGTTCATATGCCCCATGCGGTCGCCCGTCTTGTTGAGCAAGCCTTGGGCAATCATCTCGTCATTGGTGTAGAGCGTGCCGTCGAAAAAGAGGAGCGGCGCCCCTTTGATCCTTGTGCGCAGAGCGTCGTCGAGCTTGGCGCATCCCGGGATATAAAAGAAGTAATGCCCGCTGGCGGCGTCGGTGACTTTCAGGCCGGTGGTATCGCCTTCCTGCGTGCCGAAGCCGGCTCCGGCTTTCTCGTCCTCGAGATAAAGCGGCACCTTGCCCGGCACCGGGAAGGGTTCGATGGTCATGCCCACGCGGACCCTCCGGGCCTTCAACCGCGAACGGCCGGTCGTAGGCCATCACCACCCGCTTGACCAGGCGGGCGTCGAGCACGTCGAACACGCTGTTGGAGGCGAGCACGTCGAGCACGCGCGCCGTGCCGTAGATGGTGAGAGGCTGGCCTTCGCGCAGACACAGCAGGCCGGCGATCGCGTCGACATCGCCATTGGTCAGCACCACCGCCTTGATCGGGCTGTTGCGCGGGCCCTCGTTCGGGTCGGGATAAAGCTCCGGCGTATCGTTGATCTGCTGGCGCAAATCGGGGGCGGCATTGAGCAGCACCCACTGGCGGCCATCGGCGCTGACCGCCACCGACGCCTGGCTACGGGGGGCGAGCCCCCCCTTGCCCTGACGCACGTCGGCAGAGTTGCGGCCGTTGCAATTCCACTGCGGGAAGCCGCCGCCTGCCGCTGAACCGAGGACCTTGATCACCATGGCTTTGGACCAAATGGCGATGCTTGGCCTGCCCCGTCAAGGCAAAAAGCAAGCGGCCTCCGCGATGCCGCGAAGACCGCTCAGTCCTGGGAGACTGTCGCTCTTAGAAAGAGAGCGAGCCTTGGAATTTGAGCGCCGTGTCGGAGGTGGCGTCGGTCAGTCCGAACTGAACGCCGACATTCAACGAGAACTCCATGTCCGGGGCCTCGGTGGCCTTGTCGTCGTCATCGCCACCCTTCTTCTTGCCCTCGGCCTCGTCGTCATCGCCGCCGGGATTGTAGAACAGCGTCGGACCGAGGCTGTGATTCTGGTCGTTGAACGAGCCGGCATTGGCGAGATCCTCGATCTCGCCGAACATCTCGACGCCGAGGCCCCAATGCTTGGCAAAGTCGTATTCGGCGCGCCAGCCATATTCGAAGCCAAGCCCATCGGTCGTGGCGTTCTCGCCGACCTGATCGGTGAACACGGGATTGAGCGTGATTAGCAGCTTGCCGGTGGCCAGTTCGAGGATGGGGCCGAATCCGAATTCGTCGGGATCGCCGCCACGCGTGCCGAATCCATATTCGGTCTGAAACGCCAAACCGATGCCGTTTCCCTCGCGCTGGATGATCTCATATTGCAGCCCCAATTCGACCGAGCTCACATTGAAATTTTCGTCGAGAGGCTGGTCGGCAGTGAGGGTCGTGGAGAACAGCCAACGCTCGGTGATGCCGTATTGGAGTTCAAAGTCGTGGCTTTGCCGGAGGGGACCTTCATCTTCCTCTTCGAGGGCTCCCCCATCTTCGTCGTCGCTGGCGTCTTCCTTCTCGGTCTTGGGGAAGCCCCAATGCACGGCGCCGCGATATTCGAACTCGAGCTCGCCCTTTTCGACCTCGGATTCTTGGATTTCGAACTCGGCGAGGGCCGGTTTGGACATGCCAACGGCGAGGCCCGCCGTGGCAAGCGCTGAACCCGCAGCCAGCAACGCCAAGCGCTGCGCCAAGCGCAGCCCAGTAAGATTGTACCGCAAGAGCAAGCCCCCCAAATTCAGCCTTGCTGCTGAGTCCCCATTCTTTTGTTCGCCAAGATTAGCAAATCTGCCGGAGCCATTCTTGGCAAAAAAACTGCTTGTTTTGCCAAAGGGCACGCAACGCCCACGCCCGCCGGCGCCCTCACATGAAAACAGCCTGACGCCGAGATGAAAAATTCATGACCTAGTGCCGCAAGACACCCTCAAGTATCAGGGGAATTGCGCTATAGAGGATTTGGCTATTATTCGGCGGCGCGGGCCGGCTTCTTGCTTCGCGCCTCAGCAAATTACACCCCGCTCTGGCCTGATTAGGGCTAAGGGGCCTTGAGACTACGATGCGTTACCAGACGAAGCTCCTCATCACCGCGGGATTGCTTCTGGCCATGTCGCTCTCCGCGGCCGCGCTGGCCTATTGGGGCGTCGCCCAATCGCACACCTATCTCACCCGCTCGCGCATCGCCCATGAGCAGCTCGAGCGGCAGCTCCAGCTCTCGCGGCACAGTGCGCAGCTGTTCAAGTCCTGGACCGACACATTGCTCACGGGGATCAGCGATCGCCCGCTCGGCGCGGCCTATCTGCACAAGGTGATCGAGTCCGATCTCGCCACGCTGCAAGACCTGAGCAACAAGGAGCTCGCCATCGTCGGGCCCGAGGAGCAAAAAGCGGAATCCGCCGAGCTTACCCGCCTCGAACAGATCCGCAGCGAATTCCAGCACACGCTGGACCAGCTCAACGAGGTCGAGCAGTTGCGAAGTCGCGGCCGTCCCGACATCGCCTGGCAAAGGCTGATCGATTTGCTCAAAGGTGGCATCGATCAGAAGCTGAACGAATTGATCGAGGTGGGCGTCGCCGACGAGACCGCCGAAGTGATCAGGATCGACGCCGACGCGGCACAGCTCTTAAGCCGGCTCGAGCGCATCAGCCAAATTCATGCCGCGCTCGCCATCATCGCCACACTCGCGCTGATCGGCCTCCTGTTGCAGGGTCTGCGGTCTCCGCTTGCCGAGCTCATGCGCGGCACCGGCAAGCTCGCCGCGGGCGATCTCTCTCATCGCATCGCCATCTCGGGCCGCGACGAGTTCGCCAATCTCGGCCAAAGCTTCAATCGCATGGCTGGGGACCTCCAGACCCACCAGAAGGCCTTGCAGGACGCGCATGCCAATCTCGAGTCGCTGGTGGAAGAACGCACCGAGGAGCTGCGTCAGGCCAACGAGTCCTTGCGGCAGATCGACGAGACGCGGCGCGGCTTCTTCGCCGACATCAGCCACGAGCTCCGCACGCCGCTGACCATCATTCGCGGCGAGGGCGAGATCGCGCTGCGCGGCGCCAACAAACGAGTCGCGGAATACAAGCGCTCGATCGAGCGCATCGTCGAGCAGGCGAAGCATCTTTCCGTTCTGGTTAACGATCTTCTGTTCATCGCCCGGCAGGGCGCCGGCGCCGCGCGGCTCAATCTGCAGCCCATCGATCTCGGCGATTTGCTCAAGAAAGTCTGCGGCGACGCCAAGGTGATCGCCCACGACAAGAACGTCGATGTCGCTTTCGTCAACGGCACCGCGCACGACATGGTGCGTGGCGATCCGGCGCGGTTAAGGCAGCTTTTCCTCGTGCTTCTTGATAATGCGGTGCGCTACTCCAAATCCAAGGGAGCCGTTGAGGTCGAGATCGGCAGCGCCGGCGGCGAGGTCAGGGTGCGCGTCTCGGACCGCGGCATCGGCATACCGCCGGAGGAGCTGGAAGGCATTTTCGAGCGGTTCCGCCGGGGCGGCAGGGCCGCGGCGATGAACGAGGAAGGCCTAGGGCTCGGCCTGCCGGTCGCCAAGGCCATCGTCGAGGCGCATAAGGGAAGGATCGAAATGGCGAGCAGCCCGGGCCAGGGAACGACGGTCACGGTGGCCTTGCCGGCCGACATGGCGGAGGCAGCCACGTGAACGTTCTCCTCGTCGAAGACGAGCCGCGCGTCGCCGACTTCATCGACCGCGGCCTCCGGGCAGAGAACCACGGCGTCACTGTCGCCTCCTCCGGCAGCGAGGGGGTCGACCTGGCCAAGACCGGCGAGTTCGACGTGATCGTGCTCGATCTGATGCTGCCGGATATGCACGGCTATGACGTTTGCCAGCGGCTGCGGCTCGAAGGCGACCATACGCCGATCCTGATGCTCACCGCGATGGACGCGCTGGAGGACAAGATCAAGGGCCTCAAGCTGGGCGCCGACGACTATCTCACCAAGCCCTTCGATTTCGATGAGCTGCTTGCCCGCATCGAAGCCCTGGTGCGCCGCTCGCACAATTTCGCGCCGAACTCGAACATCTTGCAGGTTGCCGATCTCGTCCTCGACCGGGAGCTGCTCGAGGTGAGGCGCGGCAACGACACCATCAAGCTCACCGCCAAGGAACTTGCCATTCTCGAGCTGTTGATGAGCGCCCCCGGCCGCGTGTTTTCCCGCACGCGCATCCTCAATCAGGTTTGGGGCTACAGCGAAGACCCGCTGACCAACGTGGTTGATGTCTACATCGCGAGGCTGCGGCGCAAGATCGATTCGCCCGGCCGCGAGCCCTTGTTGGAGACCGTGCGTGGCCACGGTTACCGTCTGAAGGCGCCGTCGTGATGCGCGTTCGTGACCGGCAACGATCTTTGCCAAGGGAGATTTGCCAATCCGGCAATGGAACCTTGCTAACCGCGCCCGGATCAGTAGAGTATGCGCCGCCACTCTCGACGATGACGCGCCATAGTCTTTCGGGGCCTCGCCAGAGGACCACGGTCGCGTTTGCCCCACAACCGGCGGCAGAGTTCCCGCGCCCTCGTCGCCTGGCTAGCCCCAACGCAAGTGGATGAGAGCATAACACCGTGGAGGAGCGCCCGTTGCGGTCAGGTCTAATAGCTATGCTGGTCTGTGGCTTCGCGAGCCTTGCGCTTGCGCAGCCGGCAAATGCGGCCAACAAGGTTACGATTGGCGTACTGAAATTCGGCACCGTCAGCTGGGCGCTCGACACCATCCGCGCCAACGGCCTCGACAAGGCCGAGGGCATCGAACTCGACGTCGTGCCGTTGGCGAGTACCCAGGCAACCACCGTGGGCCTGCAAGCCGGCTCGGTGGACATCATCGCCACGGACTGGCTGTGGGTCTCGCGCGAGCGAAGCGGCGGCGGGGACTTCACCTTCTCACCCTTCACCACCGCGCTCGGCTCGATCATGGTGCCACCCAACTCGCCGATCAAGACGCTCGGCGATCTGAAGGGCAAGCGCCTCGGCGTTGCGGGAGGACCGCTCGACAAGAGTTGGCTCCTGCTCGTGGCCTATGCCCTGCGGACCGCCAATCTCGACTTGCGAAAGGAGACCACGCAAGAATACGGCGCGCCGCCTCTCCTGGCGGAACGGGCGAAGCAGGGCGCGCTCGATGCCGTTCTGAATTTCTGGCCCTATGCGGCGAGGCTCGAGGCAGAGGGCTTCACCCAACTGATCGGGGTCGAGGACGTGGTGAGCGAGCTTGGCGCCAAGGGCGAGGTCGCCATGGTCGGCTATGTCTTCAGCGAGAGCTGGGCCAAGCAAAATCTTGAGGCAATTCAAGGGTTTCTGCGGGCGGCGGCGAAGGCCGACGAGTTGCTCGCAACCTCTAACGAGGAGTGGGAGCGGTTGAAGCCGATCATGAGCGAGAACGATCCCAGCTTCGACGACAAGACCTTCGATGCGCTGCGACGCCGCTATCGCGAGGGCATCCCCGAGCGATCGACCGCCGAGAATGAATCCGACGCCAAGATTCTGTATCAGTTCCTGCGCGAACTCGGCGGCGAGAAGCTCGTGGGTCCCGGCACCGAACTTGCTCCCGGGACGTTCTGGCACGGGGGCAAGCCGTGAGCGTGACGTTTGCCCGCGCCGACGCCGTGCCGAGGTCGCGCCTTTTGCGCGGGCCTCTGGTCTCGGTCCTCTCGGTCGCGGGCTTCCTGCTCATCTGGTTCATCGCCGCCGAGATCGCGCAAAGCCGGCTTCTGCCCGGGCCCGTCGCGGTGATTGAATATATCTACAAAGAATTGGTGCATGGCGACCTCCTGACCGAGCTCGGCATCACCCTGTGGCGCGTCGTGGCATCCTTTGTCGTGGCGATGGCGATTGGCAGCGTGCTCGGGCTGGCCATGGGCCAGATGCCGGCGCTGGACCGCGCGCTCGATCCCTGGCTGATCGTGCTGCTCAATCTTCCCGCCCTCGTCATCATCATTCTTGCTTATGTATGGTTCGGGTTGAACGAGGCCGCGGCGATCGGCGCCGTCGCGCTGAACAAGATTCCCAACGTCGTCGTCACCTTGCGCGAAGGCGCCCGCGCGCTCGATCCCGGTCTCGACGAGATGGCGCGCGCCTACCGGCTCTCGCCGATGAGCAAGCTGCGCAACGTCACCCTGCCGCAACTCCAGCCCTATTTCGCCGCGGCGTCGCGCTCGGGCATCTCGCTGATCTGGAAGATCGTGCTCGTTGTAGAGCTGCTCGGCCGGTCGAACGGCGTCGGCTTCGAGCTGCATCTCAACTTCCAGCTTTTCAACGTGACGGCGATCCTCGGTTATACGCTCGCCTTCGTCGCCGTCATGCTGACCATCGAATATTTATTGGTGCAACCCATTGAACGACATTCAACACGCTGGCGTAACAAGCCGGTTTGAAATCCGCATCGAGGAGAAGACGCACGTCAGCGCCGATGGCACGGAGCTTCTTGCCATCCGCGACTTCGTGCTCGACGTCGAACCCGAGAGCATGACGGTCTTGATGGGCCCGTCCGGCTGCGGCAAGACCACGTTGCTGCGCATCGTCGCCGGCCTGGACGATCGCTTCGTGGGCGATGTCGGTATTCCTCCCGACACGCGCATCGGGCTCATGTTCCAGGAGCCCCGGCTTTTGCCCTGGCGGACCGTGCGGCAGAATATCGAGCTGGTGGCGGCACCGAGCTTCACCGAGGCCGAACTGGAGAAACTCGCGCAGGCTGTCGGCATTGCCGACATGCTGCCGCGCTATCCGCAGGAACTATCGCTCGGTCTGGCGCGTCGCGTGGCGCTGGCCCGCGCCTTCGCCACCAAGCCGGACCTGTTGCTGCTCGACGAGCCGTTCGTGTCGCTCGACGAGCGGACCGCCGATCGGCTGAGAAAGCTGTTGCTCGATGTGTGGCAGGAGCGGCCGACCACGGCCATCCTGGTGACGCACAATGCGCGCGAGGCGATCATGCTCGCCGATCAGCTGGTCTTGCTCGCGCCGCGTCCGACCCGCGTGGTCGCGGTCGAGACCATCAAAGTGCCGCAAGCCGAGCGCGATCACGCCGTGGTGGAGGCGATCCACACCGATCTCTTGCGCCGCTTTCCGAGCAATTTCTCCAACAGCTAGCCGGCCGCGGCGGCCGCTCCGACCTTGCGCTGCTGGATGCCGAAGGACGGGTCATAAGCCCAGACCGACAGCGCCAGGAACAACAGCGTGCACCCGCCGACGATGCCGAGCGCCTGCCAATTTACCTCGAGATAGAAGGCGAAGCGGATCAGCTCGACCGCCCAGGTGAACGGGTTGTAGAGGCAGATGTAATAGAGCCAGAGGCTCCCCTCGCGCATTTTCCACAACGGATAGAGCGCCGATGACGCGAAGAACATCGGGAAGATCACGAAGTTCATGATGCCGGCGAAATTCTCGAGCTGCTTGATGGTCGAGGACAACAGCATGCCCAACGCGCCGAACATCAGGCCGGTGAGAATGAGCGCCGGCAGCGCCGCCAGATAGCCCCAGTGCGGCAGCTCGACGCCGCAGAAATAAGCGACCAGAAGAAACGTGTAGACCTGGAACAGCGAGACGATCACGCCGCCGAACAGGCGCGCGACGAGCAGGAACCACCGCGGCAAGGGCGTGGTCAGCAGCACCCGCATCGAGCCCATCTCGCGGTCATAGACCATCGACAGCGAGCTCTGCATGCCCTGGAACAGCTGGATCATCGCCAGCAGCCCGGGCGTGATGTAGACGTCGTAGGTGATGTAGGTCTGATACGGCGGGATGATCGAGATACCCAGCGCCGCGCGAAAGCCGGCCGCGAAAATAATAAGCCAAATCAGCGGCCTGACCAGTGCCGCAAAGAAGCGCTCGCGCTGCTGCAAGAAGCGCAGCAACTCGCGCCAGACGATGCCGTAAAAGGCGCGGACATAATGCATCACGTTCATGCGGTGACGTCCTCTTCCGTATCGCCGCCGATGAGCAGCGTGAACGCGCCACCGAGATCCTTGGCGCCCGTCTCGGCCACCACGTCCTTGGCCAGACCGCGCGCCACGATCTTCCCGCGATTGATCACCAGCAGATCGTCGTCGGGTTGCACCTCGTCGAACAGATGCGTCGCCCACAGCACGCCGATATTGTCGTTGCGGGCGAGCTCATGCACGTGGCGCACGATGGCGCGGCGCGTCGGGTCGTCGAGCCCGATGGTCGGCTCGTCGAGCAGCAGCAGTTTCGGGCTATGCAACAGGCTGCGGGCGATCTCGACCCGGCGCCGATGGCCGCCGTTCAG
>CAVZLT010000029.1:0-95675 GCA_963776235.1 uncultured Alphaproteobacteria bacterium
TCACGTCGAGCATGAAGCAGTCGTCCTGATAGCGCAGGCCAACGCCGTCGGTGATCGTCTGCGAGGTCTCGAGATCGTAGCGGAAATTCCCCAGCAGCGACCAATCCTCGGTGAGCGCCAGGACACCGGCCGTGACAATTTCCTCGCGTGGTTCGTCTTGGGCCAGCCCGGGTTCGCCGATGACGTCGGCATAGTTGACCCTGACTTGCGCCGGCCCATAGCGCGCAAAGGTACCGAGATCGGTTCGCTGGATGTCCCAGGTATCCTCATCGAAGCGCGACTGGGCAGAGAAGCCGAGATTGGACAGGGCCTGAATGTAGAGGCCGCCCACATAGTCGGAGCGGGCGGTGGCGAGGCCGCTCGACCGGAAGAAGTCCGTGTCGTATTCGTTCTCGCCGGCCAGCTGATAGCTCTCGCCGAATACGGCGCGGGCGTAAGTGCCGGACGGGAGTTGCGCGGTGTAGCGCATGCCCACATTGGCGCGCGTGCCGGTCTCGATGCGGTCGTAGCCGGAGAACTTGTCGATATCGAACAGCAGGGTGTCGTCGAACACGAGGCTCAGCGCGTCCTCGTTGGGGATGTCCTGCTGATTGCCCAACGAGTTTGGCCTGACGATAATCTGGCCGATCGGCTCGAAGACATGCGTCACGCTGCCGGTGCTGGCCATCCAGGGATAGCGATATTCGATGCCCCCGAGCGCATTGCCGCGCAAGATCGCGCCGTTGTCCGGCGTCTCGCTGACGAAATCCGGGCTGCCGTTCAGACCCTGGTTGTCGACGCCGCCGACCCCATAGATGTCGCCGCGCAGCTGCGCAAAGGGCGTGAACACTTGGCCGATGCCGTCAATCATCTGCCGTCGCCAATTGCTTTCGACGATCAGTCGATTTGAGTCGACGCCATCCTTGTTGGAAAACACCATGGCATTGGAATTGAACGAGAGTTCGCCGCCGACGATCGGGTTCTTGACGATGTAGTCGTAGTCGATGATCGGGAAGACTGTCGCATCGGAGAAGGGCTCGTCGCTGAACAGCAGGCTCTGCGTGTTGTAGAACCGCGTGGCCATGTAGTTCCGATCATGCAGGCCCTCGAGATAGATCTGCGAGACGCGATCGGTCTTGAGCCGGCTGTCGAGATTGTAGAAGCGCCGGAAGGTGTCGTCCGACTCGGCAATGACGTCCCAGCCCCAGTCCCAAAACGGGTTCAGAGCAAACTTGCCTTCGGTCTTGACGCTGCCGCGGAAATCGCCGTCGGTGGGACTATCGAAGGTTCCCTTATCCCACACGCCGGCAAGTTCGACGCTGTAGGCACCGCTCGACGTCCTCTGGCGCCAGTTGCCCAGCAGTAACGTTCCCGCCTGCTCCGTATACATCGGCGCGAAGGTGAAATCGTAGTGATCGGAGAGGGCGAAATAGTAGGGGACCTGGAGGGTGTTTCCGAGCTGATCGGAGTGGCTATAGCTCGGCATGAGGAAGCCGGACTTCCGCTTCACCGTGGGGTCGGCCATCTGGAACCAGGGGACGTAGATGAGCGGCACGCCCAGGAAGTCGAAGACGGCGTTCTTGAAGGTGATGACCGCCTGATCGCGCTTATGCGTGATCTTGCCGGAGCGAATCCGCCAGGTCGGGGGCTTGCTGGGATCTGTCTCGCAGACTTTGCAAGGCGTGAACCAGGCCTTCTCGAACACCGTGACGTTGCCTGCCTCGCGTGAGGCGGAGGACGCGACGATACGCGTGTCGTCCTTGGTGACGACCTTCAAGGCGTCGATGAAGCCGTCGCGGAAATCGTCGGTGAGGGTGATGTGGTCGGAGGTGATCACAGCGCCGTCGGGATCCTTGATGCGGACGTTGCCCTCGGCCTTGAGCGTGTTCGACCCGCGGTCGTAGACCACGCGATCGGCAAGCAGCGTGTAGTTGCCGTAGTAGATCTCGACGTTGCCCTTGGCGGTGATCCGGTTGTTGTCGTTGTCGTAGACCATCTCGTCGGCTTGCAGCAGCATCGGCTCGGACGAATTGATCTTGGGGGGCTGGACGAGCTGCTCGAGACTCGTCTGCGCCTGGCCGAACGCCGGCTGCCACGGGGTAAGGCAGGCGGCGAAAGCGGCAAAAACGCACGCAAACAAGACCCCGCGCAGGCGCGTGAACGCCACGCCCTTAGACGCAGCAAGGCCGGGCTGAGCCCGGCGCATCCGGATCATGTTTGCGCGCGCGGCCGCCATCATCCGTCCTCTTTGTACAAGAGCACGGTGAGCGCGAGCGAAGCCGCGATGATCACCGGCACCCAGGCCGCTGCGACTGCGGAGGTCAGTCCGGCCATGGCGAAGTTGCGCGAGATCTCCGAGCAGACGAAGAAGGTAAATCCCGCCGCGAGCCCGAACACGGCGTTGATCTGAACATTGCCGAAGCGGAATCCCCGCAGCGAGCAGGTGGCGGCGATCAGCACCATGGTCACGAGCAGGAACGGCCGCGACAACAGCAGCTGATACTGCACGCGATATTGGGTGGCGGGGAGGCCCGCCTTCTCCGCGATCTGGATGAAGTTCGGCAGATCCCAGAACGAGATCGAGAACACCGTGCCGAGGCTGTCGCGCACCTGTGTCGGGGTGAGATAGGTGCTGATCAGGTAGCTCTTGTAGAACGCGCTCTCCTGGCCGGCCGTGCTCACCCAGGCATCATCGAGCTCCCAGCGCCCATCCTTGAGAATGGCTTGTTTGGCTTCGATCCGCTCGGTCAGGCCGTGATCGTGATCGTATTGGAAGATCGTGACGTCCTTGAGCTCGAGCCCTTGGTTGAGCACTTCGAGCGCATGGACGACGGAGGGACCGTCGGCGCCGTCCTCGCGGAGCCACGCGCCGCCGCTGCCCTTGGTCTTGAGCAGCGACTCGCCGCGCCCGAAGGCGGCGGTGTAGAGCCGCTCGGCCTCGCCGCGAGCGGCCGCGGCAATCGGATTATAGACCAGCACGAACACGATCCCGAGCAGGAAGGCGACGATCATCGCCGGCAACATGAACTGCCACACCGAGATTCCGGCGGCGCGCAGTACGACGAGTTCCGACGAACGGCTCAGCATCAGGAAGATGCCGATCGTTCCGATCAGCACGGCGAAGGGAAGGACAAGCTCGGAGAAGGACGGCAGGCGCAACAGCGTCATCCATGCGAGGAGAAGGCCGGAAATGTCACCCGAATAGTTGCCCGCGCGGCGTAGCATCTCGATGAAATCGACGAAGAAGATCAGCACGCAGCACATCAGGAACATCGCCAGCATGGCGATGAGGAATCGCAGCGAGAAATAGCGCGCAAGCGTCCCCACTGCACTGATGCCTGGCATCTGCGCTCTCACGTCGCTTGCATCCCTCTATCGGCCCAAAATCTTATCTTTTTTGGCTTGAACTTAAGCTCGAAGCTCAGTCTGGACCGCAGCTCTGGGCTCATCCTAACGTGCGCCGTCCATGCCGCAACGACAATCGTCCCCAGCGGAATTCCATACACAAGCACGACCGCCCACGGGTTGATGGTCAGCAGATTGCCGGACGTGAGTCCGGCAACCCTGAGGCCCAGCGCAATGCCGAAAGCCGTCAGAATCTGCCCCCAGCGGCTCTCGCGCGTGGTGCGCGGGTGGGCCAGCAGGGCGATAGCGATGAAGGCGAAGGCGAGGGGGTAGAGGGGCGTGGCGAGGCGATCATGCAGCTCCCCGCGGATCTGGCCGTAACTCCGTTGAATCGCTTTGTCGTTCATGTTGGGGCTGACCAGGTCGCTGAAATACATCTCGCGCGGCCGAACGTCGTTGCCGGTGGTGTCCTTCGGGGCAAACTCCGACAGATCGAGCATGTTCTGGTCGAACGCCACGATCTGTACGTTCTGGTCCTTGTCCTCGGAGTTGTAGCGATGGACGTAGCCATCGAACATCACGAGGTAGGATCCCTCGTCGTTGGTGATGATGCGGCCGCGTTCGGCGAGGTAGCTCATCACCTGCTTGTCGTCGCGCTCGTCATGCACGAGAAGGCCGAGCAGATCGCCGTTCAGGCTGCGGTCGCGGATATGGAAGGTGAGGCCACTCTCGGGACTGGAAAAGCGCCCCGGCTCAAGCACTTGAGAAATGAGATCGGCGCGCACCTGGGTGACGAAATCGCGCAAGGCCCGCATGCTTGCCGGTGTCAGGAACAGATTGGCGAGAAGGATGCCAATGGTCACGAGAGCCGCCATCGCGAGCAGCGGCGTGCCGATGCGCCAGACGGTGGCGCCGGAGGCCGTCATCACGATCAACTCGCTGTCCCCGTTCATGCGGTCGAGCGTGTAAAGCGCTGCCATCAGCATCGCGTTCGGCGCGATCAGCGCCATCAAGCTCGGCAGGCTGAGCAGGGTCATCTGCAAGAACAGCACGATGCCCTGTCCGCGCGAGGTGATGAGGTTGAGCTCCTTCAGCGCCGTCGCGAGCCAGACGACGATCGTCAAGGTCAGCAGAATGACGATGAACGCATTCGCCACCTGCCGAAACATGTATCGGCCGAAGAGCGTCATGGGCGCAGCTTAGATCCCCCGAATGGCCCCCTTGGCGACGCTCCGTTGAGCTACGCCAACCCCCTGGTGCCAAAGACGATTCCCATCAGGCTAAGATGGCGGAATTTCGGCCTTTTTGGAATGGCTTGCTTTCCCAAAAGACTGGTTTTACCAAGTGCCGCAGCGATTTCCCGCCGCTGTTGCAAGACTGCACCAGTAAGCCCTTCTGGGAGCACCGTTTTGTGTCTCTCAGAGGGATTGCCTGACGCCTCGAGGCGAAGGCAGCCAATGGAGCCCAGCGTGACCGATCAGACCGCCTTGTCGTTTGCCAGTGAGACCGCGCCCGCGGACGGCGTAGCCGTAGTGTTCGCGGAGGAGGGGCCAAGACTTTCTGCCGCTGCGCAAGATTTAGACAAGAAGTCGAAAGGTTTGCTGACCAAGGCCATCGGCATCACGGGATTCAAGGGCAAAAAGGAGCAGACGGTCGATCTGATCGCTCCGCAGGGCCTGAAATTCGCGAGAGTCGTGGTGGTGGGGCTGGACAAGCCGGGCAGTTACGAGCCGGAGGACTGGGTCAGTCTTGGCGGGACGGTGAGGGGGCTCATCAGCGGCAAGGAAGCGCCGGCGGCGCATATCTACCTCGAAACGGGCAGCGGGGAGGTTGCGGCCGCCGACGTTGCAAGCTTCGCGCTTGGTACGCTGCTGCGCGGCTACAAGTTCAAGAAATACAAGAGCAAAGCGCGCAAGAAGGACGGCGCCGCAGGCGACGCCAACGACAAATCGCTGAAGAAGATCGTCATCCATTGCGGCGATCCGAAGGGAGCCGGGCTGGCCTTTGGCTGGGGTCGTGCGCTCGCCGACGGCGTCATGCTCGCGCGCGATCTCGTCAACGAGCCCGCCAACATCCTCGGGCCCGCCGAGTTCGCCGCCAAGGCGAAGGAGCTGACCAAGCTCGGCGTGCAGGTCGAACTGCTGGGTCCGAAGGCGCTCGAGAAGCTCGGCATGAACGCGCTGCTCGCCGTTGGCCAGGGCAGCGTCAAGCCGAGTCACGTCGCGGTGATGCAGTGGAAGGGCGCCGGCGCCAAGGGTGGCGAACCGCTCGCCATCGTCGGCAAGGGCGTCACCTTCGACACCGGCGGCATCTCGCTCAAGCCCGCCGCCGGCATGGAGGACATGAAGGGCGACATGGCCGGCGCGGCCTGCGTCGTCGGGCTCATGCACGAGCTTGCCGCGCGCAAGGCAAAGGTAAACGTGGTCGGCATTGTCGGCCTCGTCGAGAACATGCCGGGCGGCAACGCGCAGCGTCCGGGCGACGTCGTCACCTCGATGTCGGGACAGACCATCGAAGTCCTTAACACGGACGCCGAAGGCCGCATGGTTCTCGCCGACTGCCTCTGGTACGTGCAGGAGCGCTTCAAGCCGAAGGCGGTGATCAATCTCGCCACGCTGACCGGCGCGGTGATGGTCGCGCTGGGCAAGGAGCATGCGGGCATCTTCAGCAACAACGACGAGCTTGCCACTCGACTGATCGCCGCCGGCAACGCCACCGGCGAGAAATTATGGCGCCTGCCGCTCGGACCGAAATACGACAAGATGATCGACTCGAAAGTCGCCGACATGAAGAACACGGGAGGCAAGTGGGGCGGCTCGATCTCCGCCGCGCAGTTCCTGCAGCGCTTCATCAAGGAAGGAACGCCCTGGGCGCATCTCGACATCGCCGGCACCGCCATGTCGTCGGTCGACAGCGAGATCAATCGCAGCTGGGGATCGGGCTTCGGCGTGCGGCTGCTCGACCGGCTGATCGCCGACCAATATGAGCGGCGTTGAGGGCCGAGCGCGTGGCCAACCGGCCCTCGATAAATTTTCCATAATATACCTTATGCGAATCCAGCATATGGGGCCGAAAATGCTAGGATCCCGCTATCCTCTTGAGGTTTCGAAGAAATTCGCGCGTCAGCAGCGCTCTGACTGGCCCCCGCCCTCTTGCCGCGTGCCATGGCTGACGAGGCGGGCAAGGCGCCAGGGACGGAGCCCTACACGCTCGCTGATCTCCTCTCCGTCATGGCGCGCCTGCGCGACAAGGACACGGGCTGCCCGTGGGACGTCGAGCAAACTTTTTCGACCATCGCGCCCTATACGATCGAGGAAGCCTACGAGGTCGCCGATGCGATTGCGTGCGACGATTTCGATGCGCTGAAGGACGAGCTTGGCGACCTCCTGCTTCAGGTCGTTTACCACGCGCAGATGGCGTCCGAGCTGGAACGCTTCGAATTCGGCGACGTGGTCGATGCGATCACCCGCAAGATGATCCGGCGACACCCGCACGTGTTCGGGGACGCAAGCCGCGATGAGTTTCTTGGCGGAAATATGTGGCAGCGGATCAAGGCCGAGGAGAAGGCCGCGCGTGGCGCGGCCGCGCCCTCGTCGCGGCTGGATGACGTGCCGATCGCGCTGCCGGCGCTCACCCGGGCCGTGAAACTTCAGAAGCGCGCGGCCGAGGTCGGGTTCGACTGGCCGAGCCTGGGCCCCGTGCTCGCCAAGGCCGAGGAGGAGATTGCCGAGCTGAAAGCGGTCATCGCCGAGAGCGAAGGCGAAAGCGCACGAAAGGAGCGCATTGTCGAAGAGTTCGGCGATCTGCTGTTCGTCATGGCGAATATCGCGCGCCATCTCGGCGTCGATCCGGAAGCGGCGCTCCGCGGCGCCAACGGCAAATTCGTGCGGCGGTTTCGCAGCATCGAGGCGGCGCTCGGCAAGGACGGCCGCAAGCCCGAGGACGCGACGCTGGAAGAGATGGATCAGCTCTGGGACGAGGCGAAAGCGGCCGAGAAGGACAGCTGAGCTTACTCCGCCGCGAGCCTCAGCCGCGCGGGGCCGGCGAGGCGGGCCAGCCGCTCGCGTTTCTCGGGAGGAACGCGGATGCGCAAAGCGGTGACGCCCTCGCCCACGGGCTTGCGCTCGACCACCTCGCAATTCTCGTGGATCCAATTCGACAGCGAGCCCTCGTCGGGCTTGAGTGCAATCTCGATGGTCTCGCGTTTCCGATTGAGTCGCCTCTCGATCTCGCTGCGGAGCGCGTCGAGGCCCAGTCCTGTCGCCGCGGAGACGAGCACGGCGCCGGCGCGACGCGCCTCGTTCCGCGCGCGTTGCAAGCTTGCCGCATCGAGGAGATCGGCCTTGTTCCAAACCTCGAGCAGCCGGTCGGGCTCGCCTTCGGCGTCGACGCCAAGCTCGGCCAGCACGGCGTTGACGTCAGCGCGCTGGCTTGACGTCGAGTCGTCGGCGATGTCGCGAACATGCACGATCAGATCGGCTTGCAGCACCTCTTCCAGCGTGGCGCGGAAGGCGGCGATCAGCGTGGTCGGCAGATCGGAGATGAAGCCTACGGTGTCGGAGAGCACGGCCTTCGACCCGCCAGGCAACGGCAAAGCCCTGATGGTCGGATCGAGCGTGGCGAACAGCGTGTCCTCGGCGAGCACCGCGGCGCCGGTCAGCGCGTTGAACAAAGTCGACTTGCCGGCATTGGTGTAGCCGACCAGGGCCGCGGACGGATAGGGCACCCGCTCGCGCGATTTCCGATGCAAGGCGCGGGTCTGGCGGACATGCTCGAGCTCCTTGCGGATGACGTCGATGCGCTCGCTGAGCAGCCGCCGGTCGGTCTCGATCTGCGTCTCGCCAGGACCGCCGAGAAAGCCGAAGCCGCCGCGCTGCCGTTCGAGGTGAGTCCAGGAGCGGACCAGTCGGCTCTTCTGATAGACGAGATGGGCGAGCTCGACTTGCAGGCGCCCTTCCCGCGTCCGCGCGCGCTCGCCGAATATTTCGAGGATCAGCCCGGTGCGATCGAGCACCTTCACGTTCCACGCCGTCTCGAGATTGCGCTGCTGCACCGGCGTGAGAGGATGATCGACAACGACCAGGCTGGCATCCTCGGCGCGTATCAGCCCCGCCAGCTCCTCGACCTTGCCGGAGCCGAACAGAGTCGCCGGCCGCGGATTCGGCACCGGCACCACCCCACTCGCCTTGACGTCGAGATCGATCGCGGCGGCGAGGCCGACCGCTTCATCGAGCCGCGCTTGCGGCGATCGCTCGGCAGCGTCGCGGGACTTGGCGATGGAAGCGCCCTTCCCGCGCGTTTTGCCGAGCACCGGCGCCAACACCACCGTCTTGACACGACCTTCGCCGCGCACGGGCTGTTGCCCGCGCCCTGCCCGTTTCTTGCGCTTCAGCTCTTTCGGGTCGGTCGGACGCAATTACTCAGCGGCACCTTCCGCGTCGGTGATGTCTGAGAGCTGGATGGGCTGACCCGGCATGATGGTGGAAATGGCGTGCTTATAAACCAATTGCGAATGACCGTCCCGCCGGAGCAGGACGCAGAAATTATCGAACCAGGTGACGACGCCTTGCAGCTTGACGCCGTTCACCAGAAAGATGGTGAGCGGGGTCTTGTTCTTGCGAACATGATTGAGAAACGTGTCTTGAAGACTTTGCGCGCGCTCTGTTGCCATGGGCTTCCCCGTCCCTTTGGTCGACGCTTACGCTGTTGATGGAGCCGGTCTTTTACCGTGCCCGGCTTTAGAGATGCCATTAGACGCGATTAAAAGGCCGTCCCGCAAGGGGCCTGATACGAAAGAGTTTCCTTAAGACGCTCCCGAAAGATTGCAAAACTCCGATTCCTTCTAGCGCAGGGCCGGCGTTCGCTCATTGGAGTTGACGCCGAGCGCGCGCAGCTTCCGGTGCAGCGCCGAGCGCTCCATGCCCACAAACTCGGCCGTACGCGAGATATTGCCGCCGAAGCGGTTGACCTGGGCAAGGAGATATTCGCGCTCGAAAATCTCCCGCGCGTCGCGCAAGGGCAGCGACATCAGATGCTCACCCCCTGCCCCATTGGGCGATAAAGGGACCGGCGAAATGATCTCGTCGGGCAGCATGTCGGCGGTGATGATCGAATCAGGATCGCCGCCCACGAGAATCATCAGCCGCTCGATATTGTTGCGCAGCTGGCGGACATTGCCGGGCCAGTCGTGCGACTGGAGCACCGCCATGGCGTCCTCGCCGATGCGCCGCGGCGGCAGCCCCGAGGCCACCGAGATGGTCTGCACGAAATAGCGCACGAGCTCGGGCACGTCCTCGCGCCGCTCGGACAGCCCCGGCACCTTGATCGGCACCACGTTCAGGCGATGATAGAGATCCTCGCGCAAGCGCCCCGCCGACATCTCCTTCTGCAGATCGTGGCTGGTGGACGAGACCACGCGCACGTCGACATGCACCTTGGGGCCGCCGCCGCCGAGCCGTTGGAAGCGCTGCTCGACCAGCACGCGCAAGATCTTGGCTTGCGTCTCGAGCGGCATGTCGGCGACCTCGTCGATATAGAGCGTGCCGTTATGCGCTTCCTCGAGCGCTCCCACCTTGCGGGCGCCCGAGCCCGCTCCGTCCTCGGTGCCGAACAGCTCGAGCTCCATCCGGTCGGGCACCATGGCGGCGGCGTTGAGCACCACGAACGGTCCTTCGGCCCGCGCCGACTTGGCGTGCATCACGCGCGCGGCGAGCTCCTTGCCGCAACCCGACGGCCCGGTGATCAGCACGCGGCTATTGGTTGGCGCCACCTTGTCGATGGCCTGACGCAGCTGATTGATGGCGGCGGAGCGGCCGATCATGTCGAACGAGTACGTGCTCCGCTCGCGCAGCTCGCGATTCTCGCGCTTCAACTTGGAGGCTTCGAGCGCGCGCGCGGTGAGCAGAACCAGGCGGTCGGCCTTGAACGGCTTCTCGATGTAGTCGTAGGCGCCGCGTTTGATCGCCGCCACCGCCGTCTCGATATTGCCGTGGCCGCTGATGATGATCACCGGCAGATCGGGATGCGCCTTCTTGATGCGGTCGAGCAGCTCGAGCCCGTCGAGCTTCGAGCCTTGCAGCCAGATATCGAGGATGACGAGCGAGGGCCGCCGCTCCTCGATGGCCTTGAGCGTGTCGTCGCTGTCCTTGGCTAGCCGCGTCGAATGACCTTCGTCCTCGAGGATGCCTGAGATCAGCTCTCTGATGTCGGTCTCGTCGTCGACGACCAGGATGTCAGACGCCATGGGTCACTCCCTCTTCTTCCTCGGCGTGCTCCGATGGGCTCGAAGCTGAAGCCGCACCCGGCTCCGCCGCCGCTTCCGCCGCAATCGCTTCCTCTTTCTCGCCCACCGGCAGATCGATGCGCACCGACGCTCCTTCGATCTTGCCGTTGCGCTTCGGCGCATCGGCGAGCGTGAGCGTGCCGCCATGCTGCTCGGTGATCCGCTGCACGATGGCGAGCCCCAACCCTGTGCCCTTGGCGCGGGTCGTCATGTAAGGCTCGACCAGCCGGTGCCGGTCCTCTTTCGGCAGGCCGCAGCCATTGTCGACGACGGTGATCTGCACGCGGTCGCCCTTGCTGCGGACCTTGGCGACGATGCGTCCGCTGCCCGCGCGGGCCGCGTCGGCTTCCACAGCGGAATCAATGGCTTCGCTCGCATTCTTGACGAGATTGGTGACGGCCTGGGTGAGCAGCCGCCGATCCGAAAGCGCCATCACGGGCCGGTCCGGAAGGTCGAGCTCGAAGGCGATCTCGGGCCGGCTCACCTGGAACAGGAACACGGCTTCGCGCACGATCTCGCGCACGTCGTGCCGCTCCATCACCGGCTTCGGCATGCGGGCGAAGGCGGAGAACTCATCGACCATGCGGCCGATATCCGACACCTGGCGGATGATGGTGTCGGTGCATTGGTCGAACACCTCGCGATCCTTGGTGATGGAGTCGCCGTATTTGCGGCGGATGCGTTCCGCCGAGAGCTGGATCGGCGTCAGCGGATTCTTGATCTCGTGCGCGATGCGCCGCGCGACGTCGGCCCAGGCGGTGCTGCGTTGCGCGCTGACCAGCTCGGTCATGTCGTCGAAGGTAACGACGAAGCCCTGCGCATCCGGGGTCGTGCCCTCGCTGGTCACGCGCACGGCGAAATTCCGTTCCGAGCCATGACGCCTGAGCGTGATCTGGTCGGTGATGAGTCGCTTGCCCTGTTTCTGCGCGCGCTTCAGCACGGCGCCGAATTCGGGCACCGTTTTCGCCAGGGGTTGGCCGGTAAGATTCTTGACCTCCAGCAGCGCCTCGGCGGAACGATTGACCAGCGTCACGACGCCCTCGGCATCGACGCCCACCACGCCCGCGGTGACGCCCGACAGCACCGCCTCCATGAAGCGGCGGCGTTCATCCAGTTTGGTGTTGGCGCCGACCAGCTCGTCGCGCTGACTCCGCAGCTCCGAGGTCATGGTGTTGAAGGTCGCGCCGAGCACGGCAAGGTCGCCGTCGGCGGGGTTGACGTCGATCTTCACGGCGAGATTGCCGCCGGAGATTTCTTGCGCCGCGCCCATCAGCTGGCGGATCGGCGCCACCAGGCGGTTGGCGAACCACATGCCGATCCAGATGGCCGACAGCAGCAGCGTCAGCGCAATCGCCACATACATCAGCCCGAACGCCACCTGCACGCCGGCACGGCGCTGCTCGAGCAGCTGATACTCCTCGACGTTGGCGCGGGTGGCGCGAAGCTGCTGCAGCACGCGCGCGTTTACCGGCCGGACCACATAGAGATAGGTGTCGTCGAAATTCTGCAGGCTCTTGATGGCGCCGACCATGCTGGTCTGGCCCGGCGCGATGACGATCACCTGGCCCTTCTTGGCAAGATCCATGGCTTCTTTGGGCGGGGCCTTGAAGGGGAAGTCGGGCACCGCTGCCGCGGTGGCGAGCATCTTGCCGTCGCCGTCGATGAGATAGGCGATGGGCAGCCCCCGCATCGAGGCTTGCGCGGTGAGGAAATTGCCGAAGCCTTGCGGCTGCGACCGCACCAGCTCGACCGCCTCGTCGATGTCTTTGGCCATGGCGACGGTGTCCGCGCGGATCACCTGGCCATGCTCTTGCAGATAGGCCGTCGCCACGTCGATCGAGTTCTGGATGATCGATTTGGTGCGAACGGAGAACCAGTGATCGAGGCCGCGATTGAGCGAGATGCTGGCAAAGAGCGCGAGCGCGATGGCCGGCACGACGGCGATGACGCTGAACAGGCTGACGATGCGGACATGCAGCTGGGCGCCGGCGACCTGCCGCTGCCGAGCGCGCCACAGCCCGGTCACCTGCCAGGCGATGATGAAGATCATCGCCAAGACGAGCATCGCGTTGATGAGCAGCACGCCCACCACCACGCCATGCGTCGGCACAATCGGGGTGAGGCCGGTGAGGATCAGATAGGTGGCGAGGCCCGAGCAGAGCGAGGCCACGACAACGATCAGGCCGAGTTTGAACGGGATGCGGCTGCGGCCTCTAGCCGTGTCTGGCAGGGCGCTGGCTGACGGGGGCGCAGCGGCGGGACGCGTGTTGCCGGATGCTTTGCTCATGGTTTCGCGCGGGCGCCCGAGCAGAATGCGCTCGGCTGCCGATTGCAAGGATTGGAGCACGCCACGCAACCGCATTCCCCTGCTCTCCCCAAGGACTTATCCGTCCTCCGACAGGAGCATCCGCCTCAAGCCTGATGCAATAAAATCACAATGTGGCGCTTTGGCGACAATCGCTGGGTTAACGCGATTGTGACAAATCCGCGTCGATCGAGCGGAAAGGAACAGGAAATCAGATGGTTATGCAAGCATCGGGTTCGCGTCAGGTTCCCGGCGTCCTGATCACCTTGATCCCGAGGTCGCGAATCTTCTTGCGGAGAGTGTTGCGATTAAGCCCCAGAAGATCGGCGGCTCGGATCTGATTGCCGCGCGTCGCCGCGAGCGCGGCCGTGATCAGCGGCGATTCCACCTTGCGCAGGATGCGGGTGTAAAGCCCGGCTGGCGGCAGGTCGTGGCCGAAGCTCTGGAAATAGTCGGACAAGAAGCGCTCAACCGACTCCGACAGATCGCCCGACCCCTCGGCCGCATCGGGGAATGGCGTCCTGGCCGCGCTCGCCAACTCGTTCTCGACCATCTCCACGGTGACGATGTCTTGCGCGTAGATGGCCGAGAGCCGGCGCACCAAATTCTCGAGCTCGCGGATATTGCCCGGCCAATGAAAGCGCTTGAGGCGCTCGATGGCGGCCGGCTCGAAGCTCTTCGGCGGCAGACCCTCCTTCTCGGCGATGCCGAGGAAGTGGCGCACGAGGTCGGGGATGTCCTCGAGCCGCTCCCGCAACGGCGGCAGCCTCAGCGGCACGACATTCAGCCGATAGAACAGATCCTCACGGAACAGGCCCTGATCGATCTGCTGTTGCAGGTCGCGATTGGTGGCGGCGATGATGCGAACGTTGGTCCGGATCGGCGTGCGGCCGCCGACTGTCGTGTATTCGCCCTCCTGCAACACGCGCAGCAACCGCGTCTGCGCTTCCATCGGCATGTCGCCGATCTCGTCGAGAAACAGCGTGCCGCCTTCGGCCTGCTCGAAACGGCCGACGTGACAATTCTGCGCGCCGGTGAAGGCGCCCTTCTCGTGGCCGAACAACTCCAACTCGATCAGCTCGCGCGGGATCGCCGCCATGTTGATGGCGACGAACGGCCCGTTGCGGCGCTTGCCGTATTCGTGCAGCGCGCGCGCCACCAATTCCTTGCCGGTGCCCAACTCGCCGGTGATCATCACCGTGAGGTCGGTCTGGGTGAGGCGCGCAAGCACGCGGTAGATGTCCTGCATCGCCGGGCAGCGCCCGATCAGCGGCAATCCGTCGTTGGCTTCGGCTGAGAGTCGCTGCGATTTCTTGCGCGGCTCGGCGAGCGCGCGGCCGACCACGGCAACGAGCTCGTTAAGATCGAACGGCTTTGGCAGATATTCGTAAGCGCCCCGCTCCGTCGCGGTGATCGCGGTCATGAAGGTATTTTGCGCACTCATGACGATGATCGGCAGGTCGGGACGCAGCTTCTTCACGCGGGGAATGAGATCGAAGGCGCTCTCGTCGGGCATCAGCACGTCGGTGATGACGAGGTCACCGTCGCCCTGGCTGATCCAGCGCCAGAGCGTGGCCGCGTTGCCGGTCGCGCGCGGCGCGTAGCCGGCGCGGGCGAGCGCTTGGTTGAGCACGGTGCGGATCGCAGCGTCGTCGTCGGCGATGAGGATATTGCCTTTGGCCATGAGGTCTAACCGTGCCCGCTTTGCACTGCTTCGCTCTCAGCCATCGGCATCAGCGTACGAAAGATGGTCTGCCTGGGCCGCGAGTCGCATTCGATGATGCCGCCGTGATCGCCCACGATCTTGGCGACGAGGGCCAAGCCCAGCCCTGTGCCTGACGGCTTGGTGGTGACGAAGGGGTCGAACAGATGCGGCATGAGATCGGCGGGCACGCCCGGGCCGTTATCTTCCACAGCGATCTCGAGCGGCAGGCTGACGCGGGCTTGGCTCCCCGGCACGGAGAGACGTACGCCGGGGCGGAAGGACGTGGTGAGCGTGATTTGCCCGTCAGCCCTCCCCTCGCCGATCGCTTCGGCCGCGTTCTTGATGAGGTTCAGATACACCTGGATCAGCTTGTCGCGGCTGCCCGGCACGGACGGCAGCGACGGATCGTAATTTTCGACGATCTTGATTTGGCGGGCGAAGCCGGTGCGGGCGATCTGCTTCACGTGGTCGAGCACGTCATGGATGTTCACCGGCTCGAGCTGCAAGGGACGCTCGTCGCCGAAGATCTCCATGCGATCGACCAGTTTGCAGATGCGGTCGGACTCGGCGCAGATCAGTTGGGTCAGAGTGCGGTCGCTGTCGGTACGCTCGCTTTCGAGCAGCTGCGCCGCACCCCTGATGCCGGAGAGCGGGTTCTTGATCTCGTGCGCGAGCACGGCGGCGAGGCCGGAGACGGAGCGGGCGGCGCCGCGATGCGTAAGCTGGCGCTCGATCATCTGCGCCATGCTGCGCTGTTGGAGCATGATCAGCACGCGTTCCGGCATCTCGGCGACTGGACCGCCGTAGAGATCGACGAGCTTCGGCGCCTCGAAGCGGAACGAGCCGAGATCGACGCCATATTCGTTGACCGTGGTGCCGTTTCGCTGCACCTGCTCGACGAGAGCGATGAGCGGGCTGCCGAAGGCGACCACGTCGGTGAGAGCGCGGCGGCAGAGAACGCCGGCGCTCATTTGGAAGAAATCTTCCGCTGCGGTGTTGGCGTATTCGATGGTAAGCCCCTCGCCGATGACCAATAGCGGATGAGGCAGCGCGCCGAGCAGCGCGTCAGTCGGGATCGGCTGGGCTTGGACGACGCGTCGCAAATTGGGTTTTTTGGTCGAGCTGCTCAAGCGGTGTATCCTTTGCTTCTCGTTTGCCGCTTCGACCGAGGATGCACAATTTTTATGCAAGTAGGCCCCATGATCTTTAATTGGGCACCATACGAGGGTTTTTTCGCGGCGGCAATATCAGTTTTGCCGCAGTGCAGCATTTTAATGAATCAGAGGGTTAAGCCGCCACGGAGGACCGTTTTGTGAGTGTCGCCGCGTTGATTGTCGCCGCGGGCCGGGGTGCCCGGGCAGCAGGCGAAGAGAGCCGTCCCAAGCAATATTGCCCAATCGGCGGCGTCCCGATGCTGTCGCGCAGCATTGGCGCTTTCGCCGCCCATCCCGGCGGTCGACGATATTCTGGTGGTCATCCATCCCGACGATGCAGGGCTCTACGCCGCGGCAAGCCAGCCTTACGCCGGGCGATTGCGGAGGGCCGTGCCAGGCGGCGCGCGACGCCAGGACTCGGTTCGCGCTGGGCTCGAGGCGCTGGCGAGCGAACCCCCCTCCTCCGTTCTGATCCACGACGCGGCGAGGCCCTTCGTCTCGGCGGAGTTGATCTCCCGCGTCATCGCCACTCTCGATGCACGCCAAGGCGCGGTCCCGGGTCTTCCCGTCACCGACACGTTGAAGTGGGTCGCGCGCGGGCAGGTGATCGGCACCGCCGAGCGCGATCAGCTCTGGCGCGCACAGACGCCGCAAGGTTTCAGATTCGAGACGATCCTCGCCGCGCATCGCGCCGCGGCACAAGAGCCGGCGCGCGAGTTCACCGACGACGCGGGTGTCGCCGAATGGTTCGGCCTCGATGTGGCTTTGGTCGAAGGGGCCGAGGATAATCGCAAGCTCACCACGCCTGAGGATCTCGAACGCGCCGACGAGCTGCTCAAGCCTGGTGGCGCGGGCGGCAGCGCCACGATCCGCGTGGCACAGGGCTATGACGTGCACGCCTTCGGCGCCGGCGATGCGGTGATCCTGTGCGGCGTCACCATTCCGCACCCAAAGAAGCTGATCGGCCATAGCGATGCCGATGTGGCCTTGCACGCGCTGACCGACGCGCTGCTTGGCACCATTGCCGAGGGCGATATCGGCGTGCACTTCCCGCCATCCGACGCGCGCTGGCGCGGCGTGGCCTCGGAGGTGTTCCTCAAACATGCGGCCTCCTTGGTGCGAGAGCGTGGCGGGACGATCGTGCATGCCGACATCACGCTGCTCTGCGAAGCGCCGCGCGTCGGGCCGTATCGCGATCTGATGCGCTCGCGTATCGCCGGGATGCTCGGCGTTCAGGTGGCGCAGGTGAGCATCAAGGCCACCACCAATGAGGGCTTGGGATTCATCGGCCGAGGCGAAGGGATCGCCGCGATGGCGACGGCGACGGTGAGCCTGCCATGAGCGGGGCGATCGAGATCGACGCGCGCCTCCTCGCCCAGGCCGCTGAACTGCTCGAAGCCGCCCGCGCTCGCGGCGAGACTGTGACAGTCGCCGAATCCTGCACCGGCGGGCTTGTCGCCGGCACGCTCACCGCCATTCCCGGCGCGTCAGACGTTTTCGAGCGCGGCTTCGTCACCTATTCCAACAGCGCCAAGAGCGAGATGCTCGGCGTACCCTTTTGGCTGATCGAGCGGCACGGCGCGGTGAGCGAGGACGTGGCGCGGGCCATGGCCGGAGGCGCGCTGACCCATTCGCGCGCGAGCCTTGCCGTAGCCGTCACCGGCATCGCCGGGCCCGATGGCGGAACGTCGGAGAAGCCGGTCGGGCTCGTGCATTTCGCCGCCGGCCGGCGCGACCAGTCGATCGTCCACGAGCAGGTTCTGTTCGGCGATCTCGGGCGTGCCGAGATCAGGCGCCGCAGCGTGCGAGCAGGCGCTGACGCTGCTGCGCTCATTGCTGTGAGGCGAGAGACACTGTCTTAGGTCCATAGACCGCATCGGCGCGCGCCTCGAAGGCGCCGGTATAGCGTTCGACCGCGCGCGCGAAGAGCCCGCCCACCAGCCGTTCGAACAGGCGCGAGCGGAAGGCATAAGCGATATAGAACGCGACCTCGCTCGCATTCGCCCCGGTCGGCTGGAAGCGCCAGCGATTTTCCAGGAACGTGAACGGCCCGTCGAGATATTCGACCAGGATGGTGTGCGCGGCACGGTCGAGATGCACGCGCGTGGTGAAGCTCTCGTGGATCATGCCGTAGCCTATCGTCATGGTGGCGACGAGCACGTCCCTGCCCTCGCGTTCTTCGCGACTCGTGACCTTCAGGTCCTCGCAGAGCGGCAAGAATTTCGGATAGTCCTCGACATTGGCGACGAGCGCGAACATCGCCTCGGCCGAATGGGCAACGGGATGCGTGGTCTCGTAGACATGCATGGTGGTTTGCGCCGGTTCGGCGAGGGTCAGGCGCCGAGCGAAGCCTGGCGCACGGCTTTGAGCCGGGCGAAGTCTTGCGCCGCGTGATAGGACGAACGGGTCAGTGGGCTTGCGGCCACGAGCAGGAAACCTTTCTCTTCTGCGGCCCGCTTATACGCCTGAAACTCGTCAGGGGTAACAAAGCGGTCAATGGCCGCATGCTTGCGGGTCGGCTGGAGATATTGGCCGACGGTGAGGAAATCGACCGACGCCGCGCGCATGTCGTCCATCACCGCAAGCACCTCATCGGCTGTTTCGCCCAAACCGACCATGATGCCCGATTTGGTGAACAGGCCGGGATTGAGCGCCTTGGCGCGCGCGAGCAGATCGAGCGAGTGGCGATAATCAGCCCCCGGACGAATGCGCCGGTAGAGCGAGGGCACCGTCTCGACATTGTGGTTGAACACATCGGGCGGGTCGCCGAGCACGATGTCGAGCGCGCCGTCCTTGCGCAGAAAGTCCGGCGTCAGGATTTCGATGCTGGTGTCTCGCCGCGCGGCTCTGATGGCGCGAACGGTCGCGGCGAAATGCGCGGCGCCGCCATCATCGAGATCGTCGCGATCGACCGAGGTCACCACCACATGGGTGAGGCCAAGCGCGGCGACGGCGCTTGCCACGCGGGCCGGCTCGCCCGCATCGAGCGCAGCGGGCTTTCCCGTGCGCACATTGCAGAAGGCGCAAGCGCGCGTGCAGGTATCGCCCATCAGCATGAAGGTGGCGTGGCGCTTGCCCCAGCACTCGCCGATATTCGGGCACGCCGCCTCCTCGCACACGGTGACAAGGCGATGCGCGCGCAACACGTCGCGCGTCCGATCGAATGCGTGCGCGCCCGGCGCCCTCACCCGGATCCATGCGGGCTTCGGCAGCACGGCGGTGTCGGGCAGCCGCGCCTTTTCCGGATGGCGCGGCCGCGCCTTCACCTCATCGGACCCCTCGTGCAGCGTGGCGATGGCGGCGGACTCCAAATTTACGTTGTGGCGGGGCCCCTGATGCTCCGCCAGATCCACAATACGAGGACCGCGCCGATCGAGGCCACGATCAAATTGCCGAGCCAGCCATGGAATTCGATCTTCAAGACATTGGCGAGCGTGCCGCCGACGAACGACCCGGCGATGCCGACCAAGAGATTGGTGAGCAGGCCGTGATCGCTCGAGGTGACCTTCTCGGCGATATAGCCGGCGAGAATGCCGATAATCAGCATACCGAAGAAACCAACTCCCGGCATGGCAAGCAAAGTCTGGGCGTTATCCATTGAGACCTCCCGAGTCGCATCGCCAAATCACTCAGCCAATGTCCGCCTCCGTGGCGGCATGCCGCATATAAGCCTCCGTGGGCGCAGTTACGACCGGCCACCTCTTGACGGGCCCTTCCCCGCTCCGCGGCTAGATGTGCAGCGCGCGGCCGTAAGCGTCGAGCACCGATTCGCCCATCATCTCCGACAATGTCGGATGGGGGAAGATGGCGGCCATCAATTCCGCCTCGGTGGTCTCCAGCGTCTTGGCGATGACGAAGCCCTGGATCAGCTCGGTCGCCTCGGCGCCGATCAGATGCGCGCCGAGCAGCGCGCCGGTCTTGGCGTCGAAAATGGTCTTTACCAGCCCTTCGGTCTCGCCGAGCGCGATCGCCTTGCCGTTGGCCGAATAGGGGAAGCGGCCGACCTTCAGCTCGTGACCCATGGCGCGGGCCGCCTCCTCGCTGAGGCCGACGCTCGCCACTTGCGGCGCGCTATAGGTGCAAGCCGGGATGGCGGTCTTGTCGAGCGGGTGGAGGCCCTCGACGCCCGCGATCTTCTCGACGCACAGCACCCCTTCATGGCTTGCCTTATGCGCGAGCCAGGGCGGTCCGACCACGTCGCCGATGGCGTAGAGCGACGGCACGCCGGTACGGCACCATTCGTCGACCACGATGTGCCCCTTGTCGATCTTCACGCCCAGCGCCTCCAGCCCGAGCCCTTCGACATTGCCGGTGATGCCGATGGCGAGGATGACGCGCTCCGCGACGATCTCCGCGCTGCCGCCGTCCGCTTTCGCCAGTGTGGCGGTGACGCTGTCAGCCCCTTTGCTCAGCCGCTCGACCCGCGTGCCGGTATGGATGACGATGCCTTGCCGCGCGAAGGCCTTGCGCGCGAGCTCGGAAATCTCGGCATCCTCGGCGGGAAGGATGCGCGGCAACGCCTCGACCACCGTCACCTCGGCGCCGAGGCTGCGATAGAAGCTCGCGAACTCGATGCCGATGGCGCCGGAGCCGACAATCAGCAGCGATTTGGGGAAGCTCGGCGGGACCATCGCCTCCTTGTAGGTCCAGATCAGCTTGCCATCCGGCTCGAGCCCGGGGAGAGTGCGCGCGCGGGCGCCCGTGGCGAGGATGATGTGCTTGGCCTCGATATCGGGCAGCACCTCGCCACCGGCGCCGATCACGGCGATGCGCCCCTGCCCTCTGAGCCGCGCCGTCCCCTTGATCACCTCGATCTTGTTCTTGCGCATGAGATAGGCGACGCCGTTCGACAGCCGCTCGGCGACTTTGCGGCTGCGCTCGACCACGCGCGGAAGGTCGAAGCGGACATTGTCGCAGGCCAGCCCGAACTCGCCCGCGCGCCGCATGGCGGTGTAGAGCTCCGAAGTGCGCAGCAGCGCCTTGGTCGGGATGCAGCCCCAATTGAGGCAGATGCCGCCAAGCTGATCGCGCTCGACGATCGCGACCTTCATGCCGAGCTGGGAGGCGCGGATGGCGGCGACATAGCCGCCGGGCCCTGCGCCGATGATTGCCAAATCGAATGCCGTCTCGGTCATCACACCAGCATGGTCACGGGGTCTTCGATATAGGCCTTGAAGGCGGCGAGCAGCTCGGCGCCGAGCGCGCCGTCGATGACGCGGTGGTCGACCGAGAGCGTGACGCTCATCATGGTGGCGATCTTCAGCGCATCGTCCTTGACCACCGGGCGCTTCTCGGCGCGGCCGACCGCCATGATCGAGGCCTGCGGCGGGTTGATCACCGCGTCGAAGCGGTCGATGCCGTACATGCCGAGATTGGAGATGGTGGTCGTGCCTCCCTGATATTCGTGCGGCGCGAGGCGCTTCGAGCGGGCGCGGGCGGCGAGATCGCGCACCTCGTTGGAGATCTCCGACAGGCTCTTGATCTCGGCGTCGCGGATCACCGGCGTATGCAGGCCGCCGCCTTCGAGCGCGACGGCGACGGCGATGTCGGAGGCGCGATGGCGGAGAATGCCCTGTTCCGTCCAGGTGGCGTTGGCGGCCGGCACGGTTTGCAGCGCCATGGCCAAAGCCTTGATGATGAAATCGTTGAGCGAGAGCTTGAAGGCGCGCGGGCCCTCCTGCGGGGCAAGCGCGTTGAGCCGCGCGCGGGCGGCCACCAGCGCATCGAGCTGGCAATCGATGGCGAGATAGAAATGCGGGATGGTCTGCTTGGAGAGCGTCAGCCGCTCGGCGATGAAGCGACGCATCGTGTCGTGCGGGACGATCTCGTAAGACCCCGGCTGGTAGAGCGCGAGCACCTGGCGGTCGGAGAGCCCGCGCGGCTCCTGCGGTTCGCTCCGCGCGACCAGCTCTTGCGGCCGCGGCTTCGGCGCTTGCTCGATCTCGATGGCCTCGGCCGCTTCGGGCTTGGAGATCGGTTCGATCCGCTCCGCGACTTTGGGTGTGGCTTGGGCCGCGCGCTCGACATCGTGCCGGACGATGCGTCCATGCGGGCCCGAGCCGTTGAGTGTCGCAATCTCGAGCCCGAGTTCGCGCGCGAGCCGCCGCGCCAGCGGCGAGGCAAAAATGCGGGCCGCGTGACCGTTGCCGCCGTTCCGCCTGATCTGCTCGGCGATCTTGTGCATCACCTGCTCGGTTTCTCCCTCTCCCCTGTGGGGAGAGGGCTGGGGTGAGGGGGAAGCTGAGTCGGTTGGTGTGCGAGCCCCCTCACCCGCGCCGAAGCTTGGCTTGGGCGCGTCCTCTCCCCCAAGGGGAGAGGGCGGCGCTGCGGCCTCGGGCTGGGCTTCATCTTCCGTGAGAAGCACAGCGATGGGGTGGTTGACCGGGACATGCTCGGTGCCGGCGGCGAGCAGCAGCTTCTCGATCACCCCGTCCTCCGGCGCCTCGACCTCCATGGTCGCCTTGTCGGTCTCGATCTCCGCCACCACGTCGCCGCTTCTGACGGCGTCGCCTTCCTTCACATGCCAGGCGGCGAGCTTGCCCTCCTCCATGGTGGGCGAGAGCCGCGGCATGAGGATCTGCGTCGGCATGGCTTCAGACCTTGCCCTGCGCGGCGGCGAAGGCTTGTTCCCAATGCTGGCCGTCGAACAGGACGATGCTGGTCACGCGGACCTGGCCGTCATCGAGGCAACGCACATTGACGCTGAAGCCGTCGGGCTTCGAGCGCGGCACGTAGAAGCTCTTTACTCCGCATACGGAGCAAAAATGATGTTTCGCCGTGCCGGTGTTGAAGGTGTAGGTGGTGAGCTTGTCCTGGCCGCGCACGAGGCGGAAGCGCTCGCGTCCGACGATGAGATGCAGATAGCCGGCCTTGCGGCAAATCGAGCAGTTGCACTCCTTGGCCTCGATCTCGTCGGGCGCCAGCACCTCGAAGCGCACCGCGCCGCAATGGCACCCGCCCGTCTTCCAGTCCATGGAGGTATCGGCCATCGGCATCAGCTCCGGTAGCAGACCGATTTCACCGCTTCGACGATGTGTTCCGCCGAGGGCAGAGCCAGCTTCTCGAGATTGGCGGCGTAAGGCATCGGCACGTCGACGCCGGTGACGGCGAGCGGCGGCGCATCGAGATAATCGAAGGCTTCGGCCGTGACGCGCGCGGCGATCTCCGAGGCGATCGAGCAGACCGGCCAGCCCTCCTCCACGGTGACGATGCGGTTCGTCTTGCGCACCGAAGCGACCACCGTCTCGATGTCGAGCGGACGCAGCGTGCGCAGGTCGATCACCTCCGCCTCGATCCCCTCCTCGGCGAGATGCTTGGCGGCATCGAGCGCATAGGCCATGCCGCGCGAGAAGGAGACGATGGTGACGTCTTTTCCCGCGCGGGCGATGCGCGCCTTGCCGATCGGGATGACGAAATCATCGAGCTTCGGCACCTCGAAGCTCTGGCCGTAGAGGATCTCGTTCTCGAGGAACACGACGGGGCCCGGATCGCGGATCGCCGCCTTGAGCAGGCCCTTGGCGTCGGCGGCCGTGTAGGGCGCGATCACCTTCAGCCCCGGGACATGCGCGTACCAGGCGGCGTAATTCTGGCTGTGCTGGGCGGCGACCCTGGCCGCGGCGCCGTTAGGCCCTCTGAACACGATCGGGCAATGCATCTTGCCGCCGGACATGTAGAGCGTCTTGGCGGCGGAATTGATGATGTGGTCGATCGCCTGCATGGCGAAGTTCCAGGTCATGAACTCGACGATCGGCTTGAGGCCGGCGAAGGCCGCGCCGACGCCGACCCCGGCAAAGCCATATTCGGTGATCGGCGTATCGACCACGCGGGTCGGTCCGAACTCATCGAGCAGGCCTTGGGTCACTTTGTAGGCGCCCTGATACTCGCCGACCTCCTCGCCCATGACGAACACCGCCGGATCGCGGCGCATCTCTTCGGCCATGGCGTCGCGCAGCGCCTCGCGCACGGTCATGCGCACCATTTCGGTGCCGGGCGGCGACCTCGGCGTCGGGCCGCGGCTCGGCCGGCGCGACTTGCGGCCCCGCCGGCGCCTGCTCGACGTCGGGCAGGCTCTCGCCGAGCTCGCGGGTGCCACTCCCTCTCCCTTCGAGACTGGGCGCTGAGGCGCCCTCCTCGGGGTGAGGAGCGGAGACGGCTTGCGATCGCTTGAGCCCCCTCACCCTGTCCGCCAGCGGCCCGGCTCGCCGCGTCTCGCAGGCGGAGAGCCCTCTCCCCCTTGGGGAGAGGGGAACATCCTCGCCATCCACCAACAGCAGCGCGATGGGGCGGTTCACGGGCACATGCTCGCTGCCCTCGGCCACCAGAATCTTGCCGAGCTTGCCGTCCTCGGCGGCTTCCACCTCCATGGTCGCCTTGTCGGTCTCGATCTCGGCGATGACATCGCCGGCGCGCACGCTATCGCCCTCGCGCACCAGCCATTTGACGAGCTTTCCCTCCTCCATGGTGGGAGAGAGCGCCGGCATGAGAATTTCGCTTGGCATCAGTTTCGGGAAAAGGCTCAGCTCGCCGTGACGTCGGTGAAAAGCTCGGAAGGGTCGGGCTCGGGATCGTTTTGCGCGAACTCCGCCGCCTCGTTCACGCGGGCGCGGACCTCGCGGTCGATCTCCTTCAGCTCGGCCTCGCTGGCGCGACCCTCCTTCAGAATCCGGTCGCGCAAGAGGTCGATCGGGTCGCGATGCTCGCGGATCTCCTGCACCTCCTCGCGCGTGCGGTATTTGGCGGGGTCCGACATCGAGTGGCCGCGATAGCGGTAGGTGAGCATTTCGAGGATCTTCGGCCCTTCGCCCCGCCGCGCGCTGGCCACGGCGCGGTCGCCGGCCGCCTTCACCGCCGCGACGTCCATGCCGTCGACCTGCTCGCCGGGAATGCCGAACACCGAGCCGCGATGATAAAGCTCCTCGGCGAGCGCGCTGCCGCGCTCAACATGGGTGCCCATGGCATAGTGATTGTTCTCGATGACGTAGATCACCGGCAGCTTCCATAACGACGCCATGTTGAAGCTCTCATAGACCTGGCCCTGATTGGCGGCGCCCTCGCCGAAGAAGGTCAGGCAGACGCGATCGTTGCCGCGATATTTGTTGGCGAAGGCGAGCCCGGTGCCGAGCGGCGCCGGCGCGCCGACGATGCCGTGGCCGCCGTAGAAATTCTTCTCCACCGAGAACATGTGCATCGAGCCGCCCTTGCCCTTGGCATAGCCGTGACGCCGGCCGGTCAGCTCGGCCATCACCCGCTTTGCCTCCATGCCGGCGGCGAGCATGTGGCCGTGATCGCGATAGGCGGTGATGACCTGGTCGCCGTCGGAGATCGCCATCTGCATGCCGGCGACCACCGCCTCCTGGCCGATATAGAGATGGCAGAAGCCGCCGATATAGCCCATGCCGTAAAGCTGCCCCGCCTTCTCCTCGAACCTGCGGATGAGCAGCATCAGGCGATAGGCGGCGAGTTCCTGCCCGGGGCTCAGTGTCGAGCGTCCACCTGGGGCGCCCGCGGTGTCGCCGAGCCAGAAATTGGCGGCTTGCGGCGAGAGGCTTGGGGTGGTCACGGCGCTCGGCTCCTTCGGATTCGCCTCCGAAGCTAGCACGGGCGGCAAAGCGCCTGAATGACTTTAGCGGTTGGGGTTGGCTGCCGGCGGAGGCACGGGCTGGCGGCGCTTCATCATGATGAGGTCGTCCTGATGCGCGAGGTTCAGGATTGCGCGCGCCCGTTCGTCCAGCATGTCGGGGTCGAGGCTTTCGGGCCTGAGCAGCGCCACGTCCCGCTCGAGCCGGCCCTTGACCTCGCGCAGGCCGGCAAGCTCGCCGGCAAGCACATCCTTGCGCCGCTCGAGATCGGCGCGCGCCTTCCAGCCATGGTCGCCGGTCTGCAGGTGATAGCCGAAATAGCCGGCAGCACCGCAGGCGAGCAGCGGGAAGATGAAAGCCGTGAAGCGCATGTTTCCCCCGAAGCCGGACTAGAATCGCCTGCTGCGGGTTAAGCGGAGGTTACTTTTCCGTTTTCAATACGGAGCGTCCGGCATAGCGGGCTGATGCGCCCAGCGCCTCCTCGATGCGGATCAGCTGGTTATATTTCGCCACGCGGTCCGACCGGGCGAGCGAGCCGGTCTTGATCTGCCCGCAATTGGTGGCGACGGCGAGATCGGCGATGGTGGCGTCCTCGGTCTCGCCCGAGCGATGCGACATCACCGCCGCATAGCCGGCGTCTTGCGCCATGTGCACGGCGTCGAGCGTTTCGGTCAGGGTGCCGATCTGGTTGACCTTGACCAGGATGGCATTGGCGATGTGCCGGTCGATGCCCTGCTTCAGCCGCGCGACATTGGTGACGAACAAATCGTCGCCGACGAGTTGGACACGGTCGCCCAGCGCTTCGGTCAAAATGCGCCAGCCGTCCCAGTCGTCCTCGCTCATGCCGTCCTCGATGGAGAAGATCGGATAGGCGGAGACCAGCTCGGCGTAATAGGCGGCCATCTGATCGGAGGTGAGGCTCCGCTTCTCGCCCTTGAGGAAATAACGGCCCTCGCCGTAGAGCTCGGTCGCCGCCACGTCGAGCGCGAGATAGACGTCCTTGCCCGGGGTGAAGCCGGCGGCCTGGATCGCCGCCAGCACGAAGTCGAGCGCCTCGCGCGTCGAGGCGAGATTGGGCGCGAAGCCGCCCTCATCGCCGACAGTTGGTGTTGTGGCCGGCGCCCTTCAGCGCGTGCTTCAGCGCATGAAACACTTCGGCGCCCATGCGCACCGCCTCGGCGATGCTCGAGGCGCCCACCGGCACGATCATGAATTCCTGGAAGTCGATCGGATTGTCGGCGTGCACGCCGCCGTTGATGATGTTCATCATCGGCACGGGCAGCAGCGTCGCTTCCGCCCCGCCGATATAGCGATAGAGCGGCTCGCCTCGCGCGGCGGCCTCGGCCTTGGCCGCGGCCATCGACACGCCGAGAATGGCGTTGGCGCCGAGCCGCTTCTTGTTCGGCGTGCCGTCGAGATCGCGCAAGAGCTGGTCGAGCCCGCGCTGGTCGGCGGCGTCGAAGCCGGTCAGGCGCTCTCGGATCTCGCCATTGACGGCGGCGACCGCCTTCCTCACGCCCTTGCCGCCGTAGCGCGTCCCGCCATCTCTGAGCTCATGCGCCTCATGCGCCCCGGTCGAGGCGCCGGAAGGCACCGCGGCGCGGCCATGCTGGCCGTCCTTCAAGACCACGTCGACCTCGACCGTCGGGTTGCCGCGGCTGTCGAGAATTTCCCGGCCGAGGATGGTGGCGATGGCGGTCATGCGAAGGGCCTTTCCAAATCGTGGGCCCTCTTAGCCTAGGCGGCAAAGAAGCGGAAGGCGTATATGTACGCCGGGTCGCGGGTTGTGGTTGGACCAACAGGATGAAGGTGGTGAAGCGGGAAAACGAGACGGGAGCGCTGGTGCTCTTCTCCGGGGGACAGGACTCGACCGTGTGCCTCGCCTACGCGCTCGACGCTTACGCGCGCGTCGAGACCCTCGGCTTCGACTATGGCCAGCGGCATGGGGTGGAGCTTGAATGCCGCAGCCGCGTGCGCGCGGAGATGGCGCGGCGCTTTCCCGCCTGGGCCTCGCGCCTCGGCCCCGACCATGTGATCGACATTGGCAGCTTCGGCGCCATCGGCGAGACGGCGCTGACCTCGGACGCCGAGATCGTCATGCTGGACTCAGGCCTGCCCTCGACCTTCGTGCCCGGGCGGAACCTCGTCTTCTTCGTCTATGCCGCGGCGCTCGGCTATCGGCGCGGCCTCACCACGCTCATCGGCGGCATGTGCGAGACGGACTTCTCCGGCTATCCCGATTGCCGCGATGCGACGCTGCGCGCGCTGGAGCAGGCGATCAGGCTCGGCACCGAGATCCCGTTCTCGATCGAGACGCCGCTGATGTGGCGGACCAAGGCCGAGACCTGGGCGCTCACCGAGGAGCTCGGCGGCGCGGCATTGGTCGATCTCGTCATCGAGGAGACGCATACCTGCTATCGGGGCGAGCGCGGCGCGCGCCACGATTGGGGCTATGGCTGCGGCGGCTGCCCCGCCTGCGACCTCCGGGCCCGCGGCTTCGCCGAGTGGCAGTCGGCAAAGAGCCGAGCGCAAGCGGCTTCGCGCTGAACCGCGACGCGGCGAATGCCGCCGGCCGTTCCCAAACGCTCCACAACAGACCGTTCAGATCGCATTCATGTCGGTTGCGGCATAGTCGATCCAACAACCGAGTGAATCAGCGAACGAACTGGGCTCGGGGATGCGAAGAATGGAGTACGAGCATGAGTAAGCACAACCGGACTGCCCTGATCGTTATGGCCGCAGTGTTCGGGATCGCCGTTGCGCCCAGCGCAATGGCGGCGCCGAAGGCGTTCTGCCAACTCTACGCCAAGGTGGCGGTCAACCAATCGAACAGCATGAACGCCTTGCATCTCGGATGCTTCGGTTTCCGCTGGCACAATTGGTATGACGGCCACTATCAATGGTGCCGATCGGCATCCAAGGCGTCGGCGCAGTCCGAAGCCCTTGTTCGCCAAAGGGCTTTGCTTGGCGGTCAATGCTAGGCCAGACCTCACGAGATGGATGGTGCATCGCCCGGCCGCAGCCGGGCGATGCCACTTTAGAGGTGATTGTTTATTCCTCGGCAATGGCTACAAACTGCCGCAGCGACATATTCACGCTCGTTACTTTATGTGGAGATGGGTCGTAAGGGAGGAAACTGTCTAATGAATCAAAGACCAAAACGTAGCGCGATGAAGATTTTCGCGGGAGTATCAGCCTGCTTGGCCTTGGGCCTTTTGGCCGCCGTCGGCGGTTCCTGGATGTCCCAGGCCGCCGAGGAATGTTGCAAGGCGGGGGACACGACGCCGCCGGTCGATCTGGTAAAGCAAGTGCCTCCCGGAGGACTGCATAGTCCTTATCAAGATTACGCCAAGCTGGCGAAGGACGACCCGGATCTCGTCAAAAAGTTCCGGCTGCCCGGATGTAACGAGTGTCACGGCGGCGGCGGCGGTGGCGGCATGTGCCCGGCTTTGAGTCAGGGCATCTGGTTCTGGGGCAACACCGATGACGTGCTGTTCAGGCTGGTGACGCTGGGCTCCGCGGAGTTGGAAAAATCGGGGTTCGTCCGCTACCAATATGGCAGCGTGCACGCGCCCATGCCGCCGATGGGTTTCTCCGTCCATACCTCGGACGAGCTCTGGAAGATCATCGCCTTCATTCGTTCCATCAATCCTCCCGGAACGAATCCTCCCGAAAAAGTGGTCCCTGGAAAAATGCGTGAGGGCGAAGCTCCGCATTAGCCGCGGAGCAACAGCCGAACGCGTCGTGTTCTCCGGGGAGTGTCGGCCGAAGGGTCAAATGCCGCTGACGCCAATCCAAAAGCGTAACGTCGTGCAGATCTCGATCGGATCGTTGGCGATCGTGATCGGACTTTGCGTCGTGAGCCTGTCGAGCGTCAGCGGCATTCCCTGGAGGGCCCAGGCAGCCGAGGAGACATGTTGCAAGGCCGGGGATGAGACACCACCGCTCGAGTTGGTGAAGCAAGTGCCCAAGGGCGAGCTGCACAGCCCCTACCCTGATTACGCCAAGATGGCGAAGGACGACCCGGATCTCGTCAAACAGTTCCGGCTGCCCGGCTGCAACGAATGTCACGGCGGCGGCGGCGGCGGCGGCATTTGCCCGGCCTTGAGCCAAGGCGTCTGGTTCTGGGGCAATACCGACGACGTGCTGTTCAGGCTTGTGACGCTGGGCTCCGTGGATCTGGAAAAACAGGGCTACAAGCGCTTGAGCTACGGGACCGTGCACGCACCGATGCCGCCGATGGGTGCCACCATCAAGAGCGCGGACCAGCTTTGGAAGATCATCGCCTTCATCCGGTCGATCAATCCTCCCGGCGCAAATCCTCCGGAGAAAGTGCTCCCTTGAGGATGACTGCCGCCGCTCCCCACGAGCGGATAGGGCTAGCCGGAGTTTCAACGCACTCCGTCATACCGGCGCAAGCCGGTATCCAGAGCGGCTTGCTCCGAGTTGTCTCCCCTGGATCCCGGCTTTCGCCGGGATGACGAGACTGGGTGAGTTGTCCCTCAACAATCCCCGCCTCCCGAACCTCGCTTATCATGCACGCACCTCGTCCACTGAGGGGCGCGATCATGAGGCGTCGTGAAGGCGGGACGAGGTGCGGCGCCTGCGGGCCGTCGTCGCAACGACGGCACCCGGGCGGCATCGGGGCTCCCCCCGGGGCCACTAGGAGTCCCTGCCAGGAGCTGGCTGAAGGCTCGGTCGGCGCGTCGATGCGTGACGGACCGGACTAAAGCGGGGCCCGGTGCCGGAAGACGTCCGCGATTGGCGCGCCGCGAGGCGCCCGCGTGCCGCAAGGCACGAGCCATAAGGATTTTGCGCTTCTCGGCGCGCCATCCCCCCTCACATCCCGGACGCGTGATGCGTCGCGGCAAGGAGAACCTGCGCCTTGCGTCTGAAACGACGAAGCGCCAAGTTCCGGCCATGTATGCGGTCAAGGAGATCTACTACACGCTGCAGGGCGAAGGTGCGCAGACCGGGCGTCCGGCCGTGTTCTGCCGCTTCGCCGGCTGCAATCTCTGGTCCGGCCGCGAGCAGGATCGCGCGGACGCCACCTGCAAGTTCTGCGACACGGATTTCGTCGGCACCGATGGCCCCGGCGGCGGCAAGTTCGCCACGCCGGAAAGCCTGGCCGGGGCTTGCCGCGAAATGTGGCGCGGCAATTCAGGCACGCCGCCTTACGTGGTGCTGACCGGCGGCGAGCCGATGCTGCAAGTCGACGAGAAGCTGATCGAGGCGCTGCACCGAACGGGCTTCGAGGTCGCCATCGAGACCAACGGCACCCTGCCCGTGCCGCGCTCGATCGATTGGATCTGCGTGAGCCCAAAGGCCGGCGCGCCGCTGGTGCAGCTTTCGGGCGATGAGCTGAAGCTGGTCTACCCGCAAGCGGCGCTCGACCCGCGGGCGCTCGAGGCGCTCGACTTCGCCCATTTCCTGCTGCAGCCGATGGACGAGGGCGCGAGCTCGCCGGGCCATGTTCGCGCGGCCGTTGATTATTGCCTCGCCCATCCCAAATGGCGCTTGAGCCTGCAGACCCACAAGCTGTTAGGGCTGCCGTGATCGGGCCCCTGGTGGGCTCTCGCAAAATCCCCTAAACGACTGCCATGCGCATCTATAAAGAGTTCAGTTTCGAGGCCGCACATTTCCTTCCCTCGGCGCCGCCGGGGCACCCGAATGCGCGGGTGCACGGACATTCCTTCCGCGTGCGCGTCACCCTCGACGGCGAGCCCGACGAGACGACCGGCGTGGTGATGCATCTCGACGATGTCGAGGCGGCGGTCGCCGATGCGCGCGAGGCGCTCGACCATCGCTTCTTGAACGAGGTCGAGGGGCTTTCGCTGCCGACATTGGAGCGCATCTCGATCTGGCTGTGGGATCGTCTGCATAACCGCCTGCCGGGCCTATCGGAGATCGAGGTGGCGCGCGATTCCTGCCGCGAAGGCTGCGTCTATCGCGGGCCCCGTCCCCGGCTTGCGGCGGAGTAGAGCGATGGCGCGCAAGATCACCGGCCTCAGGCAACTCGGCGCCAAGTCTCCGCTCCCTCAGTCACCGGCTGAGGCCGAGCTCGAGCGCGTGCCGAACCCGCATCGCGACACGGCCTATGTCGCGCGCTTCACCTGTCCTGAATTCACCTGTCTCTGCCCGGTAACCGGCCAGCCGGATTTCGCGCATCTCGTCGTCGACTATGCACCTCGCGAATGGCTGGTGGAGTCGAAGTCGCTCAAGCTCTATCTCGCGAGCTACCGCAATGTGGGCGCCTTCCATGAAGACGCGACCATCGCCATCGGCAAGCGCATCGTCGAGCTTGTCGATCCCGCCTGGCTCAGGATCGGCGGCTATTGGTATCCGCGCGGCGGCATTCCCATCGATGTGTTCTGGCAATACGGCACGCCGCCCGACGGCGTGTGGATTCCCGAGCAAGGGGTTAAGCCCTATCGCGGCCGCGGCTGATCTAATCCCCGTGCTGAGCCATCATGCGATGATGGCTAATGGTTCAGGCGCTTCACCAGGCGATCGATCTCGATCAGCTCCTTGAGCAGAGGCTCGAGCGAGGCAAGCGGCAGCATGTTCGGGCCATCCGACGGCGCGCGGTCGGGATCTGGATGCGTCTCGATGAAGATGCCGGCGACGCCGACCGCCACCGCCGCGCGGGCGAGCACCGGCACGAAACGCCGCTCGCCACCGCTCGCCGTCCCCTGCCCTCCCGGCTGCTGCACCGAATGGGTCGCGTCGAAAACGACCGGCGCTCCGGTCTCGGCGAGGATGGGAAGCGCGCGCATGTCGGAGACGAGCGTGTTGTAGCCGAACGACACGCCGCGCTCGGTGACGAGAATGTTGGGGTTGCCGGCGCCGAGCAGCTTCGCCACGACATTGGTCATGTCCCAGGGCGCGAGGAACTGGCCCTTCTTGACGTTGACCGGCTTGCCGGTGCGGGCCGCGGCGACCAGAAGGTCGGTCTGGCGGCAGAGAAAGGCCGGGATCTGGAGCAGATCGACGGCCTCGGCGACGGCGGCGCAGTGCTCGGCCGCATGCACGTCGGTGGTGACGGGAAGGCCGGTGGTCTGCTTGATCTCGGCGAAGATGGGAAGCGCCTCTTCGAGCCCGAGCCCGCGGGCGCTCGCGGCGCTGGTGCGGTTCGCCTTGTCGAAGGAGCTTTTGTAGACGAGACCGAGCTTGAGCCGCGCCGCGATCTCCTTCAGCGCCTGCGCCATCTCCAGCCCGTGCGCCCGGCTCTCCAGCACGCACGGTCCGGCAATCAGCGCGAAGCAACGGCGATCCGAGCCGTGCCTTGGCACAGGGATTGTGCTGGTTCACATGCGCCTTATAGCGCGCTCAGCGCGTTTGGCGAACGCCTTGGGCGTTCTCGTTCGCCACATTTCATCTCATGGCCGGTCACCATGGAACTCGGCGAAGCATCATGAAAGCGGAATTCAATCCGGCCCTGCTGATCGGTTGCGGCGCGGCAGTGATCGGCGGCATCCGTCCGCAACTCGATCGACATTCTCGGCATTGCCCGGCCTTCGGTCCATCGTCGCCATGGCCTATGGCATCGGCGGTCTCGGGCTGCCACATCAATCCGGCGGTGAGCTTCGGCGTGCTGGCGGGTCGATGACCGCGTCCATCACCTATGTGATCGCGCAGGTGCTTGGCGCCATCGCCGGCGCTGCGGTGCTCGTCATCCTCCGGGCAAGGCCTCTGGCTGGAGGTAGATCGTCGAACGGCTGGGGCTCCGGCTATCTCGGCGAGTACGATCTCGGCCTTCGTCAAGGCGGCAGGCACCTTCCTGTTCCTCGTCTGCTCGGTGTCACGCAGAAAGGCACGTCGGCCTTGCCGTTCGCCATCGGCTTGACCTGGTCGCGATCCATCTGCTCGGCATCAAGTGACCGCACTCGAATCCTGCCCACTCGGCCCCGCGCTGCAGTCTGCCGGCAACCCGCATGCGCTCGCTCAAGTTGGCTGTTCATCGTGGCGCCGCTGATCGGTGCGGTCTCGCCGCTCGCTTCTGACGCGGACCTTGCCGCCGCGCGCAGCGGCGGCACTCGGATGGACGCTGCTCGGCGCCGCGCAAGCGCGGCGGTCCGATGAAGCGGATGCCTACACCAGGCGGCTCTGCTCGACCGCGGCGCCGATGAAGGAGGCGAAGAGCGGGTGCGGCGCGAAGGGCCGCGATTTGAGCTCGGGGTGGAACTGCACGCCGATGAACCAGGGATGGTCGGGGACCTCGACGATCTCGGGCAGGAGACCGTCCGGCGAGAGCCCCGAGAAGCGCAGGCCCGCGGCTTCGAGCTTGTTGCGATAGCGCATGTTCACTTCGTAGCGGTGGCGGTGGCGCTCGGAGATGCGGGTCGTGCCGTAAATCTCGGCGACCTTGCTGCCCTTGGCGAGCACCGCCTCATAGGCGCCGAGCCGCATCGATCCGCCGAGATTGCCGTTGACCTGGCGGAGTTGCAGCTCGTTGCCCTTCATCCATTCGGTCATCAGCCCGATCACGGGCTCCTCGGCCGGGCCGAACTCGGTCGAGCTCGCCCCTTCGATGCCGGCTTCGCGCGCGGCGTCGATCACCGCCATCTGCATGCCGAAACAGATGCCGAAATACGGTACGCCCCGCTTGCGGGCATAGCCGGCCGCCCTGATCTTGCCCTCGGAGCCGCGCTCGCCGAAACCGCCGGGCACGAGAATGCCGTGCACGTCCTCGAGATAGGCCGAGGCGTCCTCGCTCTCGAAGGTCTGCGATTCGATCCAATGCAGATTGACCTTCACCTTGTTGGCGATGCCGCCATGCACCAGCGCCTCGTTGAGGGATTTGTAGGCGTCCTTGAGGCCGGTATATTTGCCGACCACGGCGACCGTCACCTCGCCGTCGGGATTGGCGATGGTCTGCGAGATCTGCCGCCAGCGTTCGAGGTCCGGCTCTGGCGCGTGGGTGATGCCGAAAGCGGCCAGCACCTCGCGGTCGAGGCCCTCTTCGTGATAGGCGACCGGCACGTCATAAATGCTCTGCACGTCGAGCGCCTGGATCACGGCCTCGGGGCGCACATTGCAGAACAGCGCGATCTTGCGCCGCTCGTCCTTGGGCAGCGGCCGGTCGGTGCGGCAGAGCAGCACGTCGGGCTGGATGCCGATGGAGCGGAGCTCCTTCACCGAGTGCTGGGTGGGCTTGGTCTTGAGCTCGCCGGCGCTCGGGATATAGGGCACGAGCGTCAGATGGATGAAGGCCGTCGAGCCGCGCGGCAACTCGTTGCCGAGCTGGCGGATCGCCTCGAAGAAGGGCAGACCCTCGATGTCGCCGACCGTGCCGCCGATCTCGCACAGAACGAAATCGACGCCCTCGTTGCCGGCGGTGATGAACGACTTGATCGCGTCGGTGACGTGCGGGATCACCTGCACCGTCGCGCCGAGATAGTCGCCCCGCCGCTCCTTGGCGATGATCTCCTGATAGATCCGCCCCGTGGTGATGTTGTCGGCCTGGCTCGCCGGGCGTCCGGTGAAGCGCTCGTAATGACCGAGGTCGAGATCGGTCTCCGCGCCGTCGTCGGTGACGAACACCTCGCCGTGCTGATAGGGGCTCATGGTCCCGGGATCGACATTGAGATAGGGGTCGAGCTTGCGTAACCGCACGCTGAACCCACGCGCCTGGAGCAGCGTGCCGAGCGCCGCCGAGGCAAGCCCCTTGCCGAGTGAGGAGACCACGCCGCCGGTAATGAAGACGTACCGCGCCATGGGCCTCGACCCTACACCGAAATGGGACTGAGTCGGTAGCCCCAAACCGCGTTACCCACGCCGGAGGATTAACCAGCGGTTGCGCGCGATGATGCTATTGCGATTGCGGGGCCTGCGGAGCGGCGGGCGCCACCGGCGCTGAAGGCGCCGCCGGACCTGCGGGAGCCGTGACCGGCTGGGACCTCGAGAGGCGCGAGCCCCCCGCCCCCGGGTTGGCCGGTCGGGTTCAGGATCGAGGGCCCGGTGCGATGCTGGCTCGCCAGAATCGACAAGAAGAGGCTGGTCGCGAAGAAGCACGCGGCGAGGATCGCCGTGGTCTTGGTCAACGCATTGCCGGCACTGCGGCCGGTCATGAAGCCGCCACCGCCGCCGCCGATGCCAAGCGCCCCGCCCTCGGAACGCTGCAACAGGATGACGCCAACCAGCGCCACCGCGACCATGACGTGAATCAGAAGAAGAACCGTGATCATGGAGTAGCCTTCGCTTTCGAAGGCGCTGTCTTATCCGAATCCGCTACGGTTTGGCTAGGCTTAGCGTCAACTATGGCGGTCGCCCCGCGATTGGGGTTGCGGTCGGGCACGGGCACGCCTTCGGCGCTCACCGGAGCCGGCGGGGGTGCCGGCGGCGCCGGCGGCGTGGGCTTGGGTACGCCGGTGCGGCAGCGGAATTTGATCATTTCCTCGACTTCCAGGAAATTCCTGACGCGCTCGATCTCCTGGTCGTTCAGATGGTCTTTCACCCAGTCTGGGCCGCGCTCAAGCGCGGCTTGCATCGCGGGGGTGAGAAGTTTCTTCTGTTCAAGCTGGAGATTGTCGCAAGCGTCTTTATCCAGCGGCTCGGCGTACGGCGCGCACGGCAAACGGCAACGCAAAGCCCGAGGCGATAAGCGCTATGGCAATGACGCGCAGCAACGGCACCATGACGTCCCCCGTGGGAAAGCCGTTCCCCCTGCCGCAAATCGAGTCCCATCAGAATGGCGAAGATTGCGCTCTTTGCCAACCCTGCTCAAGGGCCCCGATCTTAGCCGCCGCCCGTTCCGGCATTTGCCGCCGACACAATCGCATAGAAATCAGCGGCTTTCAGGCTTGCGCCACCGACCAGCGCCCCATTCACCTCAGGCACGAACAGAAGCTCGCCGGCATTGGCGGGCTTGACCGAGCCGCCATAGAGGATGCGCACGCCGCTCGCTTCCCCCTCCCCCAGCAAGCGGCCCAGCTCGCCGCGAATGAAGCCGTGCAGCTCAGCCACGTCGGCGGGCGTTGGTGTCACGCCGGTGCCGATCGCCCAGACCGGCTCGTAAGCGATCACGGTGTTGGCGGCGCGTGCCTCATTCGGCAGCGATCCTTGCAGTTGGCGTCTCACGACCTCCAAGGTTTGGCCGTCCTGGCGCTCTTCTCCGGTCTCCCCAACACAGATGATGGCGGTGAGACCAGCGCGATAGGCGGCACGCGCCTTGGCGCTGATGAGTGCATCGGTCTCGCCATGATCGGTGCGGCGCTCGGAATGGCCGACGATGATGGCTGAGGCGCCGGCGTCGGCAAGCATTTCGGCCGAGATGTCGCCAGTGTGGGCGCCCGAGGGGAGAGGATGGCAATCTTGTGCGCCGAGCAGGATGGTGCTTCCGGTCAGGAAGTAGCGCGCCTGGGCCAGCAGCGTCGCCGGAGGGCACACCATGACGTCGACCTCGGGCAGCGGATTTTGCGCGAGGCGCTCCTTCAGCGCCTTGAGTTCGGCTAAGGAGACGGCGAGGCCGTTCATCTTCCAATTGCCTGCAATCAGCGGCCTGTTCAAGCTCGCGCCCCCTTTGATCGCCACGGACAGCCTTAAGATTTGGCCCAATACCGTGCCTTGCCGCGCCTCGGCTTGCTACCTATGATGCCGCCGCCGCGCTAGGCCCGTCCAGCATCGGACGCTAGCGCGGCTTTGGCAAACAGGAATGGAAGGTTAAGGCGTGGCACTCGACACTTTGCGCAAAGGGGCTGGCCGGGCGTTTGGCATGATCCTCATGGGCATGCTGGTGATCAGCTTTGCGATATGGGGAATCGCCGACATTTTCAGGGGTTACGGCAGGCAGACTCTGATCAGCGTCGGCGATACCGAGATCACGCCGCAGGACTATTTGCGCACGCAACAAGAAGTGCTGCGTTCGATGAGCTCGCAGGCCGGCCGCAGCCTCAGCCTGCAGGAAGCCCGCGCGCTCGGGCTCGATCGGCAGGTGTTGGAGCGGCTGATCGGCGGCGCCGCCGTCGACAATCATGCGAAAGCGCTCCATCTCGGTATCAGCAACGACGCGCTGCTCGAGCAGATCAAGAACGATCCCGCCTTCAAGGACGCGACGGGTAATTTCAGCCCAGGCCTATTTGCGCAGGGGCTGCAGTCCATCAACATGAACGAGGCAGGCTATCTGAACTCGCTGCGCGAACGCAGCCTGCGGCGGCAGATTCTCACCACCGTCGGCAAGGTGGTGAACAGTCCCGAGATCCTGATCGACGCGCTGAACAGCTTTAACGGCGAGACCCGCACGCTGCGCTTCGTGCTGGTGCCGGAAAGCGTGGCGGGAACGATCCCCGATCCGACGGAAGAGGAACTCAAACACTTTTACGAAAACCACCAGACGAAATACACCGAGCCCGAGTACCGCAAGGTCGGCGTGCTCGCGGTCACGCCCGAGACGGTGAAAGACCAGGTCAAGATCACCGACGCCGATCTGAAGGCTGCCTATGAAGCCAACAAGGACAAGCTCGGCAACCCGGAGAAGCGGCACGTGCAGCAGATCCCCTTCCCCGATCTCGCCGCCGCCAATGCCGCCTATCAGAAGATCCAGTCCGGCACCGATTTCGTGGCGCTCGCCAAGGAAATGAACCTGGCCGAAAGCGATATCGACCTCGGCACCGTCGCGCGCGCCGATCTCGCCGATCCCGCGATCGCCGACGCCGCCTTCAAACTCGAGGTCAACAAGGTGAGCGAGCCCGTCTCCGGCAAGCTGGGCAACGTGGTCCTGCTGCGCGTCACGGGGATCGAGCCGGGCAAAACTCTCAGCTTTGAAGAGGCCAAGCCTGAGCTTGAGAAAACGCTGCTCAAGGAGCGCGCCGCTGGCGCCATCTTCGATTTGCATGACAAGATCGAGGATCAGCTTGCCTCAGGGTCACGGCTGTCGGAGGTCGCCGACAAGCTGAAGCTCGACTATCAGCTCATCGACGAGATCGACCGCGAGGGCCGCAAGCCAGATGGGTCGAGCGTCACGCTCCCGGCGCAGAAGGATTTGTTGAACGCGGTGTTCGCCACCGATACGGGGGTGGAGAACGACCCGATCGATGCCAAGGACGATGGCGTCATCTGGTACGAGGTGCTGGGCGTGGTGCCGTCTCAGGTCAAGCCGTTGGATAAAGTCAAGGACACGGTCACCCAGGATTGGCATGCCGACGAGGTGAGGGCCAAGGTCGCCAAATATGCGCAAGACCTCGTCACCAGCCTGAACAACGGCAAGACGCTGGAAGACATCGCCAAGGATCTCAGTGTGGAGGTGCTGACCAGCGATCCCGTAAAGCGCGATGGGATAACCGTGTACGTGTTGCCGGCTGCCGTAGCGCAAGCTTTTACCCTGCCCGAGAAGGGATTCGGCTCGGCCGCGTCTGGCGAGGGAGCGGGCCGCATCGTCTTTCAGGTCGACAAGGTCACGCCGCCCGAGCCGCTCGATGCGGCCTCGACCGAGCGGCTGAAGCAGCAGCTCGAGCTCTTGATCAGCGAGGATTCGATCGCGGAATATTTCACCGCGCTGGAGCAGCGCTACGGGGTGAAGATCAACCAGGCGGCCCTGGCCAAGCTGATCGGCAGCGACGAGACGCCATGAGCCGAGCTCCCGCCTCCGTCACGCCCTTGGCGCAGCAAGGCGGGGGCCACCCCATCGAGCCGGACTTTGCCAGCTTCGCGCGCCGTTACGACGAGGGCGTGCCGCAAGTGGCCTGGACGCGGCTGGTCGCCGATCTGGAGACACCGGTCTCGGCCATGTTGAAGCTCGCGCATGAGCGACCGAACAGCTTCCTTCTGGAGTCGGTGGAGGGGGGCGCCACGCGCGGCCGCTATTCCATCATCGGCTGCGAGCCGGATCTCATCTGGCGCGCCGACGGGGCCAAGGCCGAGATCAACCGTGCGCCCCAATCGGACCCGAACGCGTTCGCGCCCTCGCCGCTGCCCGCGCTTGCTTCGCTCCGGGCGCTGCTGGCGGAGTTGGCCATCACCCTGCCGCCCGAGTTGCCGCCCATGGCCGCCGGCATTTTCGGCTATATGGGCTACGACACGGTGCGGCTTATCGAAAACCTCCCGGCGGAGACGCCGGACAGGCTCGGCCTTCCCGACAGCATCCTGGTGCGCCCGACGCTGATCGTCATCTTCGACAGCGTCAGGGATGAGATGACGGTGGTGACGCCGGTGAGACCCGCTCCCGGGGTGAGCGCCAAGGCCGCCTATGCCCGCGCGGCAGACCGGCTCAATCTTGTGGTGGAGCGGCTCGATCAGCCGCTGCCGCATGCGAGCGAGCCCGACCTCGATGTGGCGCATCCGGAGCCAAAATCCACGACGGCGCCCGAGGCCTATATGGCCAAGGTCAAGCGCGCCAAGGAGTACATCGCCGCCGGCGACATCTTCCAGGTGGTGTTGAGTCAGCGTTTCGAGGCGCCGTTCACGTTGCCCTCTTTTGCGCTCTATCGGGCGCTGCGGCGCGTGAACCCCTCGCCCTTCCTCTATTACCTCAATTTCGGCGGCTTCGCCGTGGTGGGGTCGAGCCCCGAGATCCTGGTGCGAGTCCGCGACGGCAAAGTCACGATCAGGCCGATCGCTGGAACTCGGCCGCGCGGCAGCAATCCGGAAGAAGACAAGGCGCTCGCCAAGGAACTCTTGGCCGACGCCAAGGAACGCGCCGAGCATCTGATGCTGCTCGATCTCGGCCGCAACGATGTGGGCCGGGTGGCCGAGGTCGGCAGCGTGCGCGTCACCAACTCGTTCTTCCTCGAATATTACAGCCAGGTGATGCACATCGTGTCGAATGTCGAAGGCAAGCTGGCTGCGGACTACGATGCCGTCGATGCGCTGATGGCGGGGTTCCCCGCCGGCACCGTGTCGGGAGCGCCCAAGGTGCGCGCCATGGAGATCATCGACGAGCTCGAGGACGAGGCGCGCGGTCCGTATGCGGGTTGCGTCGGATATTTCTCCGCCGACGGGGAGATGGATAGCTGCATCGTGCTCAGGACCTCGGTGGTGAAGGATGGCGTCATGTATGTGCAGGCCGGCGCGGGCGTGGTTGCCGATTCGGTGCCTGAGCGCGAGCAGGCCGAGTGCGTGAGCAAGGCGCGCGCGTTGTTCAAGGCCGCCGACGAGGCCGTGCGCTTCGCCGCCCGCGCCAAGCGCGGTCAATAGGCGGCCGCGTCAGATGCTTACGCTCTCCCTTCTCCGCCACGCCAAATCGAGCTGGAGCAATCCCACCCTGCCCGACCGCGACCGGCCGCTGGCGACGCGCGGCGTGACCGACGCGCCGCTGATGGGCAAGGCCATGGCCGAGCGCGGCATCGATCCCGAGCTTGTGCTGTGCTCGTCGGCGCGGCGCACGCGCGACACCTTGGCTCTCGTCCTGCCCGAGCTCCGGGTCGAGCCCAAGGTGGTCTATGACGATGCGCTCTATCATGCCAGCCCGGAGGCGATGCTGGAGATGCTGCGCGCCGTTCAGCCCGGCGCCAACCGCGTCATGCTGGTCGGCCATAACCCCGAGATCCAGGCCTTCGCGCTCGATCTCGTGGGCGCGGGCGCCAAGCATTTCCGCGATCATCTCAGGACCAAATATCCCACGGCCGGTCTTGCCGTGATCAATTTCGCGGCCGGCTTGTGGAAGAGTGTCACGGTGAATAGCGGGACGCTGAGCCTGTTTCTCTCGCCCAGAGACCTGCGCGGGTAGGCTGCTGGCGCCTTGCAAATCCTTGACGGGGCGTGCGCTGCAAGCGTAACACCACCCCATGCTGACGCTGATCGATAACTACGACAGCTTTACCTATAACCTCGTCCATTTCCTCGGCGAATTGGGCGCCTCGACGCGCGTCTATCGCAATGACAAGGTCACCGTCGATGAGGTGCTGGCCGAGGCGCCGGAGGCCATCGTGCTGTCGCCAGGGCCTTGCGATCCCGACCGTGCCGGCATCTGCCTCGAGCTGATCGAGCGCGCCGGGCCGACAGTGCCGATCCTAGGCGTCTGCCTCGGCCACCAAGCCATCGGCCAGGTCTATGGCGGCCGCGTGGTGCGCGCGCCGAACCTGATGCATGGCAAGCTGTCGAAGGTACATCACACCGGCAAGGGCTTGTTCGCCGGCCTGCCGCAGGATTTCTCGGCCACGCGCTACCATTCGCTGGTGGTCGAGCGGGCGAGCCTGCCCGCGGCGCTGGAAATCACGGCCGAGACGGCTGACGGCGTGATCATGGGCCTTCAACACAAGCGCTATCCGGTGCATGGCGTGCAATTCCATCCCGAGAGCATTGCCTCGGAGCACGGCCATCAACTGCTTGCCAATTTCCTCGACCTCGCCCGCGTCGAGCGGCGCGCGCGCGGCGGTACGCAGAGAGAAGCGGCCGGTGCCCTCTAACCCCGCTCCCGCGGGATCAGCGACGCCAGCCGATCTCCGTGCTCACCTGCGCAAGGTGGCTGCGGGCAAGACACTCACCGAGACCGAGGCGGCCGAGGCCTTCGACACGATCATGTCGGGCGGCGCCAGCGAGGCGCAGATCGGCGCGCTGCTGATGGGCATGCGTGCCCGCGGCGAGACGGTGGATGAGATTACCGGCGCGGCCCGCGCCCTGCGCGCGCACGCTGTCACGGTGCGTGCGCCGGAAGGCGCCATCGATACCTGCGGCACGGGCGGCGACGCCAAAGGCACGCACAACATCTCGACTTGCACCGCGTTCGTGGTGGCGGGCGCCGGCGTTCCCGTTGCCAAGCACGGCAATCGCTCGATCTCCTCGCGCTCCGGCTCGGCCGACGTGCTCGCCGCGCTGGGCGTCAATATCGACTGCGGGCCGGAGGCGATCGCCCATTGCATCGAGGCAAGCGGTATCGGCTTCATGTTCGCGCCGTCGCATCACGCCAGCATGCGCCATGTCGCCAAGGTCAGGGGCGAGCTCGGCACCCGCACCATCTTCAATCTGCTCGGGCCGCTCGCCAACCCCGCCGGCACGAAATACCAGGTGGTCGGCGTGTTCGGCGAGGAATGGGTCGAGCCGATCGCGCAGGTGCTCGGGCGGCTCGGGGCCAAGCGGGCTTGGGTGGTGCACGGCTCCGACGGACTCGATGAGCTCACCACCACCGGCATCAGCCATGTGGCGGCGCTGGATGGCGGCAAGATCTCGACCTTCAAGATTTCGCCGAAGAACGCCGGGCTGCCTGAAGCCAAGCCGGAGGATCTCTCCGGCGGCGACGCGACCGAGAACGCCGCGCATATCCGCGCCGTGCTGGGCGGACAGCAAAGCGCGTTCCGCAATGTCGTGCTGCTGAATGCTGCCGCCGCGCTGCTTGTGGCGGGCAAGGCGAAGACGCTGCGCGAAGGGGTGGCGCTCGCCGCCCAGTCGATCGACAGCGGCAAGGCCAGGGCTGTGCTCGAAGCGCTCGTTAAGCTCAGCCATGCTAAAGTCTGAGCCATGGCCCAGGTGCTCGAGCATATCCTCGCCTATAAGCGGAAAGAGGTGGACGCCGCAAAAGCGGTGTTGAGCCTCGACGTCATGCGCGATCGGGCAGAGGCCGCCGCGCCGGTCCGCCCTTTCGCCGATGCGCTTCGGTCGTGCATTGGCACAGGCCAATTCGCCCTGATCGCCGAGATCAAGAAAGCGAGCCCGTCGAAAGGGCTGATCCGCGCCGATTTCGATCCGCCTTCGCTGGCGCGGGCTTACGAACAGGGCGGCGCGGCCTGCCTCTCGGTCTTGACCGACGCCCCCTCCTTCCAAGGCCGCCCCGAATATCTTGCTGCGGCGCGCGAGGCGACGCGCCTGCCGGCGCTGCGCAAGGATTTCATGATCGACCCCTATCAGGTGCATGAAGCCCGCGCGCTCGGCGCGGACTGCATCCTCATCATCATGGCGGCGGTCGACGACGCGACGGCCGAGGCCTTGACCCAAGCCGCGCGTGCTTGCGGCATGGACGTGCTCGCCGAAGTGCACGACGAGGCGGAGCTTCGCCGGGCGCTCAAGCTCGACACGAAGCTTATCGGCATCAACAATCGCGATCTCAAGACCTTCGCCACCACGCTCACGACGACGGAGCGTCTCGCGCCTCTGGTGCCGTCCGACCGCATCGTCATCGCCGAAAGCGGCATCTTCACCCATGACGATCTCGGCCGGCTTGCCGCTTGCGGTGTGCACGCCTTTCTCGTGGGCGAAAGCCTGATGCGCCAAGCGGATGTCGCCGCCGCGACGCGTGCTTTGCTCACCGGCTCCAAGGCGCAGGCGGAGGCGGCGCAGTGACGACGCGGCTCAGCCACCTCAACGACAAGGGCGAAGCCCGCATGGTCGATGTCTCCGGCAAGCAGGTGACCTCGCGCCTGGCACGCGCCGAGGGCTTCGTCGCCATGGCGCCCGCGACGCTCGATCTGATCCTCGCCGGCCAAGCCCCCAAGGGCGACGTGCTGGCGACCGCCCGCATCGCCGCCATCATGGCCGCCAAGCGCACGCATGAGCTGATCCCGCTCTGCCACGCGCTGCCGCTCTCCGAGGTGAGCATCGAGTTCGAACCGTCGCGCGATCCGGCCGGCCTTCGCGTGGAGGCGACGGCGAAGGTCGACGCCAAGACCGGAGTCGAGATGGAGGCCTTGGTTGCCGTATCGATCGCGTGCCTCACCATTTATGACATGTGCAAGGCCGTCGATCGGGCGATGTCGTTCTCCGGCATTCGCTTGGTGGAAAAGACCGGCGGCCAGTCCGGTCATTTCAAGCGCTGATGGCTCTCCTGTCCGTCGCTGAGGCTTTGGCTCGGGTGACAAGCGGGTTGACGCCGCTTGAGGCCGAGCGGGCGGCGCTTGGTGATGCGAGCGGCCGCGTGCTGGCCGAAGATCTTGCCGCGCGCCTCACTCAGCCGCCCTTCGATGCCTCGGCCATGGACGGCTATGCGGTACGTGCCGCCGATGTCGCCTCCCTTCCCGCCACGCTGAAGCTGATCGGTGCCTCGCTTGCCGGTGCCGGCTTCGCGGGCCGCGTCGGAAGAGGCGAAGCGGTGCGCATCTTCACCGGCGCGCCGGTGCCCCGCGGTGCCGACACAGTCGTGATCCAGGAGAATACCGACGAGGCCGGAGGCATGGTCAGGGTGAAAGACGCAGCGCCCGGCCGGCATATCCGCCCGCGCGGGCAGGACTTCAAACAGGGCGAGGTGCTGCTTTCAGCGGGGACACGGCTTGGTCCGCGAGAGCTTATGCTCGCCGCCGCCATGAACCAGGCTGAGCTTCCGGTTCGCCGCAAGCCCAAGGTCGCGATCCTTGCGACGGGCGACGAGGTGGTGCCGCCCGGCTCCGAACTGACCAAGGATCAGATCGTCTCCTCGGTGCCTTGCGGCCTTGCCGCGCTGATCGAGCGCCATGGCGGAGAGGCGATGAGCCTCGGCATCGCCAAGGACGAGGCTGAGAGCCTGGTCACGCTCGCCCGTGCCGGCCGCGCCGCCGATATCCTGCTCACCATCGGCGGCGCCTCGGTCGGCGACCGCGACCTCGTGGCGAGCGCGCTCAAGCCGGAAGGGCTCGAGGTCGATTTCTGGAAGATCGCCATGCGGCCGGGAAAGCCCCTGCTCTATGGCCGGCTTGGCGCCCAGCGCGTGCTGGGGCTGCCTGGAAACCCGGTATCGGCCTTCGTCTCGGCTCTCGTCTTCCTCGTGCCGATGCTGGAGCGGATGCTAGGGCTCGCCCAGGCGTCGAGGGCCGAGCCCGAGGCGCTCTTGGGAGAGGCGCTGCAAGCCAATGGCGAGCGGGAACACTACATGGGTGCGGTATCGGAATGGCGCCAGGACGGCACGCGCGTCGTGCGTCCCCTGCCCTCGCAGGAACTCCTCGCTCGTCGCCGGGCTTGCCCACGCCGACTGCCTCATCGTGCGGGTGCCGCAGGCGCCGGCCTTGCCGCAGGGCGCGCGCGTGAGGATCATCCCGCTCGACCCCGATTAAGAGGCCGGAAACCCGAATCGCGCCAGTTCACTCTTCCGGCGGCGTCCTACCGCATTTTGTGGCATTCCCGCTTGCGGAACACAAATAGAACAGATAAACTGTTCATGATTTGTACAGGCGGGCGCCGCAAACGTTAAGGCGCCGAACAAAGTACCAACCGCTCAGAGGGGTCCATGCTCACGTCGAAGCAAAAAGAGCTTCTTATGTTCATTCATGAGCGGTTGAAGGAGACCGGCGTACCCCCCTCTTTCGATGAGATGAAAGAGGCGCTCGACCTCAAGTCGAAATCGGGCATCCATCGCCTGATCACCGCGCTCGAGGAGCGCGGCTTTGTCCGCCGCCTGCCGCATCGCGCGCGAGCGATGGAGATCGTGCGATTGCCCGACTCCATGCCCCAGCCGCTTGCCCAGCGGTCCCGCGGCTTCTCTCCGAGCGTGATCGAGGGGAGCTTAGGCCGCGTGCCTCAGGTCGCCGAAGGGGAGAGCCTGCCCCAGACCGTGAGCGTGCCGGTCATGGGCCGCATCGCCGCGGGCGTGCCCGTGGAGGCGATCCAGACCCGCCTCAGCACCGTCGAGGTGCCGCCAGAGCTTCTCACCAAAGGCGAGCATTACGCCCTCGAGGTCAAAGGCGATTCCATGATCGAGGCGGGCATCCTCGAAGGCGACACGATCATCGTCAGGAAATGCGAGGACGCGAGCAACGGCGATATCGTCGTGGCGCTCGTCGACGAGGAGGAAGCGACGCTGAAGCGCTTGCGGCGCAGAGGCGACTCCATCGCGCTGGAAGCCGCAAATCCCGCCTACGAGACGCGCATCTTCGGTCCCGACCGGGTCCGGGTGCAGGGTCGCCTCGTTGGCCTGCTCCGCCGCTACTAGCAAGCCGCTTCAGTCCTCTGGATTGCCGCTGAGGCTCCTGTCGGCTGCATCGTCTCCCTCATCTGCGAAGGGGTCCAGCCGACTGTGCGGTGCGCTCCTCACGCTGGCCCTATCGGGAACCCAAGGCCGATGCCCGCGCCAGGCCGCGACCGTCTCGGTCCTGATCGACAGGCCCTCAATATAGAGCGCGTGCGCGCCCTCAGCCTTCAGCACACGCCGATCGACGATCACCCGGGCTGCGCGGCACCTCTCGCCGATGGTGAAGGGTGCGATGACGATATCGGCGATGCGGCAATCCTCCTCGACCGCTCCCTCATGGCGAATGAGCGCAACGGTCTTGCCTTTGACCGTGCCGATGCAGCCGAGGCTGTCGCAGCGGAAGGTGGCCTCGCCGGATGAAGCGGCGGCCGCGTCGCGGTCATCGCCGTCCGCGAGCAGCCAATTGTCGACACTGTAGTTTGCGGCCGTCGCCGGCGGAAAGACGAGATTGCCGCTGTCGGACCTGAGCGCCGCCGTGGCGCCTTCCCGCTCGATGAGAATGTCAGGCCGCTCGCTTCCCGGCGCGAGCGCGATACCGAAGGCGGCGATGACGAGGCCGAGCGCGCGGGTGCGCGTCTGCCAGAGGCAGACCCACAAGCCGCCCAGCACGATCAGGACGAGGCCCGAGCCCGAGATCGCGGGAAGGATGGTGACGGCGCCGGGCCAAGACGCCACCCATTCGCCGGCGCCCACCATCAGCTCGATGCCGAGCCCCATGGCCCGCAGCGGCCAGGCTTCCAGGCCGAACGGCATGGCGATCAGGCTCAGCACCGCCATCGGCATGATCAGGAGGCTGACGAGCGGCGCCGCGATCAGATTGGCGATCAACCCGTAATGCGTCATCCGATGAAAGTGGTAGATGGCAAACGGGGTGATCGCCGCGCCGGCGACCAGCGTCGTGATCGCGGCGCCGGAGATCATCGCCCAGCCTTTGCGTAAGGTTCCCCACAATAGGCTTACGTCGCCGAGCCTCTCCCGGCTCCGCGCGGAGAGCCACTCATACAGCGCGACGAGGGCGACCACGGCCGCAAACGACATCTCGAAGCTCGGGTCGAACAACGATTCCGGCGCGACGAGGAGAATGGCGAGCGCCGCCAGGGCGACATTGCGCATGGTGAGAGCCGGCCGGTCGAGCACCGACAGCAGCCCTGCTTGCGCGTCCCGCCCAGGCGATCTTCACCGCCCCTCTCCTCGTCGCCCCACTCCGGCATGGCCGATGCTTAACACCGGGCAGTTCGCGGCCTCCGCCCTGCCCTTACCCCGCATCCGCCCCTATGCTACATCACGACCGCGCTAACCCCCTAACCTTCAGTCGAGAAGCTCGCCGACAGCATGAGCGAAAAGGTCATCACGCGTTTTGCGCCCTCGCCGACCGGCTATTTGCATATCGGCGGCGCGCGCACGGCGCTGTTCAATTGGCTTTATGCCAAGCACACCGGCGGCAAGATGCTGCTCCGCATCGAGGATACCGACCAGGCGCGCTCGACCGAGGGCGCGATCCTCGCCATCCTCGACGGTCTGCGCTGGCTCGAGCTCGACTGGGATGGCGAGCCGGTCTACCAGTTGACGCGCGCCGAGCGGCATCGCGAGATCGCCGAGCAGCTGCTTGCCCAAGGCAATGCCTATCGCTGCTATGCGAGCCCGCAAGAGCTGCAGGCCATGCGCGAGCGCGCCCGCGCCGAGGGCCGCGCTCCGGGCTATGACGGCACCTGGCGGCATCGCGATCCGTCGGCGGCGCCGGCGGGTATCGAACCGGCGATCCGCTTCAAGGCGCCACGCGAAGGCGAGACGGTGATCGAGGATCGCGTGCAGGGCCGCGTGGTCTTCGCCAACAAGGATCTCGACGATCTCGTCATCCTGCGCAGCGACGGCACACCGACCTACAATCTCTCGGTCGTGGTGGACGATCACGACATGGGTATCACCCATGTCATCCGTGGCGACGACCATCTCACCAACGCGGCGCGGCAGACGCAGATCTTCAAGGCGCTCGGCTGGACGACGCCGATCTATGCGCATGTGCCGCTGATTCACGGGCCCGACGGCGCCAAGCTGTCGAAGCGGCATGGCGCGCTCGGCGTCGATGCCTATCGCGCCATGGGCTATCTGCCCGCGGCGCTGCGCAACTATCTCGTGCGGCTCGGCTGGAGTCACGGCGATGCCGAGATCATGTCGACCGATGAGATGGTCAATTGGTTCGATCTCGATGCAATCGGGCGATCGGCCGCGCGCTTCGACTTCGCCAAGCTGGAAAATCTGAACGGCCATTATCTCCGCGTTACGCCCGACCCGGAGATCGTCCAGCACTTGAAGGCGCTGGTGCCCGAGCTTCCCGACGGGGCGGCGCTGGCGGCGCGGATCGGGGACGACGGCTGGCAGAAGCTCGAGCGCGCCATGCCGGGATTGAAAGAGCGCGCCGGCACGCTGGTCGAGCTGCTCGACAACGCCGCCTTTCTCTTCGCCACGCGCCCGTTGCCGACCGATGAGATGGCGAGCAGGATTTTGGACGAGGGCGGCCGCGAGACGCTTGCCGCGCTCTCGCCGCGACTTGCAAGCGTCGAGAGCTGGACGCAAGAGGCGCTCGAGACCGCGGTGCGGCAATTTGCCGACGAGACGGGTTACAAGCTCGGCAAGGTCGCCCAGCCGCTCAGAGCCGCGCTGACGGGCCGGTCGACATCGCCAGGAATCTTCGACGTTCTCACCGTACTCGGACGGGAGGAATCGCTTGCCCGCATCGGCGATCAGGTGCATGCAGGAAAAACTACTTAACTGCTTAACTTTTAAGCATGTTCGCTTGTTGCACTGCGGGAAAATCGGGGCGAATATATGTGGCAGCGCAATAAGTGAGTTCGCCAAGTCGCAACTGTTGGAAATTTACTGCGTTCGTTGGTGAGCATCTTCCTCAGCACAATTAGAGGAGCCTTTAGATGAGCGTCGCAGAAAACCTCCGCGCGTCGGGCGCTGCCGAGGCATCTGTCTTGATCGACGGCGCGCAGTACGACTTGCCGATCCGCAAGGGCACGCTGGGCCCCGACGTGATCGACATCAATACGTTTTACCAGGACACCGGGTGCTTTACTTACGATCCGGGCTTTACGTCCACGGCGAGCTGCGAGTCGAAGATCACTTTCATCGACGGCGACAAGGGCATCCTGCTCTATCGCGGCTATCCGATCGATCAGCTCGCCGAGCACGGCAGTTTCATCGAGACCTGCTATTTGCTGCTTTACGGCGAACTGCCGACCCGCGAGCAATACCTCGCGTTCGACAACCGCATCGTCAAGCACACCATGGTGCACGAGCAGATGACGCGGTTCTACACCGGGTTCCGCCGGGACGCGCATCCGATGGCGGTCATGGTCGGCGTAGTCGGCGCGCTGTCGGCGTTCTATCACGACTCGATCGACATCAAGGATCCGATGCAGCGGGAAATGGCGAGCATCCGCATGATCGCGAAGATGCCGACCATCGCGGCCATGGCCTACAAATATTCGATCGGCCAGCCTTTCATCTATCCGAGGAACGAGCTGAAATACTCTGCGAACCTCCTGCATATGTGCTTCGCGGTGCCGTGCGAGGAATACAAAGTCGATCCAATCCTTGCGCGCGCCATGGACCGCATCCTGATCCTGCATGCCGATCACGAGCAGAATGCCTCGACCTCGACGGTGCGGCTTGCCGGCTCGTCCGGCGCCAATCCCTTCGCCTGCATTTCAGCCGGCATCGCGTGTCTGTGGGGTCCCGCGCACGGCGGCGCCAACGAGGCGGCGTTGCAGATGCTGCAGGAGATCGGCACGGTCGACCGCATTCCGGAATTCATCAAGCGCGCCAAGGACAAGAACAACTCGTTCCGGCTGATGGGTTTCGGCCACCGCGTTTACAAGAACTACGATCCCCGCGCGAAGATCATGCAGAAGACTTGCCATGAGGTGCTCGACGCGGTGGGTCACGGCGACGATCCGATTCTCAAGGTTGCGATGGAGCTCGAGCGGATCGCGCTTTCCGACGATTATTTCATCCAGAAGAAGCTCTATCCGAATATCGACTTCTACTCCGGCATCACGCTGAAGGCGCTCGGCTTCCCGACCGACATGTTCACCGTGCTGTTCGCCATCGCGCGGACGGTCGGCTGGATCGCCCAGTGGAAGGAGATGATCGAGGACCCGATGCAGCGCATCGGCAGGCCGCGTCAGCTCTATACCGGAGAGACCGAGCGGAGCTACGTGCCGGCGGACGCGCGCTAGGCGCCGCCCTCGTCGGTCAGCCGCTCGCCCACCAGAAAGAGCCCGTGCCGATTGGCGGCCGCGATGGTTGCCGCGTGCTCGGCCATCAAAACACGCCCTGCCGCGACCGCTATCCCGGCAAGACCGGCGGCTGCGGCGTTGCGCACGGTCTCGGGGCCAATGGTCGGCAGGTCGACACGCTCTTCTTGTCCCGGCTTCGGCGCCTTGACCAGGACCCCGCTTCTGGCGCGCTGTTTGATCCTGCCGATTTCGCGTAGCCCGGCGCAACGGGCGAGCATGGCGTCGGTGCCTTCGGCGGCTTCCACGGCAAGCACATAGTTCTTGGCCACGACGGCCGCCTGGCCGACATCGAGGCGACCGAGTGCGCTGACCACACGGAATCCGGTCGCGATGTCGGCGCGGTCCTCGGCCGAGGGCGCCTTGTCGCCGAGCGTCCCCTCGCCGGCCAGAAGCTCAGGGGCTACGTCGCCAGCGCCATGCACCCGGTAGCCCTTGCTCTCGAAGAAGCGGACGACGCGCGACAGCACGTGATCGTCGCCACCGATGCCGAGACTGACGAGGAAGGGCAGGTTGCGGATGGCGCCGAGATCGAGTCGGATATTCGCGGGATCGGGGCGCGTCACGCCGCCGATGATGACGAGATCGCGGCAGCCTCTGCCGTCGAGCGCGGTGAACAGCTTGCCGATCTCGCCCCACTTGATCCAGGTATGCGGGAAACGCTCGATCTCCTCGCTGGCCTCGCCGCGAATGCCGACAATATGCAGATCGAGCCCGCGGGCAGTGGCGGAGTCGGCGATCAGGCAAGGAAGCAAACCGCCTCCGGCAATGATGCCGAGCGGGCCTTCTATCCTTCGACCGTCACGCGGGTCGCGCGCGATGCTGTCATGGGCTTGGCGTTGCGGCATTGTTGGGCACGCAGAACGAGCGCTCCGATTGGGTCTTGATGAAGTCGATGATCTGCTTGACCAGGGGATTCTTTTCGAACATGGGCTCCACGTCCTCGAGCCGCTCCATCAGCGTGCCTTCGCTCGCGAACAGCATGCGATACGCCTGACGCAGCTCGTGGATTTGCTCGCGCGGGAAGCCTTTGCGCTTCAGTCCGACAATGTTGAGGCCGCAGAGATTGGCGCGGTTGCCAATCGCCATGCCGAACGGGATGACGTCGGCGGTGATGCCGGACATGCCGCCGACAAAAGCGTAAGCGCCGATGCGGACATATTGGTGCACGGCCGAGAGTCCGCCGATGATGGCGCCTTCGCCGATCGCGACATGTCCGCCCAAGGTCGCGCCGTTCACCAGCGTGACGTTGTCGCCGATGTCGCAGTCGTGGGCGATGTGGCAGCCGATCATCAGGAAGCAATTGGCGCCGACCTTGGTCGCCATGTGGCCTCTCTCGGTGCCCGGATTGATCGTGACATACTCGCGGATCAGCGTGTTCGAACCGATGGTGAGGGTGCTCGGCTCGTCGTGGAATTTGATGTCCTGGGGCGCGGCCCCGAGCGACACGAAGGGAAACACCTTGCAGCCGGCGCCGAGCGTCGTGCGGCTGGTGATGCTGGCGTGGGAATGCACGACGACGCCGTCGCCGAGCACCACATGCGGACCGATCACACAAAATGGACCGATCTCGACATTCGTCCCGAGTTTCGCGCCTGGATCCACCAGGGCGGTCGCATGAACTTTGACCATGCTCGCCCTGACTATGTCTCGACGATGACTGCGCTGACCTCGGCTTCTGCGACGAGGTTGCCGTCGACCTGGGCTTGCGCCCGGAAGCGCCACACGCGTCCGCGGTTGCGCATTTTTTGCACGTGGTAATAAACCGTGTCGCCGGGCACCACGGGCCGGCGGAACCTGGCTTTGTCGATCGCCATGAAATAGACGAGCGGCGGTTCCTTGAACTCCTCGATATGACGCATGCACAGAGCACCGGCGGTCTGCGCCATGCCTTCGATGAGGAGTACCCCGGGCATCACCGGATTGCCGGGAAAGTGACCCTGGAAATACGGCTCGTTGGCGGTCACGTTCTTGATGCCGGTGGCCGAGCGGTCGCCATCCATGTCGACGATGCGGTCGACCATGAGAAAAGGATAACGATGCGGCAGAAGCTTCAGGATGTCGGTGATCTCCGCCTTCCCGAGCTTCGATTTCACTCCGCTCTCATTCATCAACAACCGCTCCTTGGACAAGTGCGGCGACCCGGCTAATCGCTGGTCCCATTTCCGCCCTCGCCCTGATCAAGCTTCAAATCCTTACGCTCGGCAAGCTTTTGCAGCAGCGTCAGCTCACGGAACCAGAGACGCACGGGCTTGGCTGGGGTGCCTCCCCATCTGACGCCCGGCGGCACGTCGCCCCGCACATTGCTGCTCGCCGCAATCTGCGCGCCAGCACCGATCCTGACGTGGCCTACCACGCCGACCTGGCCCCCGAGCGCTACGAAATCGCCGAGTTGCGCGCTTCCTGAAATACCGGTTTGAGCAACGATGATGCAATGCCTTCCAATCACCACGTTGTGCCCGATTTGCACGAGATTATCAATTTTCGTGCCCTCTCCGATCACCGTGTCGCGCAAGGCGCCCCGGTCGACGGTGGAATTGGCGCCGATTTCGACCCCATCCTGGATAATGACTCGGCCGATTTGCGGCACTTTCAGATGGCCCGTCTTGCCCATGGCGAAGCCGAAGCCGTCCTGGCCGATGGCCGTGCCGGCATGGATAGTGACATGGTTACCGATCAGGGCGTGGGTTACCGAGGCGTTCGGGCCGATATAGCAGTTCCGCCCGATATGCACGCGGTAACCGATGACGCTGCCGGCCGCAATTGTCGTCCCCTGCCCGATCCGTGCCTCGGGCCCGACCACCGCCCCCGCCTCAACGATCGCGCCTGGCTCAAGTCTGGCGGTCGGATGCACCTGTAAGCCGCCTCCGGCCGCGGCCTTCGGTTTGAGGGCATCCGGGTAAAACAGGAGAAGAGCCCGCGCGAAGCCTCGGTAGGGCTCCGGCGTCACAAGGCATGCCGTGGCTGCGGGCGCCTGATTGGCAAATTTGGGCGCGACGAGGCAGGCACTCGCGCCCGTAGTCGCGAAGGCCGGGAGATATTTCGGGTTGTCGACAAATGAGAGGTCGCCCTCGCCCGCCTCGTCGAGGGGTCTCACATCCTTCAGGGCGAGATCGGGATCGACGCCATCGGCGAGCTTGGCGTTGGCCGCGGCGGCGACGGCACCTAGGGCGAAGGGGCCGGCACGCTCGAAGAAGCCAGGATGTTCCATCGAAGTCTCAGCGGCGCGCGCCGCGACATGGGCCATGACGCGAAGCCATATCTGGAAATCGCTTGCTTTAGAAGTTCGTTGAAGCGCCGAAGCGGAAGACCTCGGTTTTGTCGAAGCTCTCTTTGAGCAGAGCCTGCGCAATATCGGCACGGAGTGGGCCAAGCGGCGATTGCCAGATGAGGCTGAATCCCGTGGATAAGCGTACTGCCGCGCTGTCGAAGATGAAGCTGCCCTCCTCATTGACAGCGTGCACGGCCAGCTGCGCCCGGCTGCCACAGAGAGCCCGCGTCGACGAAAAACGCGCCCTGCATACCGATGCTGTCGGGGACGAATGGGAAGGGGAAACGCACCTCCGCGGTGGTGGCCCAGAAGAGCTCCCCACCGAGGGAATCGCGTGAGCAGTTTTTGATGCGCTCTCCGGTGCTTAGGATTTTCGCAGGCATCGCGCGGGCCGTAGCCGGCGCGCTCGAACCCACGGATCGTCTCGCCGCCCTTGAAGAAGAGATCGGTCAAGCGGACATCCTCTCCGCCCCACCCTGTGACCGAACCAGCCTGTCCACGACCGACCAAGGTGATCTTGTTGGTGATCGGATAATAACCGCGAGCGTCTACGACGGACCGGAAGTAATTCACATCGCCGCCAAGACCAGCCAAGTCTTGCGAGAATGACGTGAAAACACCGCTGGTCGGAGAGTTGGGTATATTTCGCGTATCGTACGCAATGGTGTAACCAATGCTGGAGACGTAGGAAATTCCTTCCGATTGCTGTACGGCGAGAGACGCGTTGTTGGCCACGTTGAAGATTTCCTCGCGTTCGAATCTATAGCGCAAGCCCATCTGCGTGTTTTCGTAGAGCGGGAAGCCGAGTCTGAGATTGCCGCCGGTGTCGCGCTGATTGAACGAGGCGACACTCTGAAGATCGACCTCTTTGTGGAATACGTCAAAACCCGCGGCGAGATTGCGATCGAGGAAATACGGCTCGGTGAAGCTGAAATCGACCTGGGCGCGGTCAAGGCTTCCCGAGAAACCGAGCCTGACATATTGGCCTTTGCCCATCAGGTTGCGCTCGGTGACGCTGATATCGCCGATGATGCCTTCGCTCGTGGAGTAACCGGCGCCGAAGGACAGTTCGCCGGTCGGCTGCTCCTCCACCTTCACCACGATGATCACCCGGTCGGGCGCGCTGCCGGGCTGCGGCTCGACCTCCACGGTCTTAAAGAAGCCAAGCGCGCGCAATCGCTTGCGGGCCGATTCGACCAAGAGGCGGTTAAAGGCGTCGCCCTCGGCAAGGCGGAATTGACGCCGGATGACGTTATCCTCGGTACGGAAATTGCCGACGATGTTGATGCGCTCGATATAGATGCGCGGGCCTTCGTCGATACCGAAGGTGATATTCATAATGTGGTTCGTCTCGTCACGATCGAAGCGTGGCTTGACCTGACCGAAGGCGTAACCCTGCAAAGACACACCGATGGTCAACGCCTCGATCGTCTTCTCCACCTTTTCGGCATTGTAGACGCGCCCGGTCTTGGTGAGGATGTAACCGCCGAGATTGTCGATGTTGAGCGACGGCAGCGCGCTCTCGATGTTGACGGTGCCGAACCTGTAGCGCTCGCCTTCGTCGATGGTGAAAGTGATGAAGAAGCCGCGGCCGTCACGGTCGAGATCTGCGGTGGCCGACAGAATACGCACATCGGCATAGCCGCTCTTCAGATAAAACTGCCTGAGCAGCTCACGGTCGAGATTGAGGCGGTCCGGATCGTAGATGTTGGTGCCCTTGAGAAAGCTCAAGATGTTGGTCTGCGTGGTGGCGATCACGTAGCGGAGTTGCGAATCGCTGAACGCCACGTTGCCAATGAAATTGATGGCGCGCACCTTGGTGATCGGGCCCTCGTTGATCTCGAACACGACATCGATACGGTTGTTATCGAGGTTGATGACCTTGGGATCGACCCGCGCCGCGTAGAGGCCTTGGCGGCGATAAACGGTGAGGATGCGCTGCACGTCGGCTTGCACGCGGGCGCGGGTATAGACCGCGCGTGGCTTGAGCTGCACTTCGGAAGCCAGGGTGTCGTCCTCGACTTCCCGATTCCCCTCGAACGCCACCTGGCTAACAATCGGGTTCTCGACGATGACGATGACGATCGTCGTGCCCTCGCGGCGGATGCGCACGTCCTGGAATAGGCCGGTGGCGAACAGCGCCTTCAGCGATTCGTCGATTTGCGCGGGATCGTAAGCGTCGCCGGTGGAGAAGGTGAGGTAGGAGCGGACCGTCTCGGGCTCGACCCGCCGGCTGCCTTCGACGCGGATATCCTGGATAACGCCTTGGGCGTGCGCGGAAAGGTCGCCAAAGCTGGCGCTCAGAGCCAGCGAGAGCGGGACGCTACTCAACACAAGGAGGGCCGCAAGCAGCCCTCTGGCCAACGTCCACCGCACCATTACTGGTGTCTTCCCCTCGAGCCGGATCCCCGCCGCCGCTACGGCTTCAGGAACCAAACTGGCCACTGTTTTGTGGCCGATTTTTGATTCCCGCCGCATTACGCCAACGGGGGCCCTAAGGCCCCCGCGAAGCGCTTTGTCTCAAACCGGCACTCTCACAAAAATTTCAAGTGAATCAAGTCATTCCAGGTTGCAAAGATCATCAGCATCAGCACAAAAGCGAGTCCGATGCGGAAGCCGATTTCTTGAGTGCTTTCGCTCAATGGCCGTCCCCTGATGGCTTCGATGCCGTAGAACAGAAGATGTCCTCCATCGAGCATAGGTATCGGGAACAAATTCAACAGCCCAATACTGACGGAGATGATCGCGGCAAGGTTGAGCAACGCGACAAAGCCTGCGGTTGCCACCTGCCCCGAGACTTGGGCGATGCGAATTGGGCCGCCCAACTGGTCGGCCAATTCCCGCCCGGTGACGACGTCGTAGAGATACCCCAGCGAGCGGGAGACGACGAAATAGCACTCCTTTACCGCCATCACGAACGCGGTGACCGGATCGTGGCGCTTGAGCGTCCAATCGTCGGCAGAGGCGTTACGCTGAATTCCCAGCAGCCCGAGTCGAATGACGTTGCCGAAATTGTCGGTGATTTCCTTGCGCTCGGGAGTCGCGGTGATGTCGATTGTCTTGCCCTGGCGCTCGACCACGAAATGCAGCGGCTGATCGGGGCTCGTGCCCACGATGCGCTGCATCTCGCTGAAGCTCTCGATGGCTTGGCCGTCGATGCTCAAGACCTTATCGCCCGGCAGGAAGCCAGCTCGCTCCGCGGCGCTTCCGGGAGTGACGATGTCGACCTTCGCCGCGGTGATTCTCTCGCCGAAAATGCCGAAGATCATGGTGAAGATGACGACCGCGAGAACGAAATTGGCGATCGGTCCGGCGGCGACGATGGCCGCGCGCTGGCCTAAGGACTTGCCCCGGAAACTGTGGGCCCGCTCCTCCGGCGTCAATTCCTCGGGCGATTTCTGACCCGCGCTCGCGGCATTCTCGTCGTCGATGAACTTGACGTAGCCGCCGAGGGGAATCCAGGACAGCCGCCAGCGCGTGCCGTGCCGGTCGTTAAAGCCCACAATCTCGGGACCGAAGCCGATCGAGAAGGTCTTGATTGCCACGCCGCACCATCGAGCCACGAGGAAATGGCCGAGCTCGTGGACGAAGACCACGACGGTAAGCACGAAGAGGAACGGGAGAAGATAGTGGAGCAACGTGTCGCCGAAGCCGGAAAGTTGAACCAGGGTGTGCATCGATATGGGTTTATCCTTGAAATTTGACCCTTCTTAGCCCGGCCGTCCGGGTTAAGCAAACCGCGCCAAAAAAGACCGGGCCGCGGCCCGCGCCTCGGCGTCGATGGCGAGCACGTCATCGACGCTTCCACGGTGAGATGTAGTCAATCCGCCGTTCGCCGCAAGCGTCGCCTCGACCAAGCCGGCGATGGAAAGGAAGCCGATTCGCCCGGAGAGAAACGCTTCCACAGCCACTTCATTGGCGGCATTGAGCACGGTGCCGGCGCTTCCGCCCTCCGCCAAGACTTCGCGGGCGAGCTTGAGCGCGGGGAATCGCTCCTCATCTGGGGTTTCGAAGCTGAGCGTGCCGAGAGAGGCCAGATCGAGCCGCTTGGTGGGAGCGTGCATGCGCTCGGGCCAGGCCAGGCTATAGGCGATGGGCGTGCGCATGTCCGGGCAGGCCATTTGCGCGAGGACCGACCCGTCACTCATATGCACGAGGCAATGCACGATCGACTGCGGATGGATCAGAACGTCGAGCTTGTCCGGCGCTAGCCCGAAGAGGTGATGTGCTTCCAGCAACTCGAGCCCCTTGTTCATCAGCGTCGCCGAATTGATCGTGACCTTGGGCCCCATCGACCAGTTGGGATGGTTGAGCGCCTGCTCGGGTCGCGCGGCACGCATCTGTTCGCGGCTCCACGAGCGGAACGGCCCGCCCGAGGCGGTGAGGCACACCAGCTCGATCCGCTCGGGCTGCGTCCCGGTCATCACCTGCATGGCGGCCGAATGCTCCGAATCGACGGGAAGCAGCGTCGTCTTGGCGCGCTCCACCTCGGTCATGAAGATATCACCCGCGCAGACCAGGCACTCCTTGTTGGCAAGCGCGGTGAGCGTGCCCTGCCGCACGGCTTGGAGCGTCGGTTTGAGCCCAGCCGCGCCGACGATCGCCGCCATGATCCAATCGGCCGGCCGGCTGGCGGCTTCGAGCAGGGCGTCCTCCCCTGCCCCGACCTCGATGTCGGTGCCGGCCAGCCTGTCGCGCAGAGCGGTGTAACCTCCTGGGTCGGCAATCACGGCCAGCTCAGCGCGATGCATGATGGCGAGCTCGGCGAGGCGAGCGGCGTTCTGGCCGCCGGTGAGGGCGACGACCTGATAGGCAGAAGGGTTGCGACCGATCAGGTCGAGCGTGCTCTCGCCGATCGAGCCGGTGGCGCCCAGCACGGAAATCCGTCGCGGCAGCCTGACCGCCCTGGTCTCGATCTCGATGCTGAGCGATGTGAAGGACGGAAGCACGGGGTTCACCAAATCAGCAGGCCGCGGCCGGGGCTCGCCGGATCGCGGAGGGCGATAAGCGCCGCCACGATGGCGGCAAGCAGGAGGCCGTCGATGCGGTCGAGCAAGCCACCATGACCAGGGATCAGCTGACTCGCATCCTTGGCTCCGAAGCGCCGCTTCACGGCGCTCTCGAGCAAATCGCCCATTTGGCACGCGAGCGCGAGCACGATGCTCACCAGCGAAAGCTTCACCGCCGAAGTCTCCTTAAGCGCCTCGGCGAAAGCATAACCGACGAGGGCGGGAGTCAAGGCGCCGACGATAAACCCGCTCCAGGTTTTCTTAGGCGAGATTCGTGGTGCGAGCTTGGGCCCACCAAGCAGGCTCCCGGCGGCATAAGAGGCGGTGTCCGTGGCCCAGGCTACGGCAAAAAGATAGAGCGCGGCGGTGGCGCCCCAAACGGCGTCGCCGCGGAGAAACAAGAGCGCCGCGGCTGGCAGCGCCGCGTAAGCGAGACCGGCGAGCGGCCAGATGCTGCGGCCGGTCGAAACAGGCGTCAGCCCGATGACCGCCGCCGCCGCGGCCAGCACGAAGAGGGCAAGATCGGGGCGGCCGAGAAAGACCAGGATGGCCACAATGGCGACGCTGCCCCCGGAGATCAGCGCCGTGCCGTCAAAGCCGTTGCCGCGGGTCAGTTGCCCCCATTCCCAGGCGACGAGCAGGCTGCCCACCATGACGAGAATGAGGAAGGTCCAAGGCTGGTAGAGGATTGCGCCGATCGCCAGCGCGGCCAGCACGACGGCCGAGGCCAAGCGGATCGCCAATTCGGGCCTTCGGCGAGCTTCGCCCTCGCGGCCGTTGTCGGAAACCGATTTTACCCGCGTCACGCAGTGGATCTCGCGGAGGTGCCGCCAAAGCGCCGGCTGCGCCGCTGATATTCGGCGATCGCCGCTTCCAGCTGCTCGCGCGAGAAGTCCGGCCAATACACATCGATGAACACGAACTCGGCATAGGCAAGCTGCCAGAGCAGGAAGTTCGACAGGCGAAGCTCGCCACTCGTGCGGATCAAGAGGTCGGGGTCGGGAACGTCGGCCGTGTCGAGATAGCCCCCGAGCCGCGCCTCCGTTACCTCGGCGGGAGCGAGGGCGCCCTTCGCCACGTCCTCGGCGATGCGGCGCGCGGCGCGGGCGATCTCGTCGCGGGCACCGTAATTGAAGGCGATGGTGAGATTGAGCGCGACGTTGTCCTTGGTGAGCTCGACGGCGTCGTCGAGCATCCTCAACAAGTCGGCATCGAGCCCCGAGCGCGTGCCGATCACGCGGATCTTCACGCCGTTCTTATGCAAGTCGGCGAGATCGCGGCGGATGAAGCGGCGCAACAGACCGAACAGATCGCTGATCTCATGCTTGGGCCGGGACCAGTTTTCCGACGAGAAGCTGAACAAGGTGAGATGGGTGATGCCGAGATCGAGCGCGGCCTCGACCGTGCGCCGCACGCTTTCCACGCCCTGACGATGGCCTTCGGCGCGGGGCAGGCCGCGCTCGGCGGCCCAGCGTCCATTGCCGTCCATGATGATCGCAACATGGCGCACCGCCGGTCTGTCGGCCGATTGCCAAGCAAGCTTATCCACCGCAAGCGTCACGTTCGGCTGCTCCGGGTTAGGGGTAAGGGCGCTTCCTCTGATCTTGCGCAATTAGACCTGCATAATCTCGGCTTCCTTGCTGGCAAGGGCCTCGTCGATTTCCTTGATGATCTTGTCGGTTAACTCTTGCACCTTGGTCGAAAGCGAGTGGTGCTCGTCCTTGCCCATCTCGTGATCTTTCTCGGCCTTCTTCAGATGCTCCATGCCGTCGCGGCGCACATTGCGCACGGCGATGCGCGCCTGCTCGGCATATTTGTGCGCGACCTTGGCGATCTCCTGCCGCCGCTCCTGGTTCAGCTCGGGGATCGGTAGGCGCATGAGCTGTCCCTCGACCACCGGGTTGAGCCCCAAATCCAACTCCCTGATGGCGCGCTCGACGGCGCCGACCTGGCTGCGGTCCCAGACCTGCACGGTGATGAGTCTTGGCTCAGGAACGTTGATGGTGGCGAGCTGATTGAGCGCCATGGGGTTGCCGTAGGCCGTGACCATGATCGGGTCCAGCAGGCTCGCATTGGCGCGGCCGGTGCGCAATCCGCCGAATTCCTGCTTCAGCACGCCGAGGGCACCACGCATCCGCCGCTCGATCTCCTTAAGGTCGAAGCTCGACATGTCGCCTTCCCTGCTCCGCCGGGCGCGCCACTTGACAGCGCAACTCGGCCGAACCTCCGCGTTTCCTAAGCTCCCTTGCCGCCATCTATCGTGGTCGAGGAGCCCTTTCCCTGCAATGCGAGAGCCAAGCTGCCTTGGCTCTTGATGGAAAACACAATTATCGGAATCCGATTGTCCCGGGCAAGGGCGATTGCGGCACCATCCATGATGCGCAGATCGTGCTTAAGGACATCGTCATAGCTGAGCGTCTCGTAGCGGCGGGCGTTTGGCGTCTTTTGCGGGTCGGCGGAATAGACGCCGTCAACCTGGGTGGCCTTGAACAGCGCCTCGCAGCCCATCTCCGCCGCACGCAGCGCGGCTGCCGTGTCCGTGGTGAAGAACGGGTTGCCGGTGCCTCCGGCGAAGATCACCACCCGGCCCTTGGCCAGATGATCGAGTGCCTTGTCGCGGATATAGGATTCGCAAATGGTAGGCATCGGGATGGCCGAGAGCACCCGCGCCGGGGTCCCCTCGCGCTCGATCGCCGTCTGCAGCGCGAGCGCGTTCATCACCGTGGCCAACATGCCCATATAGTCGGCGCGTGCCCGGTCGATGCCGACTTCCGCCGCCATCAGCCCGCGAAAGATGTTGCCGCCGCCGATCACGAGGCAAATCTCGGCGCCCGAAGCGGCAGCCACGGCAACATCGCGGGCGATCCCGGCGATCACCCCAAGATCGATGCCGAAGCCTCTGTCGCCAGCGAGCGCCTCGCCCGACAATTTGAGCAGGATTCGCCGATAGCGAAGTGTTGCGGCCGCTTGAGGCTTTGCCATCAGCTCAAACTCCGGCGCGAGTGGCGGGTTGGCGAGCGCGCATGGACAGGCTGCCCCCGCACGCCCTTCACCCTAAGATTGCGAGGCCGCCGCGGCAACCTCGGCCGCAAAATCGGTTTCCGCGCGGTCGATCCCCTCGCCCAAGGCAAACCGGTGGAAACCTGTGATCTTGATCGGCGCGCCGGCCGTCTTGCCGGCGGCCTCCATGGCCTTGGCCACGGTCTGCTCGGAATCGTGCACGAAGGGCTGTGCGAGAAGCACGACCTCCTCGTAGAATTTCCGCAGGCGGCCCTCGACCATCTTCTCGATGACTTGCGGTGGCTTGCCCGACTCTTTGGCCTGCTCGGTCAGCACCGCGCGCTCGCGCTCGATAAGGGTCTTGTCCAAACCGTCGACATCGAGGCTTTGCGGATTGGCGAAAGCGATATGCATGGCGACCTGACGGCCGAAGGCTTTGACGTCCTCCGGGTTGCCCTTCGACTCGAGCGCGACGATGACGCCGATCTTGCCGAGGCCAGGCGCGATCGCGTTGTGCATGTAGCTGGCGACGGCGCCGTCCTTGGCGGTGAGATACGCGGCGCGGCGAAGCGTCATGTTCTCGCCGATCGAGCCGACCATCTCCTTGACGGTGTCGGCAACGGTAGCGCTGCCACCCGGAAACTTGGCCTTAGACAGCTTGTCGAAATCTCCCTTGGCCTGAAGCGCAGCCTCGGCGATGCCCGACGCCATCTTCTGGAATGCCGCGTTGCGGGCGACGAAATCCGTCTCGGAGTTGACCTCGACCAGCGCCGCCTGTTTCGCGTCGCCGGCAAGACCGATCAAACCTTCCGCGGCGACGCGGCCGGCCTTCTTGGCGGCCTTGGCGAGACCCTTGGTTCTGAGCCAATCGACCGCGGCCTCGACGTCGCCCTTGGTCTCGGCAAGCGCCGCCTTGCAATCCATCATGCCCGCGCCCGTCTTATCGCGCAGGTCCTTCACCATGGTTGCCGAAATTGTCGCCATCGCACTTAACCTTCGTCTCGAGCCGCGGCGCCTTCGGTGTCGGACGGACCCCTAGGCTTGCGCGCCGGCCGCTTGCCATCGGGCCGCGGGCCACCTCTGCCCGGCCCTCTGCCATCGGCTCGCGCCGGCTTCTTCTTTGGGCGCCGGTCGGCGGCCGGGCGCTCGCCGTCTTCCTCGCCCTCGAGCGCGGGATCGGCCAGGGGCTCCTCGGCGGCGCCAAGATCCATGCCCACGGCGCCTTGCGCCCGCTCGATGCCGTCGATGGCGGCGCGCGAGATCAGGTCGCAATAGAGCGTGATGGCGCGACCGGCGTCGTCGTTGCCGGGGATGGGATGACTGATGCCATCCGGATCGCAATTGGAGTTGACCACCGCCACTACCGGCATGTGCAGCTTGCGCGCCTCGGCGATGGCGATCGATTCCTTGTTGGTATCGATGACGAACATCAGGTCGGGCAACGCGCCCATGTCCTTGATGCCGCCAAGCGAGCGCTCGAGCTTGTCCTTTTCGCGCGTGAGCTGGAGCAGCTCCTTCTTGGTGAGACCGTGATGGTCGCCGGCCAGCAGCTCCTCGAGCGACTTGAGCCGCTTGATCGAGTTGGAAATGGTGCGCCAATTGGTCAGCGTGCCGCCGAGCCAGCGGTGATTGACGTAATATTGCGCGCAGGACTTCGCGGCGTCGGCGACAGCCTCGGAGGCTTGCCGCTTGGTGCCGACGAAGAGAACACGGCCGCCTTTGGCGACGACGTCCGAGACCGTGAGCAGCGCCTGATGCAGGAGCGGCACGGTCTGGGTCAGATCGATGATGTGGATGTTGTTGCGGGAGCCGTAGATGAACGGCGCCATCTTCGGGTTCCAGCGATGGGTCTGGTGACCGAAATGCACGCCAGCCTCGAGCAGCTGACGCATAGTGACATTAGGCAGTGCCATTGGACTGCTGACTCCTTTTTCCGGTTCGGCCGCCGCGGGACAAGGAAGATTGGGCCAAAAAACCCAACCACCGGAGCGAGCGCATGGGCATGACCGCCTATGTGACGCTTTAGCATCCCGCGTGTGAGATGGGCGGTTTATAGGGAGGCGCGCCAAGCTTGGCAAGGGCCAGCGCCCGCAGAAGTTGAGGCTCAAGCGCCCCTAGAGCGCGCTGATCGCGGCGACCCCCTCGACCAGCTTAAGCGCGCTCCGCTGCTTGGGGGTGGCGTCGATGCCCTGCGGCAGCACGAATTCGACTTCCTTGGAGAGGTCGCCCAGGCGAAGCACGAGCCGGAACTGCCCCTGTCCCCCCTCGCCGCCCACTTGCTCGGCGAGCGCCGCGAGCGCGCGGGTGTCCTCGACATAGATCTTCATGCCGGCATGGCGCGCCTCGGCGGCCTTTTCCAGCGAGGCAAGGCGCTGCACCCTCACCTTGACCGTCTCGCCGTCGGCCTCGGCTTCGACATCGATCAGCACGGCGGTGCCCGGTTCGAGCAGAGCGCGCGATGCGGCAAGGGCCTCGGAGAACACCACCGCCTCGAACTGGCCGGTCGGGTCCGAGAACGCAACGAAGGCATAGGCGTTGCCGCTCTTGCCCTTGCGCTCGCGCGCATGCAGCACGGTGCCGGCGAGCGTGCCGACCACGCGGCGCGTCCGCGCCTTGCCTGCGAATTCGAGCCAAGTGTCGGCGCCGAGCGCTTCCAACACGTCGCTGTAGTCGTCGAGCGGATGACCGGTGAGGAAGAAGCCCACCGCCTCGAATTCCTTCGAGAGCCGGTCGGTGGGCACCCAGGGCTTGGCTTGAGGGAAATCCTGTTTGCCCCGCGCCTGGTCCTTGCCCTGGCCGGGCGCCGGCGTGGCGGACCCGAACAAGGCGCCCTGCCCGGCCTGCTTGTCGCGGTGAGCCTGTTGGGCGAGAGCGAGGATGCGATCGACATTGGCGAACGCGGTCGCCCGGTCGATACCAAGCTCCTCCAACGCGCCCGAAGCGGCGAGCGTTTCAAGCGCCCGCTTGTTGAGGGCATGCGGATCGATGCGCTGGGCGAAATCGCGAAGGTCGCGGAACGGTCCCTTGGCCTCGCGCTCGGCGCAAATATGCTCGACCGCGTGGCGGCCGACATTCTTCAGCGCGGCAAGCGAATAGCGGATGGCGCCCTCGCTCGGGATGAAGCCGACCTCGGAGAGGTTCACCGAGGGCGGCTCGATGCGCATGCCGAGCCGCCGCGCTTCTTGCGCGAAGCCGTTCAGCTTGTCGGCATTGCCCATGTCGAGCGTCATCGACGCGGCGATGAACTCGGTCGGGTAGTTGGCCTTCAGATAAGCGGTCTGATAGGCGATCAGCGCGTAGGCCGCCGCGTGCGATTTGTTGAAGCCGTAGCCGGCGAACTTCGCCACCAGCTCGAAGATATATTCGGCGCGGCCGCGCTCGACGCCATTGCCAACCGCGCCTTCGACGAAGCGGGTTTTCTGCGCCGCCATCTCCTTCTTGATCTTCTTGCCCATGGCGCGACGCAGAAGATCCGCCTCGCCGAGCGAGAAGCCGGAGAGCACCTGGGCGATCTGCATCACCTGCTCTTGGTAGATGATGACGCCATAGGTCTCGCTCAGGATTGGCGCGATGGTGTCGTGCAGGCTCTCGATGCCCTCGCGCCCGTGTTTGCGGTTCACATAGGAGTCGATGTTGTCCATCGGGCCCGGACGATAGAGCGCGACGATGGCGATGATGTCCTCGAAGCGGTCCGGCTTCAGCTTGCGCAGCGCATCGCGCATGCCCTGACCTTCGAGCTGGAACACGCCGACCGTGTCGCCCTTCTGCAGCAGTTCGAACGTCGCCGGGTCGTCGAGCGGCAGCTTGCCGGGGTCGATGTCGATGCCCCGCCGCGCGATCAGCTTCCGCGCGGTCTCGATCACGGTGAGGGTCTTGAGGCCCAGGAAATCGAACTTCACCAGCCCCGCGGCCTCCGCCCATTTCATGCTGAACTGGGTCGCCGGCAATTGCGCGCGCGCGTCGCGGTAGAGCGGCACGAGGTCGATCAGCGGCCGGTCGGCGATGACCACGCCCGCGGCATGGGTCGAGGCGTGACGGTAGAGCCCCTCCAGCCGCTGGCCGATATCGAGCAGCTTCGCCACGATCGGTTCGGCGTCGCGCGCCTCTTGCAGCCTCGGCTCGGCGGCGATGGCTTGCGGCAGGGTGACGGGATTGGCGGGGTTCATCGGCACGAGCTTGCAGAGCCTATCGACCTGGCCATAGGGCATTTGCAACACGCGGCCGACGTCACGCAGCACGGCGCGCGCTTGCAGCTTGCCAAAGGTGATGATGTGGGCGACGCGGTGCGCACCATAGCGCTCGCGCACATAGGCGATCACCTCGTCGCGGCGGTCCTGGCAGAAATCGATGTCGAAATCGGGCATCGACACGCGTTCGGGATTGAGGAAGCGCTCGAACAGCAGGCCGAAGCGGATCGGATCGAGATCGGTGATGGTGAGCGCATAGGCGACCAGAGAGCCCGCACCGGAGCCACGGCCGGGGCCAACGGGGATGCCTTCGGCCTTGGCCCATTTGATGAAGTCGGCGACGATCAGGAAGTAGCCCTGATAGTTCATGCCGGTGATGACATCGAGCTCGAAGGCGAGCCGCTCGGCATAGGCCGCAGCGTCAAAGCCAGGCGCCACGCCGTATTGGGCGATGCGTTCCTTGAGCCCGGCTTCCGACTGGCGCCTGAGCTCGGCCGCTTCGGTCTCGCCGAGAGCAGTCGAGGCTTCCCCGCCGGTGAGGAAAGGCGGGAGGATCGGCTGGCGTTGCAGTGGCCGGTAAGCGCAACGGCGCGCGATCTCGACGGTGTTGTCCAGCGCCTCGGGCAGATCGGCGAACAGCGCCCGCATTTGCGCGCTGGTCTTGAAGTAATGCTCGGGGCTCAAGCGGCGCCGCTCGTCGACGGCGACATAGCTTCCCTCCGCGATGCAGATCAGCGCGTCATGCGCCTCGAAATCCTCTTGCGTGGCGAAATAAGGTTCGTTGGTCGCGACGATGGGCAGGTCGAGGTCGTAAGCAAGCTTGAGCAGTTGCGGCTCGACCGCCCTCTCCTGCGCCAGGCCGTGGCGCTGAAGCTCGACATAGAGCCGGTCGCCGAAGACGCTTCTCAGCGAATTTAGAGCTGTCTCGGCGAAGCTTAGGTTGTTTGCAGCCAGTGCCTTATCGATGACGCCGTCAGGGCCACCGGTGAGCACGATAAGCCCCTCTTGGTGGGCGAAGAGGGTGGTTGTTGAAACGATGACGTCTCCGCCCTCGAACGCATGTTGGTAAGCGTCCGTCGTGAGCCTCATCAAATTTGCATAGCCACGCTCATCCTTCGCGAGGAGAGCGATACGACCGTGATTGACGCGCCTGCTCACCTCTCCGGCCGGATTGGTTTCGCCCTCGCTGAAGAATGAGAGCGAGAGCGTCAGCCCGATGATCGGCTGGATGCCGGCCTCGGCGACGGCCTCGGAGAATTCCAGCGCGCCGAAAAGGTTGTTCGAGTCGGTCAGCGCGAGCGCCGGAGCCCCGTCAGCTTTGGCCAGCGCGGCAAGCTTCTGAATGGTGAGCGCGCCTTCGAGCAGCGAATAGGCCGAGTGCAGCCTGAGATGCACGAAGGGTTGAGCTTCACTGGTCATTGCTTGCGACAGGCTCCTGCGATGAGGATTGGCGAGGATTCACCCTCCCGGATTCGGCCGCGCCGTTGAAGGGCCAGTCGGACATATCCCCGCTATCCGATTCCCGCTATCGAAGTATGTTCTTCTTTTGTTCCAGCCGCAAGTAGCCTAGCGCTGGGCCACGTCGATCACCGCAACCTCTTCCTCAACCAGCAGGCCGTCACTCAGCCGCAAGACGCGATCCATGCGGGCGGCGAGATCGAGATTATGCGTGGCGATCACCGCGGCCACGCCTGACTGCCGCACGAGCTTCAGCAGCTGCTCGAACACGCGCTCCGCGGTCGGTGGATCGAGATTGCCGGTGGGCTCGTCGGCGAGCAGCACTTTGGGATCGTTGGCGAGCGCGCGAGCGATCGCGACGCGCTGTTGCTCGCCGCCGGAAAGCTGCGCCGGCCGGTGATCCCAGCGCTCGGCAAGCCCGAGCGAGCCGAGCAGCTCCTTGGACCGCGCCTCGGCCCGGCTGCGCGTCAGCCCGAGGATGAGCTGCGGCAGCACGACGTTCTCGAGCGCCGAGAATTCCGGCAGGAGGTGGTGAAACTGATAGACGAAGCCAATCTCCATGCGCCTGATGCGGGTCTGCTCCTTATCGCTCAGCCCCACGCAATCGACGCCGTTGATCAGCACGGCGCCCTGATTGGGCCGCTCCAGCAGGCCGGCGACATGCAGCAGCGTGGATTTGCCCGCGCCAGAGGGGCCAAGCAGAGCCACGGCCTCGCCCGGAAAGAACGAGGCTGAGGCCGCTTTGAGTACATCGATACGACGATTGCCTTGCGTATAGCCGCGCTCCAGGCGCTCAAGGCGAAGCATCGGTGCGGGTTTGTTGGGGCTGTCCACCTCAAGGCCCTATTCGTAACGCAGCGCTTCGACGGGATCGAGCCGCGACGCCCTCCAGGAAGGATAGAGCGTGGCGAGGATCGAGAGGACCAGCGCCATGATCACGACGGAGGCGGTCTCGCCCCTGTCCATCTCGGCCGGCAGTTGCGTGAGGTAATAGAGCTCGGGCGCAAACAGCTCGGTGTCGGTCAGCCAGCCAATCACCTCGCGCAGGCGCTCGATATTGGCGCAGACGAGAACGCCGAGCACGAGGCCGGCCAGGGTGCCGACGATGCCGATGCTGGCGCCGGTGATGAAGAAGATGCGCATGATGGCGCCGCGCGAGGCGCCCATGGTGCGCAGGATGGCGATGTCGTGGCCCTTGTCCTTCACCAGCATGATCAGACCGGAGATGATGTTGAGCGCCGCGACCAAGACGATCAGCGCGAGAATGAGGAACATCACGTTGCGCTCGACTTGGAGCGCGGTGAAGAAGGTGGCGTTCCGCTGCCGCCAGTCGCTGACATAGATGCTCGAGCCGCCGGCGGTGACGATCTTGGGGGTAAGCTGGCCAACCTCGTCGGGCGAGTTGAGCACGACCTCGAGCACCGTGACGCTATTGGGTTGGTTGAAGTAAAGCTGCGCTTCATTGAGCGGCATGAAGATGATGCTGGAATCATATTCGAACATGCCGATCTCGAAGATCGCCGCCACCGGATAGCGCTTGGTCCTGGGCGCCGTGCCGAGCGCGGTCGAGGCGCCGCGCGGGGTGAGCAGCGAGACCTGATCGCCCACTCTCACATTAAGCTCGTTGGCGAGCCGGCTGCCGAGAGCGAGTCCCGGCGATGTGTCGAAGCCGTCGAGCGTGCCGAAGCGGATATTGCCGGAGACGGCCTTCAGCTGCTTGAGATCGTTCTCGCGCAGCCCCCGCACCAGCGCCCCGCTCGAGGTGGTGGGCGTCGAGATCATGACTTGGCCCTCGACCAACGGCAGCGCCGACTTGACGCCCTGCACCGCGCGGATCCGCCCCGCCACGTCGTCATAGTCGTTGAAATTGGTGAGGCTGTGCACCACCACATGGCCGTTGAGGCCGAGCATCTTGTTGAACAGCTCCTGGCGGAAGCCGTTCATTACCGCCATGACGATGATGAGCGTGGCGACACCGAGCGTGATGCCGATGAAAGAGAACCCGGCGATGACGGAGATGAAGCCTTCTTTCCGCCGCGCCCGCAGATAACGAAGCGCCACCATCCATTCGAAGGGCGCGAACGCCCGCGTGCTGGTCTCTCCGCTCATGCCGCTTCCCTTCTTGCCTCGGTCGCCGACTGGACCAGGCGATTCAAGGCGGATTCGAAGGTAAGACTATGGCGGGCGCCGGTCGCGCGCTCCTTCAACTCGATTTCGCCGGAGGCTAAGCCCTTGGGCCCGACGATGATTTGCCAGGGGAGCCCAATCAGGTCCATGGCGGCGAATTTGGCCCCTGCCCGGTCGTCGCGGTCGTCATAAAGCACGCTTAAGCCCGCTTTTTGCAGCTTGGCATAGATGTCCTCGCAGGCCGCGTCGGTGGCCGCATCGCCGACTTTGAGGTTGATCAGCCCTGCGTCGAAAGGTGCCACCGATTGCGGCCAGATGATGCCGGCGTCATCGTGGGAGGCCTCGATGATGGCGCCGACCAGGCGCGACACGCCGATGCCGTAAGAGCCCATCTGCACCGTGACGAGGTCGCCGCCCGGCCCTTGGACCTTGCAGCCCATGCTTTCCGAATATTTCGTGCCGAAGAAGAAGATATGGCCGACTTCGATGCCGCGCGCGGTGAGCCGGTCCTTTGCCGGTACCTCGCGCTCGAAGCGCTCGGCGTCGTGCTTCTCCGAGGTCGCCGCGTATTTGCCGGTGAAGGCATCGACCACGGGCGCGAGATCGCCCTGATAATCGATATCCGCGCCGGGAGGATCGAGCGTGACGAGATCGCGATGGCAATAAACTTCGCTCTCGCCGGTGTCCGCCAAGATGATGAACTCGTGGCTCAGATTGCCGCCGATCGGGCCGGTCTCGGCCACCATCGGCACCGACTTCAGCCCCATGCGGGCAAAGGTGCGCAGATAGGCGACGAACATCTTGTTGTAGGATTTGCGCGAGTCCTCGACGGTGAGATCGAAGGAATAGGAATCCTTCATCAGAAACTCGCGGCCGCGCATGACGCCGAAGCGCGGCCGGATCTCGTCGCGGAATTTCCACTGGATGTGATAAAGGATACGCGGCAGTTCCTTGTAGGATTTCACCGCGTCACGGAAGATCGCGGTGATCAGCTCCTCGTTGGTCGGGCCATAAAGCATCTCCCGCTCGTGGCGATCCGAGATGCGCAGCATCTCCTTGCCGTAGACTTCGTAGCGGCCGCTCTCTTTCCAGATCTCGGCCGGCTGGATCGTCGGCATCAACAGCTCGAGCGCGCCGGCCCGGTCCTGCTCCTCGCGCACGATCTGCTCGATCTTGCTCAAGACCTGGAAGCCAAGCGGAAGCCACGAATAGATGCCGGCGCTGGACTGGCGAATCATGCCGGCGCGCAGCATCAGCCGGTGTGAGACGATCTCGGCTTCCTTGGGATCATCGCGGAGGAGCGGCAGGAAATAGCGGCTAAGACGCATGGGCGGCTTCTTCGGGCGTTGGGGCGGATGCGGGGTCGCGCCGCCCAAGGGAAAGGAGCCATGCTTAAGGGAGGGACCTGACCTCCCCCGCGGCCCCTTGGCGGCTAATAGCTTACTTTCGCAAGGGTAAGCAATGCTGGGAAAACCATGGGCTCCGCTCCATGCCATTCGCCAAGCGCCACTACCGACGGTAGCTGCGACGCGGTCGAGACCCGCTTTCGGCTGTCGAACGAGTGCCTATTTCGCAGGCAGGCACCATCGCTGGGCGACTCGGCAAAAAATCCTGCGTTTCGCCATGTTTGAAGCAAGCCCGCTTTGTCAAGACCGCCCGTCAAGTATAAATCTGCGGCAGCCGGCCACAATCATGGTGACAATTTGGCACCGCCGCGCTAGTGTGCCCGCACAACGTGGGAGCGATCGGGACCGGTAGCGATCTCGGAGTTACGCGTTGAGATTGGACCAGGTCCAAGTCTTGGGAGGAAGTAACTCCAGGCGCGCCTATATACGCGCAGCCGCTTTTCAGCCAGCAATCTCGAGAGTCGAAAAACCGACGGACGAGCCTCGCGGGCCGAGGAGTTCAAGGAGTTCGTGTTACTGAAGCAAGGTCGTCTCGGCCTTGCTTTTTTTTGGTGCGCGGCGTTGCCGCTCTCGCCCGGCGTCTCGCCTACTGCACGGGATCGTAGCGCGGGAAGAACGGGATCTGATCGAGCGTGATCACGTGATGCACGATGATCGCGTAGAGCGCGGCGAAGATGATGCTGGAAACCACCGTCGTCGCCACCATCTTCGGCAGGAGATTCGGCATATGCGGCGCGCTTTCGGCGTTGCCGGGCGTGGTCTTCTCGCCCGCCTCCTCCGAGGTGCGCACGCCGATCGGCAACATGGCGAACAGCACGGTCCACCAGATGATGAAATAGATGGCGACGCCGAAGGCGAGCGTCATGGCTTAAGCCTCCTCGAGCTCGACCAGGGTGCCGCAGAAATCCTTCGGATGAAGGAACAGCACCGGCTTGCCGTGGGCGCCGATCTTCGGCTCGCCTTGGCCAAGAACCCGCGCGCCTTGCGCCACGAGCCGGTCGCGCGCTTCCCTGATGTCGGGCACCTCGTAGCAGAGATGGTGGATGCCGCCGTGGGGGTTACGTTCGAGGAAAGCGGCAATCGGCGACGTGTCGCCGAGCACGCCGAGCAACTCGATCTTGGTGTTGGGCAGCTCGATGAAGACCGTGGTCACGCCATGCTCGGGCTGATCGACCTCATCGGAGACCTTGGCCCCCAGCGTGTTGCGGTAGACCGTGGTCGCCGCCTTCAGGTCCGGCACGGCAATGGCAACATGATTCAAACGCCCGATCATAAACGACTCCCGATTTCCTAAGCGCTATAGCACCGTCAGCAGTACGGAGCACATGGGCTTCTTGCCCCACGCCTGGTTGACGGCGGCGCGCACGCTGCGACGGACCGCCTCGCTTACCAAGGCCTGGTCCTTGCGCTTCGGCTTGGGCAGGCTCTCGATAGTACCGATCACCGCGTCGCGCGCGATCTCGGTAAACGGCGTTCCTTCCTTGTCGGTGAGAGGCAATCCTGTCACGGCGACCTCCGGGTCGGCAAGCAACGCACCCTTGTCGGAGAGAACCAGCGACACGGCAACAGCGCCGGCAAAGCTCAGCTTGCGGCGCTCCCGCACCTGCCCGTCGTCGGCGCGGGTAACGATCGCGCCGTCGCGGTAAAGCCGCCCGACCGGCACTTCGTCGATGATCTCGGCCGGACCGGGGAGGAGCCGCACCATGGTGCCGTTCCGAGCCCGCACCACCTGTCGCACGCCGAGCCTCTCGGCAAGCTTGGCATGGGCTTCGAGGTGGCGCCCCTCGCCATGCATCGGGATGGCCGTGTCGGGCTTGACCCAAGCGTAAAGCTGCTCGAGTTCGCCGCGGCGCGGATGCCCGGACACATGGACCGCCGCGTCCTGGTCGGTGATGACTTCGACTTCCATGTCGGCCAGCGCGTTCTGCACCCGGCCCACGGCCTTCTCGTTGCCCGGAATGGTGCGCGAGGAGAAGATCACCCAGTCGCCCTCGTCGAGCTTCACATTAGGGTGCTCGTTCTGCGCGATGCGCGCCATGGCGGCCCGGGTCTCGCCTTGGCTGCCGGTGCACAGCGCCAGCACCTTGTGGGGCGGCAGCTTGGAGAACATCGTCTCCTCATGGAAGGAGAGGTCGGGGTCGAGATAGCCGGTGGCCTGGGCGGCCTCGATGACACGGAACATGGCACGCCCCACCACCACGAGCTCGCGCCCTGCCGCGCGCGCGGCATTCGCCACCGAGCGGATGCGCGCGACATTCGAGGCAAAGGTGGTGACGGCCACACGCTGCGGCGCCTCGCTGATCAGGCGGGCGAGCGTCACGGCGACGTCGGCTTCTGATGCGGAGATGCCGTCGCGCACGGCATTGGTCGAGTCGCAAATCAGCGCCGATAGTCCGTCCGCGCCGAGCGCTTTGAGCCGTGCCTCGTCGGTGGGGGCGCTGGTGAGCGGGTTCTCATCGAGCTTCCAATCGCCAGTATGCAGCGCCGCGCCAAGCGGCGTGCGGATCACCACCGCCGATGGCTCGGGGATCGAGTGCGACATGGTGATCAACTCGACATCGAATGGGCCGATCGTGCGCCGGTGCCCGAGTGGAATGATCTCGAGCGGAAAGCCGTTGACCAGTCCCATCTCGGCAAGCTTCGACTTGAGCATCTCGGCGGTAAAGGGCGTGGCGTAAACCGGGATGCCGGCCAGCTGCGGCCACAGATCCACCACGGCGCCGAAATGATCCTCATGCGCGTGGGTGAGCAGGAGGCCGACGATATTGTGCTTCTCCTCCTCGATGAAGCGGATGTCGGGGAGGATCACATCGATACCCGGCTCGGTCTCGCCGCCGAAGGTGATTCCCATATCGACGATAAGCCATTCGCGCGCGCCATCGCGCCCGTAGCCGTAGAGATACAGATTCATGCCGATCTCGCCCACGCCGCCGAGCGGCAGGAAGACGAAATCGGCTCCCTTTCCATTGGATTTTTTAGACATGTTTGGGTTTCAGCGCCTCACCGGCTCAAGAAGAAGACGTCGCCGGCGGCGATCCGATACTCGGAGCCGTCTGCGGTCAGCAGCCTGAGCGCGCCGTCGGCGTCGAGACCGCCATAAACGCCTTCGGTCTCCTCGCCATTGATCTTCACCCGCAAGGGGCGCCCGGCAGGCCCGGCGCGGTCGAGCCAGGCGCGGCGGATGCTCGGGAAAGAGTTGCCCTCGCTCCAGCGCGCCAGCCATTCGTGCGTGGTCGCCGCCAGCACCTCGAGCGCCTCGGCGGGCGTTATCGTCATGCCGTAGGCGGCGAGGCTCACGGCGGGTTGCGGTAGGCCCTCAGGGTGATTGGCGAGATTGATCCCGGTGCCGATCACGACCACCGAGCGGTTCTCGGCCGTGCTGCCGATATTCTCCAGCAGCATGCCGGCCACCTTCTCACCGGCGAGCAGGATGTCGTTCGGCCACTTCAGCAGAAGCTCCGAGCGGCCCTCATAGGCGATCAGCTTGGCGATGGTGTCGAAGGCGATAACGCCGGCAACCAACGCCAGTTGCCCGGCCACGCGGATGGGGCAATTGATCCCCACGAGCAGGCTCGCAAAGAGATTGCCGTGCTGGGAGATCCATTCGCGGCCGCCGCGGCCGCGGCCCTGCGATTGCCGGGCAGAGCAGATCCAGAGCGGGCCGGGCTCGCCCGCCTTGGCGCGGCGCCTCGCCTCGGCATTGGTCGAATCCACCGTCTCCAGCCGAAGCAGGCGGTAACCGCTCGGCATTTTTGGCGATGGCGATGCAAAATATGTCATTTAGAACAGTGACTTGGCTGCAACCCCGGCAAAGGCGACCAGCGGCGCCGGATAGACGAAATAGAGCAGGATGAAGGCCCCACTGACGCCAAGCACGGCGGCAAGCGGCGCCTGCATCGGTTCGAAGCGTTCCGCGGGAGCATCGAAATACATAAGCTTGACGATGCGAAGATAGTAGTAGGCGCCCACGACGCTCAAAAGAACGCCGATGACGGCGAGCGCGTAAAGGCCAGCATGAATGGCGGCCAAGAACACGTAGAACTTGGCGAAGAAACCTGCAAGGGGCGGAATGCCGGCGAGGGAAAACAGCAGCATCGCCAATAGGAAAGCCATCATGGGTTGGGTGCGCGAGAGGCCCGCGAGCGCGTCGATGTCCTCAATCATGCGCCCATCCCGCCGCATGGCCAAGATGCAGGCGAAGGTGCCGAGCGTCATCACCAGATAGATGGCGAGATAGATGATGACGCCTGCCACGCCCTCGGCGCTGCCGGCGGCAAGCCCCACCAGCGCGTAGCCCATATGGCCGATCGAGCTATAGGCCATCAGCCGCTTGATATTGGTCTGGCCGATCGCCGCGAAGGAGCCGAGCGCCATCGAGGCGATGGCTAGAAACACGACGATCTGTTGCCATTGCAGCGTCACCGCGGGGAAGGCGGTGATGAGCACCCGCACGGTCAGCGCCATGGCGGCGAGCTTGGGCGCCGCCGCAAAGAAGGCCGTGACCGGCGTCGGCGCGCCCTCATAGACGTCGGGCGTCCACATATGGAACGGCACGGCGGAGATCTTGAAGGCGAAGCCCGCCATCAAGAAGACGAGGCCGACGACGAGCCCGAGATTGGCGCCCGACGGCTGCACCGCCGCGGCGATGATGGCGAACTCTGTCGAGCCGGTGAAGCCGTAAACGAGCGACGCGCCGTAGAGCAGCATGCCCGAGGACAGCGCGCCGAGGACGAAGTATTTGAGCCCGGCCTCGGCCGAGCGCGCGGAGTCGCGACGGAAGGTGGCGATCACGTAAAGCGCAAGACTTTGCAGCTCCAGTCCGACATAGAGCGCGATGAGGTCGTTGGCCGAGATCATCATCATCATGCCGGTGGTGGCGAGCAGCACGAGCACGGCGAACTCGAACTTCACCCCTCCCCGCTCGCGCCAATAATCGAGCGACATGATGAGAGCCACTGCCGCGCCGGTCAGCGTCAACAGCTTCAACATCCGGGCGAAGGGATCGACGATGAAGCTGTCGCCGAACAGCATCGTGGTGCCGAAGGAGGTCGCCACGAAAAGGCCGGCCGCGGCGAGGAGGAGTACCGCGAGCCACAGAATGAGCTCGCCCCGCTCGCGCCGCGTGAACACGCCAAGCATCAGCAGCGCCATGGCGCCGATTGACAGGATCAGCTCCGGCAGAGCGGCTTCGAGGTTGAGGGATTGGAGCACGTTCGAGGCTCCTTACGGCATCAGCGCGAGCCGCGCCTGCTCGGCGGCGGCGAGGCTGGCGTGGTAGTTCTTGATCAGCGCGTCGACCGAGGCTGCCGAAGCATCGAGAATGGGCGCGGGATAGAAACCGAACAGGATGGTGAGCACGACGAGTGGCGTCATCACCGCGACCTCGCGCCAGGTGAGGTCGGTGATGAATTTGAGGCTCGCCTTTTCCAGCTTGCCGAAGATGATGCGGCGGTAGAGGTAGAGCGCGTAGGCCGCCGAGAGGATCACGCCAGTGGTGGCGAGGAAGGCCACCCACGTGTTGATGCGGAAGGCCCCGGTGAGGCTGAGGAACTCGCCGATGAAGCCGGATGTGCCGGGCAGCCCGACATTGGCCAGCGTGAACACCATGAAGCAGAAGGCGTAGATCGGCATGCGGTCGGCGAGGCCGCCAAATGCCGAGATCTCGCGCGTATGCATGCGGTCGTAGATCACGCCGACGCAGAGGAAGAGCGCGGCCGAGACGATGCCATGCGACAGCATCTGGAAGATGCCGCCCTGCAAGCCCTGCATGGTGAGGGTGAAGACGCCGATGGTGACGAAACCCATATGCGCAACGGAAGAATAGGCGATCAGCTTCTTCACGTCCTCCTGCGCAAGCGCCACCAGCGAGGTGTAGATGATGGCGACGACGGAGAGCGCGAAGATCAGCGGCGCGAACTCGGCCGAGGCGAGCGGAAACATCGGGATGGAGAAGCGCAGGAAGCCGTAGCCGCCCATCTTCAAGAGAATGCCGGCGAGGATCACCGAACCCGCGGTCGGCGCCTCCACGTGGGCGTCGGGCAGCCAGGTATGCACCGGCCACATCGGCAGCTTCACCGCGAAGGACGCGAGAAAGGCGAACCACAACCAGGTCTGCATCTCCGGCGGGAAGCCGTGGGTAAGCAGGACAGGAATGTCGGTGGTCCCCGCCTCCCAATAGATCGCCATGATGGCGAGCAGCATCAACAGCGAACCGGCGAGCGTATAGAGGAAGAACTTGAAGCTCGCATAGACGCGGCGCTGCCCGCCCCACACGCCGATGATGAGGAACATCGGGATCAGCCCGCCCTCGAAGAACAGATAGAACATCACGAGGTCGAGGGAGGTGAACACGCCGATCATCAGCGTCTGGAGCACGAGGAAGGCGATCATATATTCCTTCACGCGCGTCGAGATGGCGACCCAGCTTGCAAGGATGCAAAGCGGCATGAGGAAGGTCGTCAGCAGCACGAAGGGCAGCGAGATGCCGTCGACGCCCATATGGAAGGTGATCGCGCCGAGCCAGGGCCTGAGCTCGACGAATTGGAACTGGGCGGTCAGCGGGTCGAAATCGCGCCACAGAATGAGCGAGAGCGCGAAGGTGATGAGTGTGGTCCACAGCGCGATGAAGCGCGCGTTGCGGAAGGAGCTCTCGTCGTCGCCGCGCAACAGCGCAATCAGCAGCGCGCCGAGCAGCGGCAGAAAGGTCACGGTGGAGAGGATCGGCCAGCTATAGCTCATGGCTTGAGCCCTCCGCCGGCGAACAGGAAATAGGTGATGAGCGCCGCCACGCCGATCAGCATGGCGAAGGCATAGTGATAGATGTAGCCCGACTGGAGCTTCACCACGCGATTGGTGATGTCGATGACGCGGGCCGAGACGCCGTCAGGACCGAGCCCATCGATGACCGTGCCGTCGCCGGTTTTCCACAGGAATCGGCCGATCCGTTTCGCCGGCCGCACGAACAGAGCGTCGTAGAGCGCGTCGAAATACCAGGCGTTCAGCAGAAACTGGTGGGCGCCGCGGAAGCGCTTGGCGAGGCCGAAGGGCACCAGCGGATTGCGGATATAGAAGTACCACGCCGTCACCAGGCCGAGCGCCATGGCGACGGTCGGCGCCAGCATCACCCAAAGCGGGACCTCGTGATGCGCGTCTTCATGCGTCACCAATGAGCCACGCCAGAACTCGGTCTGGTCGCTGCCGATGAAAAGATGCGCAAACAGGCCGCCCAGCAGCAGCGCGCCTAGCGCCAGCAGGGCGAGCGGAATGCCCATGGTCCAAGGCGGCTCATGCGCGTGCGCAAGCACGTCTTTCGGCTCGCGCGGCTTGCCCTCGAAGGCGAGGAACATCAGCCGCCAGGAATAGAACGAGGTGAGCACGGCCGCGATCAGCGTGAGCACGAAGGCGTAATTCCCCACCCAGGAATGCGCGGCGTAGGTCGCCTCGATGATCGCGTCCTTGGAGACGAAGCCCGCGGTAAAGGGGAAGCCGGTCAGCGACAGGGTGCCGATCAGCATCATCGCCCAGGTGAAGGGCAGCACTTTGCGCAGCGCCCCCATGCGGCGGAGATCCTGCTCGTGATGCAGCGCGTGGATGACGGCGCCGGCGCCAAGGAACAGCAGCGCCTTGAACGAGGCATGGGTGAACAGGTGGAACATGCCGGCGCCGTAGGCGCCGACGCCCTCCGCCGCGAACATGTAGCCGAGCTGCGAGCAAGTCGAATAGGCCACCACGCGTTTGATGTCGGTCTGCACCAGGCCGACGGTCGCGGCGAAGAAGGCGGTGGTGGCGCCGATGATGGCAACGAAACCGAGCGCGATCGGTGCAAGCTCGAACAGCGGCGACAGCCGCGCCACCATGAACACGCCGGCGGTGACCATGGTCGCGGCATGGATCAGGGCCGAGACCGGCGTCGGGCCCTCCATGGCGTCGGGAAGCCAGGTGTGCAGCAGGAACTGCGCCGACTTGCCCATCGCCCCCATGAACAGCAGCAGGCAGATGAGCGTGAGCGCGTCGACCCGCCAGGCGAGGAACTGCATCGTCTGGCCGACATGGTCGGGGGCGGACGCAAACACCGTGTCGTATTGCACGGAGTTGAACAGGGTGAAGATGGCGAAGATGCCGAGCGCAAAGCCGAAATCGCCGACGCGGTTGACGATGAAGGCCTTGATGGCGGCGGCGCAGGCGGCAGGCTTGTGATACCAGAAGCCGATGAGGAGATAAGAGGCGAGACCCACGCCCTCCCAGCCGAAGAAGAGCTGGACGAAATCGTCGGCGGTGACCAGCGCCAGCATGGCGAAGGTGAACAGCGAGAGATAAGCGAAGAAGCGCGGCCGGCCCGTGTCCTCCTCCATGTAGCCGATGGAGTAGAGATGCACGAGGCCCGAGACCGTCGTCACCACCACCAGCATCACGGCGGTCAGCGTGTCGATGCGGAGCGACCACACGGCCTTCAAGTCGCCGGAGGTGATGAAGCGCAACAGCTCGATGCGCTGTTCCTCCCCCTGGATCGCCACCTGATAGAAGGCGAGCCAGGACAGCAGCGCGGTGATCAGCACAAGCGTCGTGGTGATGACCTCCGCCGGGCGCGGCCCGGTAAACCGGCCGAGCAGGCCTGCGAAGATCGCGCCGACGAGTGGAAGGAAGAGGATCGCCTGATACATCGCGCTTAGCGGCTCAGCCTTTGAGAAGATCGATTTCGGCTACGTCGATGGTGCCGCGGTTGCGGAAATAGACGACGACGATGGCAAGCCCGATTGCGGCTTCCGCCGCCGCCACAGTGAGCACGATCATGGCGAAGATTTGCCCGACCAGGTCGCCGTGAAAGGCGGAAAAGGCGACGAGGTTGAGATTCACCGCGAGCAGCATCAGCTCGATCGACATAAGGATGACGATCACGTTCTTGCGATTGAGGAAGATGCCGAAAATACCGAGCGTGAACAGGACGGCGGCGACAGTGAGATAATGGGTGAGGCCGATGGTCATGAGAGCCCCCTCCCCGATTCCACCTCGACCAGCTCGACACCCGCTTCGCGGGTCCGGCCGACTTGCGACGAGACCTTCTGCCGGCGCACGTCGCGCTTGTGTTGCAGCGTGAGGACGATGGCGCCGATCATGGCGACGAGCAGGATCAGGCCGGCCGCCTCGAACAGATAGACATAGCGGGTGTAGAGAATGAGCCCGATGGCCTCGGTGTTGCTGATGTCCGAAGCGGGCGGCGTCGGCGCTTGCGCGGCGATCTCGGGCGCGGTGATCCAGGTGCCGACGATCAGGACCAGCTCGACGAGAAGCAACAGCCCAACGGTGGCGCCGACCGGCAGATACTTGAGGAAGCCCGCTTTGAGCACGGCGAAGTCGACATCGAGCATCATCACCACGAACAGGAACAGCACCAGCACCGCGCCGACATAGACGACGATCAGGATCATCGCCAGGAATTCGGCGCCGAGCTGCACGAACAGCCCGGCGGCGTTGAAGAAGGCGAGGATCAGGAATAGCACCGCATGCACGGGGTTCCGCACGGCGATGACCATGAAGGCCGCGCCCACGCAGGTGATGGCGAAGAGATAAAAGAACAGCGCTGAGAGCATGAAGCGGCGCCGCCCCTCACCGGTAAGGCGCGTCGAGCGCCAAATTCTTGGCGATCTCGCGCTCCCAGCGGTCGCCGTTCGCCAGCAGCCGCTCCTTGTCGTAGTAAAGCTCCTCGCGCGTCTCGGTGGCGAACTCGAAATTCGGACCCTCGACAATGGCGTCCACCGGGCAGGCCTCCTGGCAGAAGCCGCAATAGATGCATTTCACCATGTCGATGTCGTAGCGCGTGGTGCGACGCGTGCCGTCGTTGCGGCGGGGCCCGGCCTCGATGGTGATGGCCTGGGCCGGGCAGATGGCCTCGCAGAGCTTGCAGGCGATGCAGCGCTCCTCGCCGTTGGGATAACGCCGCAGCGCATGCTCGCCGCGGAAGCGGGGCGAGAGCGGCCCCTTCTCGAAGGGGTAGTTGAGCGTCGCCTTGGGGGCCACGAAATATTTCATGGCGAGCCAGAACGCTGACAGAAATTCCATCAGCAACAAAGACTTGGCGGCCTCGGCGAAACGCTTCACGCGAGCTCTCCTCTTAGGATGCGTGCTGCCAGAGTTGCAGGACCGCCGCCACGAGCACGACAGCGGCCAACGACAGGGGCAGGAAGACCTTCCAGCCGAGCCGCATCAGCTGATCGTAGCGGTAGCGCGGTACCATGGCTTTGACCATGGCGATCAGGAAGAACAAGAAGCAAACCTTCAACAGGAACCATACCACGCCTGGTATCCAGGTGAAGGGCGGGAGGGGAACCGGCGGTAGCCAGCCCCCCAAAAACAGCACCGTGCCGAGCCCGCACAACAGGACGATGGCGACATATTCGCCCAGCATGAACAGCATATAGGGCGTGGACGAGTATTCGACCATGAAGCCGGCGACGAGCTCCAACTCGGCCTCCAGCAGGTCGAAAGGCGGGCGGTTGGTCTCGGCCAGAGCCGAAATGAAAAAGATCACGAACATCGGAAAGAGCGGCAGCCAATACCAGCCGAGCAGCCCGAAACGTCCGTCTTGCGCCTCGACGATGGCGCTCAAATTGAGCGAACCGGCGCAGAGCAGCACGGTGATGATGACGAAGCCGATCGATACTTCGTACGAGACCATTTGCGCCGCCGAGCGGAGCGCCGAGAGAAAGGCGTATTTCGAGTTCGACGCCCAACCGGCCATGATCACGCCGTAGACCTGAAGGCTCGAGATGGCGAAGATGAAGAGAATGCCGACATTGAGATCGGCGACCTGCCAGCCCTTAGCGACCGGCATGACGGCCCAAGCCGACAACGCGAGCCCCGCGGTGACGAGCGGCGCCAGCAGGAAGATACCCTTGTTGGCGCCGGCCGGAATGATCGGCTCCTTGAACACGAATTTCAGTAGGTCGGCGAAGGACTGCCACAGACCCCAGGGGCCGACCACGTTGGGCCCGCGCCGCATCTGCACCGCCGCCCAGACCTTGCGGTCGGCGTAAAGCAGAAAGGCAACAATGATCAGAAGGACAACGAGGAGCGCCACGCTCTGCGCCACGATCAGCGCGAGCGGCAGGCCATAGCTCGTCCAAAACTCAGCCATCGGTGCCGGTCGCCTTGTCGGGAGACGTGTGCAGCGCGCTCAAGCTCGCCATGATGGCGGAAGCGCGCGCGATGGGATTGGTGAGATAGAAGTCGCCGATCGCATGGCCGAAACGGTCCTTGCCGGGCTTCGCCGCTTGCTTGGCGAGACGCTCGATGGCAGCGCTGTCGGCGGGGTCGATCTGGTCGAGCAGAGCGAGATGCGGGTGCGCTTCGAACAGCGTGGCCCGCAACGCCTGTGTCGAGTCGAACGGCAGTGGCTTGCCGAGCGCGCCCGACAGCGCGCGCAGGATCGTCCAGTCCTCGCGCGCCTCGCCCGGGGGGAACACGGCGCGCGCCGTCATCTGCGCCCGCCCTTCGGTGTTCACGTAGATGGCGTCCTTCTCGGTATAGGCGGCGCCGGGCAGGATGACATCGGCGCGATGCGCGCCTTGATCGCCGTGGCTGCCCTGGTAGATGACAAAGCGCCTTGCCGAGACGCGCCATGTCGATCTCGTCGGCGCCGAGCAGATAGACGACCTCGATGGTCCCCTGCGCCAGCCGCATCGAGAATGGCGTCTACGTCGAGGCCGCCCGGCGCAGGAACGAGACCGAGATCGAGCCCGGCCACGCGTCCGGCGGCGTGGTGCAGCACGTTGAAGCCGTTCCAGGAGAGTGCCGGCTTGATCGCGCCCATCGCAATGGCGGCCTTGGCGGCAAGGGCCAACACCGCCGCGCCGTCGGGCCGCGCCAACGCCGCCTGACCCAGGATCAACATCGGCCGCTCAACGCCTTCGAGTTTTTTCACGAAGGCATGCGAGCCGTCGGCGATCTTGGCGAGCGTCTCGGGGCCGGCGCCGAGATAATCGTAAGCATAGGTCAGGTCGGCATCCTCACCGATGAGCCCGATGGGTATTTTGCCTTGAGCCTGGCGCCAGCGCTTAAGGATGCGCGCATTCAGCACGGGCGCCTCATGGCGCGGATCGGTGCCGATGAGAAGGATCGCATCGGCCTGGTCGATGCCGGCGATGGTGGAGTTGAAGAGATAGGTCGCCCGTCCAAGCGCGGGATCGAGTGCCGCACCATCCTGGCGGCAATCGATATTCGGCGAGCCGAGTTGTTCGGTGAGCAGCTTCAGCGCGAACATCTCCTCTCCGGCGGCCAGATCGCCGGCGATTGCCGCAAAGCGCGAGCCGTCGAGCCCTTTCAGCCGCTCGGCGATGACGCGAAAGGCCTCGTCCCAGCTCGCCGGAACGAGCTTCCCCTGTTTTCGCACATAAGGGCGGTCGAGACGCTGAGTGCGCAGGCCGTCCCAGACATGGCGCGCCTTGTCGGAGATCCATTCCTCGTTGATGGCGTCGTTCACGCGCGGCAGGATGCGCATCACCTCCCGCCCGCGCGCATCGACGCGGATGGCGCTGCCGAGCGCGTCCATGACGTCGATCGAGAGCGTCTTGCTGAGCTCCCAGGGCCGCGCCATGAAGGCGTAAGGCTTCGAGGTGAGCGCGCCGACGGGGCAGAGATCGACGACGTTCCCCGACAGATTGGAGAGCATGCCCCGCTCGAGATAGGTGGTGATCTCCATGTCCTCGCCGCGGCCGATGGCGCCGAGTTCCTCCACGCCCGCGACCTCGGTCATGAAACGCACGCAGCGCGTGCAGTGGATGCAGCGATTCATGAAGGTGCCGATCAGCGGCCCGAGATATTTGTCCTCGACCGCGCGCTTGTTGTCCTGGAAGCGGCCGGCGTCGAAGCCGTAGGCCATGGTCTGATCTTGCAGATCGCATTCGCCGCCCTGGTCGCAGATCGGACAGTCGAGCGGATGATTGATCAGCAGGAATTCGAGCACGCCTTCGCGTGCTTTTCTCACCGTCTCTGAATTCGTGATGATGGTGGGCGGCGTGCCGTCGCGCGCGGGCCGGAGGTCGTGGACGCCCATGGCGCAGGACGCGACCGGCTTCGGCATGCCGGCGACCTCGACCAGGCACATGCGGCAGTTGCCGGCAATCGACAGGCGCTCGTGATAGCAGAAGCGCGGGATCTCGATGCCGGCCAGCTGGCAGGCCTGGATCAGCGTGATGCCGTCCGGCACGTCGTGCTCTTTGCCGTCGATAATGAGCTTAGGCACGCTTGCCCACCTTCCTTCTCGGCGCGTCGATCTGGGCGAGACTTGGCGGCGGCGGCGGGGGCGTATGGCGTGGGTCGCTCAGCGCATCGTGGAGGAACCTCCGGAAGCGTTGCCCGTATTGCTCAAGGTAGCCGGAACTCTGAAAGTAGGCCGACTGCAAATAGCCGCGATGCGGCTTGAGCTGGATGCGCACCGCCGCGTCCCACTCCTTCGTCGGCGATACTTCCAGGATCTCCTCGCTGGCATTGAGGATCGTGTCCACATAGAGCTCGTATTTCTGGAACAGCTCGATGCTGCCGTCGATGGTGCGCTCCTCGTAGTCGAAATCGGCAAGTTTCAGCGTCGGGTCGGACAGCTTCGGGTTGTCGAAGGCGAGCCGGAGCGTCTCCCGCCACAATTCATTGGCATTGGCGCGGCGCTCGGCCCGCTTGTTCTCGGCGATCTGCAGATGCGCGTAGATCAGGGCAACGACGGCGCCGGCTGCCATCACCACATTGGCGAGCGTGACCGCATTATCCCAGAGCCAGGCCATGCCGTCCTACTCCGCCGCCACGGGAACTGACGGCGCGATCGGCTTCAAGGCCTGTTCGTCGATGCGCTGCTCGATAACATGGCGGAAATGCCGGATCAGTCCCTGCACCGGCCACGCTGCCGCGTCGCCGAGCGCGCAAATGGTGTGGCCCTCCACCTGGTAGCTCACGTTGAGCAGCATATCGATCTCGCCCTTCTCGGCCTGGCCTTTGGCCATGCGCTCGAGCACCCGCCACATCCAGCCGGTGCCCTCGCGGCACGGCGTGCACTGGCCGCAGGATTCATGCTTGTAGAAATAAGAGAGCCGCGCGATGGCGCGGATGATATCGGTCGATCGATCCATGACGATGACGGCGGCTGTGCCGAGCCCGGTCTTCAGCGCCTTGAGACTGTCGAAGTCCATCGGCAGATCGTTGCATTGGCTGGCTGGGATGCAGGGCACCGACGAGCCGCCGGGAATGACCGCGAGCAGATTGTCCCAGCCGCCGCGCACGCCGCCCGCATAATGGTCGATCAGCTCGCGCAAGGGGATGCCCATCTCCTCCTCGACATTGCAGGGCTTGTTCACGTGGCCCGAGAGGCAGAACAGCTTGGTCCCGGTATTGTTGGGGCGGCCGAGCGAGGCGAACCAGGTCGCGCCGCGACGCAAGATGTCGGGGACGACGGCGATGGTTTCGACATTGTTGACGGTGGTCGGCGCGCCATAGAGCCCGACATTGGCAGGGAATGGCGGTTTGAGTCGCGGCTGCCCCTTCTTGCCCTCGAGGCTTTCGAGCAGCGCCGTCTCCTCGCCGCAGATATAGGCGCCAGCGCCGTGATGCAGATAAAGATCGAAGTCCCAGCCGTTGACGTTGTTCTTGCCGATCAGCTTCGCGGCATAGGCTTCGTCGATCGCGGCCTGCAGGATCTCGCGCTCGCGGATGAACTCGCCGCGAATATAGATGTAGCAGACATGCGCCCGCATGGCGAAGGCGGCGAGGAAGGCGCCCTCGATCAGAAGCTGCGGATCGTGGCGCATGATGTCGCGGTCCTTGCAGGTGCCGGGCTCGGACTCATCGGCATTGACCACGAGATAACTCGGGCGCCCATCGGACTTGGTCGGCATGAACGACCATTTGAGCCCGGTGGGGAAGCCGGCACCGCCGCGGCCGCGCAGGCCCGACGCCTTCACCTCCTCGATGATCGCCTCGTGACCCTTCTCGATCATCGCCTTGGTGCCGTCCCAGGCGCCGCGCGCACGCGCAGCCTTGAGCCGCCAGCTGTGCAGCCCGTAGAGATTCTTGAAAATGCGGTCCTTGTCTTGCAGCATCAATGTGATCTCGGTTTGCGGCCTTTGCCGAGCGGAGGCTTGGGGGCTGGCGCCTCGCGGACATTGGCGGCTTTGCCCGGACGCTTGGCCTCTGCATCGGTCAAAGCGGGGCCGACCGTGTCCCTGTCGTCGTCAGGAGCCTCGTTCTTGTAGAGGTCGGCATCGGTGAGCGTGATCGGACCGCCCGCGGGGGCCGAGGCTTGCCGCCCATCCTGCGGACCTGGCTCGACGTGGCGTCCCGCCTTCATGTCCTTGAGGATGCGCGTCATGCTCTCGGGCGTGAGGTCCTCGTAATAGTCTTTGTTGATCTGCGCCATGGGCGCGTTGACGCAAGCGCCAAGACACTCGACCTCGATCCAGGAGAACAAGCCGTCTTGCGTTACATGGCCGGGTTCGCCGATCAACTTGCGGCAGGTGTCCTTGATCGCGTCGGCGCCGCGCAGCCAGCACGGCGTCGTGCCGCAGACCTGCACGTAATAGCGGCCGACAGGGGCGAGGTTGAACATCGTGTAGAAAGTCGCGATCTCGTAGACCCTGATGTAAGCCATGCCGAGCATGTCGGCGACATAGCGCAATGCCGGCTCAGGCAGCCAGCCGCCCATCTGCTCCTGCGCGCGCCACATCAGCGGCAGCACGGCGGACGCTTGGCGGCCTTCCGGATATTTCGCGATCTGGGCCTTGGCCCATTCGAGATTTTCCGGGGTGAAGGCGAAGCCCTCAGGCTGTTCGGCGGCGAGGCGGCGGACGCTCATAAGATCGCTTCTTTTTTTCCTGCGGCAGCGTGCATCGTGCCCTCCCTCACCGGTCGATCTCGCCGAACACAATGTCGATCGAGCCGAGCACGGCGGAGACGTCGGCAAGCATATGTCCCTTGCATAAGAAGTCCATGGCGGCGAGATGGGGGAAGCTTGGCGCCCTGATCTTGCAGCGATACGGCCTATTCGTGCCGTCGGAGACGAGATAGACGCCGAACTCGCCTTTTGGCGCTTCGACCGCGGCATAAACCTCGCCCTTGGGCACGTGATAGCCCTCGGTATAGAGCTTGAAATGATGGATCAGCGCTTCCATCGAGCTTTTCATTTCGGCGCGCTTCGGCGGCACCATCTTGTGATTTTCGACGGTGACGGGGCCGAGCTCAGTGGTGAGCTTCTCGCAGCATTGCTTCATGAGCCGCACCGATTGACGCATCTCCTCCATGCGGACGAGATAGCGGTCGTAGCAGTCGCCGTGCTTGCCGATGGGAATATCGAAGTCGAGCTCGGCGTAGCATTCGTAAGGCTGGGCCTTGCGCAAATCCCAGGCCGCGCCCGAGCCGCGCACCATCACGCCCGAGAAGCCATGCGCCCAGGCGTCCTCCAGCTTCACCACGCCGATATCGACGTTGCGCTGCTTGAAGATGCGGTTGTCGGTGAGCAAACCCTCGATGTCGTCGCAGACCTTTAGGAATGGATCGCAGAAGGCGTAGATGTCGGCGATGAGCTCGGGCGGCAGATCCTGATGCACACCGCCCGGCCGGATATAGGCTGCATGCATGCGGCTGCCGCTTGCCCGCTCGTAGAACACCATCAGCTTCTCGCGCTCCTCGAAGCCCCACAGCGGCGGCGTGAGCGCGCCCACATCCAAGGCTTGGGTGGTGACGTTGAGGAGGTGGGAGAGCAGGCGGCCGATCTCGGAATAGAGCACGCGAATGAGCTGGCCGCGTTTCGGCACGGTGACGCCGACGAGCTTCTCGACGGCAAGCGCGAAGCCGTGCTCCTGGTTCATCGGCGCCACATAATCGAGCCGGTCGAAATAGGGGACCGCCTGGAGATAGGTCTTGTACTCGATCAGCTTCTCGGTGCCGCGATGCAGCAGCCCGATATGCGGATCGACACGCTCGACCACTTCGCCGTCGAGCTCGAGCACCAGCCGGAGCACGCCGTGCGCCGCCGGATGCTGCGGGCCGAAATTGATGGTGAATTTGCGCTCGTCGCCGTCGCGCTTGCCGCTATCGGTTTCAGCGGCGCGTGTATCGAGCTCTGACATCAGGCCTCGACCTTCTGCGCGGCTTTGGCGAGCTTGGCGGCGACACCGCGATTGAAGCGGTCCCAGCTGACGATGAAACGCTCATGCGTGCCGGCGCCGATCTCATCGACGCCGTCATGCGCCACGACTTTGAATTTGGCGCGCGGGCCCCTCACCTCGATGCATTCCGCATCGACGGTGACGGTCATGCCGGGCGGTGTGGCCGATTTATGGGAGACGTCGATATGCACGCCGAGACTGCCCTCGCCCGTGTCGAGATGCGGCTCCAGCAGCTGCACGCAGGTCCATTCCATCAGCCCGACCATGAAGCCGGTGGCGAACACGTCCGGCATGGCGCGGAGCTGTGGCGATTCGGGGTAAAGCTGTGGCACGGTCTTCGTCTTCGGGGACGGCATAGGCAAAGCGGTGCTTCAGCCCGGGCTTGAGCGATGGCTTCATGGCTCGCCCTTCCTCTCGCGGGCCTCGCCGGCCTTCTCGTCGCCGGGAATGGCGCTGTCCATGCCTTCCCAAGGGCTCAAAAAATCGAAGCTCCGATAGTCCTGCATCAGCTTCACCGGCTCATAGACCACGCGCTTCAGCTCGTCGTCGTATCTGAGCTCGACAAAGCCAGTCAGCGGAAAGTCCTTGCGCAGCGGATGGCCCTGAAAGCCGTAATCGGTGAGCAGGCGCCGGAGGTCGGGGTGGTCCTCGAACAGGATCCCGTAGAGATCGTAGGCTTCGCGCTCGAACCAGTTGGCTGCCGGAAACAGCGTGACGATGCTTGGCACCGGCGTCTCGGCGCCGGTCCTGACCCGCACCCGAATCCGATGATTGAGCCACGGGCTCAGCAAGTGATAGACGACATCGAAGCGCTCATCGCGTTCGGGGTAGTCGACGCCGCAAATGTCGATCAGGCAGCCGAAGCGGCACAGTTGGTCATCGCGCAAGAGCTGGATCGTTTCGCGAATTGAATCGCGCTCGACCGCGATGGTGAGCTCGCCGAGCGCCACCTCGGAGGCGAGTAGCTTCGTCCCGAGGCGATCGCCGAGATAGGTGGCAAGCTTGGCAAGGGCTTCGTCCATCGAGGCTCCAGGAGGGACGGTGGAAGGAATGGATCAGCGCTCGATGGTGCCGGTCCGTCTGATCTTCTTCTGCAAAAGGAGGACGCCATAGACCAACGCCTCGGCGGTCGGCGGGCAGCCGGGCACGTAGATGTCGACCGGCACGATGCGGTCGCAACCGCGGACCACCGAATAGGAATAATGGTAATAGCCGCCGCCATTGGCGCAGGATCCCATGGAGATCACGTAGCGCGGCTCCGGCATCTGGTCGTAGACCTTGCGCAGCGCCGGAGCCATCTTGTTGCACAGCGTGCCGGCAACGATCATCACATCCGACTGGCGCGGGCTGCCTCGCGGCGCAAAGCCGAAGCGCTCCAGATCGTAGCGCGGCATCGAGGCCTGCATCATCTCGACCGCACAGCAGGCGAGCCCGAAGGTCATCCACATCAGCGAGCCGGTGCGCGCCCAGTTGATCAGGTCGTCGGCCGTGGTGAGCAGGAAGCCCTTGTCGGCAAGCTCGTTAGAGAAGACGCCGAAGCTGGTCGCGCCAGGCGTAATGATCCCGCCAGGGCTTCGCCCGTCCTTGTCGAGTTGGGGTTCGGGGATCAATCCCATTCCAACGCGCCTTTCCGCCACTCATAGATGAAGCCGACGGTGAGAATGGCGAGGAAGATCATCATCGCCCAAAAGCCGAACGGCGCCGATCTCCTTGAAGGCCACAGCCCAGGGAAACAGGAACGCGACCTCGAGGTCGAAGATAATGAACAAAAGTGACACCAGGTAGAAGCGCACGTCGAATTTCATGCGCGCGTCGTCGAAGGCGTCGAAGCCGCATTCATAGGCCGAGACCTTCTCGGGGTCGGGCTTGTTCACGGCGATGACGAACGGTGCAACGAGGATCGCCGCGCTGATGACGAAGGCGATGCCAATAAAGATGACGAGCGGCAGGTAAGTTTGCAGCAACTGGCCCATGGTCCTCTTTTCCGAGTGTGGGGGCCAAAGGGATGGCGGGAGTGACGGGACTCGAACCCGCGGCCTCCGGCGTGACAGGCCCTGTGATTCACTAGGTAACATAAGAGCTTTTCCGACTTTCTACACCCCTCAAAGCATCGGTTTCACTGACGCAGTCGGAACGCTTGAAGCCAGCGATGCTGCCACGCCATGGCTCCTGAAACGGGGGAGGCTCATGCGATGATTGGCGCTTCCAACAAGCTAGAACTCCCAACCCAAAACTTGGACGTTCCGGAAACGTCTCAAGACCGAGAAATCGGAGCCGAACAAGGCCCGGAGGGGCACGCGTCCCGCAGAGCTCCCTTATATTGTTTATGCGCTGCCCCAGCGCAGCCAATTAAGCGGCAGCAATATCGTCCTGCTGGCACCAAACACATCACTCTCCAGCAAGCCGCCAACGTCATCGACGCCGTGGGCTACGCCAGTGAGATTGGCCTGCCGCTGGTGGCGCATCTAACCATCCATTGGTTCGGGACCGATGCTGGGGACGATCCCGACGGCAAGCTTTTCGCAAGAGTGCGGGAAGGACTTAACAAATGGCTCCTTCGCCGGGGCCTCTGCCTCACCGGGGGCTGGTCACGAGAGCGGCGAGCGGGCGGTCAAGCAGAGGTCGTCCATTGCCACATGCTGTTCCACCTACCGGTGGAGTACCGCTCAGGTGCGAGGCTGCTTCAGGTCGAGGCGGCTATCAATCGTCTCGTCAAGCGCCATGGTGTCAACATCTGGGGCGAGTTTGCCGTCGATTTGAAGGTCTACAGCGTCCCCGAACGGCCTCTCATTCCCGACGGGCTCTATCTCATCAAAGGCGGCAATCGTGAAGTCTCGAAGCAGTTTCGGATCAGACGAAGATGGCGGCAATCCCAGGGGATCCTCGACGGGAAGCGCTGCGGGACCACACAAAATCTCGGGCCCGCAGCGCGACGAAAGACGGATGCAATGAAGGAGAAGGCGTGATGCTAAAGGCGCGGCTTCACCCCAACAGGAAACCCGGCAGGTGTCACACCCACTCAGTAGTCTTTCGCGGGAAGCTTCTCGTCCAGCATTCCCGAGATCCTGAATGCGATGCGGCTCGGGCGCTCTTGGCAAAAGGCTTCACGGGCAAATTCACGCTGCTCGACGGCAAGACAGGCAAACCCCGCACGGTCATCGATATCGAGCGGGCCGCTCGCCTCACCACGGAGGAGGGACCAAGGGCACCACGGTTCGTAAAATGCCGTAAGAGCGTAGTAAATCGCTCATACGTGGCTGAAACGAAGACGGCTTAGGGAAGGGATGCATGACGATGGATACGGAGCTGGGCGACTTACCTACACTCACCCCCAAGCAGACTTCCTTCGTCAACGCTCTGCTTCAGGGCAAGACTGCCTCTGACGCTTATAGAGAGGCTTATAACTGCGAGATGATGAGCCATCGGGCTGTATGGGTCGAGGGCAAGCCGCCTTCGACGCAATACTAAGGTTTCCCTATGGCTGCGTCACTATCAGCGCACGGCGCTCGAAGCGGGGACCGTTATGCTCAAGGAGGACCTTGGCCGACTGACTCGGCTTCGTGAGGTCGCCTTGGTCGCCAAACAAGTGTCGGCAGCGGTTCAAGCTGAAGCCTTACGGGGCAAGGCTGCTGGCCTCTATGAGGATCGGCTGCGGCTCACGAGCGGTCCGAGTGATGAGGAACTGGTCAAGGCCACGGAGGAGCTATTCGACAAACAAACAACCGAGACAATAAGGGCTGCTCTTGGTGACTCGCCCCAAAGGGCACTGAGCCTTAGCAAAGGTGCAGACCCCAGCGTGAAGGGCTAAGGCCACGGCGTCGTCGCGCTTCAACGAGAGGCTAACGAGAATAGGTGCAAGAGATGAACAAGTTTACAGTGTGGACACTGCGTCGCAAGGCGAAGAAGCTAGGCTATGAGCTGGTGAGCCCATGGGCCCACGAGCGGCGCAATATTGGCCCAATTGGCAGTGGATGGCTTCTCATCCCGCACCGTAGCGGGATGAGCCTCGATGAGGTGGAGAAGATCTTGACACGCCTTGGCTCCGGCGCGGTCGTCTGGCACCAAACGCCATCTGGCACGGCCCACGCCAAAATTTGCAAGAGAGGAACGTGGTTAATTAGCCCGCATAGAGCAGCGTTCTCAGCCATCTATCCTCGAAGCCCACCCAGCGTTCCCGGCGTGCGCGACGTCGTCACTACTGCTGGCCAGTTGCCGAGCTATTGCTCCTGATTTCCCAGTAGCGTTGAGTTGCTTCGGAAGCGCGGTCTCTGGCGAGATCGGCGAACGCGTGTTTTTCGTGTTGCCACGCGCTCGCCTGGCGCACGCAAATTAGTAGTAGTTCACACAGGAGTAATACCGGTCCCACCAATACGGGCTACCGGTAATCACGGCCTGGCGCCGCAACCAAGCACAACCTCCATAGCCGTAGCTGCCATAGTAGCCCGGCCACCATCCCAGACCTACTCCGACGAAGCGGTTATTGAAGCGATGGTGGCCATGGGCGAAGTGATCGTGGTTGTGGCCGTGCCAGTTTTGGCCATGCCAATTGTTGCCGTGCCAATTATTATTGCCATGCCAAGCGGAGCCGCCATGCCAGCGACTACCGCCCCATCCGCCAACACTGGCGATGTGAGTGCCACCTACTCGGCCTCCGTTGATGTGGCCGCTGCCGATGTGGCCGATGTTTCCACCGCCAACATGGACGCCTCCCATGTGGCCGATGCTGCTTCCGCCTACATGGATGCTGCCCATGCGGCCGCCACCCATCCCACCCCCGAAATGGCCTCCAGCGCCGTGGCCGGCATTCGCTTGACCTATCAAGACAGGGACAAGTAGCAGACTGCCTGCAAGGGCAGCGACTGCGGTTATATGCTTTTTCATGACTGCTCCTTGGAGCGTGATCCCGCCCGCCGATTTTGTTGAGAGTTTAACGCTAGAGAAGGGCGGAAGTTTGCGATGGATCGCCAGCCTGCGATCAAAAGATGGTGTGCAACCGGGTCGGCACAAATTCTACGTCGCTGTCCCATGTCGGCTGTTGCACGCCCGACTCAGGTCTGGGCTCAAGGATGACCCACTCAACCGCAACTGTTTTAACCTGTGAGGGTTATGGGTAGGGGCGATCCGCGATCGCGGCTAATTGGAGGCAAGGTAATGCGTGGTCTTCTGCTTGGTGCTGTAATTGTGGGTATGGCTTGGGCAATACCGGCCGGGGCATTCCCACTGGCAACGCCGGGGGTAGACAATGTCGAGCGCACGCTGCTGACCAAGGTTGGCTGGCGTCGTCAGTATTGGCGCCACGGCTATGCTGCACCTTATATCTACCCTCCAGCTTATGGGTATTACGCGCCAGCCTATCCATACGCATATTACCCGCCCGCACGCGGCTACTACGCGCTTGTGCCGAATGGTGGCTATCCTTTAGCCGACGGCGATTACGCAGATTATCCCCCCGCGGAAGGCGACTATTCGGGTCCCGAGGGCGACTACGCCGATGGTCCGCCTCCGGGCGGGTACTGATCGGGCCCGCGACTCGAATCTGGGTGGGGGCTAGTTCCGTTTCTGGCACGAAACGGACGTGCTTACCGAGCCCCGTGATGTCTGCTGTTGGGGGAAGACCGGACGCATCGCAGACGCGCCTCCATTTCCGCTTCTGACCCAAAGCGGACATCGTCTGTCACCCGACCACGTACGTGGTGTGCCGAGCCCTCGCCACACGTTCATGCGGGTTGGCTGCCAAGAGACGGGCCATGTTCGTTAGAGCAGCCTCAGGAGAGCTCCAATCACCGCTATAAACAGGAGCAGCAGAAAGGGTTCCAAGACCCCCATGACCCACGGGTCATCGGTTATCCAAGTCTTCATCGGTTGCCGCATCTCGGATCTCCATAAACGAAGGACTGCCAGCCGGCCCTTGAGAGACCGGCTGGCGTGCCTATCGCAGATTACGGCCCACGATGCGTTCCTCAAGGATATCAGCGTGTAGGTTTAGTCGTTTGACTAAACTCTTGGTGGTAATGCCAGGCGGCATGAGCGTGTTCTTTGATCTTGGGAGCAGGCTCATCGGCCAATTGAGGCCGCAAGCGACTCACTCGTGAGGCTCGGCTGGCTCGAAGATGAAAACAAAGCGCCCATGCAAACATCGCGTTGAGCCTCGCGACGTGCCCGCTGATCTTGCTGCTCTCCGTTTAGGCATGACGGAAGCAAAATTCGAGGTGGTATTGCCATTGCGCGAGGTTTCCCGAAGCCGGACCCAGACACCGGGCTTTTCGATCTATTGGCAATCGACAAGTGGTGCGACGCGCGCCACGCCCACTTGTTCGGCGGCAGTGGAGTGATGCAAGCTCGCGACGCGAGCATGGTTGCGCGTGAACGCATCGAGGCAATGCGAAGGGGCGCATGACTGAATCAAGCTGCAACACTATCGAGTGAAGCGCAACGGGCGCGGGTTCTGGGAGCCTACTGCCAAAATGCGAGCCCTGGGCTTCCTCTCTGTGCCGTGCGGTCCCGATGGACCAAACGCGTGGGCGATAGCGGAGGAATGGGAGCGGCGATGGCAAACGACACGGCGAGGCGAAGCACCCTCGCCAGCTATGGCTGCCCCTGACAACCTCTCGCCCCAAAAGACCGAGGAGTTGACCATCTATCCAGCACGCTCGTTTGGTGAAGCGTTCCGCCGTTATCGGCGCACAGAGGAATGGAAGGGAAAGGCTCCGCGCACGCGAGAGGACTGGTGGCGAGGCTGGAAGCGCATCAAGCCCGTCTTTGGCGACATGGACCCGCGCACGGTCAATTTGGAAGACGTAAGTGCATGGCGAAATGCGATTGAGGAAACTGTCTCGCTCCGCGAAGCGCACCGGGCACTGAAAATCTGGCGGGCCTTGTGGAAGGTTTCGGCAGCACTCGGCTATTGTGTGCGCGACGCGGACCCCTCGCTTGGCGTTCACAACAGGTCGGCCCAAGGGCGGTCAGAGACGTGGACAGAGGGCGAGGCCGTGAGGCTCTACAAGCGCGCATGGCGTGAAGGCTATCACGGCCTTGCGGCGGTCATTGCCGTTGCATGGTCAACGCAGCTAGCACGCGTCGATGTACGGTCGCTCAGGGCGTCTCAGCTTGCCAGGGACGCGACCGGAGCTGCGTGGTTCACAGAGCGTGGAAAGACCGGCAAACCGGTGGGCGGAATGCTCAACGACCGTGCCCTCGCTGCACTACAAGCGCATCTCCAAAAGCTCGGCATCGAGCTCCACGACGAAGCCTACATATTCCGTAACAGAAGCGGAGCGCCTTATTCTAAGGACGCCATGGGCGATGACTTTAGGGCCGTTCGCACCGCCTTGTTTGGTGAGCGTGACAAGCGCACCCTGGCAGACTTTCGTAGGAGCGGCGCGCAAGAGGCGATTGCAGGTGAGGCTACGCCCGCCGCGCTCGCTCACGCGATGGGAAACACGCTCAGCGCCTCAAATGCGCTGTTCGCTATCTATTGCCCAGTGAACCTCACTACCATCAAGAGCCTCACGGAAGCTCGGCGGCGCGGACGTGCCAAGCTAAGGGAGAACACGTGATGGTCAAAAGTTGGAACGCGCCGGTCTGGAAAATTGGAACACTGCCAAGAGCTGCGATTAAGCCATTGAAA
>CAVZLT010000030.1:0-60552 GCA_963776235.1 uncultured Alphaproteobacteria bacterium
AAAAGAGATTCTTGCAGAAGCAGAGTCCCAATACTGGATCGTATTTCCGAGTGCTCAATCAGTCAAAATGTTTTTTGAAGAAGAAGTGGTATCAGAGATGATTCCCGTCTGAATTCATTCATGAGTAAACGGTTTGTATGGGAGAACAACTTCGACAGCTCCACAATTCTTATGGAGTTCAGCCTGATGCAAAACCGGAACACCGACAACTGAAGGTTAATTAAGTGTATTGTAAGCTGTCCGATAAATTAATTAGTATGAAGGGGCTTGTCATGGTCTATTATCCAATTAATCTTAATTTGCATGGAAGAAAGGTAGTTGTCATTGGTGGTGGAGAATAGCTGAACGGAAGATCACGGGTGATTGAGGCAATGGCAGCTTGTCACGGTGGTTAGTCCGAAGTTAACTCCTGAATTAATGATGTATGCCGAAGAGGGTAAATTGATTTGGAAGGAAAAAGAGTTTACTGCTGAGGATATTCACGATGCTTTTCTTGTTATTGCAGCCACCGAATCAGCCCGAAATCAACTTTGCTATAAAAAGGAAGCGGGCACCTCATCAGCTGGTTAGCTGGTCGATAATCCAGAAGAGTCCGATTTTATTACTTCCTGCTGTTGTGAATCAGGGGAAATTAAGCATTACGGTTTCGACATCGGGTGCTAGTCCGATCCTTGCAAAAAAGATTAAGCAAGAAATTGCCGATCAATTTGGTCCAGAGTATAAGGAATATGTTGATTTTTTATACTCTGTCGAAAGAGGATTCTAGAAAAAATCGACGATCCAAAAATAAAAAAACTTTTATTGTCAGAAATAACAGAACCTACTTATTACAGAGTAAAACTAGAAAGAAGATTTCAAAGCAAAAGTGAATCAACTACTAAACCACGATTTACATGACCGCTAACCTAACTCAGTACGCCAACACCCAAAGAAAGTCGTCTTTCCTGAGGTGTTGGCTGGTTTACTGAGTTTTTATTTGGATAAATATTCTAGGTATCTTTCTCATATGTTATAGAGTACTTATTTTTAAAGGGAATTTACCCGAGCGAGCTATGGTAAAATCTGAGCGCGATACATCAAGACGTATTTGATATCTAGTCATTTGGAAATTTTGCCAGAATTTTAGGAGTATGAAAAGGAGTGACATATGAATCCATTTTTAAAAGGAACGATTTTACTCATTGCAGCGCCTTCATTGGAGAATGTGTTGAGTTTTTCATCAATATGGTTTTAGCAAGGGAACTTGGGGAGAACGGGCTTGGTATGTATATGTCCATTTTGCCAACTGTATTTTTGATTGTTCTCCTTGCAAGCTTTGAAATGCCTATTTTGATATCGAAATTTGTTGCCGAAAAGGATAAACGAATTCATCAAAGTATGCTTAGTCATGTACTGAAATGGACGATTATGACAACGGCCGTATTAATGGTGGTTGTGACTATTGTTTTGCCGTTTATTCGTTTCTCGTATTTGATCAATATCATCCTATTTTTAGATGGCTTGTGCTAATCTCTGATTCCAATTGTTTCATTTACTTCCATTGCAAGAGGGTATTTTATGGGGAAATCACAAATGAGCAAAATAGCTGTGGCTAACTTTCTGCGTAAAATCGTCCAATTCCTGCTCCTTGTTTATTTATTTCAACTCTTCCACTTTTTTTTATACACATATGGCCGTATTAATTGCATTTTGTACACTTATAGGAAGTGATTTAGTAGTTTTTTTATACCTTTTTCATGTATTTATGATTCAGTATCAATATATGAAAAAGCAACCATCAAAAAGCTTCATGGTAAAGTGGTTATGAAAAATTTAATGGCAGTGTCTATTCCAACGACAGCTTTACGTGTTTTTCATGCGATTACTTCGTCCATTGAGCCATTTTTAATTACAGGAGCACTCTACTATGCCGGTGTAGGGAAGGAAATGGCTACAGAACAATTTGGTATGGTCGCAGGAATTGCTATGGTCATTGGTTTGTTCCCTACCTTTATTTCACATTCATTAATGATCATGCTGATCCCAACCATTTCAAAGGAAAATGCAGAAAAAAATACGAATACTTGCAAAGATTACTTCAGCAAATTATGCTTCTGACATTTTTATACGGAGTTCCTGCTGTTGCCGCTTGTTTACCTTTTTGCTGAACCACTTACAAGTACTTTCTTTCATTCAAAGGCGCTGCTCGTTATTTGCAGCTGCTTGGCCATGTTTTCTTTTTCGTTTTTTTGTGATGCCACTTCAGGCTTATTTAATTGGACTTGGACTAATGAAGGATGCCTTTATTCATGGGGTATGGGCAACAACGATTGCGTTTTCATTATTTATTTCCTCGGATCAAGCAGTAATTTTCAAATGGATGGAATTATCATCGGCATAAATGCGGAAGCCATTCTATTAACGATGATGCATTATACGACTGTCTGTAAAAAAATTGGGGTATCCATATTTATGTTGCCACTAAAACAAATGAAATCATCTTGAATTGAATATTGAATAGATAAATTAGTGAACGTGGTTTTTTGTTCTAATAAAAATTCAGTTATACTAATATTATGTAAATAAGCGAAATTTGTTAGGGACGCAAATAAACCGAATGAACAATATTGTTGTAAAGGAGTACGAATATGGAAAATAAAAAATATTGCCGGGAATCGTTAGCAATAAAAACAAGTCTTGTTTTACCACCTGACACCAATATTCACGGAACGATGTTTGGTGGGAAACTGATGGCTTACATTGATGATGTAGCAGCGATTGCGGCTATGCGTCATGCGAGAAAACTAGCGGTGACCGCATCAAGTGATTCAGTAGATTTTCTTCATCCCATTATTGAGGGAAATTCAGTATGTTTGGAGGCTTTTGTTTCATATACGGGAAGAACATCAATGGAGATCTTTGTAAAAGTTGTTTCTGAAAATATGCTTACGGGAGATCGCCATATTTGTGCTGTTTCCTTTTTAACATTTGTTGCATTAGATGAAAATGGACAACCTTCTGAAGTTCCACAAGTAGTTCCACAGTCGGAGGAAGAAAAGCTTTTATATGAAACGGCCAAAGACAGGCTGGAAATTCGTAAAAAGCGGAGAAAAGATAGTGAGGAGCGGGCAAAGAGTTTTAAAGGGAAATATCCTTGGTAAGTCAAAGAAAGACGAATAAATAGAGCGGATTTCACTTTTTTAAAGCAAAGTTTACATCAAAAAAGGGAATCGAAATGGTTTCGATTCCCTACTGAAATGATTTCAAACAAAATTACTCCGTTTGATTGTGAATGATTGCTGGCTTGTTGATTACTCTTTAATAAATCACGAATTTCAGTTAACAATTCTTCCTTTGCATCAGTAACGAGTGCACTTTCTGTCACTTCTTCTTTTTTTCTTAAAACGGCTAATTAGACGGATAAAGAGGAAGATAGAGAAAGCAATAATGAAAAAGTCTACGACTGTTTGGAGAAAGGCACCATATTTGATTACCGCGTCTCCATATGTAATAGAAAGTTTAGAAAAGTCTACTCCGCCTAATAATAAACCCACAAGCGGCATGATTAAATCTGCTACAAGAGAAGCAACAATTTTCCCAAACGCTCCACCAATAACAACCCCAACTGCTAAATCTAACACATTTCCTTTTAATGCAAACTTTTTAAATTCAGACCACATTTTTTTTACTCCTTATTACTTTGGATTTGTTAAATAATACTCATTAATACTTAATCGTGAATGACTGGAAGTGATCGGTTTGTTCCTTTTCGGTAATTTCCAAATTTAAAATTTTAGAAAAAGGATTGCCTCTCCGTAGGTCTTCTATAAAGGGATCGAAGCTGGTCCTTAGTCCCTAATGCGCAAATTTCAACTGTATCATCCGATACGCTTTTCGCCCATCCTGTCACTCCATATTGGACTGCTTTCATCTGCGAAAAGTAACGATAGCCTACACTTTGTACTTTTCCAGAAACAATAATATGCAACTGGATCATTTCTTACCCCTCCGCTGTACGTATAAGTTCCATATTCTTTATATCTCCCATAAATTAAAGGGTGATGCAATATGTGATCGGTTCTTTTATTTTCAATAAAAGAACCATGTGGAAAATCATTGTTTCCACATGGTTCTAATTACAATGAATTAAGGATTATGAGTCTTTTTCTTAATTAGAAAGCCCAGTCTCCTTTTCTAAATACAGGTTCGATTGTACCATCTGCAGTAATTCCGTCAATGTCCATTTTGGCACGAGCCTATCATAAAGTCAACATGTGTTAAGCTTTCATTTAAGCCGTTTGCTTGTAGTTCTTCTGCAGACATCGTTTTCCCACCTTCAATACAAAATGCATAGCACTGCCAATAGCGAAGATGATTAGAGGCATTTTCATCAAATAAGGTGTTGAAAAATAAAATATTAGACTGAGAAATGGGTGAGTGATACGGAACAAGAGCAACTTCTCCTAAATAATGTGACCCTTCATCTGTTGCAACAAGTTGTTTTAAGATTTCTTCACCTTCTTTTGCTCTTACATCTATAATTCTTCCGTTTTCAAAAGTAATGGTAAATTCATCGATAATATTTCCACCATAGCTAAGTGGTTTCGTGCTTGAACTGGACGTCACCTATCAGCGGTCGTTCATTCAAGACCAAGACATCGAGCCCGATCAGCGCTTCCTCGTGAACTTCGCGCTGAAATATCTCGGCACTTACCAAGTCGCCACCGATGCCACCAACGTGTTCGGCGTAGGTGGTTCCGACAGCAACAATTAGGGGCGGCGGATGTCCATGCGTCCGGCATTCCTGCGGAGCGAGAGCGCCGGCATCCGAGCGCCCCGCTTGGCTGCCTTGATGGCGGCTCTCCTGCTCGCCCTCTTCCTCGTGGGCAGCGCCAATCGCGGCACGGCGCAGGAAGTGTCGATCAAGGTGCTGGTCAATGACGATCCTATTTCGGACTACGACATCGATCAGCGTACGCGCTTTCTCGCCATCACCGAGCAATCGCAGCCCTCGCCAGAGCTGAAGCAGAAAGCGGTGGACATGCTGATCGAGGAGCGTCTCCAGATGCAGGAGGGCCGGCGACAAGGCGTCACGCCGGACGACGACGAGGTGAACAAGATCCTCGGCGACATGGCGAAGAAGAACAATCTCGACGTTGACGGCCTCACCACGGCGCTCGGCAAGACCGGCGTCAACATCAGGACCCTCAAGGACCGCATCAGGTCGCAGCTCGTCTGGCAAGAGACGGTGCGGACCAAGTTCCGCCACGACGTCCAGATCGGCGATGCCGACATCACCGCGGCGATGACGGAGTCCGGCACCGAGGGTGGAACCGCCGCCGCGACCCCGGCTGAGAGCACGTTGCAGCTCAGACAAGTGAAATTCGAGATTCCGGCGGGCGCCGATCAAGGGACCATCGCCGCGAGACTCGCGGCGGCAGAAAATCTGCGCGCCCGATTCGACAATTGCGCCGATCTCGCCAAGGGCGTCGAGGGCGCCAGCGTGAAGACGCTCACGGACGAGAAGCCCTCCTCTCTCACCCAACCCGCGCGGCTTCTCGTGACCAGCGCCAAGATTGGGCAGATGACGCCGCCCACCGTCTCGGCGGCCGCGTCGAGCTCTACGCCGTGTGCGGCAAGCGCTCGTTCAGGGGCGACGACGCAGCCCGTACGGAGATCCAGCGCAAATTGATGAATGACGAGATGAAGATCCGCGCCGAGCGGTTGCTGCGCGACCTGAAGCAGGATGCCTTCATCGAATATCGTTAAGGCCCGTTTCGTGCTAGCCGAAGCGGCATGGGTCTTGCCGATCGTCCCCTAGCCCTCACCCTTGGCGATCCCGCCGGGATCGGGCCCGATATCACGCTGCTTGCTTGGGAGGCACGGCAGCGCGAGGCAATTCCGCCTTTCGTCCTGCTCGGCGATGCGGATGTTGTCGCCGCGCGCGCGAGGGCGCTCGGCCTCGAGGTGCCGATCGGCAGGCTCGACGATGCGAGCGAAGCGCCGGCCGTCTTTCGCGACGCCCTGCCCGTACTGCCGGTGAGGGTTGGTGGCCAGGTGGTTGCCGGCCATCCCAGCCAAGCCGCTATGCCTGCGGTGCGAGAGTCGATCGAGCGCGCCGTTGAGCTGACGCGGCAGGGCGTCGCCCGTGCCGTCGTCACCAACCCGATCGCCAAAGCCGTGCTCTATGGCGCCGGCTTCGCATTTCCGGGGCATACGGAATATCTCGCCGCCCTCGCCTCGACCACGGCCAAGCCGCTGCATCCGGTGATGATGCTGGTGGGCCCCCAGCTGAAGGTCGTGCCGGTCACCATCCATGTTCCGCTCAAGGAGGTTCCACGCCTCCTGACCAGCGAGCTGATCCTCAGGACGATCGAGATCACCGCCGAGGGCCTTACACGCTATTTCGGGATCGAGCGACCGCGCCTGGCCGTGTCGGGTCTCAATCCGCATGCCGGCGAGGACGGCGGGCTCGGCCGCGAGGAGATTGAGATCATCGCTCCGGCGGTCGCGGCGGCACGGGCGAAAGGCCTCGAGGTCACCGGTCCGCATCCGGCCGACACGATGTTTCACGCAAGCGCGCGGGCGCGTTACGACGCCGCGATCTGCATGTATCACGACCAGGCGCTCGTGCCGTTGAAGACGCTCGCTTTCGAGGAAGGCGTCAATGTCACCCTCGGGCTGCCTTTCGTGCGAACCTCGCCCGATCATGGCACCGCTTTCAGCCTCGCCGGCACCGGCAAAGCGAGCCCACGCAGCCTGATCGAGGCGCTGCGCTTGGCGGCGGCGATGTGCGACCGAGCCGAGGGTAAGGCGTGAGCACGCCCGATGGTCTGCCGCCGCTGCGGGAGGTGATCCGCGCGGCGGGTCTCACGGCGAAGAAGAGCCTCGGCCAGAATTTCCTGCTCGACTTCAATCTGACGAGGCGTATCGCCCGCGCGGCGGGTCCGCTCGACGGCGTGACCGTCGTCGAGGTGGGTCCAGGCCCGGGCGGGCTCACCCGCGCGCTGCTGATCGAAGGGGCGGCGCGGGTCGTCGCCATCGAGAAGGACCAGCGCTGCCTTCCCCCGCTCGCCGACATCGCTGCGCTCTATCCGGGCCGCCTCGACATCGTCGTGGCCGACGCGCGCGAAGTCGATTATGCGGCCCTCGCGCCTCCCTCGCCCGCTCGCATCGTTGCCAACCTGCCTTACAGCGTCGCCACCCCTCTCCTCATCTCCTGGCTGAAGACCGAGCCCTGGCCGCCTTGGTTCGATCGGCTCGTGCTGATGTTCCAGCGCGAATTCGCCGACCGCATCGTGGCCGCGCCCGGAGGCAAGGCTTATGGGCGGCTGGCCGTGCTCTCGCAATGGCGTACGACGCCTCGCATTCTTCTTACGCTCCCGGCTGCAGCCTTCACCCCAAGGCCGAAGGTCAATTCGGCTCTGGTCGAGTTCGTGCCCCGCGAGACTCCGACTCCCGCTTGCGACGTATCCATGTTGGAGAAAGTCACCGCCGCCACCTTCGGCCAGAGGCGGAAGATGCTGCGCTCGTCGTTGCGGCAGATCGCGCCAAACAGCGAGGCTCTGCTCGAGCGACTCGGCATCGACCCTAAAGCGCGCGCCGAAGAGCTGGCGGTTGGCGAATTTTGCCGCATCGCCAACGCGCTTGCGGCGGAACCCCGCTAAAGCTCGGTCTGCAATTTCTTCACGAACTGCTTGAGGCCGGTGAGCCGCGTGCGGCGTAGCCGTTCCGCGGCAAGGATCGCGCGCACCGCCTCGACCGAGCAGCCGATGTCGTGATTGATCACGACATAATCATACTCGTCCCAATGCTGAATCTCGTTGCTGGCGCCAAGCATTCGCCGCCGCACGATCTCCGGCGAGTCCTGGGCGCGCTCATTGAGTCTCTGCTCGAGATCGGCGGCCGTGGGCGGAAGAACAAACACGGTGACGACGTCGTTCTTCGCCTGATCGCGCAACGATGCGGCGCCCTGCCAGTCGACATCGAACAAGACATCGCGGCCCGCGGCAAGCGCATCCTCGACGGGCTTCCGCGTCGTGCCGTAGTAGTTGTCGAACACCACCGCCCATTCCAGGAACTCGCCCTGGTCGCGCATGCGGGTGAAAGTCTCGCGATCGACGAAGTGGTAGTCCTTGCCGTCCTTCTCGCCGTTGCGTCTTGGCCGCGTGGTGTGCGAGATCGACATTTCGATGCTGTTGTCTTCCTCCCGCAGCCGGCGCGCGATCGTGGTTTTCCCCGCGCCGGACGGCGAGGACAACACGAGCATGAGACCCCTTCTGGCGACGCCCGTCTCCATCTCCCTCACTCGATGTTCTGCACCTGCTCGCGCAGTTGATCGATCACCGTCTTGAGCTCGATGCCGATGCGGCTGATCTCGATGTCGGAGGCCTTGGAGCAGATGGTGTTCGCCTCGCGATTGAATTCTTGCGACAGGAAGTCGAGCTTGCGGCCCACCGGTTGATCGCTGCCGATCAGCTCACCCGCCGCCGCGACATGCGCGCGCAAGCGATCGAGCTCCTCTTGGATATCGGCCTTGGTCGCCAGCAGCAATGCTTCTTGGTGCAGGCGCTCCGGGTCGAGGCCGGCCCCCGCCTCGGCGAGACGGCCGATCTGGTCGCGCAGTCGCGACGCAAGCGCCTCCGGCTGCCGCGCCGCGGCGCCGGAAGCGCGCTCGACCAGCATCGTCATCACGGCGAGCTGTTTCTCGATCACGGTCTGCAGCCTTGCGCCCTCGCTTGCCCGCGCGGCGATCAGCTGATCGAGGGCGGAGGCCAAGCTCGCGAGCAGCGCGTGATAGAGCGCGGCTTGCGCCTCCTCGCTCTCCTCCCCTTCGACCGTCTCGACCACCCCGCGCATGCCGAGCAGTGTGTCGAGACGCGGCGGCTTCAAGCCGGTCAGATCGTGCGCCCGCGCCGCCACGGCCCGCGCTTGGGCAAGCGCCGCCTCGTTCAGCCTGATCTCCATCTGCCCGCTCTCGCGCTTGACCCACAGATTGATGGTGCAATTGCCGCGCGCGAGCTTTTCTTGCGCGAGGCCGCGCGCCCTGATCTCGAGCCCCTCGAAGCCTGACGGGAGTCGCAAGCGAAGATCGAGATTGCGGCCGTTCACGCTGCGCGCTTCCCAATGCCAGCTCGTGTCGCCATGCACGCCGTCGGCGCGGGCAAAGCCAGTCATGCTCTTCAGCGTCATCCGGTCGCAAGCCTTGCCGCGTTGGGTCGTCAGGTCATGCAGCTTATAAGCCGAGTCGCGCGTCTACGGCACGGGTAGGCTGGCGGCTTAGTGAAGATCGGCTTCAAGCGCGCCTAGCGCTTCGGATTGCGCAACGGCTTCGGAATCAACTCCCCGGTCGCATCCGCGCCAGGGGCTTCGCCACCACCGGCCTCGGCCGGCACCGCGAAGGGATCCTGGGCATTCATCAGGACATTCGGGTCCAAGGCGCCCGAAGCGATCGAGGGATCGGCGGCAAGCGCCCCCGGAGCGGTCTTGGCAATTGGCGCGCCGGCCTCATGCGGCACCGCCGCGGCCCCAACCGGAGCGTCAGGCGTCGCGCCCGTATCGAGCGCACCGCCGGCGGCAGCCTCCTGCGCCGCTTTGTCGGCCGCCTCTTGCGCTTCCTTGGCGCGAATTTCGCGCTCGACCTTCCGCCACTTGAAGACATTCTTATTGTGCTCTTCGAGCGAGGCCGCGAAGACGTGGCCGCCCGTCCCGTCGGCGACGAAATAGAGGTCTTTGGTCTTGGCCGGCCGCAGCACCGCCTCGATCGAGGCGCGTCCCGGATTGTCGATCGGGGTTGGCGGTAAGCCATTGATCTTATAGGTGTTATACCCAGTCTCGCGGTCGAGCTCTTCTTGTTGGATGGGATGATCGAGCGCGCCCTTCCCGCCCACCAGCCCATAGATGATGGTGGGATCGGATTGCAGCCGCATATTCTTGCGCAAGCGGTTCTCGAACACGCTGGCAATGAGCGGACGCTCGTCGGCCCGGCCGGTCTCCTTCTCGACGATGGAGGCGAGGATCACCGCCTCTTCCGGTGTCGTCACCACGATTTCGGGGTCGCGCGTCTCCCACACTTTGGCGAGAAACTTCTTATGCGCGGCCTGCATGCGCTCAATGATGTCCTGGCGCGTATCGTTGCGGCCGAATCTATAAGTGTCGGGGAGCAGGCTGCCCTCGGGCGGAATCTCAGTGATTTCACCGTGCAGCTCGGTTTGCGCCATGAGCTTCTGCACGATCTGGTAGCTGGTCAGCCCCTCGGCCAGCGTCACCTTGTGCTCGATCGACTTGCCCTCGACCAGCGTATCGAGCACTTGCCGCATGCTCGCATTCTTGCCGAACTCGTATTCCCCGGCTTTCAGGCTCCCCTGCCCCTTCAGATACATAAAATAGAGAATGCTGGTCATGAACACGCGGCGGTCGTCGATCACGCCGTCGCGCTCCAGCCGCTCGGCGATGGCACTCACGCCTTCGCCCTTGGGAATGACGAACACGGTCGAGGTGGCGAGCGGCCCCGGCTGGTCGAATTGCAGCTTCACCCAAAAGAAGATGCCGACGGCGAGGCAGGCCAGCAGGAAGAAGAAGGTGACCAGGCCGTCCAGCATGCGCAGGAAGGGATGCGGATCGGGATCGGGCTCATCGTGGGTAGGCGGCTCGGGCGGGCGCATCGGCTGAAGCGCCTCGGTCGGGCTGCGCGGCAGCACGGCGAGCTGCCGTCCAGCCGGCCCGGCCTGGATCCGGTCGTCGTTATCGTTCGCCGTGGCTTGAAAGTCCCTGGTCAAAGACATGGCCAACACGCCCCACGCACAACGATTCCATGCACTTGAAGTCGAAATATGGCGAAAGGGAGGTTGTCAAAAGGAGGCGTCACACGTCGTAACGGCGCAGGATCAGCGAGGCATTGGTCCCGCCAAATCCGAACGAGTTCGACAGCACCGTGTCGATGCTGCGGCGCCTCGCCTGATGCGGCACGAGATCGATCGCCGTCGCCACGGAAGGATTGTCGAGATTGAGCGTGGGTGGCGCGAGATTGTCGCGGATCGCCAGCGCCGAGAAAATCGCCTCGACCGCGCCCGCGGCACCCAAGAGATGGCCGATAGCCGATTTGGTGGAGGACATCGAGACCTTGCCGGCGGCATTGCCGAACAGACGCTCGACCGCCGAAAGCTCGATCTCGTCGCCCATCGGCGTCGAGGTGCCATGCGCGTTGATATAGTCGATATCGGCAGGATCGATGCCGGCGCGCTTCACCGCCGCCACCATGCAGCGATAGGCGCCGTCGCCGTCCTCGGCAGGCGCGGTAATATGGAACGCGTCCCCTGAAAGCCCGTAGCCGATGATCTCGGCATAGATGCGGGCGCCGCGCGCCTTGGCGTGTTCGAGTTCCTCCAACACCACCACCCCGGCCCCCTCGCCCATGACGAAGCCGTCGCGGTCGCGGTCATAAGGCCGCGAGGCGCGCTCGGGCTGATCGTTGAAATTGGTCGAGAGCGCGCGGCAGGCGGCGAAACCCGCGATCGCCAAGCGGCAGACGGGCGACTCCGAACCGCCCGCGAGCATCACATCGGCATCGCCGAGCGCGACAAGTCTGGAAGCATCGCCGATGGCATGCGCGCCGGTCGAGCAGGCGGTGACCACGGCATGGTTCGGACCTTTGAGCCCATGCTCGATCGAGACATAGCCGGCGGCGAGATTGATCAGGCGTCCGGGTATGAAGAACGGGCTGACGCGGCGCGGACCCTTCTCGGCAAACAGCAAGGAGGTCTTCTCGATGCCTTGGAGGCCGCCGATGCCCGAGCCGATCAGCACGCCGGTGCGGATCTGGTCCTCGTAGGCGGTCGGCTTCCAGCCCGCGTCCTTGAGCGCCTGCGTCGCAGCCGACATGGCATAGACGATGAACTCATCGACCTTGCGCTGCTCCTTCGGCTCCATCCAATCATTGGGATTGAAGCTGCCGTTCGAGCCGTCGCCACGCGGCACTTGGCAGGCGATCTGGCAGGAGAGGTCCGCGACATCGAAACTCTCGATGCGGCGCGTTGCGCTCTGCCCCGAGGTCAAGCGCTCCCATGTAATCTCGTAGCCGCAGCCAAGCGGCGAGACGAGACCCAAGCCTGTGATGACGACACGTCGCATCGCGCCTTCGCGGTGATCCTGGCGGGAGAACCCTTATTCGAGCCGCTCACGGGCTTTGCTCGGTCCGGCGGGCGATTTGCCCCGGCGCGAGGCCCGCATCAAGCGGCCGTATTCTTCTCCAGGAACTTTATCGCATCGCCGACGGTAAGGATGGTCTCGGCGGCATCATCTGGAATCTCGCAGCCGAACTCTTCCTCGAAAGCCATCACCAGCTCGACGGTGTCGAGGCTGTCGGCTCCAAGGTCGTCGATGAAGCTGGCGTTCTCGGTGACCTTATCGGCCTCGACTCCGAGATGCTCCACCACGATCTTTTTTACGCGCTCCGAGATATCGCTCATATCCGCCTCACCGTCCCTTGCTCTAGTCAGTACCTCAAGCCTCGCACGTCCCTCCCGAGCTGCCGGCTCATGGCCCAACACACCCCCGAGCGGTAAGTTTTATAGCGGGTTGATCGCGGCGGGATTGTCGTTTGTCAAGCCCCCAACGAGCGGCCGCTTGGGTAGCACACTTTACCCCACTTTGCCAGAAGCCCCCACCCTCGGAAAAATACCTGCCAAATCTGCTCAAGCCATTGCTTCAAGTCTCTGTCTATCAATGGCTTAGACCATCACCATGCCGCCGTTCACATGCACCGTTTCGCCCGTGATATAGGCCGCCTCGTTGCTGGCGAGGAAGACCACGGTGGCGGCGATGTCCTCCGGCTTGCCGAAGGTCTGGGTGGGAATGGCGGCGGCGATAGCCTCGGTTTGCTTTGGGGTCAAGGCGTCGGTCATGGGCGTCTTGATGAAGCCCGGCGCGATGCAATTGGCGGTGATGCCCCGGCTGGCAACCTCGCGGGCCAGCGACTTGGTCATGCCGACGAGGCCGGCCTTGGAGGCCGCGTAATTCGGTTGCCCTGGATTGCCAAGTACGCCGGAAATCGAGGCAATGTTGACGATGCGCCCGGCCCGGCGGCGCATCATGTTCCTGAGGATGGTGCGGGTGAGCACGAACACCGAGGTGAGGTTGACGGCGATGACGTCGTCCCACTCTTCGTCCTTCATGCGCATGAAGAGATTGTCGTGGGTGATGCCGGCATTGTTGACGAGAATATCCACCTGGCCGAGCGCCTTCTCGGCCTCCTCGCCGAGCTTGATCACCGCCGCCCGGTCGCGCAGATCGCACGGCAGCGCGAACACGCGTGTGCCAAGCTCCGCGGCGAGCGTGTCGAGCTTCTCGGCCTTGGTGCCCGAGATCGCCACGCTGGCGCCCTGACCATGCAGAGCCTTGGCGATCGCCCCGCCGATGCCGCCGGTGGCGCCAGTCACCAGCGCTCCTTTTCCTGTCAGGTCGAACATCGAAGCCTCTCCTTGTTGTTGAGCGCCTTCAGGCCGCAAGCGTCGTGATCGCGGCTTCGAGCTCGTCGGGCGTGCCCACGCTGCGCGCCTCGACGCCCTCGAAGCGCCGCGCGATGCCGGTGAGCACGCGCCCTGCGCCGACCTCATAGATGGCGCCGACCCCGTTCGCTTTCAGATAGAGCATGGTCTCCCGCCACCGCACCATGCCGGTCACCTGCTCCACGAGCCGGACCCGGATGGCTTCGGGGTCTGAGATTGGCGTGGCCAGCACATTGGCGATCAGCGGAACCGAGGGCGGGTTGATCGTCACCCCGGCAAGCGCCTCGCGCATTGCGTCCGCCGCGGGCTGCATCAGCGCGCAATGGAATGGCGCGCTCACCGGCAACAGCACCGCGCGGCGCGCACCGAATTTCGGCGCCAGCACGACGGCCCGATCGATCGCCGTCTTGGCGCCGGAAATCACCACCTGGCCAGGCGCATTATCGTTGGCGGCTTGGCACACTTCGCCTTCGGCAGCGGCCTTGGCCAGGTTCTTGCGCCTGCGCCAGATCGGCGCCGAGCAGCGCCGCCATGGCTCCCTGGCCCACCGGCACCGCCTCCTGCATGGCGCGGCCTCTTATCTTGAGCAGCCGCGCCGTATCGGCGAGGCCGAGCGCGCCCGCGGCGGCGAGCGCCGAATATTCCCCGAGCGAATGCCCTGCGACGTAAGCGACTTTGCCGGGAAGTTTGAGCCCCTTGTCGCCAAGCACCCGCATGGCGGCGAGAGACACGGCCATCAGCGCCGGTTGCGCATTCTCGGTCAGCGTCAGCTCCGCCTCGGGGCCGTCCCACATCAGCCGCGAAAGATTCTGCGACAAGGCCGCATCGACCTCGTCGAACACGGCGCGCGCCGACGGATAAGCCTTGGCAAGCTCCGCCCCCATGCCGACGGCCTGGCTCCCTTGTCCGGGAAAGATGAAAGCGATGCTCATGGGCCGCGGGTTGAATCTCGATGGATGGGGGGACGAGGGTTTCGGCCAAAGACACCGTTTCAATCTTTTCTGTCAAGCGAGGGCTAAGCGCTGGTCCGGCCAGACCGATGCCGGTGCGACAATCAAACCAACCAGAAAGATAACGCGTGGCCGCAACCCTGCATGCTAGAACAGGGTTCGCACATGCAGCCTGATCCATGTCTTGAACGAAGGAGATGCGCGTGACCCGCAAAGCCCTGGCCGGCGCCGTGACCGTAACCGTGGCGGTCATGACGGCAAGCCTGCCCCTCTTGGCCGCCGATCCCTCGCCTTGGCCCTGGAAGTCGAAGCTGCCCCCTGACCCTGCGCTCGTTCAGCTCGTCTCCATCGAGGACGTGAGCGCCGTCATTAATGACACGAACCCGCCTACGGTCAGCATCACGGTTAACGCCTCGGCGCCGACGCCGAATTACAGCGAGCTTCAGCTCACCCCGCGCATCGGCGACCCCGACGACCTCATCTTCGCCTTCGACGCCAAAGGCCGCCCGCCGCAGGACATGACCATCCAAGTCGTCACCCCGGTCAGCTTCACGGTGGACTATACCGATGCGCCGATCGACAAGGTCGGCGTGATCGAGGTGAATTCGCAAAGCAATTGCAAGGCCTTCTCGGTGAAGGACAAGAAACCGACGGACTGTACGTCTCAGTCGGCCCCGCAATAGGCAAGGGCGCCCCTCGCCGGGCCTTGCAAACCTCGCGCGAAGTCTTATAAGTCCGCCACTAGCAACCGCTCCGGTCGGAGGCTGAACGGAGGACCGCTTCCAAAGCGGCAGGCGCAAAGCGCCGCCCTCCAGTGTCTCCGCTCTCTGGGTCATCTCTTGGGCCTTTCCTTCTAAAGCGCCCATGCGAGGCTTCGCGCCGGAGCAAAGGACGAAGGAAAGGCAATCCATGTCTCTTTACGAGCATGTATTCCTGGCGCGGCAGGATATTTCCGCGCAGCAGGTCGAAGCTTTGTTGCAGAGCTTCCGCGAGATCCTCGAGGCTCAAGGCGGCTCGGTCGGCAAGACCGAGTATTGGGGGCTGAAGTCCCTGACCTATCGCATCAAGAAGAACCGCAAGGCTCATTATACGCTGATGAATATCGACGCGCCGCATCAGGCGGTCGCCGAGCTTGAGCGCCAGATGCGCCTTTCCACCGACGTGATCCGCTTCCTTACCATCAGGGTCGACGAGCATGACGCGGGGCCCTCGGCGATGATGCGCCGTGCCGATCGCGACGAGCGCGAAGGCGGCCGTGGCGACCGTGACCGCGGCGACCGCGATCGTGGCGATCGCGGCTTCGGCCGCGGCGGCGGCGGGAGGCGCGAATATCGCGACCGCGACCGGGATTTTACCCCGCGCGAAGCGCGCGCGCCGGTTGAGGTCGAAGACGCTGGCGGCAGCGAGGAGGTTTCCTGATGAGCATGACGCAAACCCAGGCGCGCCGCCCCTTCTATCGCCGGCGCAAGACCTGTCCTTTCACCGGCGATAAAGCGCCGAAGATCGACTACAAGGACGTGAAGCTGTTGCAGCGCTATGTGTCAGAGCGCGGCAAGATGGTGCCGAGCCGGATCACCGCGGTGTCCGCCAAGAAGCAGCGCGAGCTTGCCCGCGCCATCAAGCGCGCACGGTTTCTCGGCCTGCTGCCTTACCTGATCCAGTAGGAGGTTCAGGCTTAATCGCGTGAGCTTTTGGCTTTAGCAAAGTTGGGGCGGGGTCCTCCCTCCCCTAACCGCTTTCAAGGAGGCGGGACAGCGACAAATGCCGATACCTCTCATCATCGGTGCGGGCTCCGGCCTCATTTCAGCGGCCTTGTTTGCCTCCGCCGCCACCGCGACCGCGCTCGCCGGGGTGTTGTTCTATCTCGCCCCCTTGCCGATCTGCCTCGCGGGGCTCGGCTGGGGCGGCACAGCGGCACTCGTCTCGGCCTTGATCGGCACGGTAGTCGTGGCCGCGAGCCTCGGGGCGGCCACAGCGGCCATCTTCGCCATCTCCATAGGCGCGCCGATGGTGCTTCTCGTCCATCTCGCGCTGCTCTCGCGGCCCGTCGCCACGCCCCAGGGACAAGTCATCGGCGCGCTCGAATGGTATCCCCCCGGCCGCCTCGTCGGCTGGGCGGCGCTGATCGCGGGGCTGCTCGCCGGCGTGCTGGTGCTGATCCTGGGCTACGACCAGGACAGCTATCGCGACTCGATCCGCGAGATCCTCAACCACAGCGCGCTGAAAGAACTCGATCGCGATGGGACGCTGTTCACCGAGGAGAACATCGCCAATCTCTCGGCCATGATCGCCCGGGCGCTGCCCGCCGCCTTCGCCATCATCTGGCTCACCATCACGCTGTTCAATCTCTGGATGGCCGGGCTGATCGTCGACGCCTCGGGGCGTGCGCTCAGGCCCTGGCCGAATCTGCATGCGCTCGAGCTTCCCAACGCTTTGCTGCTCGTGTTCGCCGGCGCGCTTGCTGCGTCTTTCTTGCCGGGGCTGCCGGGCTTGCTCGCGACCGGGCTCGCCGGCGCGCTGCTCTTCGCCTACGTGCTTCAGGGGCTCGCGGTGATCCACGTCTATAGCCGCGGCGTGTCGCTTCGCCCGCTTCTGCTGGCGACGGTCTATATCAGCATTTTGCTGTTGGGCTGGGTGGCCATCATCGTCGCCATCGTCGGCCTCGCCGAGCCTCTCACCAATTTGCGCCACCGCCCCGGCCCTGGCCGCCAGCCCCCCCACAACGACGGAACTATGTGACAAGGATAGGAGTGTCGAACATGCAAGTCATTCTGCTCGAGCGCATCGGGCGCCTCGGACAAATGGGCGATGTCGTCAACGTCAAGGACGGCTTCGCCCGCAATTACCTGCTCCCCCAAGGCAAGGCCCTGCGCGCCACCGAGGCCAATCGCAAGCGCTTCGAGCGCGACAAGGCCCAGCTCGAGGCGCGCGATCTCGAGCTCAAATCCGAGGCCCAGGCCGTCGCGACCAAGCTCGACGGGAAGAGCTTCATCATCATCCGCCAAGCGGGTGAGAGCGGCCAGCTCTACGGCTCGGTTTCCACTCGCGACATTGCCGCCGCCGTCACCGAGGGCGGCTTTTCCATCGAGCGCCGCCAGGTGATGCTCGACCGTCCGATCAAGACGCTCGGCTTGCACGACATTCGCGTCGCGCTGCACGCCGAGGTCCAGCCGCATATCGCGGTCAATGTGGCCCGGTCTGCCGACGAGGCGGCACGCCAGGCGCGCGGCGAGGACGTGACGCGGGCCCTGACCGAGGCCGAGGAGGATGCCGAAGCCGCCAGAGTTGCGGCAGAGGCGCTGTTCGAGGAGGGCGCGCCCGCCGAGATCGCCGGCGAAGAGGAAGCCGAGGGCGAAGAGGCGGACGCCTAACCGACGCGACGCGCGCTTCGCTCCCTGTGGGCGAGCGCACGCTCTCCACGTTGTCCACAGACCCGACGCCTAGCCCGGAGTCTGGTTTGGGGTAGTCTCGGTCCATGAGCAACGCATTGATTCGCCCGCTTCAGCCGGAAACCCCGGTCTTTCGCGAGGCGCCGCACAATATCGAGGCCGAACAGGCCCTGCTCGGCGCGATCCTCGTCAACAACGAGGCGATCGACCGTGTCTCGACCTTCCTCAAGCCGGGGCATTTTTATGATGCGCTGCACGCTCGCATCTATGAAGCGGCCTCGAAGCTGATCCTGAGCGGCAAGCGCGCCACGCCGATCACGCTGAAGACTTTCTTCCAGGCCGATCCGCCGGTGGGCGAGCTGCCCGTGCCGCAATATCTCGGGCGGCTCGCGGCCAATGCCACCACCATCATCAATGCCGAGGATTACGGCCGCACCGTCTACGACCTGGCTATCCGCCGCCAGCTGATTCAGATCGGCGAGGAGATGGTCAACACGGCCTTCGATTCGCCGATCGAGGCTCCACCCTCCATCCAGATCGAAGGCGCCGAGCAGCAGCTTTACGAGCTTGCCGAGACCGGCAAATACGGCACGGGCTTCGAACCATTCTCCTCGGCGCTGACCGACGCCATCGACATGGCAGCCAACGCTTATCGGCGCGACGGCGGCTTGTCCGGCCTTGCCACCGGCTTCACCGATCTCGACCACCGCATGGGCGGTTTGCAGCCCTCCGACCTGATCATCATCGCCGGCCGCCCCGCCATGGGCAAGACGGCGCTCGCCACCAACATCGCCTATCACGTGGCCAAGACCTATCGGCCGGGCGGCGACGCCGAGAACGCGCTTGACGGCGCCGTGGTCGGTTTCTTCTCGCTCGAAATGTCGGCCGAGCAGCTCGCCACCCGCATCATCTCCGAGCAGGCCTATATCCCGTCGGAGCGCATCCGCCGCGGACGCATCGACGCCGACGAGTTCGACCGCATCGTCGAGGTGTCGCAAGAGCTCCAGCATTTGCCGCTTTATATCGACCAGACCGGCGGCATCTCCGTCGCCCAGCTTGCCGCGCGCGCGCGGCGGCTGAAGCGCCAGAGGGGCCTCGGCTTCATCGTCGTGGACTATCTCCAGCTGCTCTCGGGCTCCTCCAAGCGCGCCGCCGAGGGCCGCGTGCAGGAGGTCTCCGAAATCACCACGGGGCTGAAAGCGCTTGCCAAGGAGCTGCACGTTCCCGTGCTCGCGCTCTCCCAGCTCTCCCGCCAGGTCGAGCAGAGGGAGGACAAACGGCCGCAACTCGCGGATTTGCGCGAATCCGGCTCGATCGAGCAAGACGCCGATGTGGTGTTGTTCGTGTTCCGCGAGGAATATTATCTGGAGCGCAGTCAGCCCCGCGAGAACACCGAAGAGCACAAGCAGTGGCAAGTCGACATGGAGATGGTGACGGGGAAGGCCGACGTGATCATCGGCAAGCAGCGGCACGGCCCGACCGGCACGGTGACGCTGCAGTTCACACCGGAATTCACACGGTTCAGCAATCTCGCCACCGCGGAGCGCCTGCCGGCGCGGCGGGAGTGAACCCCAAGCGGCCGCCCGTGCCCGCATCGAGCGAGCGCGACGGCGGGGCGAGCGACACCGCGATCCTCACCATCGATCTGGATGCGCTCACCGCCAATTACCGCCGCTTGCGCGATCTCGCCTCCCCTGCCGAATGCGCCGCTGTGGTCAAGGCCGATGCCTACGGCCTCGGCATGGCGCTCGCCGCGCCGGCGCTGGCGCGCGCAGGATGCAAGACCTTCTTCGTGGCAACGCTCGGCGAGGCCCGCGCCTTGCGCGCGCTTCTCCCCGACCCTGTCATTTATGTGTTTGCCGGGCTGATGCCGGCGACGGCCGAGATCTATCGCGCTTACGATCTCCGCCCCGTGCTGAACAGCGCCGAGGAGATCGCCGAGTGGGCATCCTTCTGTGCCGCGCGGGGCGAGAAGCTCGCTTGTGCCGTGCATATCGACAGCGGCATGAACCGGCTTGGCCTGTCCGCCGAGGAGGTCGACCGTGTTGCAGAGGCGCGCGAGCTTTGGCAAGCCATGACGCTCTCGCTGGTGATGAGCCATCTCGCCTGCGCCGACGAGCCCCGACATCCGAAGAGCGAAACGCAGCGCCAATCCTTCGACCGGCTGCGCGCGAAATTGCCGACCGCGCTGGCGAGCCTTGCCAACTCGGCCGGCATCCTGCTTGGCCGCGCCTATGCTTATGACCTGGTACGGCCGGGCATCGCGCTTTATGGCGGCAAGCCCGCGCGCGAGGGCGATAATCCATTCCAGCCCGTAGTGCATCTCAAGGGGCGCATCCTGCAAGTGCGCAAAGTCGGCGCCGGCGAGACGGTCGGCTATGGCGCCACCCACACGTTGAAGCGCCCCTCGCGCGTCGCCATTGTCTCGGTGGGTTATGCCGACGGCTTCTTCCGGTCGCTGTCGCACAAGGAAGGACAAGAAGGGTTTGTCGTCTATCTCGGCGCGCACGCGGCGCCGATCCTCGGCCGTGTCTCGATGGATCTGATCACGGTTGACGTGACCGCCGTGCCGGAGGACATCTCCCGCCGCGGCGCCTGGGTCGAGCTGATCGGGCCTAACGTTCCGGCTCAAACCCTGGCACATCATGCGGGCACCATCGACTACGAGGTGCTCACCAATCTCGGTCGGCGCGCCTTCCGGCGCTATATCGGCGGCTAAGTCCCTCCATGGCCAAAGCATCCCGCGCCTTCGTCTGCCAAGCCTGCGGCGCGGTGAGCCCCCGCTGGTCCGGCAAATGCGCCGCTTGCGGCGAGTGGAATTCGATGATCGAGGAACAGGCGCCGACCGGCTCGCCCGCGCTTATCGCCATCAAAGGCGGCAAGGCGCGGCTGGCCGTCTTGGAGACGCTTGCGACGGCGAGTCACGAGGCGCCGCGGCTTCCCACCGGCATTGCCGAGTTCGACAGGGTGCTCGGCGGCGGCCTGGTACCGGGCTCGGCCGTTTTGGTCGGCGGCGATCCCGGCATCGGCAAGTCGACGCTCCTCCTGCAAGCGGCGGCCAGACTTGCCGAGATCGGCTTCCCCGTCGTCTATCTCTCCGGCGAGGAAGCGCCGGCCCAAGTGCGCATGCGCGCTTCGCGTCTTGGGCTTGCCGAAGCTCCCGTTGCACTCGGCACCGAGACCAACGTCGCCAATATCGTCGCCACCCTCGGCAGCACCGCGCCGCCCTCTCTCGTCGTCATCGATTCGGTGCAGACGCTCTGGTCCGAGAGCGTGGACGCGGCGCCCGGCACCATCTCACAGCTCCGCGGCTGCGCCTCGGCGCTGATCAGCCAAGCCAAGACCAGCGGCTCGACGCTGGTGCTGGTCGGCCACGTCACCAAGGACGGACAGATTGCCGGCCCCAAGGTCATCGAGCACATGGTCGATACCGTGCTCTATTTCGAGGGCTTGAGCGGACACCAGTTCCGCATTCTCCGTGCGGTGAAGAATTGATTTGGCGCAACCGACGAGATCGGCGTGTTCGAGATGCGCCAAGACGGCCTGAAGGAAGTCGAGAACCCTTCGGCGTTGTTCTTGAACGACCGCGACCGCGGCGCGCCCGGCACCGCCGTGTTCGCCGGCATGGAAGGGACCCGGCCGATCCTGGTTGAGATCCAGGCGCTGGTCGCGCCGTCCATGCTCGGCACGCCCCGTCGCGCCGTGGTCGGCTGGGACCCGAATCGGCTCGCCATGCTGATCGCCGTGCTCGAAGCCCGCTGTGGAGTGCGACTCGGCGCTCACGACGTCTATTTGAATGTCGCGGGCGGCTTGCGGCTGAATGAGCCTGCCGCCGACCTTGCCGCCGCGGCCGCTCTCGTCTCCTCGATGAGCGGCAAGCCCGCACCGGAGGACACCGTCTATTTCGGCGAGGTCAGCCTGACCGGCGCGGTCCGGGCCGTGAGCCATATGGATCAGCGGCTTAAGGAAGCAGCCAAGCTCGGCTTTGCCCGCGCCGCGCTGCCCCAGGCGGCGACCGAAGGCGACCGCGAGACCAAGACTATGCGGCTCCTGCCAATTGCCCAATTGGACGAGCTCGTGGCCTGGTTTGCCACGCCGCAGGAGTGACGGCAAAAAAACCTGCGACAATCCTGCCGCAAAGCCCCTCCATCATTGCGCCAACCGGCCCATTCGTGCTTCATCGCCGGGAATCGTGATAGTCTGCGCCGCCCGCCGAAGGAGCCTCGCGCCATGCCCATCTCCTGGCTCGATGTCATTTTGATCGTCATCATGCTCATCTCGGGCTTCCTCGCCATGGTGCGCGGGTTCACCCGCGAGGTTCTGTCGATCTTCTCCTGGGCCGTGGCCGCCGTCGCCGCGCTCTATCTCACGCCGAAATATTCGGCCGTGTTGGACCAATACACCAACAACCCGAGCGTCTCTCAGATCGCCTTCGCCGCCGGCGTTTTCATCATCACCCTGATCGTGGTGAGCCTGATCACCTTCCGCATTTCGGACAAGGTGCTCGACAGCAAGGTCGGGCGCGCTGGATCGGACCTTGGGCTTCGTCTTCGGGCTGGCGCGCGGCTTTCTCCTGGTGGCCATCGTCTTTATCCTGTTCACCGCGCTCGCCCGCGACCAACCGGATTGGGTCCGCAATGCCCGCTCCTTCCCGATTCTCCAGCAGACCCAGGTCGCCATCGAATTGCTGTTGCCGATGAACCCGGAGCAATATCTGCCTGGATCGAAGCCCGAAGGCGAGCAGCAGGGCACGCAGCCAGAAGGTCAACCGGAAACGCCCGCAGAAGGCGCTCAGCCGGACCACAAATCTTGAGGTTAACGTTCAAGGCGTGCGTGGCGTCGCGGCATTGAAGCGCTATTAACCGCGCTTATCTACTGGGAGGAGGCTGAAGCCCGTGACTGAGCACGTTCACCCTGAGAGGTCCGATTTGGACTGGCTCGAAGAGGACCGGCTGCACGAGGAGTGCGGCGTCTTCGGCATCTTCAATCATCCCGATGCCGCGGCTCTGACCGCGCTCGGTCTGCATGCGCTCCAGCATCGCGGCCAGGAAGCGGCCGGCATCGTCAGCTTCGACGGGCACCACTTTCATACCGAACGCCGCGTCGGCCTGGTCGGCGACCATTTCACCTCGCGCCCGGTGATCGAGCGGCTGAAGGGCGACATGGCGGTGGGTCACGTTCGCTATTCGACCTGCGGCGATCCCGTGCTGCGCAACGTGCAACCGCTTTTCGTCGATCTCGATTCCGGCGGCTTTGCCCTCGGCCATAACGGCAATCTTACCAACGCTCTCACGCTGCGCGATTCCCTCGTCAAAAAAGGCGCCATCTGCCAATCGACCACCGATACCGAGGTGATTCTGCATCTCGTCGCCCGCAGCGAGAAGCAGCGCTTCGTCGAGCAGCTGATCGAAGCCCTGCTCCAGGTCGAAGGCGCCTATGCCCTGGTCGGCCTCACGCATAAGAAGCTGATCGGCGCGCGCGATCCTTTCGGCATCAGGCCTCTCGTCCTCGGCAAGCTCGGCGACTCCTGGGTGCTCGCCTCGGAGACCTGCGCGCTGGACATCATCGGCGCCGAGTTCGTGCGCGAGGTGGAGAACGGCGAAGTCGTGGTGATCACCCGCGAGGGAATCGAGAGCCACCGCTTCGTGCCCAAATATCCGGCGCGGCTCTGCATCTTCGAATACATCTATTTCGCCCGTCCCGACTCCATCGTCGGCGGCCGCTCGGTTTACGAGGTGCGCAAAGAGATGGGCCGGCAGTTGGCGCGCGAAGCGCCGGCCGATGCCGACATCATCGTACCGATTCCGGATTCCGGCGTGCCGGCGGCAATCGGCTATTCGCAGGAATCGGGCCTGCCCTTCGAATACGGCATTATCCGCAACCATTATGTGGGCCGCACCTTCATCGAGCCCGAGCAGCGCATCAGGCAGCTCGGCGTCAAGCTCAAGCACAGCGCCAACGAATTTCAGGTCAAGGGCAAGCGCATCGTGCTGATCGACGACAGCGTGGTGCGCGGCACGACATCGGTAAAGATCGTGCAGATGATGCGCGAGGCCGGTGCAAGCGAAGTGCATATGCGCATTTCGAGCCCCCCCATCACCCACCCCGATTTCTACGGCATCGACACGCCGGACCAGGACAAGCTGCTCGCCGCCCATCGCACTCTGGAAGAGATGCGGCAATTTATCGGCGCCGACTCGCTGGCCTTTCTCTCGGTCGACGGCATCTACAAGGCCATGGGCTATGAGGGCCGCGACCACGCCCATCCGCAGTTCACCGACCATTGCTTCACCGGCGAATATCCGACGCGGCTCAGAGATCGCGAAGGGCCGCCGGCGCAGAAGCAGCTCTCCTTCCTCGCCGAGGTCGGTTGACGGCACAACGCCTCAAGGATCGCATCGCTCTCATCACCGGCGCCTCACGCGGTATCGGCCGCGCCGTCGCGGAGAAATTCGCGCAAGAAGGCGCGCATGTTCTGCTGCTTGCCCGCAACCGCAAGGCCTTGGAAAGAGTCGACGACGCGATCAGGGCTGCGGGCGGCAAAGCCACGCTCATCCCGCTCGAGCTCGCCGACGGCAAATCCATCGATGCTCTGGGACCCACGCTCTATGAGCGCTTCGGCAAGCTCGATATTTTGGTCGGCAACGCCGGGATCCTCGGCCGCCTGTCTCCCCTCACCCATATTGCCTCGGAGCATTGGGAGCGCGCGCTTGCCATCAACGTCACCGCGAATTGGCGTCTGATCCGCACGCTCGATCCGCTGCTCCGCCGCTCGGATGCGGGCCGCGTCATCTTCGTCACCTCGGGTGTGGCGCGGTCCGCTCGGGCCTATTGGGCGCCCTATTCCGTCACCAAGGCCGCGCTCGAGGCGCTCGCCAAGACCTATGCCAACGAGACCGCCGACAGCCCGATCAAGGTCAACCTCATTTCTCCGCCCGGAACCGCGACCCGCATGCGTCACGAGGCCTATCCCGGCGAGGACCAGGCGACGCTGGCGAAGCCGGAAGATGTCGCCGAGCGCTTCGTTCCGCTTGCCATGCCCGACTTCACCGAGACGGGCCAGATCGTCGAAGCCTGACCTCAGCCTTCGGTCGTCAGCACCATGCCGTCATAGGCGGGCTCGACGCCTTGCGGCAGCTCGCGCGCGAGCGTCGCGTAATCGAGATCGACATGCATATGGGTCAGCACCGCGCGCTTCGGCCTGACCCGCGCGATCCAACGCAAGCGCCTGCTCCACGGAGAAATGGCTCGGATGCGGCGCAGGCCTGAGCGCATCGATGATCCACACGTCGAGATCGTGCAGCGCTTCGAGCAATTCCTCCGGGAAATCGCTCACATCCGGCGAATAGGCGAGGCCGCCGAAGCGGAAGCCGAGTGTCTCGCTTGAGCCGTGGATTTGCCGGAACGGCAGCGCCTCGATCGCGCCGCCGGCGCCCCCGATCTTGACCGTCTCGCCCGCGACAATCTCATGGCCCCGCAGGATCGGCGGGTAGTCGCTGCCCGCCGGCGCGTCGAAACAATAGGCAAAGCGCGAGCGGAGCAGCTTGCCGGTGGCCGCGTCGAAATAAACATCGACGCGGCGACGCCCGTTGAACGCGACTTGGCGCAAATCGTCGATGCCGTGCACGTGATCGGCGTGGTCGTGGGTGTAGAGCACGCCATCGACCCAACCTGTGCCCGCGTCGAGCAGCTGTTGGCGGAGGTCGGGCGAAGTATCGACCAGGACCGCGGTTTCGCCGCCCGCGCCGTCGCGTTCGACCAGCAGCGAGCAACGCCGGCGCCGATTCTTCGGGTTGGCGGGATCGCATGCGCCCCAATGATCGCCGACCCGCGGCACCCCGCCGGAAGTGCCGCAGCCGAGAATGGTGACCCGCAAACTCATGCAGCGCTTTGCGGCGCGTTCAGCGACGGACGCGGCACCTTCCTGAACAGCTTGAAGAAATTCTCGGTGGTCAGGCGCTCCATCTCCGCCTCGCGCACGCCTCGCAAGGCCGCGAGCAGTGCCGCCGTGTGCACAACGAAGGCCGGTTCGTTGGTCTTGCCGCGCAGCGGCTCAGGCGCAAGATATGGCGCATCCGTCTCGACCAGCAACCGATCCGACGGCACGGCAAGGGCGATGTCGCGCAGCGCCGCCGCACTCTTGAAGGTCACGACACCGGAGAAGGAGATATAGCCGCCAAGCGCAAGGCCGCGATGCGCGAGATCCGCCCCGCCGGTGAAGCAATGCAGCACGAAGGGAAACGCGCCTTTCGCGCTCTCCTCTTCGAGCATGCGCGCAATGTCGGCATCCGCTTCGCGGGCATGGATGACGAGCGGCAATCCGGTCTCGCGCGCGGCGGCGATATGCGTGCGGAAGCTCTTCTTCTGCACGTCGCGCGGGCTGTGGTCGTAATGATAGTCGAGCCCCGCCTCGCCGATCGCCACCACCTTGGGATGACGCGCAATCTCGACCAATTCCTCAACCATGATATCGGGCTCCTCGGCGGCATTGTGCGGATGCGTGCCGATCGAGCAGAATACATTGTCATGCGCCTCGACGATGTCTTTCAATTCGTTGAAGCGATGCACGCGCGTGGAGATGGTCACGATCAGTCCGACGCCTGCCGCCTGCGCGCGCTGGAGCACGGCGTCGAGATCGGCGCTGAGTTCCGGAAAATCGAGATGGCAATGGCTGTCAATCAGCATCGCAGGTGACAAAATACCCGATATTCTTCAAACGGCTGGATTGTTATCACAGTGGCCGCGGCGCACTATGTGCAGCATTAGGCTAACGGAGCAATACTGCGAGGAGAGCAAATGCCGAGAGCTGTTTCCCTCACCCATCATCTCATTGCCGCGGCAGTGGCGGCCACGCTCCTCTCGCTTGGTCCAGCACCGGCCGAGGCCGGCTGTAGCAAGAGCGTGATTCTGTACAACGCGTCCTGGTGCCCCTATTGCAAACAAGTCCGGGCCATCCTCGCGCGCAATCACATCAGATACACCCTCCTCGACGCAACGACCCCGCAAGTCCAAGCCATCATGCGGAAGCAATTTGGCGACACTGCCGTCCCCCGCACCGTGATTGGCGGCGTTGTTGTCGAAGGCCCCGACGAGGCGCGTATCCAGCAGCTATGCCGCCAACAAAGCGAGGACGCGCCGGCGCCAATCGACCTCACGCCGCCGGATTTTCCTCTGCCTCGACATGACGCGGAAAGACGGCTTGCGGCGCCGGTAATTCGGTTCCGGGGGTGAGGCGTCGCTTCGGCCCAAGCGCGGCAAAATCGCGGTCCTCTGTCCCCACGCCAAGCTGATCGAGCAACCTGCCCGCGCTGTCCGGCATCACCGGCTGCACCAGAATGGCGATCCGGCGCGTAACCTCGGCGGTGACATAGAGAATGGTCTCCATCCGCTTCGGGTTGGTCTTCTTGTGCGCCCAGGGCTCCTCCCCGGCGAAATAGCGATTGGCGTCGGCGACCAGCGCCCAGATGACCTCCAGCGCGCGGTGGATGGCGAATTCATCGATCGCCTCGGTGACGCGCTGTAACGCGCCATCGGCCGTGGCCAGGATCGTCCGGTCGGCCTCGGTCAGATCTCCCGGCTCGGGCACACGCCCTCCGCAATTCTTGGCAATCATCGACAGCGATCGCTGCGCGAGGTTGCCGAGATCGTTGGCGAGGTCGGCATTGATCCGCTGCACGATGCCGTCACGGCTGTAATTGCCGTCTTGGCCGAATGGCACCTCGCGCAACAGGAAATAGCGGAGCGGGTCGACGCCGTAATCCTTCACCAGCACGAAGGGATCGACCACATTGCCGACCGACTTCGACATCTTCTCTCCGCGGTTATAGAGAAAGCCGTGGCCGAACACGCGCTTCGGCACGGCAATGCCGGCCGACATCAGAAACGCCGGCCAATAGACCGCATGAAAGCGGATGATGTCCTTGCCGATGATATGCACGTCGGCAGGCCAATAGCGTTTGAAGGACGCAGACGCCTCGTCGGGAAAACCGACGCCGGTGAGATAATTGGTCAGCGCGTCGACCCACACATACATGATGTGCTGCGGATTGCCGGGCACGGGGATGCCCCAGTCGAAGGTCGTGCGCGAGATGGAGAGATCCTGGAGCCCGCCACGCACGAAGCTCTTCACCTCGTTCGCCCGCGTGTCAGGACCGATGAACTCCGGATGCGCCTCGTAATAGGCGAGCAGCTTGTCCTGATAGGCGGACAGCTTGAAGAAATAGCTCTCTTCCTCGACCCACTCGACCGGCGTCCCTTGCGGCGACAGCTTGCGGCCGTCGGCGCCTTCCTTCAGCTCGCTCTCGTCGTAGTAGGCCTCGTCGCGCACCGAGTACCAACCGGCATATTTGTCGAGATAGATGTCGCCCGCCGCCTGCATGCGCCGCCACAACTCCTGGCACGCGCGGGCATGGCGCTCTTCGCGGGTGCGGATGAAGTCGTCGTTCGAGCAATTGAGTGCCGCGACCATGTCGCGGAACTTTGGAGTGTTGCGGTCGGCAAGCTCGGCCGGCGTGATGCCCTGCGCCTTGGCGGTCTGCAGCATCTTGATGCCGTGCTCGTCGGTGCCGGTAAGAAAGAACACGTCATGGCCCTGCAAGCGGCGGAAGCGCGCCAGCGCGTCGGTCGCGATCGCCTCATAGGCATGGCCGATATGAGGCGCGTCGTTCGGATAGGAGATGGCAGTGGTGATGTAATACGGCCGTTTGTCCGCCATGGCGGCAGGAATAGCGGGGCGAGCGCGCAGGGGCAAGCGCGCTGGCTCGTCTGGCTAAACAGGATGTTCCCGCACGACCGACTGGAGCCTGAACCAGGTGTCGAGCACGAGCAGGCTGCGGTCGAGATTGAGCGCCAAGGCCTCCCCTCTCGCCTCGGAAATCGCCTCCCAGGCTTCCGCCCAGACGGAAAGATTGGCTGGCGAAATGAGCCGCTTGGCCAGGCTCCGCTCCTCTGGCGTGGCGCCCTCGCCCGTGGCCGTGAAGCGGATCAGCCGCTCGATCAGCCCAAGCAGCAGCGCCAGATAAAGCTCGAGCCGCTCGGTATCGGCCATGCCGGCGAGCCTCTCGACATTGCGATGCAGCCGCACACCGTCGATCTCAGGCAATGCGGCGAGTGCGGCGGCGATTTCGGCGTAAAGCTCGATGCCCTCGCTTGAGACGAGTTCGAGCGCCCGGCGGACGCTTCCATCGCTCAGCGCAAGTGCGGTGGCGAGCGCTTTGGCGCCCACCTCCTGCCCGTCGCGATCGAGAGCGGCGCGCACCGCCTCTGTCAGATCCTCCTTCCCCAAGGCCGCGACGCGCAGCGTCCGGCTGCGCGAACGGATGGTGACGGGAAGCCGTCCCTCGGCGCTCGAGATGAGCAGGAACAAAGTCCGGGGTGGCGGCTCTTCCAGCGCCTTCAACAGCGCATTCGCCGCGTTCTGGTTCAGCTCGTCCGCGCGATCGACAATGACGACACGCCAGCTTCCCTCGCCCGCCGTCGTACCGAGAAACGCGCGCAAGCGCCTGACCTCGTCGACGCCGATCATTTGCGCATAGCGCTTCGACTTCTCGTTCCAGGCGCGACGGATAACGAGGAGGTTCGGATGCGATAGTGCCGCGACCTTGCGAAACACCGGGTGCTCGCGATCGATGCCCTCGCGCCCACCGGCCTCGGCCAGCACCATGCGCGCGAAGTGATAGGCAAGCGTCGCCTTGCCGATGCCTTCGGGCCCGACGATCAGCCATGCGTGATGCATCCGGCCGCTGGCGACCGCATCGGCGAACTCGCCGCGCGCAGCCGCATGTCCGAACAGGCGATCGACCTCGCGCGGCGCAGAAAATCCTTCGAGCCGGTCGGGCTCCGCGAGCGCCGCGGCGCGTGCTCGCTCAGCCGCCATGCTCATGGGCTCAAGCGCTGGAGAACCGCTTCCCACACATCCTCGGCCACCATGGCCTCAGGCTGGCTCGCATCGACCACGATACAGCGATCCGGCTCCTCCTCGGCGATATCGAGAAAGGCCCGGCGCACGCGCTCATGCAGCATGAGCTCCTGGTTCTCGAAGCGATCGGGCACGGTTCCGCTGCGCCGCTCGGCGGCTCGCGCCAGCCCCTCTTCGGGGGGAATGTCGAGAATGAAGGTGATATCGGGCAACAGGCCGCCGGTCGTGAGCCGCTCCAAGGCGTTGATCAGCCCGCGCGGCACGCCGGCCGTCGTCCCTTGATAGGCGCGCGTGGAATCGAGGAAGCGGTCGCACACCACCCATTTGCCTTCGTGCAGCGCCTGCCCGATCGCCTGCTCGATATGGTCGGCGCGCGCGACCGCAAACATCAACGCTTCGGCAAATGGACCGAACTGCCAGACGCGGCCGGACAGCAGCGCCTCTCGCATCTCTTCCGCTGCCGGCGTTCCGCCGGGCTCGCGCGTGGCGAACACTTTGCGTCCCGCGCGCGCCAAGCGGTTGGCGAGAATGCCGGCTTGCGTCGACTTGCCGGACCCCTCGCCGCCTTCGAACGTGATGAATCTGCCCGTATCGGGATTGTGGAGTTGCATCGCTTCTGCCGGCTACAGCAACCAGCCGAAGGCAAGCACGAGCAGCGAATCCAATCCGCGCATGGCGAAATTGCTCTGGCCGATGTCGTCGCCGGCATAAAGCGGGATTTCGTTGGTCGCTTGCGAGTCGGTCGATGTCACGCGTAGCACCGCCAGCTGGTCGCCCTTGCGGATGGGAGCCTTGATCGGGCCGTTATACACGATTGACGCGTTGACCTTACCGGTCGCCGTCGTCGGCAGGATGATGTCGATGTCGCCGTTGCCGACCAGCGGCACGTAATGTTGCGTTCCGCCCCACACCAGCGCGTCGCTCACCTTCTGACCTTGATCGAACAGGCGGAACGGCTTGAAGCTCTTGAAGCCCCAGTCGAGCATCCTGCGCGACTCGGCCTCGCGGTCCTTCGCCGTGTCGAGGCCGCCGACCACGAGCAGCAGCCGCTGGTCGCCGCGCTTGGCGCTGGCCACCAGCCCGTATCCGGCCTCCTTGATGAAACCGGTCTTCAGCCCGTCGACGCCGATATCCAGCGAGATGAGCGGATTGCGGTTATGGAACACGAACTTGTCGCGGTACTTGAACTCCTTCTCGCCGAAGAAATGATAGTACTCCGGATAGGTGTAGATGAGATGGTGGGCAAGCGTCGCGAGATCGCGCGCCGTCATCAGATGACCCTCAGCCGGCAGGCCCGTGGCGTTGACGAAAGTCGACTTCTCGAGCCCGATCGTGCGCGAATACTCCGTCATCTGCTTGGCAAAGGCTTCTTCCGTGCCGCCGATCCCCTCGGCGAGGATGATGGCGGCGTCGTTGCCCGACTGAACGGTGATGCCCTGGATCAGGTCGCTGATGCTCACCATCGTATTGAGCGGCGCGAACATGGCCGATCCGCCCGACGGCGCGCCTCCGGTCCGCCAGGCATGCTCGCTGACCTTGAACTGATCCTCGAGCTTGAGCCGTCCCGCCTTCAGTTCGCGGAAGACGATGGCCAGCGTCATCAGCTTGCTCATGCTGGCGGGCGGGGCGAGCGTGTCGGCATCCTTCTCGAACAGCACGAGATTGGCATCGGCATCCATCAGGATCGCGTGCTTCGCCTTGGTCTCGAAACCGCCGGGCGGGGTCGGCGCGGCGCGCGCGAATACCGTGACCGAGCCGACGCCAAAAGCGAGAATGGCGCCGACCGCAGCGAGCTTGATCCATCTGTGAAGGCGCGAGGCGTACACGAAAGATGACCAGCCAGAGCGAAGTGGAATGTCACGGCCGCTCCCTAGCGACCGACTCCAGCAAATATCAAGCTCTCTGGGTCAAAAATCAACCCGGTAGCCGGAAAGCGCGCGCCTAATTACCGGAGATGATCTTCGCGCCCTGAAACCCGGCGCCCTTGACCTTGGCGAGAGCCGTCTTGGTTGCAGATGCAGGGGAAAATGGGCCTACCCGCACGCGGTAATAGACGTTTCCGCCGACATCGATCGGCGTTACCTCGACCGACCCGAGCGCGGCGAGCGTGGTGCGCGCTTTGTCGGCGTTCTCCTTGTTCTTGAAGGAGCCGGCTTGGATGACGGCCCCTCCCGCTTGCGCCTTGGGTTTCGGCACCGGCGGAATAGAGCCGGTGGATTGAGGCGCCGGCAGCGCAGCGGTCGCGGCCGGTGGGACAGCCGCCGGCGCGGGAGCGGCGACCGCCTTGGTGGTTGCCTTCCAGCTCTGCGCGGCGAGGTCGGCGGAACCCGCCTGGTCTGGCGGCGCCGTCTCTCGCGGCGCGGCCTGTTTCCACGGTCGCACCAAGTTCTCTGGATTTTCGGCGGGCAACGTGCTGCTCACCGCGACCGCGACCCCCTTCGACGATTTGCCGTTGCCCGCGACCCGCATCCAGCTCTGGCTCGCGAGATATTTCCGTTCATAGCTGTCGTCGCCGTTCAACGGCGCGCGGCCGAGATATTTCACTCGCACCGTCGCGGTGCCGTTATCGCGGAAGCCGAGCAGCTCGGCCGAGCGCCGCGACAGATCGATGATGCGATCGCGCGCGTATGGCCCACGATCGTTGATGCGGACCACGATGGTCCTGCCATTATTGAGATTGGTCACCCGCGCATAGACCGGGAGCGGCAGCGTGGGATGCGCCGCGGAGAGACTATCCATATCGTAGATTTCGCCATTGGCCGTGCGGCGCCCATGGAACATCTCGCCGTACCAGGATGCGTTGCCGACGCGGTCGTAGTCCGGGTCTTCCCGCGGCGTATAAGTGAGGTCGCCGACTTGATAAGGCTTGCCGATTTGATAAACGCCGCCGCCTTTCGGCACGGGTTGGCCGAGCGGCACCACGCGCTCGCCAAGCCGCTCATTGTTGCCTGAGCCGCATGCCGAAAGGCCAAGGCAAAACGCAGCGATCAAGCAAAGAGGCGCGGCAAAGCGAGCGGGGCTCTGGGCACCCGCATCAAAACTTAGCCCGCCCGCACGACGCGCGAGCCTGAGCTGACTCACAAAACGCAACGTCCCGCCCCCCGCAAGGGCTTGTGGAAGCGCCGGAAGAGCTCGGCAAGGCACACGAGATCGATCGCAGCCGGCGCGTCCGCGACTCTCCGCCAGAGAGGGTTAGCAAACGATGAATCAGGCCGTCTGGATGCGCTTGAGGCAGTCCGCTGCGACCTCCTCGAGCGGGCGGCTTGCGTCGATGACCGTAAAGCCTTGCGCGCCGATGTCGTAGCCAAGCTGCTCGTCGACCACCGAGGGCGTCGCGTCGGAGACATCGCCTCTGCGCGCCGCCACCCTCTCCCGCATGAGCTTGGCCGGGGCTTCGAGCCACAGCCCGGTGAAGGGAACGCCGAGCCTGGCCGCGAGCCCGGCCAGCGCCTCGCGCTCCTCCGGCTTCGCCTGCACGGCATCGACGATCGCCGCCTGCCCGCCGAAGAGCGCCATCATCGCGCGCTTGCGGCTCATGGCGTAGACCTGGTCGGAGACCTCCGGCGCGTAAGCGCGAGCCGGCAGCCTTTCCTCGGGCGCCACGCCGAACAGGCGCTTGCGCTCGACATCGCTGCGCACAATGACGGCTCCCGGGAAGGCGCCAAGCCAAGGCGCGATCGCGCGCGAGACGGCGGATTTGCCCGTGCCCGACAAACCGCCGACGGCGATGAGGCGCGGCGCGGTCGGCGCAAGGAACTCTTGCGCCAGCGCAAAATAAGCGCGCGCTTCGTCGCGCACCGCCTCGGCTTGAGAGCCTGCGGCCATGCGCGCGCGCAGCATTTCCACCTTCGCCCTGATCGTTGCCCGCATGGCGAGAAAGAGCGGTAGCGCGGCAAGCCCGAGGAGATTGCCGGTGCCGCCTCCCGCCTCGAGATAGGCGTTGAGCACGGCGTTGGCATGCGCCCCCAATCCGCGCTTGCCGAGATCCATCAAGAGAAAGGCGAGATCGTAGAGCACATCGATCGTGGCGAGCCGGTCGTCGAATTCGATCGCGTCGAACAGGACGGGCGCGCCGTCGATCTCGACGATGTTGCGCAAATGCAGATCGCCGTGGCAGTGGCGCAGATAGCCTCCCCTGGCCCGCGCCTCGAGCAAGGGCGCGAGCGTGGCGAGCCTGTCGCGGCTTGCGCGGGCAAGGTCGATTGCCGGCTCGCGCGGCAGCACATCTGCATTGGCGGCGAATTCCGCCTCGTTGTCGCTGAGCACGTCGACGAGCGGCCGCACCGCTTGCTCCGGCGACAGCACGCGGTCGGCGGAAGCGTGGAACGCTTCGATCACCGCAGCCAGGCGCGGCATCGCGGCCAAGGCGAGCCGCCCTTCGCTTGCCATGCGGTCATACAGCATCGCCTGGTCGAAGCGGTGCATACGAAGCACCCATTCGACTGGCTCCCCCTCGCCGCCAAGCCGGAAGGCGCCGCCTTTGTCGAGAGTTATGGGAACGACCTCAAGATAAAGCTGAGGCGCCGTGCGCGCATTGACGCGGAGCTCGTTCAGGCATGCCGCGTGCCGCCTCGCCAGCGTCGAAAAGTCGAGAAAGGGGTACTTGACCGCCCGTTTCACCTTGTAGGCGAAGGCACCAGCCAGGAAAACGACCGAAGCGTGGGTCTCGATGCGCTCTACGGTTGCCGGCGGCGACGGATACGCCTCTGGCTTTCCCAGGAATTCCAGCACTTTCGCCTGAAGGGACTGGGGGGCCGCCATGAGTTAACCATAACACGTGATTCGCGTGCCCATCGGGCCACAGAGTCTTTGAAAATACTAAAGAAACACGCCGCGACGCTTGCTGCTTAAAGGTTAACTGGGCTAAGTTTTTCTTGGACGGGGTGGATAAGCGGGAATCAGCCTGCAACCCACGCCGACGCCCAACACCCGCCGATAATTGGTGACTACACCCATCGGTAGACCTCTCACCTCCCCTTGTCAGGCCATTGCGGGCAACCAATATTTGGCGTCCCTCATTTTTCACTGAACTTGCTTCGAGTTGTTGGCTCTCGCGATGTTGCGCCGGAGAGCTTCGCGCCAGAATTGATCGTTGGCTGCCGAGGGTTGGCGTGATGCGTGACCCGAAAAACCAGATGTGGGCCGAAGCCTGCGCCATGCTCAAGCAGGCGGAAGCGCTCCACCGCCAATTCTTCGAGCCCTCGCGCGAGGCCGCCCGCTGGGAGCCGCCGGTCGACGTGTTCGAGACCGAGCGGCAACTCTGGATCATCGCCGCGCTGCCCGGCGTGGCGCCGGAGGCCGTGCGGGTCGACATCGAAGGACCGACGCTGATCATTGCCGGGCTCCGTCCCCTCCCAACCAAGGGCCGGAATGCCAATATTGTGAGATTGGAGATTCCTTACGGGCGCTTCGAGCGGCGCATCGCCCTTTCGCCGCGCTTGCGCCTTTCCGAGCGGGAGTTGGCCAATGGCTGTCTCGTGCTCACTTTCGCCAAGCTGTAGTCGCCGAAAGTCTGGTCCAAGTCATGAACGATACCGAACACTTCACGCCGCAATCGGCCGAGGCGCCTCAGTCGCCTCCGAGCGAAGCGCAAACCGCCGCGCCGCGCGCAGCGGGCGGGAACGCGCCGCAGCTCGACCTGCCCGAAGGCGCCATCATCCTGCTGCCGACCCGCAATGCCGTGCTGTTTCCCGGCATCGTGGCGCCGCTCACGCTCGGCCGCCCGCAGTCGATCGCCGGCGCGCAAGCCGCCGCCCAGGCCGACAAGCCGGTCGGCGTGCTGCTGCAGAACGACGCCTCGGTCGATACGCCCGGCCCCGAGCATCTGCATCGCGTCGGTACGGTCGGCGAGATCCTGCGTTATGTGACCGCGCCCGACGGCAACCATCATTTGGTCGCGCGCGGCACGCGGCGTTTTCGCGTGCTCGAGTTCCTGCCCGGCTATCCCTATCTCGTGGCGCGGATCGACGAGGTCGGCGAGGCGGAAGTCTATTCCACCGAGATCGCCGCGCGCATGCATCAGCTGAAGGAACGGGCGCGCGAGGCCATCTCGCTGCTGCCCAATATGCCGACGGAGATCGCCAGCGCGATCGAGCAGATGCAGTCGCCGTCGCAGCTTGCCGATTTCATCGCCAACGTCTCCGACCTGACGCCGGCCGAGAAGCAGGACCTGCTGGAGACTTTCGACGTCGCCGAGCGGCTCGACAAGCTGTTGCGCTATCTCGCGCAGCAGATCGAGGTGTTGCGCCTGTCGAAGCAGATCGGCGAGCAGACGCAGGAGTTGCTCGCCGGGCGGCAGCGCGAGCACATTCTGCGCGAGCAGCTTCGCCAGATACAGAAGGAGCTCGGCGAAGGCGACGAGGGCCAGGCCGAGATCGCCGAATTGCGCGAGTCGGTCGAGAAGGCCGGCATGCCGGAAGAGGCCGAAAAGCAGGCGCTGAAGGAGCTGAAGCGGCTCGAGCGCATGCCCGAGGCGTCCGCCGAGTACGGCATGATCCGCTCTTATCTCGATTGGTTGATCGAGCTTCCCTGGTCGCAGACCTCGGAGGACCGCATCGACATTGCCGAGGCGCGGCGCATCCTCGATGAGGACCATTACGGCCTGCCCAAGGTCAAGCAGCGCATCCTCGAATATCTCGCGGTGCGCAAGCTGAAGCCCGAGGGCAAGAGCCCGATCCTGTGTTTCGTCGGCCCTCCTGGCGTCGGCAAGACCTCGCTCGGCCAGTCGATTGCCCGCGCCATGGGCCGCAAATTCGTGCGGCTGTCGCTCGGCGGCGTGCATGACGAGGCCGAGATCAGAGGGCATCGGCGGACCTATATCGGGGCGCTGCCTGGCAACGTGATCCAGTCGATCCGCAAAGCCGGCACGCGCAATCCCGTGATGATGCTCGACGAGATGGACAAGCTGGGACAGAGCTTCCACGGCGACCCGTCGGCCGCCTTGCTCGAAGTGCTCGATCCCGAGCAGAACGCCACGTTCCGCGACAACTATCTCGCGGTGCCGTTCGATCTGTCGCGGGTGATGTTCATCGGCACGGCCAACGTGCTCGACCAGATCCCCGGCCCGTTGCGCGACCGCATGGAGGTGATCGAGCTTCCCGGCTACACCGAGGACGAGAAGGTGGAGATCGCCAAGCGCTATCTGCTGCCGCGCCAGCTCTCGGCCACCGGCCTCACGCCCGAGCAGGCCGAGGTCGAGGAGGACGCGATCCGCGCCATCATCCGCGACTACACGCGGGAGGCCGGCGTGCGCAATCTCGAGCGCGAGCTTGGCGCGATTCTGCATCGCGTCGCCATGCGCATCGCCGAGGGCAACACCGAGCGCATGCGCATCGGCGTCGATCAACTGCACGCCATCCTCGGCGCGCCGCGCTTCGAGAGCGAAGTGGCGATGCGCACGAGCGTGCCCGGCGTCGCGACCGGGCTCGCCTGGACGCCGACCGGCGGCGACATTCTCTTTGTCGAGGCCGCGCGTGTGCCGGGCAGCGGCAGGCTGATCCTGACCGGTCAGCTCGGCGACGTCATGAAGGAGAGCGCGCAAGCGGCGCTCAGCCTCGCCAAGGCGCGCGCGTCAACGCTCGGCGTCGATCCCGGCCTGTTCGAGAAGTCGGACATCCATATTCACGTGCCGGCCGGCGCCATCCCCAAGGACGGCCCGAGCGCGGGCGTCGCCATGTTCATCGCGCTGGCCTCGCTGCTCACCGGTCGCACGGTGAGGAGCGACACCGCCATGACCGGCGAGATCTCGCTGCGCGGGCTGGTGCTGCCGATCGGCGGCGTCAAGAACAAGGTGCTGGCGGCGGTGCGGGCCGGCATCACCACGGTGATGCTGCCCGAGCGCAACAAGAAGGACTTCGAGGACGTGCCGGAGGCGGCGCGCAATGCCGTGCGTTTCGTCTGGCTGTCCAATGTCGACGATGCCATCGAGGCGGCGCTCGAGCCTCTGCCTGTACAACAGGCCGGGCGCCCCTCGCCGCCGCTTGCCGCCAGCGCCTAGACTTCCGCGCCTGAAGCTGCTCTTCGCCCTCGCCCACCAAGGGCGAAAATCAGGGGGCGAGCAGCAATCCCGGAAAATGCGAGTTGCAGGCCATCACATGCGTGATCGCAGCGCGGTCATAGTCGTCACCCGCGCGATAGGTCTCGAAATAGGCGTTGAGTCGCTGCACGCGATCCGGCATGGCGCCGACCGCCTGCAATCCCACCGAGACGCCGTAATTGGTGAAGGCAAAGCGCATCTCGGGCAGATAAGGCTCGCGCGCGAAATAGCCCTCCTCCATCCACATGCGGTCGAGAACGGCGAGCGACCGCTGTCTTTGCAGCGCGGCCCACCACTCCTCGGGGAAGAACTGCGTCATCCATAGCATCATGCCGAGCCCGAGATCCTGGGTGATGACGAGATCGCCCGCCGTCCGATCGATGATCGCCCGCATTTCGCCGATCTCCTGCGCCAGACGCTTCTCGTCGAGCAGCCGGTAGGAGACATAGCCGTCGAAGGCATCGAGCGCACCGAAGCCGTAGCCAGGGTAAGGCCCGCTCAGATCCTCCTTCATCTTCCACATCACGCCGCGGCCAGGCACCACGAAGGGACCGTGAATGTCGTGCGCCAAGGCGATGCCCTTCTCCCGGTAAGACGGCTCGTACCGCCCAAGCACCGACAAGGCATAGAGCCACATGGCGAGGTAATGGAAATACTGGCCGTCGCGATCAGGCTCTTCACCGATGCGGATGCCGCGCTTCCGCCCGAGCACGCGCTCCACCTCGGCCACGAGCTGCACGGCCTCGTCGAGGAAGCGCTGCTCTTTCAGCTCATCATAGAGAGAGACGAGGAGGACGAGACCGAAGGCGTCGGTCCAAAGATAGCGCAGTCCGTTCGGCCAGATGCGCTCCGCACGCATGAAGGCAAGCTTGGCGAGGACATAGTCTATGTCCTTGAGACCTCTCATTCTTTGCCGATGTCGTCATCTTCCAGGGGATCGTCTTCGAGCGCGCGATAGGCGGCGCCTTCGAGATCCTCGAATTGGCCCGAGCGGAGCGCCCACATGAACGCAGCGAGACCGAGAGCGCCGAGCAGCAGTGCCGCAGGCACGAGCCAGGCGAGCGCCGTCATGGAGAGCCCCTCCCCGCCAGGCGCGCGGCATTGGCCGTGACCAGGATCGATGAGGTCGACATGGCGATGGCGGCGATCAGCGGCGTGACCATGCCGGCCATGGCGAGCGGCACGCAAATGACATTATAGACCAGGGCAACGGCGAAGTTTTGCAAGGCCATCGACCGCGCCTGTTTCGCCGTGGAGATGGCGTCGAGGATCGGCGCAAGCTTCTCCCCCTGAAATATGAAATCGGCCGCGCGCTGGCTGATATCGGCGGCGCTCGCCGGCGACATCGAGGCATGCGCCGCGGCGAGCGCCGGTGCATCGTTCAGCCCGTCGCCGATCATCAGCACCTTGCGTCCCTCCGCCGCGCGCTGATCGAGCCAGGCAATCTTGTCGGTGGGCTTCAACTCGGCCCGCCAGGTCTCGATGCCAACCTCGCGCGCGATCCGTTCAACCACGGCAATTCGATCCCCCGAGAGGAGGGCAAGCCGATAGCCACGGCTCCTCAACGCCGCGACCACGTCGCCGGCATCGCTTCGCACGCGGTCATCGAAGCGGAAGCGAACCGGCGCCTGCGAGTCGCGCCTGTACCAGACCTCGCTTTCCTCCCCGCCGCTTTCGACGCCGCACCACTCGGCGGAGCCGATCCGCTCTTCGCCTTGCTTTAGCGATCGCTTCAGACCGCGGCCGGGAACTTCCTCGACCCCCGATGCGGGCACCACCCGCCCCAAGCGCTGTTCCGCGGCGGCGACGATCGCGCGCGCGTAAGGATGCTTGCTCGCGCAAGCGAGCCCGGCGGCAGCCGCCAAGGCATCGTCGGAAATACGTTCATCCTCAATAAGTTGCGGACGCCCAAGGGTCAGCGTGCCGGTCTTGTCGAACACGACCATGTCGGTCTCGGCGATGCGCTCGAGCCCGTCGGCGGCCTTGACGATGATCCGGCGGCGAAAGAGCCGGCTCGCGGCGGCGATCTGCACCGCAGGAACCGCCAGCGCCAGCGCACAAGGGCAGGTGATGATCAGCACGGCAATGGCGTAGGTCAGCGCGGTTTGCCATGAGGCGCCCACCAGCAGCCAACCGAGGAAGGTGGCGAGCCCCAAGCCGTGCACGGCCGGCGCATAGATCGCCGCCGCGCGATCGGCGAGCCTGCGATAGCGCGCCTTGCCCTGCTCGGCCGCCAGCATCAGCCGACCGATCTCGGCGAGCAGCGTTGCGCTGTCGGCCGCGCGCACCTCGATTTGCAGCGGCCGCGTCAGATTGAGCGAGCCGGCATAGACCTCCTGCCCCGCACGCACAGTCAGCGGCGCCGTCTCGCCGGTAATCAGGCTTTGATCGACCTGTCCCGTCCCTTCCAGCACCACGCCGTCGGCGCCAACCCTCTCGCCAGCCGAAACGAGCAGGCGATCGCCGGGACGAAGCGCATGCGCCGGGACCTGGAGCTGCGCGCCGCCAGGCTCGATGACGGTGGCCATCCCGCTTTGTAAGCTGACGAGATTCTGCGCCTCGCCTCGGGCGCGCACACGCAACGTCTCGTCGAGGAAGCGACCGACCAGCAAGAAGAACAGGAGCGAGACGGCGGCATCGAAATAGACCTGCTGACCACCCTGCAGCGTCTGATAGAGGCTCATTCCGGTCGCCAGCAGAATGGCGAGCGAGATCGGCACATCCATGTTGAGGCGCCGGCCCTTCAACGCGCCGAGCGCGGAGCTGAAGAAAGGCTGCCCGGCATAGGCGACCGTTGGCAGCGCGATGAGTGCCGACACCCAGCGGAAGGCGCTCGCCAGCGCCGGGTCCATGTCGCTCGCCTCTCCCGACCACACCGCGATCGAGATCAGCATGATGTTCATAGCGGCAAAGCCCGCCACCGCGACGCGGCGAAGCAGGTAATTTTGCCGCGCATCGTCTCGGTTCTGCTTGCCGGCCTCGATCGCCGCCGCCGCAAACCCTGCCGCTTGCAACGCGTCGATGACGTCGCCCGCGCCGGCGCGGTCTGGGTCGTAGACGATGCTGACCCGCTTGGCCGCCAAGGAGGCGCGCGCCGTCCGCACGCCGGGCACCTTGAGCGCAGCCCGCTCGACCGAGCGCAGGCAACCACCACAATGCATATTCTCGATGGCGAGCGTCAGCGTGGCCGGCGCCCCGGCCGGGCTTACGCCTTTTGCCGTTTGCGTGAGGCGGTCCGCGGCGGTGTGCGCGGTCATGGCGTTTCGGCGACGAACAGGCGCCGCTTGAGCCGATAGGCCGCCCCGTGGGTCGAACCGGCCTTGTGCGAGGCTACGGAAAGCACCCAAAGACCGGGAGCGAGGCTGACGGTGGCGGCATAGACGCCTGGCGACGTCTCCACCATGGCGACACGCCGGTCTTCCTTGTCGGTCGCCGGCCGGCTAAGCGTGGCATTGATGCCGAGCCCCGTGATCGGCAGAGCGCTTTTGTCGACGAAGTTCAGCGCGAGCCGGCCCGTCTTGGCGTCATAGGCGATCTCGGTCTGCCAGCCTCGCTCGGCCTGCCGTTCCGCCGCCCTGAGCGTGGCATTGTAGTTCAGGCCCTTGCGGTAGGGATCGGATGTATCGCCGCCGCTGAAGGTCTCCTCGGCGGCATAGACGAAGATTGCGTTGACGGCGAAGATCACGCCGAAGAATCCGATCAGCCCCCACAGGACGTGCCGGCCGGCGATGCCGTTGGCGGGAGAGGTGCGCGCGGTCATCGCTCGGGTCCCTGGAAGATCGTTCCGTGCTGAGCGCTGGTCGTGCCGTCGATCCCGCTGACCACGAAGGGGAACTCGGTGGATGCGCCGGGAAGCGCCTGAACCGCGCTCTTGTCGAGCGTCACATAGACTCGCACCGACTGGAGCTCGTCGGCCGGTACGGTGATGACGGGATCGGCCTGCTTGTCCTGACCGACGATGCTCACGGTCGCTCCGCTGAGCCGGCTCACTGCGAGTTTGAACGCGCGTGGCTGATAGGCCTTGTTGAGAATTTTCACGGTGTAGCCGTTGCGCAATCCACCGTCGGAAAGCTTGACGTAGAGCGGATTGCGGTCGTGCAGCACACTCACCTCCAGTTCGGGCCGAAGCATCAGCGCCGTCAGCATGATGACGCCGACAATCGCCATCGCCGTGGCGTAGAGCACGACGCGAGGCCTGATCCAGGATACTGGAAGGATCTCCGGGCCTGTGTGCTCCAGATTGCGCACGGTGTCGTAGGCGACCAGCCCACGCGGCCTGCCGACCTTGTCCATGATCTCGTTGCAGGCGTCGATGCAAAGTGCGCATTGGATGCACTCGAGCTGCGAGCCGTGGCGAATGTCGATGCCGGTAGGGCACACCGCCACGCATTGCCGGCAATCGATGCAGTCTCCCCTGCCCTCCCAAGATTGCCCCGCTTTATGCGCGCCACGCGGCTCGCCGCGCCACGCCCGATAGGAAACCAAGAGCGAATCGCGATCTATCATGCCGCCCTGGATGCGCGGCCACGGACACATATAGATGCAGACCTGCTCGCGGGCGATGCCGCCCAGCACGTAGGTGGTGGCGGTGAAGATGCCAACGAAGACGTAGGCCAGCATGGGCGCGTCGAAAGTGACGAGCTGGCGCGCAAGCGTCGGCGCGTCGGCGAAATAGAACACCCAGGCGCCGCCGGTCGCCACCGCTATCAGCAGCCAAGCCAGATGCGTGGCGCTCTTCCGCCACAGCGTCTCGAACGACCAAGGCGCCTTGTCGAGGCGCATGCGCTGATTGCGGTCGCCCTGGAAGAAGCGCTCGACCGCGATCATCAGGTCGGTCCACACGGTCTGCGGGCAGGTATAACCGCACCACATGCGCCCGGCGATCGAGGTGACGAGGAACAGGCCGAGCGCCGCGAGCACCAGCAGGCCGGTGATGTAGTAGAATTCCTGCGGCCAAATCTCGAGGAAGAAGAAAAAGAACCGCCGCGACGAAAAATCGATCAGCACGGCCTGGTCGGGTAGGTAAGGACCTCGGTCCCAGCGAATCCATGGCACCGCGTAATAGATCGATAGCGTGACCGCCATGACGATCCACTTGATGGTGCGGAACGTGCCGTACGCGCGCTTGGGATAGATCTTGGTGCGGGCCGCATAGAGCGAGCCTTCGCCGTGGCTGACCGTCGGCGCTTCGCTGCGCTCGACGCCGGGCGCCGCCTCGGCGAAATTGGCAATGCCGCCCGGGCGCCCAAGCGCCTCAGCGCGGTCCTGCAGGTCTGCGATCGACATCGTCAGAAGCCTCGACTACTGGCCCCCGCCAAGGGAGTGGACATAGATGGCGAGTTCCTTGATCGTCTCCGGGTCGAGCCGTGCCGCCCATGCCGGCATCACTCCGCCCCGGCCGCCGCGTAGCGTGGCGGCAATCGTCGCCTTGTCTCCCCCATAGAGCCAAAGTTCGTCGGTCAAATCTGGCGCACCGAGCGCTGGGTTGCCCTTACCTTCCGGCCCGTGACAGGGCGAGCAGGTGGCGGCGAAGATCTTGGCGCCGCGCTCGACCGCTTGCTGGTCGCCCGCGTGCCCGGAGAGCGACAGCACATAGTCCGTGACGTCGCCGATCTGCGCCTCCGTGAGGACCCCGCTCTTGCCGAAGGCGGGCATCTGAGCGCCAGGCGCTCCGCGTCTGCGGATCGTCCGCCCTGACGCCGTGCTGAACCGTCTGCTGGATGGCGTCGAGCGTGCCGCCCCATAGCCAGGAATTGTCGCGCAAGTTGGGAAAGCCGAAGGCGCCTTGAGCGCCACGGCCATGACATGGCGCGCAATTGTCGCCGAAAGCAGCCTCGCCGCCGGCCAGCGCGAATTGCAGCAGCTCCGGATCGCTATTGATCGCCGCCAGATTGCTTGCGGCGATCTTCTGGCGATACTCCGCCTTGGCGGCATTCGCCGCTTCGAGCTGCTCGGCCACGCGCTCGCGCGAGCTATAGCCGAGCCAGCCCGTCGTGTAGCTCGCAACGAGCGGCCAGGCCGGCATCAGCAGCCAATAACCGATCGCCCACACGATGGTGGCGTAGAACGTCCACAGCCACCATTTGGGCAGCGGCTTGTTCAGCTCGCGGATGCCGTCCCATTCATGGCCCGTCGTCTCGGACTCAGGCGCCCTGTCGTGCTTCAAGCTGGCCATGGCGTCTAGTCGTCCTTCTCTTCGTCGGGCTCCGGATCTTTCTCCAAGGGCAGCCTCGCCGCTTCCTCGAAGCGCTTCTTGTTGCCGGGCCAGAAGGCGTAGACCAGAACGCCGACAAACAGCGCGACGAACCCCACCAGCGCGCCGACTTGCGTGATCGATGCCACTTGCTCGTAGGTCATGGCGTCCTCACCTCAGATTGGGACCCGCGGCGTCGAACGTCGCGAAGTCGACCAGCGTCCCCAGCATTTGCAGATAGGCGATCAGCGCATCGAGCTCCGAGACATAGCTCGGGTCGCCATCGAATTGGCGCACTTGCGCCTTCGGGTAGCGCGCGAGGAAATCCTTGACGGCCTCGGCGTTGGGATCGACCTGGCGCTCGAGATCGGCCTTGGCGTCGTCGATCATCTCGTCGCTATAGGGCACGCCCTCGATCCTGAGCACCTTCATGTGCTCGGCGATGTCGCCATAATCGAGCGCGCGCTTCCCCAGGAACGGATAGCCCGGCATGATCGACTCCGGCACGATGGCGCGCGGATTGGTCATATGCGCCACATGCCACTCGTCGGAATATTTGCCGCCGACCCGGGCAAGATCCGGCCCCGTGCGCTTCGAGCCCCACTGAAACGGGTGGTCGTACATGCTCTCGGCGGCGAGGCTGTAGTGACCGTAGCGCTCGACCTCGTCGCGCAAGCTGCGGATCATCTGGCTGTGACAGACATAGCAACCCTCGCGGATATAGATGTCGCGGCCGGCCAGTTCGAGCGGCGTGTAGGGCCTGAGCCCCGAGACCTTCTCGATCGTCGACGACAGCCAGAACAGCGGCGCGATCTCGAACAGACCGCCGATGGCGACGACGACAAGGATGCCGAGCAGGAGAAGGATCGAGCTCTTCTCGAGGACTTGATGTTTGGACCAATCCATCCGCGCGCCCTCCCCTACTCGGCCGGCACGGGACGGAACTCGGGCGCCGCGGCGATGCGCGGCTGCTCCGCCGCATCGACCGGCTCATCGCCGCGAATGGTCCGCCACACGTTGTACGTCATGAGCAGCGCGCCGATGACGAACAGCAGGCCGCCGATCGCCCTGATCACATAGAAGGGATGCATGGCCTCGACCGTCTCGACGAAGGAATATTCGAGGAAGCCGAGTGAGTCGTAGGCGCGCCACATCAGGCCTTGCAGGATGCCCGAGACCCACATCGAGGTGATGTAGAGAAGGATGCCGAGCGTCGCGACCCAGAAATGCCACTCGACCAGGCGCTGCGAGTAGAGCGCGCGGCGGTGCCAGAGCCACGGCACCATGCAATAGACCGCGCCGAAGGTGATGAAGGCGACCCAGCCCAACGCGCCGGAATGAACGTGGCCGATGGTCCAGTCGGTGTAATGCGACAGCGCATTGACCGACTTGATGCTCATCAGCGGGCCCTCGAACGTGGACATGCCATAAAAAGCGACCGCCACGACGAGCATGCGGATCACGGGATCGGTTCTGAGCTTGTCCCAGGCGCCGGACAGCGTCATCAGGCCGTTGATCATGCCGCCCCAGGACGGCATCCACAGCATGATCGAAAAGGTCATGCCGAGCGTTTGCGCCCAGTCGGGCAACGCCGTGTAGTGCAGATGATGCGGGCCGGCCCAGATATAGAGGAAGATCAGCGACCAGAAATGCACGATGGAGAGCCGATAGGAATAGATCGGCCGCTCGGCGCGCTTCGGCACGAAATAATACATCATGCCGAGAAAGCCGGCGGTGAGGAAGAAACCGACCGCGTTGTGGCCGTACCACCACTGCGTCATCGCGTCCTGCACGCCGGAATAGATGACGTAGCTCTTCGAGCCGAGCAGCGAGACCGGCACCGCCAGATTGTTGACGATGTGCAGCATGGCGACGGTGACGATGAAGGCGAGGTAGAACCAGTTCGCCACATAGATATGCGGCTCGCGGCGCTTGGCGAGCGTGCCGACGAAGACGAGGAAATAGACCACCCAGACGACGGTCAGCCAGAGGTCCACATACCATTCCGGCTCTGCGTATTCCTTCGACTGCGTCACCCCGAGCAGATAACCGGTCGCCGCGAGCACGATGAAGAGCTGATAGCCCCAGAATACGAACCAGGGCGACCAGCGCCCCGCAAGCCGCGCGCGGCTGGTGCGCTGCACGACATAGAAGGAGCTCGCGATCAGGGCGTTGCCGCCAAAGGCGAAGATCACGGCTGAGGTGTGCAGCGGCCGCAAGCGTCCGAAGCTGGTCCAGGGCAGATCGAGATTGAGCGCCGGAAAGGCGAGCTGCCAGGCGATGATGTCGCCCACGAGAAACCCGGCAAGCCCCCAGAATACGGTGGCGATCACGCCGGCGCGGATCACCCCGTCGGAATAGCCGGCTTCGGTCTTGGGTTCAGCCTTCTCGATGACCTGAGTGAGGATGTAAAGGAAGGCAAGACCCGCGGCGGCGAGCAGGAGACAACCGTGAAACCGCATGGCGGGATCCTTGCCCGCCACGGTCAAGATCAAGCCCACCAAGGCGCACAAGCCCGAGGCGACCAGCGCCATAAAATCGGAAAAAGCCTTCCACTCCTCGCGCTCGAGCGATGCTGCCATGGTCTATCCCCTCTCCAGGCAGCACCTTGGCCAACGCGCCCCCTCGCACCTTGACCAGGATCAAAGGATGCGGATTTGCCCAACCCGATGCTCGACGCTCGAGGGAGATCGATCCGGATCGGCGCCTAGCAACTTTCTGCGTTGCGGCTTATGATTAAAAGCGTTCTAGCGAGGGGGCGGGATGCGTTTCATCTTTGGCATGATCGTCGGGGCCCTGCTCACGATCGGCGGCGCCTATGTCGCCGATTCCAGAGTGGATCCCCTGCAAGGCGGCCGCATGGTGAACTGGACCATCGTCGGCGAGAAGGTGAGCGAACTGACTGCCGATCTCAGGCAGTTCTGGGACGACTTCACCCGGCGGTTCACCGGGCCGCCTTAGGTCCGGGCACCGTTCCAGCGCAGCTCGATCAATCCCGGAAACAGCTCCTGCTGCTGCTTCTGCACCCGCTCGCTCGGCTTCGCTTCGGGGGCTGCTTTGGTTCTTTGGCGTTTCCTGATCCTTCGCCCCTGGCTGCTCCTTGGGCGCTGGCTGCTCCTTGGCTCCTTTCGGGTGGGAGCTCGATCTCTCCGCCGCCGCCGTCGCCACCATGTTGATTCCAGTCATGAAGGACGCGCCGGCACCAATGACGGCGAGGATGGCGAGGATCAGCAGCGCTTGCCGCAAGCTCGCCCGCTGCGGCGCCTCCATCGCCACGGTTCGGTTGATGTAAGCGAGGAACGAGCTCAAGAGCGCGGCAATGGCGCCCCCGCCGAAGAACAACATCGCGGTCGCGAATTTCGGCTCGACCGTCGACGCGGGCGCGTTGGCCAGAATCGACAGCATGACGAGCGCCGCGGCGCCATTGAGCAGAATCAGAAAGGCGAGCGCCCGCGCCGCGAACCGGTTTCGCTCCCTCTCGACGAAGATCGGATCGAGCCGCGGATCGACTCGGCTTGCGTTTGGCGGCATCCTCGTCATCATCCCTCCCCTTGCGGCCGCATTGTGACGAGGGGACCAAGCGACCCCGTCGCCAGTGCGCAAAGCCGGCGTAGGCCCCTAATGCAACTGGCCGAGACGGAGATCAACTGAAACCCATGCCGCTTGCCCCGCATAGTCCACGATTCTTTTCCGCCCAAGCCTTTTGCTTTTCGCCGGCGCAAGGCGAACGCAGCGGTCCAGCTTTCGCTTAGCGTGGATGCCGCGGCTCGCTCGCGCGGGACGCAATCGAAAAGGCAGCTGATGCGGGACCCCCAGTTGCGCTGCTTGGTTCGCATTCCAAGCATCCCTTCAACCCCGACTAACCCCACACCCGCAGCATGGCGTCGGATCCCTTCTCCCTGTCAGAGCCGCTTATAGACTTGAATGTAACCGATCGATCTCCAGAGCGAGTAGTGGTCCTTCAACGTGTTCGACAGTAAAATACCCTGTGGCTTCCCTTCAAAATAGTGTTTTCCTGCTTCTACGACAATATACGTCGGCCTATCGTTGAGCACTTTCTTCAATTCCTGAGCGTCCACGTATCCATATTTAGCAAGCTCAGAGAGAACGACATCGTTTCTGAATATACTTGGGTGAATAATTCTCGACGGAGGCATTTCAGATAGATAGAAGTAGATCAGGCTTGAGTTGAGCGCGAAGACCTTATCATGATTTCCGCGGTCACTTTCGATGAGTTTAGCTGCTTCCGCTAGCTGTGACGGGCCACGAGAGTTGCGCCAATCATCAAGTATCGTCGGCGAAAATCTTATCACCGCCGTTGTTATGTTCAAGACCGCAAGAAACAGTGCGACCGTTCTTAGCCGAGGAACGTGGGTATTGCTTAGCGCATAGGCGACAAAAACCGCTATAAAGGGGAAGATTTGTATCCAGTAATGCTCGAACGTTTTTCCGCTCTTTAAGATCGAAATAGTTGTGGCTACCCAGAGTAACAAGATAAGAAACGATGCGTTGCCCCCACTTATTCTTCGATGAGCGATGGGCTCATACCATCTTTGAAAGAAGGAAAACCACCCAACGATTGCGAGCCAGGCCACAGTGCCTAGAACCAAGGGATCCAGTTCGACACCCTTCCACCAGTTCTTTAAACTCCTGACGAATAAGTCACTAAGTGGTATTCCTTCGCTTGAATAACGGAGTGGCACGGCGAAAGCAGATACGATAAACAGCTGCAAGTCACCGGCGATCAAATAAGCAACACAGATAGCTAAAAGCGGCAATAATCCACCGATTACATAGAACAAGAGGGCGAAGCGGTGCGTATATCGTTTTCCTGGAAACTGCTCTAGTAGATAATAAGCACCCAACGCGACAACGACATAACCAATGTTGGTTCGGGTCAGGGTCGCGAGGGACAGCAAAACTCCAGCCAAAAAGGGTGAGAACCATCTTTCGCTGCATGTCAGGAGCAGCCATAAAGTCGCAATCAAGAGGACCGTGACAAGGTGTTCGGTTAGAACCACATTGAAATAAATGCCGGTAACAGACAATATTACCGCCGTAGCTAAACCCGCTTCAGCCACGTCAGATCGAAGACGGCACACCGAAAACGTAATAATCGCAGTAATGAAAATGCAGGCGGCAGAAAATAAGGTCATGACGACGAACGTATCTCCAAAGAGATACATAGCTCCGCCAACGGCTAAGAAAAATCCTGGAGGTTTATTGTCCCATAGATAAAAATATGGAAGATGTCCTGTATAAACGTCATGACTCATAAGAAAAAAAGACGCACTGTCGCCTATTGGCTCAGCATTTAGGTTCGGGAGAGTTGTCGCGAGTACAAATAGAAAGAAGAAACAATACCAAAACAACACAAAATTAAAGGGCCAAGCCAGGAAAGCTCCAAACTTCTTGATTTTTGTGTGGAGGTGAGGCCCTGCTTCCGTCGCCAAGGCTTCAGGATCAGAATCCCCCGGATCGGACGTCATCTTGAACTCCAGCCCTCTCGGACAGAACCTCGCGCGTGAAATGCGCTCCGCAGATCTCCATCTTGCAGAAGCTGACGCTCAAACCGAGCTGGCCGTCGTCGTGCCGACTTTCAACGAGCGAGAAAACATCGCGCCCCTGCTTGAACGTCTGAACGCTGCCCTAACCGGCATTCGTTGGGAAGTAATCTTCGTCGACGACGACTCGCCCGATGGGACGGCCGACGCGCTGCGTCAAGTCGCACAACGCAGCCGAAATGTCCGCGTCATTCGGCGTATTGGCAGACGAGGTTTGTCGAGCGCGTGCGTGGAAGGCGTCCTTTCGTCGTCGGCACCCTTTTTCGCGGTGATCGATGCGGACATGCAGCATGACGAGCAGCTTCTTCCCCTGATGCTCAAGACGCTGAAGGATCAACAACTCGATATCGTAATCGGGAGTCGATATGTCGAAGGAGGAAGCGTGCGCAGTTGGAATGAGAGGAGGCGGCTCATCAGTCGAGTTGCCGGCAGGGCGTCGAGACTAGTCGTCAAAGTCGACCTCAAGGACCCAATGAGCGGCTTCTTCCTTATGCGGCGGCAGGCCTTTGACGAGGCTGTGCGTAACCTGTCCCAGCACGGATTTAAGATACTTCTCGACCTGTTCGCTTCCGCGCCGAAGCCGCTCCGCTTCGCCGAACTGCCATACCATTTCAAACCCCGGGTTTTCGGTGAAAGCAAACTCGATAGCTTGGCAGCTTGGGAATACGGCATGCTGCTCGCGGATAAGACATTCGGTCGGCTGATCCCACCCCGCTTGGTGTTCTTTGGACTGATCGGCGGCCTCGGCCTGCTCGTGCACATGTCGGTTCTGGCGGGCGCGTTGTATGCCGGGCTGGCATTTTCGATCGCGCAGACATTGGCCGTAATCGTTGCGATGACGTCCAATTTCATGCTGAACAATTGGATCACGTATCGCGATCGACGCCTGTCGGGCTGGGCGTGGTTGCGGGGCCTTCTCTCCTTCTACGCAATCTGCTCGATGGGCGCCGTCGCCAATGTCGGCATCGCCAGCTTCATTTTTGCCGGCGATCACGTTTGGTGGGTTGCCGGACTAACCGGCGCGCTGGTCGGAGCAGTATGGAATTATGCGTTGTCGGCCCTTTTCACGTGGCGTCGTCGATGATGGAATCAACTGGCGGAGACGGAGACCACCGAGTTACCGTCCCTCCCCGTCCCCCATTGGCCGGATCCCCAACTAAATTTCAAGTCCTACCGTCTTGTGCTGTCCCGTGTTGCCCCCCTACATATCAACATGCATTGTTGGTACGGAGGTTGGTATCTGCATGGCTAAAATCAGCGGGCTCACGCCCATCAAAGTGCAATCCCTCGCCGCCGAAGGATTTCACCGCGACGATGGCCCGGGCGCGTCGATCGGGCTTTTCGTCCAAGTCTCTTGGCGCCGGCGCAATGGCGTGCGCGCTCCTGAGCATGGCGTCACCCGGAGTTGGGTTTATCGCTTCGTCTCGCCTTTGACGGGCGCCTCGCGCTGGATGGGCTTGGGCCCATGCGACGCCATTGGCCTCGCTGAGGCTCGAGACCTGGCTCGAGCTGCGCGCCGGCTGGTCAAGCTGGGCGCCGATCCGATCGAGCACCGCGGCGCCGCCGTCAAGGCCGAGCGCGAGGCGGCCCTTAAGGGCATAGCGAGCCGCACCGCCGCGCGCAGTAGCGAGGTCCGCGAAGCGACGTGGGCCGAGATCGATCTCGCCAAGTCGTTGGGCTATCTCGCGCCGCAGAAGTTTTCGGGCAGGCTGGGCGATGCGACGGTCACTGCCATCAAGGCCTTTCAAAAGGCAAACGGCGTACCGGAAATCGGAGCCTTCACCCCTGACCTAGCCAAGAAGGTCTACGAAGTTGCCGGTAAAGAGGAGCCGCCGGCTGGCCATCTCTTTGTGCGACAGGATTTCAAACCCGTCTTTGACACGCCGGTCGTGATCCGAAATCCGGAGAACGCGCTGGGCATGCACGTCTTCACCGCCTTATTTGCTAGAGGCGACCTCAACGCGCGATGGATGGCGATTAGCCTAGAAGGTAACGACGCCCTGTCAGCGCTTGACCGTATCGAAATCCCCAACGACATCCGGCAAAGCATCGGGGGTAAACTGACTCCCGGCTCCTCGCTGATCATAAGCGATGCGGGTAAGGATTTGGCGATCGTCCCCGACGGTGGCGATTTCATCGTATTGGCCAAGAGCACACCTGCTTTGGCTGAGGCGCCCAAGGCCAAGGCCAAGCCCAAGCACGTCACGATTGGAAAGCCTAAACCCGCTTTCACCAGACGGTGGAACCGCACTGGCCCAGCCTACGCGAATGACTATTTCAGGAGTTTTGACCAAACGGAGCGGTCATTTTTCCGTCGGCGTTGGCGCCGGTAGCATCTCAATTCGACCAGCGACCTCGTTGCACCCAGGATGTCTGGTAACCCTTTTCAGGAGCGTTATAGGCCGGACATTCAGATGTGGTACTCTGTGACTGCGGGGTAGGCTGATCACTCAGGAGCGTTCAATGGCGACCAACCTGGTTTCCGAAATCGCCGAAGTCCTATCCCCATCTATCGTTTCGCGCATTACCTCGGCCTTAGGTCTTAATCAGACATCCGCCCAGCGGGGGATCGCCGCGGCCGTGCCGGCGCTTCTCGCAGCCCTTATCTCCTATCTTTCCAAGCCTCAAGGCGCAGCCAAGCTCAATGACGTTGTGGCAAAGCAAGAACCTGGAATGTTGTCGAGCTTGGCCAGCGTCATCGGTGGGTCGGGTCAGAAAGCCCTGGTCGATCAGGGTTCCAGCGTCCTCACGTCGCTTCTTGGCGGCAAGACATTGTCCGCGCTCACCGGCGCGGTCGGACAATATGCGGGCATCGACGCCGGCGGCTCGAAAAGCTTGATGGGCCTGCTTGGGCCGGTCGTTCTGGGTGTGCTTGGTCAACAGCAGCGCAGCGGCGGTCTCGATGCCTCGGGGCTCGCGAACCTTCTCATGTCGCAGAAGAGCAACGTCGTCGGTGCGCTGCCGTCCGGAGTTCTCTAAATATCTTGGTGACACCGGGATCCTCGACGACATAAGCACCTCAAGCGCCAAATATGCATCGCGGGCACCATCGACACCTCCTTCGGTCTTGCCGTGGTTGTTGGGCGTCCTCGTAGCGCTCGGCGCCCTGGCGCTGGTTGTGGCACCTTTTATCCGGACGCGGCCAGCATGTCGCCGACACCACAAAACCACCGGTCGAACAGACAACAACAGGCGAGGCGCCTTACGCGGGTTTGCTCACCAAATTGCAGGGCATCAAGGCAGGCGATACCGACGTTGGGCAATTGGCCACGTCTGCGGTCAACGACTTGTACTCCTCGCTTGTCGGCATCAAGGATGAGACGTCCGCGCAGGCAGGCCTTGCGGGCCTCACCAAAGCCTCTTCAGAGTTTGACCAGTTGAGCGGGCTGCTTAGCCAGCTCTCACCGGAGAACCGCAAGGCGTTGGCGGACACATTCGCTTCGATAAGATCCAACCTGGATACCCTGTTAGACAAGGCTCTCGCGATCCCCGGCGCGGCGGCGATCATCAAGCCAACCGTGGATGCAATTCGATCAAAACTCGATTCCCTGACCGCAGTTTGAAGGGGGTGGGTCGTTCGTTTGGAGGAACAGGCGTAGCCACATGATCACGTTCCTGGTGACAACCGCCATCGTCATGTTGGTGCTTGGACTGGTGTCGTTTCTGTCCAGCAAGCGTTCGGACCACGGGAGCGATCAGGCGTCTGCGCTTTCGCTCTTGCCGGGAGACATCAAGTACGAGTTCCTGGAGGAAATTTCCGCTTCTACTTTCCAATCACCACCTCGATCGTGATCAGCATCATCCTAACTCTGGTTCTCCATTTTTTGCGGTAGCCGCGAACGAGCCAACCGCCGCGTGGCGCATTAGTGAGGAGTACGACCGATGCCTAATCTTTACGACGTTCTAGGCGATGCTCAGAACGGCGACGCCATGGCCGAGCTGAGCCGTGAGTTCGGGCTTTCAGCACAGCAAACTCAGGCTGCCGTGGCCGCGCTCTTACCCGCCATATCGATGGGTCTAAAGCGAGCGACGGCCACTCCTGAAGGCCTCGGCGACCTGTTCGCCCTGATGGGAGCTCAGCCAGCTCTTCACGGGATGTTTGACGACCCGCAAGCCGCCTTCTCCCGGGATGGACGTGCTGCTGGCAACGAAGCCCTAGCCAGAATGTTCGGATCGCCTGACGCCAGTCGTGCGATCGCCGATCAAGCGCAGCAATTGTCGGGCATCAGTTCGACCATTCTGAAGAAACTGCTACCGGTTCTCGCCGAACTCATCATCTCCAGCCTGATGCGCAGTGGGTCTGGAAAGGCCGCGCCATCTGCACCCCAACCCGCACCGGACCAGGGCGGCGGATTGGGCGACATATTGCGGCAAATCTTTAAACAAGGCGCGCCGAAGTCCGATGGGCCGGCTACAAGCCCGGCACCTCAAACCGCGCCGAAGCAGGACGGCAGCCTCCGCGATAAGCTTGGACCGGGGCCCGGCTACCAAATTCCTACGGGCGGCCAACAGAGCCCGGTTCCGACGGACACTGGCGGTCAAGCCGCCCCTGGCGGCGACATCCTCGCGCAGATCATGCGTGAGTTGGCGAAGGCCATCGAGGACGGTCGCCTCAAGCCGGTCGTTGTCGGCCCTATTGAGATCGGTGTTCCTGGACAAGCCGGACCTGCCGGCCAAACGCAGAATCCGATGGGAGACGTCTTCGGCCAAATCTTGCGTGACCTACTCGGTGGCAAGGGTGGTCAGTTGAAGCCGGCAAGCCTGGCCGATGGCATGGGCTCGGCAGTCTTCGGAGATCGGCTCGATGCCGGTCGGAATATTGACCAAGCGCAGCTCGAAAGCCTGCAACAGGTGTTCGAGCGTTACGGTGGGGCTCAACGTTGACAGTTTGATTTCAGCGTCAGCTCTCGCCCATCACGCGATGACTGCTTTTCGACGCCGCGCGCGCCGCCGTATGGGAAAGTCCAGCCGGATCGTAGGACTCTCCCATAGGCGCGCGTTTGACTTAGGCCCTCGTTCCAAGCGCCTTGGATATGTCGGCGAGCGTGGCCTTCTCAGCATCGCTGACCTGCACGCCTCCGATGCCGAGGAAACCGCCCTCCGAAGAGGCGTCAGCCACGTTCTGGCCGATAGTCCGCAACCACGCCTTGAACCCAGCCGCATCTTGCGGCGCCTTAGCATCAAGGATAGCCGACACTTCCTTCAAATTAGCCAGTGAACGCTGAACTGCGTCGGCTGGCTTGGCAGCGCCGGCGAGGTGCTGGCGCAGCGCTTCCTTCACGGCCGATCTTCCTTCTTTTGTCTCGAAATCCGCAACCACGGCTTTGATGAGTTCGTTCGAGCCGGGGTTCGACTTTGCCGCTGCCAACGCGGAGCTACTGGCAAAGGCTTCTTTGAGAGCGCCCCACAGGCCGCTCGGTTCGGCCGCGGAAACCGCCATGCCCGCCAACATGGTGCTTTCGAGAATCTTGGTCCACTCGTCTGGCTTAAAGTTCTGCTTATTCGCCATGACAACCTCCTACTCGCTACTGACTCACAAATTATACCAGACCTCGATGGTTCGGTGGCCACAGATGTCCGCTATGGGTCAGAAGCGGACGTTAGGAGCACGCTGCCAAGTTCGTCCGCTTAGTGCCAACACAGGTGGTGAGTAGCATCGGTCTCTATTCGGCGTGGATCTGATCTGGCATCATGGCGGGCTTACAGGGGGAGATCAGCATGAAAAAGCCTGTTGCAGAATTCATTGGCACCTTCGCGCTGGTGCTGATCGGTTGCGGCGCTGCAGTCATCGGCGGGATGGGAACCGGCGCGACATCGATCGACATTCTCGGCATTGCCACGGCGTTCGGGCTTGCCATCGTCGCCATGGCCTATGGCATCGGCCAGGTCTCGGGCTGCCACATCAATCCGGCCGTGAGTTTCGGCGTGCTGGTGGCGGGCCGAATGACCACGGCCGATTTCATTGCCTATGTGATCGCGCAGGTGCTTGGCGCCATTGCCGGCGCCGCCGTGCTCTATCTCATCCTCTCGGGCAAGGCCTCGGGCTGGACCGGATCGCTCGGCCAGAACGGCTGGGGCCCCGGCTATCTCGGCGAGTACAACGTCACCGCGGCCTTCGTCTATGAGGTGGCAGGCACCTTCCTGTTTCTCGTCTGCATTCTAGGCGTCACGCAGAAAGGCGCGCCGGTTGGACTTGCCGGGCTGGCGATCGGTTTGACGCTCGTCGCCATCCATCTGCTCGGTATCAATGTCACTGGCACCTCGGTCAATCCCGCCCGATCGCTTGGTCCGGCCATCGTTGGCGCGGCTACCAATCCGCATGCGCTCGCTCAAGTTTGGCTGTTCATCGTCGCACCTTTGATCGGCGCGGGCGTCGCCGGCTTTCTGTTCAAGTCTGGAATTCTGGCGGCGGAGGACGTGATTCCTGAGCGTGGAGCGGCGAAATCCGACGTGCCGCCGGGGGCGTCGGCTCCCCGCAAGCGGCCATAGCAGAACAGGACTTGGTGCTCGCGCCATCCGTAAGGTCATTGGCGGTTAGGCGCGCGCGCATCCGCGTGACGGAGCTCCGATGCTTGTCGTCATGACGGGCGGGCCAGCATGGATATTGCACTGTGCCGCTTGAAAGTCGCGGAACTGCCAGGAGCAGACACGCTGGATCTCTAAACGCTGATGGTCGAGATGGTGGCTCGGTTGCGCCCGACTTGAGTGTACTTCTTCTTGCGGATCTCGGGACTTCGCCATCCCCGGGCAACGTGATCGGAACCAGGCCAGCCAGCCTAGAACAGCTACCTCATCGTGTTCCCCTATACTCTTGAGGAAGAGTCGCCCTCGGCGTGGGACTAAAACCGATCTGAGGAGTTAGGCCGTAAAGGGGGGCACTGCCGGAAAGGAAAGCCCCACATGGTCCAACGTTCCCCCCCAAACCGTGGACGTGCGCTAATAGTCGAAGATGAAGTCCTGTTCGCGCTTAACCTAGAAGCAGAGATGCACACACTCGGCTTCGACATTTGCGATCTAGCCGCGAACGGACATCAAGCCTCCATCCTCGCAATGAGCAATCAGCCCGATGTTGTCCTGATGGACGTCAATCTCGAAGGGGGCCGCGAAGGGATTGAGGTCGGCAGATGGCTTCATACGATGTACGAAGCCCCTATTGTCTTTATTAGCGGATACACGGACCGCGACACCGTCGAGCGTATCCACGAGCAAGTGCCGGACGCGCCAGTATTGCCCAAAGGGTCTTATTATCACCTTCTCGCCGCCGCCGTGGCCGAGGTTACCCCTCACCAGCACTAACTGGATGCGGTTCAGCAGCGCGGTTGGCTGGTGCTCTTCCACCATGGAATGCCCACGGATGATTCCGATACGTCGATTTGGAGCCACGCTTGAGCCAAAGCTCGTAGCTCGTGTTTAATTTTAGGGTCGTTAGCGATTTCTGCCAGACGCTCTCAGTGTCCATCATCACCGAACCCTCCGAAACGCTTGTTACTCCTTCCCTAGGTTCACGACGGTTCACATCGGAAGCTATTGCCAATAACGCCTTTCTGCCAAACGGGTTGCGTACGATGTACGTACTTACGCCAAAAGAGCCTAAGGACAGGGACACGCGTGGAGCATTGGGCGTCTTTTTTGCGCCGTGGTTTGGCCGTGAACATTTTGCATTCGGGTCTCGGGTTCGAATCCCGACGGGCTCACCAACTAAATTAAGGAGTTAAAGCCTAAGCTCTACAAAACCAAGCCACAAAAGGTTGCACATTAGGTAGCAGCATCGAAAGCCGTATCTGCGGAGCGTCAGGAGCGTTTCGTATTCGCGATGTGACTGCGATGGGACCCTTTGCGGGGGGGTAAGGATGCCGGCACGGCTAGGAGTAAGCTCAAGAGTTAAGGGACTCCAATCACTCCGGCCCTCCCCCCGTCACTGGAAAAGGGACTGTACTGGTGCTGACGATTGCGTCCGCACCTCTGTCCTAAGTCTCCGGCAATCAAACGGCAAGCATAACTCTTCCGCTCACCGTTTTAAGTTGTGCACGACGAGCGTATGATATTAATCAGGGCCGCGCGCTCGACCTTTAAGGAACGGGGGTTCCCAATGTGCAAACTGATCGGGGCGACCGCTGCCCTGTGCCTTCTCGCTACTACCGCGATGGCTCAGAACTCTTACTCAATCTACGGCAACAGTATCTACGGATCTGATGGCTCGACCTACAATCGCTACGGCAACACCACGTACGACAATAATGGAAACTCTTGGTCGAGGTACTGGGAATACGCTTTACGGATCAGACGGCAGCTCCTACTCCACATACGGCAACACCACCTACGACAACCAAGGCAACTCCTATAGCACCTACGGCAATACGACCTACGGGCCGAACGGCCGCGCGTGCTCACGCTACGGCAATACCGTGTATTGCAACTAACCATTGCATGGCGCGCAACGTCATCGGACCAATGGAGAAATATAATGCGCGGACTGCTTGCGGGAGCCTTCGTATGTGCACTTGCTGCGGCCCAGCCCGCGTACTCCCTGTGTCCTTACGACCAGGACTGTTTAGACAACCCCTATGGGGCGGGCAGCCCATATAAGCCCAATGGGCTAATGAACCCGTATAGCGAGTACGGCAGCCCTTATAGCAATAAGTCCTGGAGCAATCCGTACGCTACAAATGCCCCAGCGATAGTTGGGGAAGATGGCACCTACCATGGGCGGTTGAGCACTAATCCCTACGATGCCGACTCGACTTCTAACCCATACGGACGATATGGCAGCCAGTATTCGCCCGACAGCTTGAACAATCCATACGGCGCTGGAAATCCATACTCGACGAAGAAGTACTACGTCATACCGGGGGATTGAGCCAGTGCGTGGCAACTGGCGGCTCGATTGCGCTTTCAAAAGCGCTTGCGTGAACGCGGTTGGAGCACTAGTCGCGTTCAGCTTATTCGCATTACCGACTTTTGCACAAAGTCTTTGCCCGGGTGACCGGTGCGCGGCGGAGATGCACAAAAAGCATGGACAAATTGTTTATTGGAATTGGCTGCTGTCCACATCCGAAAGAATTGATGACGCTAGTGCTGCGGTCGAACAGGCGTTCGCTGCCTGCGCAATCGAAGAGGACGCGTTGTTCGCGCTCCTTCAAACTGAGTTCCACTGGAACTCAGAGGAGCTAATGAAACGCCGACCAATTTGGAAAGCGCAACTGAAAGCGAAGCTTGTCGATATTGCGCGGAATGGACCATCGGCTGACAAGTGCCGGAAAGCCTTGAAAGAAGGCACGAAGTGTTAGCCGATAGGGCTTTTACCCTTGGCGCGGTGGCGCCAATCAATGTGAAGCAGCGGTGCGTCAACGTCCCTTGCCTCCCCCAGGGGGTGGCCTAGGGTGTGCTCGAGCTCATGTTCGACCCGGTGATGAAAAGCCCGCGATGCTCGGCCAGCGCTGTTGAACTCCAGCCCAGGAAAATCCCCTGGCAGCACCCTCGATTGCCGCATTGACTTCGGATCACCAGTTTGGAATCGATGAGTCCTGGGCGGTGGGGCGCTTCTCGTTGTTGGAGGTCTTAGAGTGCCCGGAAGTGCCGAAGAATGCCGTCTCCACGCCCTTGCATGCGTGCGACTGGCGCAAACCCTAGCAACACCCCAAGCGAGAGACCATTTCGCTAAACTTGCTAGATCGTGGATTAAGATGGCCGTGGATTTAGAGAGAGGCCGTGCCTTCCTCGACGCTTCGCTAGATGAGAGCGGCACCCGGGAGCAAACCGGCTAAGTTGCGTCGCCATGTCGTTAGTAACCGCGCGGCTCAAATTCATTGAGCCCCAGCTTGCTTCCCCCGTCGATCAGCCGCCGGAGGGCAAGCACTGGATTCACGAAATCAAACACGATGGCTATCGCTGCCAAGTGCTGCTTGAGCTGGGGCACGCGCGCGTATTCACTCGCAATGGATACGATTGGAGCGACCGCTATCCTTCCATTGTCCGCGCCGCTGCCAAGCTTCCCTGCCTGTCGGCCATCATTGATGGCGAGGCCATTGTCCAAGACCAGAACGGCGCTTCCGACTTCGATGCATTAAGCTCCGCAATGCGGTGGCATGCCGATAGCATCATCCTCTACGCCTTCGATCTGATGCACCTCAACGGCAGGGACCTGCGGCCAAAACCGCTCTTTGAGCGCCGCGCGCTATTGAAGGGTCTACTGGGAAGCGATGAGGAAAGCCGCATTCAGTTCAGCGAAGAGTTTGGCGGGGATGGGGATGCCTTGTTCAGCGCCTGCGCTCAGCAGGGACTTGAAGGCATCGTTTCCAAACACGCACTGGCACCTTATTCCTCTGGACGCAGCAAGACGTGGCTAAAGACCAAGTGCTTCACCGAATCCACCTTTGTGGTGGTCGGTATGGATCGCGACCGCAAGACCGGAGCCGTCAGGGCTCTGCTCGCGCACAACGACGGCTCTGGCCTGAATTATGCCGGAGCCGCATTCATCGCTCTTGCCGGGGATGAACGGGCTCAGTTTTTCGCTGAGGTTGAGCGTCTCGCCACGTCTTGGGAGGCGTTCAAGACTTCACGGATGGTCGATGTCAAGTGGTGCCAACCTGCGCTCACGGTGCGAGTGAAGCATCTGGCGGGAAGCAAGACGCTCCGCCACGCCACGGTAAGAGCGTTAACCCAAGGGTAGCCAATCCCGATGGGAACGCGAATCATTGAAGGGAGTTTATCCGTGGGCGGTCGAAGGAGACCCGAATGGACACGACTACATTGCTCATCGTGATACTCGTTCTTCTCGTGTTGTTTGGCGGCGGCTGGTATGGCCGCGGTCGTTGGTATTAACCAACGCCTGTTCCCCAAATGAGAAATCTAACGTCGTCTGTCGTCTCGCTTGCGCTTATCATCGCGTCAGTCGTTGTGGCGTTGCTAGAATGTCCCGCTGGCGGCGTCAATGTATCTCGCGCTGCTCGCAATCTGGGTGCTGTTGTTCGCGGGTAGATACGACTTCTGATGATGTGGAACATGCGGGAGCCTTCGTACA
>CAVZLT010000031.1:0-32861 GCA_963776235.1 uncultured Alphaproteobacteria bacterium
AGCGCCGGAAAATCGTCCGCGGGCAGTGTCTGGAGCGAGAACTGGGCCGGCCCGGAGGTGATGGAAAGCCGCCCCTGCTCGCCGTCGCGGTCGAGTTCGATATCGGCGCCTTCGGGCAGCTTGCGCACGATGTCGTGGAACATATGCGCCGGCACCGTGGTGGCGCCTTCGCCCTTGGCCTTGCACGGCACCGTCTCGACCAGCTCCATGTCGAGATCGGTGGCGGTCAGCTTCAGCTCGTTCTTGGCCGTGCTGATGAGGACGTTTGAAAGGATGGGAATGGTGTTGCGCCGCTCGACCACGCTCGCGACATGGGCGAGCGCGCGTGCCAAGCCTGGTTTGTCGATGGTGAGGCGCATGGTGGTCAGATACCCCAAAAATGTAGGTTTCCCGCCGGTGCGTGCGACTCTAACCGAAGCGCCTGGCTTCGGTCCAAATGCTTATGAGCCGGTGAGAAACGAAGAACTCCCGCTAGGGACCTTGCCGCGCCGGCCAGCACTATTTCAAGGGCCACGACGGCCTGCGGACAGGCGGTTTGGAACCGTTGGCGAAGCGGCCTTTGCCGGCCACAGCGCGCCGGCGCCCTCCGGTTAAACGATACCGCACCAAACCATGCTAGGCAGGGGCAGGGACGCATGTGCGCGGGACCTTTGCCCCTTGGGCTGGGAGGAGCAACTGCCATGAGATCCAAGACGTCTGCCTCGCATGTCTCGCGGCGCGGTTTCATGCGGACAGGATTGGGCGTGGGGGCGGCATTGCTGCTCCCGGATCCGACCGGCCACGGACCCGTTGTAAGCGCGGCGGCCGGCCCACGACCACGAGACCGTCGGTGCCTCTGAGGCATCCCTCGACTTCACGCCAGGAGCGCCCTTCGTCGAGCCGGAGGTCCGCCGTTCCGCCAATGGCGAGCTCAACACCACGCTGCGCATGCACTACGCCTATAAGGATCTTGGCGGCTACCGGCTCTATATGCGGACCTATGAAGGCACCGCTCCCGGCCCGACCCTGCGCTTAAAGCCAGGCGACGTGCTGCGCATCAAGCTCATCAATGACATGCCTCCCAACCGTGACCCTGGGCCGGTCGACCACTCGCTGCCGCATGATTTCAACACCACCAACCTTCATTCCCATGGCTTGCATGTCAGTCCGAGCGGCATCTCCGACAATGTCATGCGCGTGATGGAACCGGGCGAGAGCTACGACATCGAGATCGCCATTCCGTCCGACCATATCCCCGGCACCAATTGGTATCACCCGCACGCGCACGGCTCGGCCGACGTGCAGATTGCCAGCGGCGCGGTGGGCGCGCTGATCATCGAAGGCGATTTCGCCGATGTCCCCGAGATCGCCGCCGCGAAGGAGCGCTTGCTGGTGCTGACCGAGGCGGTGTTCGACCGGTTCGGCATGGTGGAGGATTTCGGCACGCTGTTCCCGGAAACCGCCGCGCGCTTCTTCGCCGTGAACGGCGTACGCGAACCGACCATCACCATGCGGCCCGGCGAGGTGCAGCGCTGGCGCATCCTGCACGCGGGCTGGCAAGACGATATGCTCCTGGACTTGGAAGGGCACACGCTGAATTCTATCGCCCGCGACGGCATCCCTCTGTCGCGCATGGGCCTGACCGTTCCAATCAAGCCTGATCAGCCCACCGGTCATCCCAATGCCATGCTGATGGCGCCCGGCCAACGGATCGACGTCTTGGTGCAGGCGGGTGAGCCCGGAACCTACGCGTTTCGTGCCGTCCCCTACGATCAAGGCTATGCTTCTCCGACCGGGCCGATCGCACGGCTCGTGGTGGAAGGCGATCCGCTGCCCATGAGCCTCCCCGCCCAACTTCCAGCTCTGCTGGAGAAGCTCATCGGCGATGAGGAGATCACCGGAACCCGCGTGGTCAGATTCGGAGAGACTCGCCTCAACGGGCCGACCGAGTTTTGGCGGACCTTCAGGTTCACCGTCGATGGCAAGACCTTCGATCCCGATCGGGTCGATCAGCGCGTTCGCCTCGGCGCGGTGGAGGAATGGACCATCATCAACAACCAGCCGAACGATCCGGAAGATCACGTCTTCCACATCCACACCAACGACATGTTGCTGACCAAGATCAACGGCGAGGCGCTGGCGGAGCCGATCTGGCTGGATACGGCGATCCTTCCGCGCAACGGCAGCATCACCTTCCGCTCGCGCTTCCTCGATTTCACCGGCAAATTCATGCTTCACTGCCACATGATGAACCATGAGGACCTCGGCATGATGCAGGTGGTCGAGGTCTATGCCGACGATAAGTGATCGCCGCCGGCCGGTCGTTCTCTCAGACGAAAACCAAACTCCGGGATGACGCCTATTGCTGCTTACTCACAGAAAACCGAGCTCGTCATGGCCGGGCTTGTCCCGGCCATCCACGATTTGAATCTGCGCCACGGGTGAAATTCGTGGATGGCCGGCACTTCGGCCGGCCATGACAGACGGCGTGAGTTCTGCCCGCATAATCACCGCCTCCCGAACCTCCCTTACAATGCCCCCACCTCGTCCTTCTAAGGGGCGCTCTCGCGAGGCGTTGCGAAGGCGGGACGAGGTGCGGCGCCCGCGGGCCTTGTCGCAACAAGGCACCCGGGCGGCAGCGGAGCTCCCTCCGGGACCACTAGGAGTCCCTGCCAGGAGCTGGCTGACGGCTCGGTCGGCGCATTCGATGCGCGACGGACCGGACGAAAGCAGGGCCCGTTGCCGGAAAACGTCGCGATTGGCGCGCCGCGAGGCGCCCGCGTGCCGCAAGGCACGAGCCATAGGATTTTGCGCTTTTCGGCGCGCCATCCCCCCTCACACACTCCGGACGCGCAAGCGTCGCGGCAAGGAGAGCGCATGCCTGCTGTGAGACCGGAACGGGCAACAAACCAGAGCGGCAGGGGGGACGCCTGGCTTGGGATCCAGCCCCCCTCCCGCCTCCCCCTATTCGCGCAGCAAGCGCTTCAGAAGCTCGATCTCCTCGCGGAGCTGGTTGTCGTCGTTCATCAACTGCTCGATCTTGCGGATCGCGTGCAGCACGGTGGTGTGGTCGCGATTGCCGAACCGCCGGCCGATCTCGGGCAGCGAGCGCGACGTGAGCAGCTTGGCGAGATACATGCCGATTTGCCGCGGCCTGACGATCGAGCGGTTGCGCCGGCCCGACAAGAGGTCGCCGCGATTGACGCCGTAATGCTTCGATACGGTGCGCAGGATGTCGTCGATGCGCACCCGCCGGGGCTCGGCCCCGCGCATCAGGTCGCGCACGATCTGCTCGGCGGTCTCCAGCGTCACCGGCTCGTCGGTGAGCTGGAAGCTCGCGCGCAGGCGATGCACCGCGCCTTCGAGCTCGCGCCCGCTCTCGGTCAGGCGCTCGGCAAGGAAAGCCAGCACAATGTCGGAAATGTTGAGACCCTTGGTCTCGCTACAGGCTTCGCTCGCGCGCTTCTCCAGGATTTTGTGGCGAAGCTCGTAATCCATGGCGCCGATCTCGGCCACCAGCCCTCCGCCCAATCTCGACCGCATGCGCATGTCGAGCTTGTCGAGCTGGGTCGGCGCCCGGTCGGCAGCGACGATCACCTGCCGTCCGCCGTCGATCAGCGAATTCAGCGTGTGACAGAATTCCTGCTGGATGGTCGGGCCTTGCAAGAACTCCATGTCGTCGATGAGCAGAATGTCGATCTTGCGCAGCTTCTCCTTGAAGGCGAGCGCGTCGCGCGCGCGGAGCGCCTGCACGAAACCCGACATGAAGCGCTCGGCGGTAAGGTAGAGCACCTGCGCCTCGGGCTTCCGCTGCTTCACCTCCCAGGAAATGGCGTGCAGCAGATGGGTTTTGCCCAGGCCCACATTCCCGTGCACGAACAGCGGATTGAACACGGGCTGCGGCGCGGAGAAGGCGCCCGCCACCTCTTGCGCGGCGGCATAAGCGAGCCGGTTCGAAGCGCCGACCAAAAAGCTGCCAAAGCTCAGCCGCGGATCGAGCGGCGAGCCCTCGAAGCCGCCATAACCCGTGCGCAATGGCATCGGCAGCGGCGCGAGTTCGGCCAGGGGTTCAAATTGCGGCTGCCGCTGGCGCGGCGCTTCCTTCGGCGCCTCGGTGCCGAAATGCGGCTGCCTGACCTTGAACTCGAGGCGCTCAACGTTCGGCCATTCGCCGCGCGAATGTCTTAAGACGGAGTTGTAATAGTGCGAGCGGAGCCAGTTCCTGAGGAAGCGGGTCGCCACGGTAAGATGCACGACTTCGTCGTCCACCTGTTCGACCTCGACGCCTCTGAACCAACTGGCGAAGACATCCTCTCCCAGCTCAGCACGTAGCCGGCTCTTGACCCTCGCCCAAGCATCGCTTGGCGCGCACTGCTCTTGCTGTGCCACGGTTTCTGCTCTTTCCCATTCTTATGGTTCGCGCCGTTACGCACCGCACGCATGTTACATGAGCAGTCAACAAGATCGACGCGGACAGTCATGACCCGTCCCTACAACCGGCCTCGCAACCTAGCTTTGCTGCCAGGGCAGACCAGCCGCCTTCCAACCCTTAACGGCACCGCGATGCCGGCCATCGTCGAGCGGACCTTCGAAACCGCCTTCGACGTTGTGACACGCGCGATACCCCACTGCCGCCATCGCCTTGGCCGCGGCCAGGCTCCGGCTCCCCGAACGGCAAATAAAGAAGAGCTCGTCGTCCTCTTTCACGCCAAGCGCCTTGAGTTCTCCGGCCAGACGCTCCGCGAAGCGCGGATCCACCGCCTGATCGGGAAAGGTCTGCCACTCTACAAGGACAGTCCGTTTGCCGACAGGTCCGAGGTCCGGAATCCCCACATAGGTCCACTCCGCACGCGTGCGCACATCGACGAGCTGCGATCGAGGCTGCGACTGGAGAGCCTTCCAGGCCGTCTCAACGTCGACGTCATCGACCGCTCTATCGCCGGTCTGTGCGCTCAAAAATCGTCCTCCCCTGGAGCCAAGAGTTCGACGTAAGAACAAATTTGGTGTTGGCTACAATATGTGGTGGCTATTCAAAGAAGCAGACCACCACTGCCCACAGACTACGCATCTATATTCCACAAGATTTCCACGCTCTTCACATTGAAGACAAAGAAAACCTTTCCCGGGAATAACCAGGACCAAGGTACTCAATTGTGAAGGAGGGGAATGCCCCGTTCGGATGATTGGACTATACACATGCGCCCATCGCTGATCAAGCGAGCGGGCCCGGCGCGACAAGCCGCGAGCCCTTGTCGCCAAAGGCCTCAGCCGGGTTTGGCAAAGCCCTGTCACGTCAGCGTGAATCGCTTCAAAAACTCGATGAACCGCACCGCCCGATGCGGTTCCGCCGCCGGGAATACGGGACGAATTTTTTTTGGGGATGATGACGGCGCTCGGCGTGTTGCGTTTCGACCGCAGCGCCGCAGGCGACAAGCAATTGAAATATTCGTTGAAATGACATGATCGGCGCGCGCTTGCACACGCCGTCTGTTGCCGCGAAACAACAGGAGAGGTTTTTTTGTTAGGGGGCGCCCATGGCGCCGATGCGCTTGGCGAGGCGCGAGACTTTACGCGATGCGGTCTTGCGATGAACGACGCCCTTTTGCGCGTTGCGCGCCAGGACCGGCTCGGCCTCCTTGAGCGCCGCCGCAGCGGCCTCCTTGTTGCCGGAGGCGATCGCCTCTTCCACCGCGCGCACGGAGCTTCTCAGCCTGGTTCGCCGCGCTTTGTTGACGGCGGTGCGGCGGACAGTCTGACGGGCGGCTTTCTTAGCCGATTTGGTGTTAGCCATGATGTGATCCTTGAAGGGCGCCCGGGGCCGCTGGTCTGGCAAGGGCGGCTGGGCAGAAACGATTGGGTGCTCTATAGCGAGAGCCCCAACGAGCGTCAACCGCACCGGGAAACGGCCAGTCCCCCGGCGCTTCTGCCGATTGACATCATGCGAGGTCGATGGCTCTCCTGGCGCGGCTTTTAAGGAGAGGGGCAAAGTAGTAGCGCGATGCGGGTCCTGCTTACCGGCGCCGCCGGTTTTATTGGCTATCACACGGCGGCACGGTTGCTCGACCGCGGTCACGAGGTGATCGGCTTCGACAATCTCAACGCCTATTACGACGTGTCGCTAAAGGAGGCGCGCCTCGCCCGGCTGAAGGAGCGCGAAGGCTTCCGCTTCCTCAAAGCCGATCTTGGCGACAGGACGGCCGTCGAGGCCACCTTCGCCGCCGAACAGCCGAAGCGCGTGATCCATCTCGCGGCGCAGGCGGGGGTGCGCTACTCGCTCGACCACCCGCACAGCTACATCAATGCAAATCTCACCGGCTTCCTGCACATCCTCGAGGGCTGCCGCCACCACGGCGTCGAGCATCTCGTTTATGCCTCATCGAGCTCGGTCTATGGCGCCAACCGCAAGCTCCCCTTCGATGTGAGCGATCCCGTCGATCATCCGGTGAGCCTCTATGGCGCGACCAAGAAGGCGAACGAGCTGATGGCGCATTCCTACGCCCATCTGTTCGCGCTGCCGACAACGGGCTTGCGATTCTTCACCGTGTACGGTCCCTGGGGACGGCCCGACATGTCGCTGTTCCTGTTCACCCGCAAGATTCTCGCTGGCGAGCCGGTCGAGGTATTCAACTACGGCCACCACGCCCGCGATTTCACCTATATCGATGACGCGGTCGAAGGGGTCTTGCGCACCTTTGACAAGATCGCGGCTCCCGATCCCGCATGGAATCCCGAGGCGCCCGACCCCGCAACCTCGTCGGCGCCATACCGGGTCTACAATATCGGCAACCACAGCCCCGTCGCGCTGCTCGACTATATCGCCGCCATCGAGAAGGCGCTGGGGAAGAAGGCCAAGCTCGAGCTGCTGCCGCAGCAGCCCGGCGACGTGGAGGAGACCTATGCGGGCGTCGAGGCGCTGAAAGAGGCGACCGGCTTTCAGCCCGCAACCCCCCTGCAAGAGGGTATCGAGCGCTTCGTCGCCTGGTATCGCGACTATTACCGGGTGTAACGACCCCTGCCTTAAACGCGCTCAAATTGCTGGATTCAGTGAGTTGACAAGGCGGGCAGGGGGCCCATGATCGCCCAGGCATCCCGTTTTTTCAGTGAGCCAGCACCGTGGCGGCAAGAAAGCCAAATCAGCCAGCAAAGCTCTCAGCCTTCATCAGCCACGCCAAGGCCGACGCGAAGAAGGCGCAAGAGATCGCCGCCTCGTTGGAGGAGCGGGGGCTGAAATGCTGGATCGCGCCGCGCGACGTGACGGCGGGGCGTACTTACGGCGATGAGATCATCAGAGGCATCGAGAGCGCCAAGGCCTTCGTGCTGGTGCTGTCGAAGGGCTCGAACGGCTCGGCCTTCGTCGCCCGCGAGGTCGAGCGCGCCGTCAGCAAGCAGAAGCCGATTTTCGTCATTCGGCTCGCCAATATCGAGCCGGCGCCGGCGCTCGAGCTGTTCATCTCGGGCACGCAATGGATCGACGCCTTTCCCGGGAAGCTCGGGCCGCATATCGGCAAGTTGGCGAAGCTGCTTGGCGAGAACGGAGGCATAGAGCGGGCCAAGCCGGAGCTCAGCGATGCCGGGACCGCACCCGGCAAACGCCCGAAATGGGCGCTGCCCGTGGGCGCGGCGGCAGCCTTGCTCCTTGCCGTCGGCGCGGGATTTGTCTTCTGGCCCGACCGCGGTCGCGTGTCGGATGCCGATCCCTACCTGATGACCAAGCCGGTGTGGGACGATAAGCAGGAAACCCAGGCTTCACAGCAAATGGCGGCCGTGCAGGTTCCCGAGCCGGCACCGGCTCTACAGTCTAAGCAGCAAGTGGAGTTCGAGGACGAGACTGTCGAAGGTGCCCTGGAACGGCCGACCGGACGCGCGCTCGGGCTCAATCCACAAGGCGCGCCGGACGCCGATTTCCAGGCCTGCGAGAAGGCTTCGGGCGATCAGGGCATCGCCGCCTGCGACCGCGCCATCGCCTCGGGAAAGTTCAACGGGCGCAATCTGTCCTATCTGCATAACGATCGTGGCTTCTTGCATATGCAGAAGGGCGAGCTCGACCAGGCCCTGGTCGATCTGGATGAGGCGATACGCATCGACGCGAGCAATTTCTTCGCCTTCTGGAACCGCGGCGCCGTCTATGGAGCCAAGAGCGATTTCGTCCGTGCGCAGGCGGACTTCACCCAGGCGCTCGCCCTGAATCCCGACGAAACGACGAAAGCGAAGATTGTCGAGGCCTTGAACGCGGTCACGGCAAGCGCCAAGGCGGCCGATGCCCAGTCTTACGACCCCTCGGTGATCAGCGATCCGTCGACGTTCGGCGGCGAGCAACAAGGCAGCGCCTCCGCCGCCTCAAGCTACCCGGCCGACGCCGCTCCGCCGCCCTACGCCGATATGGCACCGGAGGCGATGCCCGCCTCGCCGCCAATGGCGGTGGAAACTGTCCCTACCCGTTAGTTGCCGAGCGCCCTACCGGTTCTTGAAGTCGGGCTTCCGCTTCTCGATGAAGGCCGCCATGCCTTCCTTCTGATCTTCCGTGGCGAATAGCGAATAGAACTGGCCGCGCTCGAACCGCGTGCCCTCGGCGAGCGTCGTGGCGAAGCCGCGATTGATCGCCTCCTTGATCATCATCACCGCGTGCTGCGAGAGATTGGCGATCTTGTCGGCGACCTTGATCGCCTCGTCGAGCAATTCGGCGGCGGGCACCACCCGGCTCACCAGGTTCGAGCGCTCCGCCTCCTCGGCATCGATGCGCCGCCCGGTGAGGCAAAGCTCCATGGCCTTGGCCTTGCCGACGGCGCGGGTGAGCCGCTGCGTGCCGCCGTTGCCCGGCATGATGCCGAGCGTGATCTCGGGCTGGCCGAACACGGCCGTATCGGCGGCGAGGATGATGTCGCAGGCCATGGCGAGCTCGCAGCCGCCGCCCAGCGCATAGCCCGCGACCGCCGCGACGATCGGCTTGCGGCAATGGCTGATGCGGTCGAACGGCGCGAGGAAATCGCTGCCATAGGCTTCGACGAAGGTTTTCTTGTGCATCTCCTTGATGTCGACGCCGGCGGCGAACGCCTTCTCGTTGCCGGTGATGACGATGCAGCCGATCGCGGAATCGGCCTCGAAGGAATTGAGCGCGCGGTTGAGCTCGCCGATCAGCTCGGCGTTGAGGGCGTTCAAGGCATGCGGGCGGTTGAGCTGAATCAGCCCGACCTTGCCCTTGGTCGAGACGAGGATCGTCTCATAGGCGCCGTTCTTATTCGGTGCTTCAGGATCAGGCTCCCTGGCGGTGAAGACGTTCGCAAACATGATGGTTCCAAGTCCCCTAGCGTTGACAGGTTGGACAATAGAAGGTCGAGCGTCCTCCTTGGACGATGCGGCGTACGGTTCCTCCGCAGCCTTTTCTTGAGCAGGGCTTGCCTTCGCGGCCATACACCTTGAAGCGGTGCTGGAATTCCCCGAGCTCGCCGTCGGCGCGCCGATAGTCGCGCAGCGACGAGCCGCCGGCCTTGATCGCGCCCTCGAGCACGGCCTTGATCGCCGCGACCAGCGCTTCGATCTGCTTGGTCGGCTTGCCGGATTTGCTGACGAGCGAACCCGCGAGCTTGAGAGGCGAGATGCGCGCGCGAAAGAGCGCCTCTGAGGCGTAGATGTTGCCGAGCCCCGCGATCAGTCTCTGATCGACCAGCGCGGCCTTGATCGATGTGGCTTTGCCCTTGAGCCGCTGGGCGAGCCATTCGGCGGTAAAGGCTGGGCTGAGCGGCTCGATGCCGAGGCCCTTGAACAGGGCGTGTTGATCGAGCCCCTTGGTCGGAATGAGATCCATATAGCCGAAGCGGCGCGCATCGGAATAATGAACCGAGGTGCCGTCACCGAGATGGAAGACGATATGCTCATGCTTCGGCGCCGTGCTCGCTTCATGCGCGAATGCGCCGAGCTTACCGTTCTGGTCGACCGAGAAGCGCCCGGTCATGCCGAGATGCATCACCAGCACCTCGCCGTCGTCGAGCCGGGCAAGCAAATATTTGGCGCGCCGGTCGAGCGATTCGATCCTTCGCCCCAACAGCCTCTCGCCGAAGCGCTTCGGCAGGGGAAAGCGCAAGTCGGGACGCCGCTGCTCGACGCGCGCGAATGCGTTGCCGACCAGGATCGGCTCCAATCCCCGGCGCACGGTCTCGACCTCTGGCAGTTCAGGCATGGCGAGCCTTTGATTGCCGCAGTGCGGAAATGTCTAGTTGCACTGCAACAATAGCCTGATCTTGGCCCTTGCGCTATTGTCCCGGCGACAAATGTCCGAAGACCTCGACAGCCCCGATACCGCGCAGCCGAAAACGAGTTTCGGCTTCACCCCCGTACGCGAAGACGCCAAGCAAGGCCTGGTGAACCAGGTCTTTGCCAAGGTCGCGCGGAACTACGACCTGATGAACGACCTGATGTCGGGCGGCCTGCATCGGTTGTGGAAAAGCGACCTCGTGGCCTGGCTTGCGCCGCCGAAAAGCGCGGTTCCTTACGCCCTTTTGGATGTTGCCGGCGGTACCGGCGACGTGGCGTTGCGGGTGCTTGCGACCTCCGGCCCCGGCGCCTCCGCCGTCATCTGCGACATCAGCGCCGAGATGATGCAGGTCGGCCGGGCGAGAGGGAACGGCGAAGCCGGGAGGCTCAGCTTCGTGCAGGGCAACGCCGAGGCTCTGCCCTTCGCCGAGCGGAAGTTCGACGCCTATACGATCGCCTTCGGCATGCGCAATCTCACGCATATGCAGGCCGCGCTCCGCGAGGCCTTCCGCGTGCTCAAGCCCGGCGGGCGTTTCATGTGCCTCGAGTTCTCGAGCGTCGAGGTGCCGCTGCTCGACACGCTTTACGACGCTTATTCATTCAATGCGATCCCGGCGCTTGGCGGGCTTGTCGCCGGCGACAGCGCCGCCTATCGCTATCTGGTGGAGAGCATCCGCCGCTTCCCCGATCAGAAAAGCTTCACGCGTTTGATCGAGACTGCGGGCTTCGAGCGGGTGCGCTATCGCAACCTGACCGGCGGGATTGCCGCCATCCACTCCGCCTGGCGGCTATAAGGAACCAGAGTGAACGCCATCGCCAATATGGCTCGATTGACCAAGGCCGGCGCCGTGCTGGCCTGGTCCGGCGCGCGGGTGCTGCCCGACGATGCGACCCTGCCGGGGCCGTTGGCGCTGTTCGCCCGCGTCACCGCCCCGCTCCGCAACGGCACCGCCGATCCTGCGAACCAGGCCAAGCTCTCCGAGGCGCTGACCTCGCTTGGGCCCTCTTACATCAAGCTCGGCCAGTTTCTCGCCACCCGCGACGACCTGATCGGCCGGGAGCTTGCCCGCGATCTCTCCACGCTGCAGGACCGCCTGCCGCCGTTCTCGCAAAGCGAGGCGCGCGCCGCCGTCGAGGAGGCGTTGGGCGCGCCCATCGATGCGCTCTATGCCGAGTTCGGTCCCGCGGTCGCCGCCGCTTCGATCGCGCAGGTGCATAAGGCCAAGGTGCGGATGCCTGACGGCACGCTCAAGCCGGTCGCGGTCAAGGTGCTACGCCCCGGCATCGAGCAGCGCTTCCAAAAGGATCTCAACTCTTACGTCTTCGCCGCGCGCATGATCGAGCGGTTCCACCGGCCCTCCCGGCGGCTTCGGCCGATCGCCGTGGTCGACACTTTGGCGAAGTCCGTTGCCATCGAGATGGATCTTCGCATGGAGGCCGCCGCTCTCTCCGAGATGGCCGAGAACACCAAGAACGATGCCGGTTTCCGCGTGCCGCAGGTCGATTGGACGCGCAGCGCGCGGCGCGTGCTGACGCTGGAATGGATCGACGGCATCCCGATTGCCGATCGCGACGCGCTTGCCGCCGCCGGCCACGAGGTGAAGCCGCTCGGCGCGCTCTTGATGCAGAGCTTCCTGCGGCATGCCATGCGCGACGGCTTCTTCCATGCCGACATGCATCCCGGCAATCTATTCGTCGACGACCAAGGCCGCATCGTCGCCGTCGATTTCGGCATCATGGGCCGGCTCGGCATGAAGGAGCGGCGCTTCCTTGCCGAGATTCTCTACGGCTTTCTCAAGCGCAACTATACCCGCGTCGCCGAAGTGCATTTCGAGGCGGGCTACGTCCCGCGCAAGCATTCGGTGGCGCAATTCGCCCAAGCCTTGCGCGCCATCGGCGAGCCGATCATGGATCGTCCGGCGAGCGAGATCTCCATGGCGCAGCTGTTGGGCCAGCTGTTTCAATATACCGAGGTGTTCGACATGCAGACGCGGCCCGAGCTGCTGCTCTTGCAAAAGACCATGGTGGTGGTCGAGGGCGTCGGCCGCAGCCTCGATCCCGAGCTGAACATGTGGGTCGTATCCGAGCCGGTGGTGAAGGATTGGATGGAGCAGACCTTCGGCGCGGGCGCTCAGTTCGAGGCCGCGGCGGAAGGGGCCGTCTCTGTCGGGCGCTTCATGGGCGAGATCCCCAAGCTGCTCGGCCAGGCCGAGCGCACGGCGGAAGCCTTGTCTGCCATGGCCGAAGACGGCTTGCGGCTCGACGATCACACGGTGGAGCGGCTGGCCGAGGCGCAGGCCCGCGAGAGCCGGGCGAGCCGCATCGGCATCTGGATCGGCGCCCTTGCGCTCGCGGCCATCGCGCTGGCGCTGCTGTTTTGAGTGTCGATCGTTAACCCCAAATGATAGTCATGGCCGGGCTTGTCCCGGCCATCCACGATTTTGCTATGGTCGAAAACGTGGATGCCCGGCATAAAGCCGGGCATGACGACGGTGAGAACATGAACGGCAAGCGCATCCTGTTGATCGTCGGCGGCGGCATCGCCGCCTATAAGAGCCTCGAGCTCGTGCGCCGCTTGAAGGAGCGGGGCGCCTCCGTGCGCGCCATCGTCACCAAAGGCGGCGCCGAGTTCGTCACGCCGCTCTCGCTTTCCGTGCTCACCGAGGAGAAGGCCTTCACCGATCTGTTCGACCTCAAGGACGAGGCCGAGATCGGGCATATCCGTCTCTCGCGCGAGGCGGACTTGATCGTGGTCGCGCCCGCGACCGCCGACCTTCTCGCCAAGATGGCGCATGGTTTGGCCGACGACCTCGCCACCGCCGTGCTGCTCGCCGCCGACAAGCAGGTCCTCGCCGCCCCCGCCATGAATGTGCGCATGTGGGAGCACCCGGCGACGCGGCGGAATCTCGCGACCTTAAGAGCCGATGGTATTGAATTCGTCGGCCCCGACGAGGGCGAGATGGCGTGCGGAGAGTTTGGCTCCGGCCGCATGGCCGAACCGCAAGCGATTCTCGAAACCATCGAAAGTCTGCTCGGCGATGAGAGATCGGTGCGGTCAACGCGCGCCACGCCCTTGCGTGCGACGAGCGGCGCGCTGCGCGGTCGCCGCGTGCTGATCACCTCGGGCCCGACGCAAGAGCCGATCGATCCGGTGCGCTATATCGCCAATCGTTCCTCCGGCAGGCAGGGCCATGCTCTGGCGCGCGCCGCCGCCGCGCTCGGTGCAGAAGTAACTCTCGTCAGCGGCCCCGTGGCGCTGCCCGATCCGCAAGGCGTGACCGTGGTGAAGGTCGAGACGGCGCATGAGATGCTTGCCGCCACGCTCGCCGCGCTCCCCGCCGACGTCGCCATTTGCGCCGCGGCGGTTGCCGACTGGCGCGCCGCCGACGAAGCGCCGCACAAGCTGAAGAAGCAGAACCAGGTCGAGACCGAGCTCAAGCTCGCGCTCAACCCCGACATTCTCGCGACCATCGCCAAGCCCGGGCCGAAGCGGCCGACCCTGGTGATCGGCTTCGCCGCCGAGACCGAGAATTTGGTCGACAACGCCGTCGCCAAGCGCCGCAGCAAGGGTGCGGACTGGATCGTCGCCAACGATGTGTGGCCCGGCACCGGCGCGATGGGCGGCGACCACACGCAAGTCCACCTTGTCACCGAGGCCGGCGTCGAGGATTGGCCACCGCTCAGCAAGGACGAGACCGCGGCGCGGCTGCTTGCCCGCGCGGCGCAAGCGCTCTCCGCCATGCGCTCGGCGGCTGAATGAGCGTCACGCTGCGCGTGAAGCGGCTCCCGCACGGCGAGGGCCTGCCGCTGCCATCCTACCAATCGACCCACGCCGCTGGCCTCGATGTGGTGGCCGGTGTGCCGGAAACAGCTCCGGTCGAGCTCGAGCCAGGCGCCCGCGCCTTGATTCCAACGGGCTTCGCGCTGGAAATTCCGGTCGGCTACGAGGCGCAAGTCCGCCCGCGCTCAGGCTTGGCGATCAAGCATGGCGTGACGCTGCTCAACACGCCCGGCACCATCGATGCGGATTATCGCGGCGAGCTGATGGTGATCCTGATCAACCATGGCAGCGAGCCATTCCTTGTCCGCCGCGGCGACCGCATCGCCCAGCTGGTGATCGCCCCCGTCGCTCAGGTTGCGGTCGTCGCGGTCGACGCGTTGGGCGACACGGAGCGGGGACGGGGCGGCTTCGGCTCCACCGGCGCGTAGGGTGGGCAACGGCACGCCGTTGCCCACGGCGAGTTGTGGGCACGTTCACTGCCCTACGCACTGCGCACTGACCTTCACTGGCAGTGAAGGCGCGGAAGGCATAAGTTCAACCCATCATGCTCACCCCCGAGGAAATCGCCCGCTACAAGCGCCAACTGGTGCTGAAGGAGATCGGCGGCGAGGGCCAGCAGAAGCTGAAGGCCGCGCGCGTGCTGGTGGTCGGCGCCGGCGGCCTCGGCTCGCCGCTCATTCTCTATCTTGCCGCGGCCGGCGTGGGCGAGATCGGCATCATCGACAGCGACCGCGTGAGCCTCGACAATCTCCAACGCCAGATCGTGCATGACACCAAGAGCGTGGGACGGTCGAAGACCAAAAGCGCGGCGGCGACGGTCGAGCGTCTCAACCCGCATGTCGCGACGCGCCTCTATTCGACCCGGCTTGTCCCTGAGAACGCGCTGGAAATCCTGCGCGGCTTCGACATCGTCGCCGACGGCTCCGACAATTTCGCCACGCGCTATCTGGTCAACGACGCCTGCTATTTCGCCAAGCGGCCGCTGGTGTTCGCCGCGGTCGGACCGTTCGACGGCCATCTCACCACCTTCCGCAGCTACGAGAGCGACGCCGCCGGCAAGCCGCGCCCGTCCTATCGCTGCCTGTTCCCGGAACCGCCGCCCGAAGGCACCGTGGCGCCTTGCGCGGAAGCCGGCATTCTCGGCGCGGTCGCCGGCGTGATCGGCACGCTTGCCGCCGTCGAGGTGGTGAAGGAGTTGCTCGGGATCGGCGAGAGCCTGGTGGGGCGGCTGCTGCTCTACGATGCGCTCCAGGCGCGCTTCTCCACTGTCGCCTATGCTGGGATCCCGAGAACCCCCTGAACGGCAAAGCCCCGCGCTTGCATGATCTGTCGCATCACCGCAAAGCGCCGGCCGAGGTCGCTGGATGAACGCAGCGATCCTTGCTCGTCATACCGGCGAAAGCCGGTATCCAGTAAGAAACTCATGGGATCGGACCCTGGATTCCGGCTTGCGCCGGAATGACGGAGTAACGGCAACGTTGGATCAGACATGACAACCGGAGCCATAACAACGCAATGCGCCATTGCCGGCGGCGGTCCGGCCGGCATGATGCTGGGCTTCCTGCTGGCCCGCGCCGGCATCGACGTCGTGGTGCTGGAGAAGCACGCCGATTTTCTGCGCGATTTCCGCGGCGACACCATTCATCCCTCGACGCTCGAGATCATGTACGAGCTCGGCATTCTCGACGATTTCCTGAAGCGCCCGCATCAGGAGGTGCGCACGCTCGCGGGTCAAATCGGCGACGAGCGCGTGGCCCTCGCCGATTTCTCGCATCTGCCGACGCATTGCCGCTTCATCGCTTTGATGCCGCAATGGGACTTTCTCGATTTCCTCGCCGAGCGGGCGCGCGCCTATCCGAGCTTTCACCTCAAGATGCGCGCGCGCGTCACCGACCTCGTCATGGAGGATGGCCGTGTGCTTGGCCTTCAGGCCGAGACGCCGGACGGGCCGCTCGAGATCAGGGCCGATCTCGTCGTCGGCGCCGACGGACGCCACTCGGATGTGCGGATGCGCGCCGGGCTCAAGGTGGAAGATTTCGGCGCGCCGATGGACGTGATCTGGTTCCGCCTCTCAAAGCACGCGAGCGACGGCCAGCAGTTGCTCGGCCGCATCCAGGCAGGCGTGGTGTTCGTCACGCTCGACCGCGGCGATTATTGGCAATGCGCCTATGTCATCCCGAAAGGCGGCTTCGAGCAGCTCCGCAGCAGGGGCCTCGAAGCGTTTCGCGCGGCCATAGCCGGCCTCAATCCTGAATTTGCCGATCGCCTCCAGGAGATTGCCTCCTGGGACGATTTGAAGCTGCTGACCGTCACCGTGGATCGCCTCAAGCGCTGGAGCCGGCCGGGGCTGCTCTGCATCGGCGATGCGGCGCATGCCATGTCGCCGGTCGGCGGTGTCGGCATCAATCTCGCCATCCAGGACGCGGTCGCCGCGGCCAATCTTCTCTGGCAGCCGCTGAGCAAGGGCCGCGTGCCGGCGGCTCAGCTTGGCAAGCGTGCAGGCGCGGCGCGAATGGCCGACCAAGATGATGCAGGCGGTGCAGCTGTTCATTCAGAAGCGCGTCATCAGCAACGTGCTTGCGCCTGACCGAACGGCCCAAGCCGCCTTTCGTGGTGACGCTGTTCAACCGCTTCCCGTTCCTACGCCGCTTTCCGGCGCGGCTGATCGGCCTCGGCTTCCGCCCCGAACATGTGCGAAGCCCCGAACGCCGCGCCTAGAACATCGCGGGGTGGACGCGGTCGGGCGGCGCGTGGCCGTCGAGGAAGGTCTTGATGTTGATGATGACCTTCTCGCCCATGTCGACGCGGCCTTCGAGCGTGGCCGAGCCCATATGCGGCAGCACCACCACCTTGTTGCTCTTGAGCAGCTTCGGGTTCACCGCCGGCTCGTGCTCGAACACGTCGAGCCCCGCGCCGGCCAGCTCGTTGTTCTCGATCATGCGGGCGAGCGCGTTCTCGTCGATCACCTCGCCGCGCGCGGTGTTGACGATATAGGCGGACGGCTTGAGCAGGGCGAGCCGCCGCGCCGACAGCAGATGATAGGTGGCCGGCGTGTGCGGGCAGTTGATCGAGACGATGTCCATGCGGGCGATCATCTGGTCGAGGCTGTCCCAGTAGGTCGCCTCGAGCGACTTCTCGACCTCGGGCGCGACGCGCCTGCGGTTGTGATAGTGGATCTGCAGGCCGAACGCCTTGGCCCGCTTGGCGACGGCTTGGCCGATCCGCCCCATGCCGACAATGCCGAGCCGCTTGCCGAAGATGCGGTGGCCGAGCATCCAGGTCGGCGACCAGCCCTGCCAGCCATTGGCGCCGCTGCGGAGCACGTTGGCGCCTTCCGTGAGCCGGCGCGGCACGGCAAGGATCAGCGCCATGGTCATGTCGGCGGTGTCCTCGGTCAGCACGCCGGGCGTATTGGTGACGAGGATCGAGCGGTTCCGCGCCGTCTCCAGGTCGATATTGTCGACGCCGGTGCCGAATTGAGCGATCAACTTGAGATCGGGGCTGGCCTGGCTCAGCACCGCCCGGTCGATGCGATCGGTAACGGTCGGCACCAGCACATTGGCGACCTTGACTGCGTCGATCAGCTCTTCGCGCGTGAAGGGCTTGTCTTCGAGATTGAGCCTTGCGTCGAAAAGCTCGCGCAGCCGCGTCTCCACCACATCGGGGAGCTTGCGCGTGACGATAACGAGAGGTCGGTCAGCCATTACCAGTCCAGTTAGGATTTATCGCGGAGGAGGATTTCCCCGCGTCATTTTGCAGCGCTTCAGCAAAAGCGCGCCTTTCTCTAACAGAAGCAGCTTTGCCAGATAAAGGGCCATCTTGTCCTGGAGCCACGATCCTTTCACTTTTATCAGCCAAGCAGGACCATGGCGGGGGCGGGCCGATTCGGGCCGTAAGCCTGTTGCGGGAATTGCACAAACTGGCGGCAAGGTGGGCTCAAGGGTGAAGCATCTCATTTCGATCGCGGCCGTTGCCCTGGCGCTGACATCGGCCTCAGCCGTCGGGCCGAGCGCTGCCGAGGACAATGTGAAACAGGCGGCCGTCGAGTCGACCGAAAAGTCGGCGCTGCCCGTTCCGCGTTTCGTCAGCCTCAAGTCCGACAAGGTTAATGTGCGAAAAGGTCCGAGCACCGACCAGGCTATCGTCTGGGTCTTCTCGCGCGCCGGGCTTCCGGTCGAGGTCATCGCCGAATCGGATAATTGGCGGCGCGTGCGCGACAGCGAGGGCGCCGATGGCTGGGTGTTCCACAGCCTGCTGAGCGCGCGCCGCACGGCGCTGGTCACCCCCTGGTCGAAAGGCGACGAGCGCGTGCCGCTTTACAGCTCCAATTCCACCGGCTCGCGCGCCGTCGCCGAGTTGCAGTCGGGCGTGCTCGGCAATGTGCTGTCCTGCGACGGAGAATGGTGCAACGTCTCGGTCGACGACTATTCCGGCTATGTCCAGCAGGACAAGCTGTGGGGCGTCTATAAAGGCGAGGAAGTGAAGTAGGGCGCTTAGCGGCCCTGCTTGTCCACGAGCCTGACCAGCACATCGACGCGGGAGATGGCCATGCCGTCAGGCGCTTCGGGCAGCCCCTCGATGCGGATCGACCCGGTCGCGATATCCAACAGCCTGCCGGAATGCTCGCAGAAGAAATGGTAGTGGTTCGACGTGTTGGTGTCGAAATAGGTCTTGGCGCCTTCCACCGCGACCTCGCGCAGGAGGCCCGCCTCGGTGAATTGGTGCAGCGTATTGTAGACGGTGGCGAGCGACACCGGCACTTTCTTGGCCTGCGCCTCCTCGTGCAACGTCTCGGCCGTGACGTGACGGTCGCCCTCGGCGAAGAGGAGATGCGCCAGCGCCACGCGCTGCCGCGTGGGCCTGAGCCCCGCGCCGCGCAGGAGCTTGGCGACGTTCCCTTGGCTGAGCTCGGTTGACAATTTCAGCGTGCCCTGAGGCGGCCTGTGCATCGTGTTGGACCCATCCGGTAAATTCAGGGAAATATAGTCTGAAAGACCGCTTCCCCGCAACTTGAGGCCCTTGACCCATGTCAGAGGCGGGCGCGCGAGGCTTTCGTCCTATGCCTGACACCTTTCCCGCCTATACGCCTGGAGCCGCGAAACGGGCGGCCTTCTGCCCTTCGTCCCAGGGCGACGCGGGCTTTTGAAGGCCCCTTGTCTGTGTTAGGAAACCACCCAATTTCGCCAAAAGCCTTGCCTGGTGGGAGGAAGTCTAAGCATCGATGTCTGAGCGGCGGGACCAATTCGACTACGAGGATCTGCTGGCCTGCGCGCGGGGCGAATTGTTCGGCCCCGGCAACGCGCAATTGCCGCTTCCGCCCATGCTGATGTTCGACCGCATCTCCCATGTCGCCGAAGAAGGCGGCGAGCACGGCTATGGGCGCATCGTGGCCGAGCTCGACGTGAAGCCCGATCTCTGGTTCTTCCCCTGCCATTTCAAGGGCGACCCGGTCATGCCGGGATGCCTTGGGCTCGACGCGCTCTGGCAGTTGCTCGGGTTTTTCTTGGGCTGGCTCGGCGCGCCCGGCAAGGGACGCGCGTTGAGCGTCGGCGAGGTGAAATTCTCCGGCATGGTGCTGCCGACCATGAAGAAGCTCGAATATATCGTCGAGCTGAAGCGGGTGATCCGGCGGAAATTCACCCTTGGCACCGGCGATGGCTGGCTTAAGGCCGATGGCGAGACCATCTATACGGCCAAGGATTTGCGGGTCGGATTGTTCCAGGCGGGCGAAGCCGCCCCTGCTGGCGTGTGACCCTGATCGATCGAAACGGCGCTTGCTTCCTGGGATTTTGACCCGATGAAACGTGTGGTCGTGACCGGCATGGGCATCGTGTCCTCCATCGGCAATAGCGCCCAGGAGGTGCTTGCCTCTTTGCGCGAGGCGAAATCCGGGATCGTCAAGGCCGACAAATATGCCGAGCTCGGCTTCCGCTGCCAGGTGCACGGCGCGCCGAAGCTCGACTGGGAGGGCATGATCGACCGCAAGGTGCGCCGCTTCATGGGCGAGGGCGCTGCCTGGAACTATATCGCCATGCAGCAGGCGATCCGCGATTCGGGCCTCGAAGAGGACGACATCTCCAACGAGAAGACCGGGCTCATCATGGGGTCGGGCGGTCCCTCGACCCGGGCCATCGTCCAGGCCGCCGATACCACGCGCGAGAAGGGCCCCAAGAAGGTCGGCCCGTTTGAAGTGCCGAAGGCCATGTGCTCGACCAACTCGGCGACGCTGGCGACGCCCTACCATATCAAGGGCGTCAGCTATTCGATCTCCTCGGCCTGCTCCACCTCGGCGCACTGCATCGGCAACGGCTCCGAGCTGATCCAATTGGGCAAGCAGAATATCGTGTTTGCCGGCGGCGGCGAGGAGCTCGATTGGACACTCTCGGTCTTGTTCGACGCCATGAACGCCATGTCGTCCGACTTCAACGACCGCCCCGAGGTCGCCAGCCGTCCCTATGACGCCGACCGCGACGGCTTCGTCATCGCCGGCGGCGCCGGCGTCGTCGTGCTCGAGGAGCTCGAGCACGCCAAGGCGCGCGGCGCGCGCATCTATGCCGAGCTGGTCGGTTACGGCGCCACCTCCGACGGCTACGACATGGTGCAGCCGTCCGGCGAGGGGGCGGCGCGCTGCATGCGCATGGCGCTTGCTAATGTCGAAGACGGCGTTGACTATATCAATCCGCACGCCACCTCGACGCCGATCGGCGACGTGAAGGAGATCGAGGCGATCCGCGAGGTGTTCGGCGACAAATGCCCGCCGATCAGCGCCACGAAGTCGCTCACCGGCCATTCGCTCGGCGGCGCCGGCGTGCACGAAGCGATCTACTCGCTGCTGATGATGAATAACGGCTTCATTTGCGAATCCGCCAATATCGAGAACCTCGATCCCGCCGTTGCCGACATGCCGATCGTGCGCAAGCGGCAGGACAATGTCGCTATTAACACCGTGATGTCGAACAGCTTCGGTTTTGGCGGCACCAATGCCACACTCGTCTTTCGTCGTCTGGATGGTTGAGAACGAGAACACAGAAACGGGGCAACCCATAACCAGAGTAAGTGCCATGGCAACAACAAGAGATATCGCTGAGCCCGGAGCCCTGATGGCGGGGAAGAGGGGACTGGTGATGGGCGTCGCCAACGACCGCTCGATCGCCTGGGGCATCGCGCGCGTGCTGCACGGGCAGGGCGCCGAGCTTGCCTTCTCCTATCAGGGCGGCGCGTTCGGTCGCCGCGCCGTTCCGCTCGCCGAGGGCATCGGCGCCAAGATCATCGAGGAGGCCGACGTCGAGGACCTGAAAAGCGTCGAGCACATCTTCGACGTGATCCGCAAGAAATGGGGCTCGCTCGACTTCGTCGTGCATGCGCTCGCCTTCTCCGACCGCAACGAGCTGCGCGGACGCTACGCCGACACGACCCGCAAGAATTTCGAGCACACCATGGTGATCTCGTGCTTCTCGTTCACGGAGATCTGCAAGCTCGCCGCCGATTTGATGCCGTCCGGCGGCTCGCTGCTGACGCTTACCTATGGCGGCGCGACGCGCGTGGTGCCCTGCTACAACGTCATGGGCGTTGCCAAGGCGGCGTTGGAAACGAGCGTGCGCTATCTCGCTTCCGATTTCGGCCCGCAAAATATCCGGGTGAATGCGCTGTCGGCGGGGCCGATGCGCACGCTGGCCGGCGCTGGCATCTCCGACGCGCGCACGCTGCTGCACTATCAGCAGCGCCACGCGCCGATGCGCCGCTCGCCGACGTTGGATGAGGTCGGCGGCGCCGCCCTCTATCTTTTGTCCGACCTGTCGGGCGCCGTCACCGGCGAAGTGCATTTCGTCGACTGCGGCTATTCGACCATCGCCATGCCGCCGCTGCAGGCGCTCAAGACCCTCGAGCAGGCCGAGGAGGCCGAGGCGGCGACCGAGAAGGCGCAAAGAGAAGCCGCGCAATAGCGCGGCATTTTAGGCATAAGGCACGGATTTCGTTGTGAAAATATCTCCGCCGGATTAGAAGGTGGAGATTGCATCGTGAAGGAGGAATGACGGGCCATGGCCGTCCATCTCGTACTTGTTGCGTGCCTCGCGGCGCCGCCGAATACCTGCCAGGAGATCGCCTTGCCGGAGGTCGTCTCCGAAGACGTGATCCAGTGCATCGGTTCGGCCAAGGCCAAGTCCGAGGAATGGCAGACGAAGCACACGGACTATCTCGTCATCGCCACCAAATGCGCGAAGGACGAGGGCAGCGCCACGCCGCCTCCGCCGCCCGCCAATTCCAATTAGCGACCACTAAGAGGCAGTCATGCCCGGCCTTGTGCCGGGCATCCACGTCTTTGCTTTTTGAGAAATCGTGGATGGCCGGGACAAGCCCGGCCATGACGAGCAATTCAAATGGATTCAGTCTAAGCCGTTTCGTCTAGCTTGCGGCTTCGGCCTTCTCGCGCTCTTTGCCGGTCGCCTGGTCGACGACCTTCATCGACAGTCTCACCTTGCCGCGCTCGTCGAAGCCGAGCAGCTTCACCCACACCTGGTCGCCTTCCTTGACCACGTCGGTGACCGCCTTCGGCCTTCCGTCGGCGAGCTGCGAGATATGCACGAGCCCGTCCTTGGGACCGAAGAAGTTTACGAAGGCGCCGAACTCCATCACCTTGACCACCTTGCCCTGGTAGATCGTGCCGACCTCGGGTTCTGACGTGATGCCCTTGATGCGGCCGATCGCGGCGCGGATCGATTCGGCGTTGGCGGAGGCGATCTTGACCGTTCCGTCGTCGGAGATGTCGATCTTTGCGCCGGACTCGGCGACGATCTCGCGGATTACCGAGCCGCCCGAGCCGATCACTTCCCTGATCTTGTCGACCGGGATGTGAATGGTCTCGATGCGCGGCGCGTATTCGCCGAGCTCTGGCCGCGCCGTGTTGAGCGCCTTGTCCATCTCGCCGAGAATATGCATGCGACCTTCGCGCGCCTGATTGAGCGCGACCTTCATGATCTCCTCGGTGATGCCGGTGATCTTGATGTCCATTTGCAGCGAGGTGACGCCTTCGGAGGTGCCGGCCACCTTGAAGTCCATGTCGCCGAGATGGTCCTCGTCGCCGAGGATATCCGACAGGACGGCGAATTTATCGCCTTCCTTGATCAGGCCCATGGCGATGCCCGCCACCGAGCGCTTCAGCGGAATGCCCGCGTCCATCATCGCCAGCGATGAGCCGCACACCGTCGCCATCGAGGAGGAGCCGTTGGACTCGGTGATCTCCGATACGATGCGGATGGTGTAGGGGAAGTTCTCGCGCTCCGGCAGCACCGGGTGGATGGCCCGCCAGGCGAGCTTGCCGTGACCGATCTCGCGCCGGCCGGGAGACGACATGCGGCCAACCTCGCCCACCGAATAAGGCGGGAAGTTGTAGTGCAGCATGAAGGTCTCTTTGTAGGTGCCCTGGAGGGCGTCGACATATTGCTCGTCCTCGCCGGTGCCGAGCGTGGCGACGGCGAGCGCCTGGGTCTCGCCCCGGGTGAACAGCGCGCTGCCATGGGTCCGCGGCAGGATGCCCACCTCGCAGACGATCGGCCTGACGGTGGTCAGATCGCGCCCATCGATGCGCTTCTTGGTGTTGAGGATGCTCGAGCGGACAACGTCCTTCTCCGCTTCCTTGAAGGCAGTGGCGACCTTGGGCGCCAGCGTCGCCTCGGCATCGGCCGGAACCAGCGCGGCGATCACCTTCTCCTTGATGGCGGCGACGCGGTCGCGGCGCTCATGCTTGGCGGCAATGGCATAGGCCTCGCGCAGCTCAGCCTCGGCCACGCCACGCACGCTCTCAACCATCTTGCCGTCGTCCTTGGGCTTGAGCTCCCAAGGCTCCTTGGCCGCGCGCTCGGCGAGCTTGACGATGGCGTCGAGCACGGGCTGGAAATGCTTCTGGCCGTAGACCACGGCGCCGAGCATCACCTCCTCGGACAGTTCCTTCGCCTCGGACTCGACCATCAGCACGGCGTCTGCCGTGCCGGCGACCACGAGATCGAGGGAGCTTTCTTGCATCTCGTCGATCATCGGGTTGAGCACATACTGGCCGGCGATATAGCCGACGCGGGCGGCGCTGATCGGTCCCAAGAAGGGCACCCCCGAGAGCGTCAACGCGGCGGAGGACGCGACCATCGCCACGATATCCGGATCGTTCTCCATGTCGTGCGACAGCACGGTGGCAATGACTTGCGTCTCGTTCTTGAAGCCCGGGGCGAACAGCGGCCGGATCGGCCGGTCGATCAGCCGCGAGGTGAGCGTTTCCTTCTCGGTGGGGCGGCCTTCGCGCTTGAAATAGCCGCCGGGGATCTTGCCTGCGGCGAAGGTCTTCTCCTGGTAGTTCACGGTGAGAGGGAAGAAGTCGATGCCGGCCCTCTCCTCCTTGGCGGCAACGACGGTGGCGAGAACGGTCGTCCCGCCATAGGTGGCGAGCACGGCGCCGTCGGCTTGCCGCGCGATGCGGCCGGTCTCAAGTTTGAGCGGGCGTCCCGCCCAGTCGATTTCTACGGTGTGTTTATGAAACATGTTGGTGTCCCAATGCGTGGGTAAGAGTGGGGGCGCTGCTCGCCCTTGCGAGAGCTGCCCAGGTGCACGTAATTCGCAAGCTCAACCGCGGGATGGCCCGCCATGACGGTCACCGTCACCGGCGAATGCCCAACCGGTTGATGAGCTTCTGGTAGCGGTCTTCGTCGGAAGACTTCACGTAATCAAGCAGCCGGCGACGCTGGCTGACCATCTTGAGCAGCCCGCGGCGCGAATGATTGTCCTTGCCGTGCGTCTTGAAATGCTCTGTGAGATTGCTAATCCGCTCGGTGAGGATCGCGACCTGGACCTCTGGGGAGCCGGTATCGCCGGACTTGGTCGCATATTCCTTGATGAGCTCTTGCTTGCGCTCAGCGCTGATCGACATCGGATGATTCCTTGCTGTTTGAGGGTTTGTCTGGGGCCGGGCCGGGATGTCGTCCAGCACGGTCGGTTCGTATGCGCGTGCGAGCGGTAAGCCGCGCGCGAAGGCTGCAATATAGGGATTATCCGCGCCGAGGCCAGTGGAATTTCTACGGGTTAACGCCGGCTAGAAGCAGGAGACGAATTCGCGGAAAACCCAGCCGATCGGCTTTTTCGTCTTGGCGTCGACGATCTTGACCCAGGGCTTGCCGTTGGCGGCGTCCTTGGACTCGACGATTGCCACCAAGGCGCCGTTGGCCAGCGTGCCGACGATCTTGCCATTGGGGCTCTCGCGCACATTGAGCGGGGTGCCGGTCGGGTCCGTGACCTTGCAGCGTTCGCCTTCGGCCGCCAGGGCGAAGCCGGGCGAGATCAGCAGTGTCATCGCCGCAACCACAAGCCTTGTCATTGTTCCCTCCCTTGATGTTTTGCCGCTTCAGCGCGGCAGATTGAAAATGCGCTTCGGCTTGAGCTCGCCTCTGCTCACCTCGCCGACGGCGACCAGCGTGCCGCGCGAGGTGGCATAGACCGTGCCCTCGACAATGGGGGCATCGCGTCCCCTGAGCAGGACCGGCTGGCCGCGCCGCAACCGATCCGCATCGGGCCCCGCGATGGCAAGTACCGGGATGTCGCAAAGCGCCGTCTCGACCGGGAGCAGCGCCGTCAGAAGGGCTTCGTGACCGCCTTCAGCCAGCGCCTCGAGCGCGGAAAGCGTGATCGCGCGCTCCTCGCCGAACGGTCCCACCCGCGTGCGACGCAGTTGCTCCACGTGGCCGAGCGCGCCGAGCGCGCGGCCGAGATCGCGGGCGAGCGCGCGAACATAGGTGCCCTTGCCACAATGGGTTTCGAGCACGCAATGGTCGGGATCGGGATGGTCGATCAGCGTAAGGCTGTCGATCGATACGCGGCGGGCGGCAAGCTCGAAATCTTCGTCATCGCGAGCAAGCTCGTAAGCGCGTGCCCCGTCGACCTTGAGCGCGGAATAGCGCGGCGGCACCTGCTCGATCTCGCCGGTGAAGCTCGGCAGCTCGGCCGCGATCTCGGCGCGGGTCGGCCGCGTCTCGCTCGACGCCACGACCTTGCCGTCCGCATCGTCGGTATCGGTCTCCGCGCCGAAGCGCACGGTGAAGCGGTACTGCTTCGAGCCCTCGACCACGAACGGGACCGTCTTGGTCGCCTCGCCCAGCGCGAGCGGCAACACGCCGGTGGCCAGCGGATCGAGCGTTCCGGCGTGACCCGCTTTGGCGGCCTGATAGAGCCGCTTCACCTTGGTGACGGCTTGCGTCGAGGTCATGCCGCGCGGCTTGTCGAAGATCAGCCAGCCATTGACCGGTAGACCCTTACGCTGCCGCGCCATTGCCTGCCACGCTCGTCATTTGGGTTAGCCGTCGAGGTCGCGGGCGACTTTGGGCGAGGCGAGCAGCTCGTCGATCCGAGCCGACGCTTCGAAGGTGGTATCGACCTTAAATCTCAGCTCCGGCATGAATTTCATGCTGACCCGCTTTGCCAGCAGGCCGCGCAAATAGCGCTTGTGCTTTTCCAGATGCTCGACCGCCTCTTCGGCCTCGGCCGTGCCGCCGCCGAGTGGAATCACGTAGACCGTCGCGAGCTTGAGGTCGGGCGTCATGCGCACTTCCGGTACGGTGAGCGAATGCCGGCTCAGCACCTCGTCGACAACCTCCCCGCGCGAGAAGATGTCGGCCAGCGCATGGCGGATCGTCTCGCCCACTTTCAACTGGCGTTGCGAGGGCGGCTTGCCTTGAGGCGACTTACCCTTGTCGCGGGCGATCATATGTCTTGCTCTTGAAATGGGAGCGGGCCGAAAGCCGCCTGACCGCGGATTACAGCGTGCGCTGGATGTGCTCGACCTCGAAGCACTCGATCACGTCGCCCTGGCGCATGTCCTGGTAGCCCTCGAACGCCATGCCGCACTCCTGGCCGGCGGTCACCTCGCGCACCTCGTCCTTGAAGCGCTTCAGCGTCGACAGCTTGCCTTCGTGCACCACGACGTTGTCGCGGATCAGCCGGACCTGCGCACCGCGCTCGACCTTGCCCTCGGTTACGCGGCAGCCGGCCACTTTGCCCACCTTGGAGATGGTGAACACCTCCAGGATCTCGGCATTGCCGAGGAAGGTCTCGCGCCGCGTCGGCGCGAGCATGCCGGACATCGCCTGCTTCACCTCGTCGACCAGGTCGTAGATCACGGCGTAATAGCGGATCTCCACGCCCTCGCGCTCGGCCGCCTCGCGAGCTTGCGCGTTGGCGCGCACATTGAAGCCCAGCACGACCGCGCCCGACGTGGCGGCAAGTCCCACATCGGACTCGGTGATGCCACCGACGCCGGCATGGACGATGCGCGCACGCACCTCGTCGGTGCCCATCTTGTCGAGCGCCGCGACGATGGCCTCGACCGAGCCCTGCACGTCGCCCTTGACGAGCAGGGTGAACTCCTTGGTGCCGGCCGCCTTCAGATTGGTCATCATCTGCTCGAGGCTGCCGCGGGCGCCGGCGACGGCCAGGCGCTTGCGCCGCTCGCGCATGCGATAATCGGTGATCTCCCGCGCGCGCGCTTCGTTCTCGACCACGGCGAACTGATCGCCCGCCTCAGGCGCGCTATCGAAGCCCAGCACCTCGACCGGGACCGAGGGGCCGGCGCTCGTCACCTGCTCGCCGAGCTCGTTGATCAGCGCGCGCACGCGGCCATAGGCCGAGCCCGCGACGACGAGGTCGCCGACGTGAAGCGTGCCGCGCTGAATCAGCGCCGTGCCGACGGGTCCGCGGCCGCGCTCGAGCTTGGCTTCGACGATCACGCCTTCCGCGGCGCGATCCGGATTGGCGGCCAGCTCCAGCACTTCTGCCTGAAGCGCGATCGCCTCCAGCAGCTTGTCGAGGCCGGTCCTCTTCAGCGCCGAGACCTCGATCTCCAGCGTATCGCCGCCGAGGCTCTCCACCACGATCTCGTGGCTAAGCAACTCGGTGCGGACGCGCTGCGGATCGGCGCCCTGTTTGTCGATCTTGTTGATGGCGACGATCATCGGCACGCCGGCGGCCTTGGCGTGATTGATGGCCTCGACCGTCTGCGGCTTCACGCCGTCATCGGCAGCCACCACCAGCACGACGATGTCCGTCACCTGAGCGCCACGCTGCCGCATGGCGGTGAAGGCCTCGTGGCCAGGCGTGTCGATGAAAGTGATCTTGTGGCCGAGCGGCGTCACAACCTGATAGGCGCCGATATGCTGGGTGATGCCGCCCGCTTCCTGCGAAACGACATTGGTCGTGCGGATGGCGTCGAGCAGCGAGGTCTTGCCGTGGTCGACATGGCCCATGATGGTGACGATCGGCGCGCGCGGCTGCAAATCCTCGGCGTGATCCTCGGCGCCGAGGAAGCCTTCCTCGACGTCGGCCTCCGAGACGCGACGCACCGTGTGCCCGAACTCCTCGGCCACGAGCTGGGCCGTGTCGGAGTCGATCACGTCGGTGATCTTATGCATGGCGCCGTCCTTCATCAGATACTTGATGACGTCGACGCCCCGCTCGGCCATGCGATTGGCGAGCTCCTGAATGGTGATGACCTCGGGGATCACGACCTCGCGCTGGATCTTCGCCTGCGCTTGCGGGCCGGTGATCTGCTTTTTCTGGCGCTCCTGGCGGCGCTTCAGCGAGGCAAGGCTCCGCTGGCGCTGCTCCTCGTCGAGCGCGTTGATGATGGTGAGCCGGCCGCGCACCCGGCGCTCCTCGCCGCGACGCGGCGCGGTAACGCTCTTCTTGTGCCGGGCATCGGCGGTGCGGGGGGCCTCCTCGGCCTCCTCCTTGGGCAGGTGCTTGCGCGCGGTCTCTTCGCCGACCTTGCGCGCCTTGGCCTCGGCCTGATGCCGCTCGTCTTCTTTGCGTTTACGCTCTTCAGCCTCTTTGCGCTCTTGGGCCCGCTGATCTTCGGTCACCACGTGCAGCGCTGCCGTCTCCTTGGCCTTCTCGCGCTCCGCCGCATCGCGCTGGCGAGAGTCGGCGAGCGCGCGCATGCGCGCGTCCTTCTCCTCCTCGGAGAGTTGCGGCAGCACAACGCGAGCCTGGCGCGCCGGCGTCTCGTCCTGAACGGGCTTTTGCACGGTTTCGGCGGTCCGCGGGGCCGGCTTTGGCGCCGCCGGCTCCTCGACGGCTTGCGCCGCGCCACCCGCGCCGATCGCCCGGCGCTTCTTTTTCTCCACCAGGACGGACTTCGAGCGGCCATGGCTGAAGCTCTGGCGCACATGGCCGGATTCCACGGTCCGGCGCACGTTGAGGGTCATTTTGCGCCCTCCGCGAGCGGTCTTGTCTTCAGTCTCGTTGGTCTCACTCATTCTTTGTCCGTATCCGATCCATTCTGGTTGGCGAACGTGTTGCACCCCTTGCGGTAGCGCTCCACGCGCGCGGCCGCCGCGAGGAATTTCCGAGCCGCTCCACCCTGGATGAGGGCAGCATGTATCACATTTGTCCTACCCGATGCCAAACTCAATTCGTCCGTGCCGAACGCGCGAATGGCGGGAATCGGGCTTCCCTCGCGCAATCCCTTGGCCTTGCCGTCAAGCTTGCGGCAACCATCTTCCGCGGCTTCCGTGGCGTGGACGAGGGCGAGCACGCGGCCTTTGGCCAGCGCCTCCTCGACCTTGGCGTGGCCGAACACCGCCTCTCCGGCCTTATTGGCAAGGCCAAGCGCCGACAGCGCGGCGCCGGCAAGCAGCCGGTCCACCTGGCCGGCCAGGTCTTCCGGCACCTTGGCTTCGGTCTTGAGCGCGCGGGCGAAAACGTTGCGTTTGGCCGCCTTGGCGACCGTGTCATAGGCGGCGGTGACCCACACGCCGCGACCCGGCAGCTTCTCTTTGAGATCGGGAACGACCGCGCCGTCGGGCCCGAGCACGAAGCGGATCAGCTCGTCCTTCGGCCTCCGCGCGCGGGTGAGCGCACAGCTCCGGACGCCGTCGTCGACGCCGTTCTGGCCTTCATCGCTCTGCTCAGCCGCCGCTCGCCGCAACTATGGTCTCCTCGCCAGTGCATTAAGCGCTCGCGCCGTTCGGCGTGGCCTCGGCGCTCGCTTCGGCACCGGCAACCTCTTCGCCCTCGCCTTCGATCTCTTCAGGCTCGGGCGCCAGATCGGCCTCGGTGATCCAGCCCGCCTTGACGCGCGCCGCCAGGATCAGATCCTCGACCTGGTTCTTGGTGAGCCCGAAGCCGTCCAGCACGCCGTCATGCCGGATGGTCTCTTTATCCTTGCGCTCGCTCCAGCCGGCGAGATCGTCGGTGGCGCAATCGGCCAGATCCTCGACCGTCTTGATATTGGCCTCGCCGAGCGTGACCAGCATTGCCGTCGTGATGCCCGGCACCTCGGCCAGCTCGTCGGCGACGCCGAGCGCCTTGCGCTTCGCTTCGAGCTCGGCCTCGAGCTTCTCGAGATGCTCGCGCGCGCGGGTCTGGATCTCGGCGGCGGTGTTCTCGTCGAAGCCCTCGATCGAGGCGATCTCCGACGGTTCGACAAATGCCACTTCCTCGACCGAGCTGAAGCCTTCGGAAGCCAACAGCTGGGCGATGACCTCGTCGACGTCGAGCGCCTCCATGAAGGTCGAGGAGCGCTCGGCGAACTCGGCCTGGCGCCGCTCCGATTCGGAAGCCTCAGTCATGATGTCGATGTCCCATCCCGTAAGCTGCGAAGCGAGCCGTACATTCTGTCCCTTGCGGCCGATGGCGAGCGAGAGCTGCTGATCCGGCACCACCACCTCGATGCGCTCGGCATCCTCGTCGAGCACGACCTTGACCACCTCGGCCGGCGCCAATGCGTTGACGATGAAGGTGGCGGCGTCGGGCGACCATTGAATAATGTCGATCTTCTCGCCCTGTAGCTCGTTGACCACCGCCTGCACGCGGCTGCCGCGCATGCCGACGCAAGCGCCGACGGGGTCGATCGAGGCGTCGCGCGACACCACCGCGATCTTGGCGCGGCTGCCTGGATCGCGCGCCACCGACTTGATGGTGACGATGCCCTCATAGACCTCGGGCACCTCTTGCGCGAACAGCTTCGCCATGAATTCCGGGTGCGTGCGCGACAGGAAAATCTGCGGGCCGCGCTGCTCGCGGCGCACGTCGTAGACATAGGCGCGGATGCGGTCGCCGTAGCGGAAATTCTCGCGCGGCAGCGTCTCGTCGCGCCGCACGATCGCTTCGGCCCGGCCGAGATCGACGATCACGTTGCCGTACTCGACGCGCTTGACGATACCGTTGACGATTTCTCCGACGCGATCCTTGTATTCGTCGTATTGGCGCTCGCGCTCGGCCTCGCGCACCTTCTGCACGATCACTTGCTTGGCGTTCTGCGCCGCGACGCGGCCGAAATCGAGCGGGGGCAGGGGCTCGGCGATGAAGTCGCCGACTTGCGCCGCGGGATTGCGGCGCCGCGCCTCCTCGAGCGAGATCTGCGTCGCGTCCATGGTAACGGTCTCGACCACTTCGAGCAGGCGCGCGAGCCTGATCTCGCCGGTCTTGGGATCGACCTCGGCCTTGATCTCGTTCTCGCTGCCATAGCGGGATTTCGCCGCCTTCTGGATCGCATCCTCCATGGCGGTGATGACCACCTGGCGGTCGATCGACTTCTCGCGCGCGACCGCATCGGCGATCTGCAAAAGCTCCAGCCTGTTGGCGCTGACGCCTGCCTGAGCCATCTCATTAGCCTCCAATCTCAGTGTGCGGGCTTCCTGCCCGCAAGGTCTTGTCTGAAGCCGTCGACGCCTGCGACGAGCTTCGCTTCGCTGATGAGCGAGAAGGGAAGGCCGATCGTCACCGGCTCGGCCTTGCCTTCTAGCTCAATCTTCAAACGCACCTCGGTCTTCGCCACGCCTTCGATCAGACCCCTGAACCGCTTCCTGCCGTCCACCAATTCGGTAAGCTCTATCTTGGCTTCATGACCCGCCCATAACGCAAAGTCGCTGGGTCGGACCAAAGGTCGGTCGATCCCCGGCGAAGACACCTCCAACCGGTACTGCCCCGGCATCGGGTCGTAAGCGTCGAGCACGGGCGAGAGCCTCCGGCTGATCGTCGCGCAATCCTCCACGCTCATCTCCCCGCTCGGCCGTTCGGCCATGATCTGCACCGTGCCGCCGTCGCGGCCCGAGACCTTGACCCTGACCAGTCTAAAGCCGAGCTCTTCGAGCACGGGCTCTGCCAGGTCGGCGATGGCCCGCGCCGGTCCCGTCTCGCGGGCGAAGCGGCGATCCTCGTTGGCGCTGGCACTCGACATCGTTGGTGGGCCGTGGCCTCGGCAAAACGGCGAGGAAGCGATGAGCCTAACAAAAAGGAGCGGGCGAGAGGCCCACTCCTGATCAAAACCAATCATGAGTTCGAGGCGTAATATACGGGCTTTTTCGCGGGTTTCAAGCGGTTCGAGGGGCCGAATCGGGCTTTCGTCGGGGTCTTACTCCAGGCCCAGCACCGCTTTCTCGATGCGCTCGAAGTCGTTGATGCGCTGATAGGAGAGCGCGCAGAGGCAGGACGAATAATTGCCGCCGATTGCCGTGCCGCCGAAGGCGAGACTGTCCTCCAGCGTGCAATTGCTGTCGCGATAGGCGAGCCACTGCTTTTGCGCGTCCTTGAGGTCGCTGAGCTGGACGTCCGGCTCTTGCCCCATCTCCTTGGCGGCCGCGCGGATCTTGTCCTGCAACGTCTTATAGGCTTGGTTCAGCGCGGCGTCGGCCTTGTCGGCCGCGCGGGCGAGGCAAGCTTTGTATTCGGGATTGGAATGCGTCGCGGCCTCGCAATCGGCATAACAGACGGCGCCGATATCGGTTTCGGCGAGGACGACCCCCGAGACGAGGAGCAACGGCAAAGCGACGAAAAATGCGCGAAGGTCCATTTCGCTCTCCAAGATCAAGACCGGCTGAAACTG
>CAVZLT010000032.1:0-56936 GCA_963776235.1 uncultured Alphaproteobacteria bacterium
ATGTCGCCGAAGGCCTTTGTCGAGATTCCGGTCAAAAGCGCGAACTCGTTCACCCAGGAGGCGCCGCCGTAGGTTTCCACGCGCAGCTTGTGTAGCGCGCCATCATCGGAGAGGAAGAATTGGTCGAGAGCGTGGTCATATTCGAGCCGAGGAAACAGACTAGGCGGCACCAACGATCTTTATGAATAAGCACGATGTGCGGCGGCTTGGTTGCGGGCGTGCATTTGGGATCGCTGATAAAATCGGGGAGTTCGGTTTGCGCTGCGGCTTCCATCAATTGGCCGCGCATCAAAGTGCCCCAGGTCTCGCTCCACGACAGGTAAAACGCCGAGACAAAGGAGTTGCCGTCGTTCAGAAAGCGAAACGGAGTGTTTTCCGCGCTTGCCTGCGACTTGAAAGCGCCGGCCACTCCAATCGCAGCGACCAGGGTCAAGCCTGAAGCCAAATGCGAGAGCCGCGTGGTGTCAAAGCGCCACGTCAGCGCCGCCAGGATTATCGCCGCCACGACCGCTGCAAGAACCACGACCATGTAGCGGCGGTAGTCGCCCCACAACAACTCGAACGTGTCGACATTCAGATAAAAGAAGAGGTCGTAAGAGTGCAGACCCATGTTCATCGTCGCCTGTTTCTCGAGAGAGACGAGAAAGACGACCGCGACGAGCGAGGCGGTGACCACGCTGGCAAAGAGTAATCGCCGCGTCAGAAACGTGACAAGGGAAGCGAAGGCCGCGGTCACCGCGATGGCGAACCAAAGCCGCGTGGCGATGGGTTCGGTGCAGGACAGTAAAACGAGTATCACGCCCAGCAGCGCGAGTGCGGCTGTGACGGCGACGACCCGCTGCATCCGCCCTGTCGGCATGATCGCCCCGTGGCGTTCGCGTGAAGCTTTTCGTCTCTAGGCGCGTCGTCACATTAATGTCACAAACCCGCAGGGGGACGCAATTCTGTTTCGACCAAAAGTCGAGGCCCAGGCATCGGGACGTACGCTATTTATCGCTGGCGTCCTGGCTGGTGAGGCTGCGCGGGGTGGCCGCCGCTATCTCCGCTATGGGGCCATTGCGAGCCAAGGGGTTAGCAAGGAGCTATGGCTCTCCACCATGCTTCTACCCATATTTTCAGCTTCCGGGTGCAGCTTACAAGGTAGCTAACCGCGCCGAGATAGCGGAGGGATTGCATTGGGTGGGGGAGGGTCGAACGCCGAGCCGAACGGAATGCGCTACGGCGAAGAAGTCCAAGTCGACGCCAAAGCGAAAGGCGGTGACAAAATCCGCAAAGAACTCAACACGAAGGGCGAAGTCGGTCACGAAAAAAGCCCGCGCTACGACTGGGCGAAAGCGCGCAAAGCCGAAGTCATCACGGAAAACAAGCAGCTGACGTGCTTGCGACCGCAGGCGCGGTAACGCACCTAATAGGAAATGACGCCGTCTACACGATGCTTGGCCGTCGCCAACGCCTCGTGCTGGTCCACGTCAAGCACTTCGCATCGACTGAGGATCGGCAAATCCGCGGTGCGCGGGTAAATCCCCACGCGCCATCCCGACGGCGCGCGCTTAACCTCTAGCTGGTATCCCCTATAGATCAGCTTGCTCTGAACAGCGTTGTCCCCCGTGAACATGACGTAGCCTCCTGTTGGTGAGGCAGCGTCGCACTTCCCAGGTTGCGAACTCGTTTTCCGAATCGCTTATCTGCAGAAGCGGTAAATTATTGGTCACCTGGGACGCCAGCCGGCAACCTCTGCTTAAGAGGAGCGCTTATCTACGGTAATCCGAGGTCACAATGTACGTTATGTACTGGCGATCAGTTTAATCGGGACGATCGTCGCGTTCGTTATCATCGCCATTTATTTTGGAGTGGTTCGGTTCTAAGCGGCCGACATAGTGCGTCCCAGCGGAGATCTGTTGACGGGGCTTAGCGGCTAAGGCGAACAGCGCGTTTACAAGGAAAGCTGCGAGCGCGCTACAAAGCGCCATAATCACGTAGTGATGGCCAGAGAAACCCTCCCTAGCGACATTGGTTAGCTTTCGCGCTCCCGGCACCGAGTCGCCATAGGAACTAAGCAAATTCAATGATCCCTGCCAGACCCAGTCGGCGAACCTTAGAAGACCCGCATAAGTTTCTGGCACAAGCGCATTGAAGGTAAAGAGCGCGACGGCAAGCATGACAGTGGCAGGTACGCTTACTACCGCGATAGCCAGCCGTTGCATGGCGGTGCGCGTCCCACCGAGCAGCTTGTTCAAGGGAATGCCAACAAACAGAGTAGCGACGATGATTGCTGGGATCGAGAGCACGACGTGAGTCATGTTCACCCGCTCACGCAAGTGGTTCACCGCGATCTGTCCCCAACGATTTCCCGATACCCAGGAGTCAAGCGTGTCAACTATCCAACGGCCCGTATCAAAAGCGAATGTAATGATTGGCTCTAACTGCCGATCATAAATGACCGACAGCACCATAAAGGTGAGCATAATAGCGTAGCTGGCCCCTCCAACTCCGAGGGAGACAATGATCCGCCGGAGCCATGCAAGCACTGACCTGTCCTTGGTTAGACCATGCTTTCAGCACGGCGGTTAAGCCGGGCCAAGGCCAATCTCCCGAAAGCTGAAAGGTTCCTGGCGCGAGATCGGCTAGCTCGTCGTCCGACCTCGAAAAGCCCGGTGCATAACCGCCGACCCCCATTTCGGCGACCTTTGACGGCCGGTATTCTCTCGTCGCCTTCGGCAAACTTTTGCACTTAGCCCAGCTGATGGGGGGACAAATTGTCAGGACAAGAACTTCTTATCATTCTGGTGGTTGGCCTGATTGCGGGTTGGCTCGCCGGACAAATCGTGCGGGGCACGGGCTTTGGTCTTCTCGCTGACATCGCAATAGGCATTGTCGGCGCATTGATAGGCGCGTGGCTCTTACCCCAATTGGGCATCCACCTTGGTAGTGGCATTGTTGCAGCTATCATCTCGGCCACGATCGGCGCGCTGTTGCTGCTGCTTATTCTTCGGCTCGCCTATCGGGGAGGCCGATGGTGAGTGCTGTATAGGTTAGGGTCAGTAGCGATTTGAAATGCGGGTCTCCATCGAAAAACCCTGGAGACCGCCAAGGTGTGCCGCTTCCCGTTGACTAGTGGAGTCGCTTTCGGAATACCGGAGCACCGAAACGAATCACAGAGCGAGCAAAGTCAATGACGATGGCGGAAAAAGCGCTCGTGCGCACCCACCCAGACATCCGCGAGGAGTATCGTCCGACCGACGAAGAGCCGTTTATGTGTAGTCGTCAGCGCGTTTATTTTCGCGGCAAGCTCCTCGCTTGGAGGAATGAGATCCTCCGCTCCACAAAGGAAACCCTACAGCACTTGCACGAGGAGACTGCGCAGCATCCCGACCTTGCAGATCGAGCGAGCACGGAAATCGATCGCGGGGTGGAACTCCGCGCGCGTGATCGTCAGCGTAAGCTGATTGCCAAGATCGACGCTGCTTTGGCGCGTCTTGAGGATGGCACCTACGGTTATTGCGAAGAAACTGGCGAGCCGATCAGTCTGATGCGACTCGAAGCACGGCCGATCGCAACCTTGAGCGTCGATGCCCAGGAAGGCCATGAGCGGCGCGAGCGCTTTTATAGCAACGACTAGGCACTTGCGCCGCGATTTCTTGCCCACTCATAGCGCGCTCAGGCTCGATCTTAGCACCCGGGCGATACTGGCCGGAGAAGTGTCGGAAAAGGTCGTCGCGTCGAGCCCTTCAGGTTCCTGGTCCAATAGCCGGACCCCAGAGGTTGGGTTCGTAGATATCTTGGCAAAAGAAACTGCGATCCTGCCAAGTCCGCGAAAACACCCGGGAGCAATTCGTACTCAGCTGGCAATATTATGTCGGACGTAATATGCCTTGATGCGGGGGTCGTTCTTAACCCGCTCATAGTGCTCAACCAACTTAGGCGCGATGCGATCAGGAAGGTCCGCTGGCATGTGTTCGAGCACACCCGATCTTAGATGGCGGATCCAGACGAAGACTTTTAAATCCGCGACGGTCAGGCGATCGGCGGAGAAGTAGCGGCTTTCGGTGTTCATCAATTAGCCGAGCACGGCGTCGTTTGTCATGGCGGGGCCTCCAGGGCCGAGGCTCGACCAGAACTTCAATCGTGCCATGGACCGAGACACCAAGTAAGCCGAACCCAAGGAGACGACAGAGTTTCCTAACGCGCGGATCGCGCAGGCGGCCGCGTCCTGCTGCACCGACGGCGAGCCACACGTCGTCACAAGCACCAGCGCGATCTACGGCTTGGAGCACAAGGTCAAGACTGAAGGAAAGCTTCAGCTCGCCGATGGTGGTTCGCCGCTATCGGAGCAACGTAAGGGCCAACAAACATTGCTTGAGTTGTTGAGCCGCGCGCGCGGGGCAGGGGAACAGGTATTTCCCGCAGAGAGATGGCGGTAACTACTTTTGCCGACTGTAAGGCGACTGGTTCGTGGGCTTTAGCGAAATTCCTTCTCGCTCAGCTTTGGTATAGATTGATGTTTCAGAACGCCCCAGTTTGAGGGCAATCACTCGCGTGGGTGTATTTTCTTTCGCAAGCTGACGAAGCGCGTTCACTTCGTGCCCAGTCCATCGTCGGATATGGCGTGCTCGATCCAACTTCTGCGCCCGACTTAGTCGATCCCGCCACTCCTGTGACCGATCATTACGTTCGCGAATTGGCGACGAGCTTAAGCGTATTCTCCCAAGCGAAGCTTCAAGTCGTGAGGCAGATCATCATCAGGTACGTCCCGCTCCATCTGTAACGGGGTTTGATCAGTCTCCGCTTCGGCGGCCAATCGATTCCACGTCTCGGCCATTTGGGCGAAGATTTGTCGCGCCTCCGGACTTCGAGCGTTCTTTGCCAGCGCAAGGAAGCGACTTGCATACAAGCGGCATTGACGCGGATTTGCTACCATGTAGTCGCCTCCAGACTTAATCCCCGTCCAGCGATACAATTCTTTGAGGGGCGCGGAGGTTCCGATCCGCACAGGTAGTGCGCTTGTCGGTATCGAGTAGGGCTGAACGCCGCGCGGAGCCGGCGACATTTTTCGCGGTGTATTACCCGTCACGCCCACTTGAATGACGCTCGCTCCCGACTATTTAATGGTCGCTCTTATTTGATCCTGGTCACTGTCATTCTCGTTCAGGGGACAGCCATGGGCACGCTATGTTTCGTTTGCCCGACCAATGGGCGCGAAGTCGATACAGGCATCGAGGTCGATAACGTCAGCTTTGCCACCCTGTATGCCGAGCAGCTCGGCTGCCCCGAGTGCCTTGAGGTCCACGAGCTGTCGCGGATCGACGCCTGGGTAACTGACAAGGCCCCGCCCGATCCGGCAGGATGAGGCCGTCGCCAGAACAGTGATCGTCTCCAGGTCCCGGCGACGAGGCGACGCCCCTGTACGAGCATCCAGCGGCACTCAGCCGCTTGCAGCCAGACAAATAATATACCTGCGAATAATATACCTGCGAACGCTTCTGGCAGTTCCACACAGGAGAAGGTGAGGACCTTAACGCGGACTATGCACCTGGGTAAAACCCAGAGGCATCGCGGCGCAAGTTGCGTTGTTAAGCTGAAAGGTGCGGCACACACCAACCTGTGGCCTAGGTGCGCCGGTCGTTATGATGCCGCCAGAACCAAGAGACCACTTCCTTGACTGCGTCCCCACTGGGTCGGCGGGCGCGACGGCTACCGCTACAGCGTGCTTCATGACGGCAAGCTCCTGGTCGAGCGCAGCCGCGACCCCGAATGCGATGCAGCGCGTGCCCTGTTAGCCAAGGGCATCACCGGCAAGCTGTGCCTGTGCGATGGCAAGACCGGCGTGCCCCGCATCGTCATCGACATTGAGAAGGCGGCAAAGCTGACGGTGCGGGAGGATGGCCTCCGCTTCGTCAGGTGGACGTCCTTCCCTTCGGATGGAGCGGAGGACCGCCGCGTCGAAGCACACAGCCCCGAAGATGCCCTGCCGGTAGCCGAGGTAGCCTAAGGGCAAGTTGCGCCGCAATTCGCCAGCGAGGCAAGATGGACCCGTGGGCCACGATTGCCAGCGGCCGCACAACTAGCACAAGCGCGCGATTGCTTCGGCGCTACACAGCGCATTGTAAATTAGCGCAAAGAAGAAGCCCCGGGGGCCGAGCGGGGCTCAGTTAAACCAGCCCTGTGGAAGGAGGGTCCACGTTGGGGGGAGTTGTGGACTGGTCCCCAAAGTAACCTTCTTTTGCGCCAAAGGGTTCCTGGTCGAGGCAACTTCATCCAGCTGGATCTTAGTTTGGGCGCCCCCGGCGCCGGCCGCCGCGGGATACTCGCCGTGGCCTAGCAAACCCTAGAACCCGAACCAAAGGCTGATGCCGGGACGCCAATACGGGCGTCCGTACCCGTAACCACCGTAATAGCCGTATGGGCGATAATAGGGCCGGTAGTACGGACGGTATCCGTAGCCATAACCGTAACGCCTATAGCCATAGCGATAACCGTAATGCCTATGGCCATACCCGCGTCTGTACCGATAGTAGACTTGCTCCACCGCTCCCGCATTCTTTTGGTCAAGTGCCGGTGCACTCGGCAGTGCTTTGGCATGACCGGGAGCCACAAGCATGAGCGCAGCTAAGCAGGCCAGGCCAGGAAGGCTCATATTGAAGGCGCGCATAGAGGTATCCTTTCGTAGCGACCATTCCAAAACAACGATTACCTCCCAGGATAGTTCAGCCGCCTCCTGGACCGAGGATGGGCGTTCGCTACCGCTCCAGGGAATTAGCTACAGGCTCCCCGTTTAGTTATGCCTGTTAGCTACAGGCTCGTTAGTTATGCACCTGTGTTAGCTACATTCTCCCGGCGAAATGAATGCGGGATATGGAGAGGGTATGCACCGCATCGCTACCCCTTTACCCGTTTCTGTAAGGTTATGTCGGGTCAGATGGGACCCATTAGGAGGGGCAGCTTCGATCCTTCCGCCCGTCCTGGCTGGTGGTCGACCGCCGTGACCCTGCAGCACAAGGGTTTGCGACGGCGATTTCGTCACCAGACTATGTCCCTACCTATGTTTTGCTTTGGCCGCCGAAGGCCGCAGCGCGCCGGCTTGGCGTCGGACCAGGGCGGGGGTAAAGGGAGGAGGTCGAGGGGCTGACTGGACGCGTCGAGGCGGCGTGCGCTTTAACCATTCCCTGCATCACGTGGGGCCAAAGCGCGAATTTGCTTATTTGCCATGCTCTTAGTTCATTCCTAAGGTTTATTCGCGCCAATTCGCGGCCCTTAGGGGGCCATTTCACTCTTTGTCTTTCGCTCTTTCAGCCCCGACTTTGCTTTAGAGTGAACCGAGGTTTTGCTTTTGGGGCGACGTATGACGAAGGCACTGCCCATCTTTGTGGCTACTGTGCTCAGTACGCCGCTGGCGCTGGCAGGCACGGCGCAAGACCCCCTCAATGTCTTCAATAACATGGCGCAGGAGACCGTGGAGTGTGCCGCCTACTTCGGAGCGGTGTCCATCGGGTTGGAAAACTCCAACAAACCCGATGCCGCAAAAAAATATGAGGCGTTTAGGGACAGCGCTCTCGAACGCGCTACGATTTTGACAGCGAACGGGCTCAAAGCTGAAACGGTGGGGGCTCGCTTCAATATGGCGGTAGAGGAAATGAGCAAGCGCATCGATATGAACACTTCCAACATTTCCGTATTGATGAATGACTACCGGGATCTGTGCCACGAGGTCATGACCGATCCCGAGAAGCGCGGGCGATACTGGACAGAGCGCGCAGCCAAAGAAGCTTAAAGACAAGCTGGGACAACCTCCGCAGTAAGTCGTCATTGAACGCGAACCCCTCGATGCCTGCCGACTGACTTTTCCGGCTATGCTTGTGGACCCCCGCGCACCCCGTGCTGGTTGATCATTCAGCCAACCGCGCGACGAGCCTCGCATCGGCTGGTTAGGCTCGGCGCCCTCCACCCGGAACCAGTGCCGAGCCGCCCTAACACTGCCGTTTTGAACTGCAACGCTCCCGCTCAAGAGGGACACCAGCACTTGGAGAGATTTCAGGGGCTGGTAAGGCTCCGGCGTCATCGTTGCCGAGGCAATGGGCGGGGGCGCCGGGGCTGCTTTTCGCAGTTGCCGAGAGGGCGTAAGCGAGCGCTTGGCGGTCGCGTCCTTCAGGACATAGCTGCCCAGATGTTTCGTCGATATTCTATCGCGCTCGCAGCTTTCCCGGCATGTTCGTCCGATCTAAGCGGAGGCGAGCAAGGTCAGCATGATTGTCCTCGGTTCCATGTCTTGAGAGCGTGAATTAAAAGGAGCGCCGACCGAGCCGATGGGCTGGCGCTAGAAAGATAACCAAGCGCCAAGAAAAACTTCTCGTAACGGCTAAAGCGGTGCTAAACATTTCGGACTAGACGGGGGCCGCCGTTTTGCGACCCCATGGATCTCTTCGGGCAAATTAAGTGGGAGGAAACGCTTGGTGACCTGATGGTCGCCACGTTCCTTATCCTGTTGGCCGCCTCCATCGCGGTCGCTTGTTTGATGGTTCTGCTCCCTCTGATCGATCTCGCCTTCAAGAAGAAGGTCAATCTCCCTCCGAGACCTGCCCAGGTTGAAACCTGGCAACATGACGAGCTAACACACGCGCACCTTTCGGGGCGGCCCTGGTTGGCTCTGAGATCGGATTTCTCCCGGCCGGACGCTGTACCTCTTTCCCCACTGCCCGTAATGCGCATGGCACAACACGCGGCTGCTCATCCTCCGTTTGAGCGCATTACACCTTTGAAGGTTCGATCTCTGGTCCCGAAAGGTTCCGAGGGCGCGCGGCCCCACACAGGGAGTTCAGATAGTAAAAAAGTGGCCTGACCCCAGGTTAGCAGCTTGGCGATGTTGCTCGCCACGCGCCGCGCTCGCTCATCCGGCCACTTCTAAAACAGGCGGGAGCCTTGCGGGTCGAGCCAGTCGAGGGCGAGCACGAAGCCCGCTAAGAGCGCGAAGACGAACAAGCCCACAAATAGCCACATCATGGGGTGGCCGCGCCTTCGCTTAGTTTCAGTGGGGGTAGGTCGGATCGGCATCCCCTTTAGAACCCTCGAAACAGAACACCCGCAAGCAGCAGCAAGAATGCCACTAGCATCGTCTCAAAGCTGTGTCCGGTCACCACCGGAATAGCCGCACTCGCATATCGCACCAACAGCGCTAGGACTGCGCGAAGCATCGCAAGAATGAAAGTCACCTGGGAAGGCGGCGTCAGGTTCATGTGGTGTCCCCCTTGGTTATCCTCTGCGCCCCAATGGCTTGCGCATCACATCTTCCAATCGCCGCGGCTTGACCGAGCGCAAAGGCCCCGAATGGCGGTGATTAAGAAGTGGCATTTCAGGAGGGGGGCTTAGCAGGCTTGCAGGTGAGCGCATAACTTCCGCTGACCGCGGGGTTGCCGTACACCGTTGCCTGTAGCTCGCCCGAGTAGCGGTCGAAGAACCCCTCTGAATATGCGCCCTGGTCCCGCGTTCCCACGCTGAACTTGACGAGTTTGTCGCTGATCTCGTCGATGTCATAAGGCCCGATGACGCCGGAAACAGTCTTGCTCGCTAAGCCGACAACTAGTGTCTCGTTGGAAATAGTGCGTGGAGATTTCTTTTCATCGGAGGGCTTAAACACACCCGAGCAGGTGAAAGCGAGGTCAGCCGCATAAGCCGGCCATGTGAGGAGGGCGAACATAAGGGCGAGTTGTGTAAGCCTGACCATTGTGGCTCCTAGTTTGCGCGTGTTGCGAAGCCGCGTCGCACCCAGCGCACCATCCAGATGATTAGCCAAACCAGAGCGATTGGAGCGAGAGCAAACACGGCAATTGCGCCCGGTAGCTCCTCCTTCTTTCTTCGGGCGATACCCGCGTCCATTCCCGCCTTGCAGATGTTGGGAGCCACGCCAAGCGATATGCACTTGCTGTAGCCAGCACGGACGGGAGCATAAACCGCTTGTTGGGCGAACCATGCTCCTACTAGTAGCCACAGCACCGAGAGGATGATCCCTATGCGTTGCCAGCCGTTGAGACGAACGCCCCGCATAGTTCAAACGTACCATAATCGCTGCCGTTGACTGGAGCCCTTCAACCGTGGGCCTATAAGGCCATGTCTGACCGCCCTGAAGCTTGCCCGCGAGATCGCCGGTTGTTCGAAGCCACGCTTCATCGACACCGCTTGAGCGGGTGAACTGTTGTTGTGACTTGACGTTTAGTATTGACCCTATGAAAGGTCACTCCCATGTCTGCATTCAAACTAAGCCTCTTAACGCTAGCGGCTACGGCGGTCTTGACAGCCGCGTCGCTAAAGCCAGCGAGTGCGCAGGTGCGCGTTATGCCCATAGTCGACACGCAAAGTGGAGGCGCTATGGATGTCGGCTACCGGGACCGGTACGGTTACGGCTATCGTCCCTATCATCGGCGCTATGGATATTACCGACCCCGTTACCGGCCTTACTATGGCTATCCGCTGGACCTCGAAACGTATTCGGTGTGGCGCAACAAGCGGCCCACGTGGTTCGACTACTAAGCACGCTGTTCAAGTCAGGCCGATCATCCCCTGCGACCGAGCGGCTTCCCCAGCACGTCTTCCATTCGCCACGGCTTCACCGAGTGAACTGCCCGCCGCACTCGGCACACCGGAGAGGCTCGATAGTTGCGCGATGGTAAGGCCCATCGAGATGCGAGGGAGCCAACTCATCGGCCTCAGCCTGGTCACGCGACAGCGCGGGCAAAAGCACTCGACGTGCGTGTAGCCGTCAGCGGCAAACTCTTCGATGGTGGCATGCAGAGGGTCCATGAGCTACCAGCCTAGTTGCAGGGGAACTCTTCTTCGAAGGCATCAGCTTCGAAGGCATCAGCGACAGATCAGCACCTGGCAAATTTGCGGCCCCGGCTCATTGCTGGGGTGCAGGGAAGGTTGGGCCGGGGCCTCGCGCAGCCGAGTGATCACCCCACCTACGACTGCCTGGAGCCACATTAACATTTAACGAGCGCGGCATCGAGGGCCTGCAATGCTTTCAAAGGCGCACTACCTATTTACGTGGTAGCAACACTCTTTAACGGAGCTAAAGCTATGAATAAGTCATCCGCCATTTTTGTGAGCACGATTGCTCTGGGCTTGGCGATGTTTGTGCCTCTCAAAGCCTCCGCACAAGGCGTCAGCATCTATGTGGGTCCCGGTTATCCAGGCTACGGTGCTGGCTACGCGTATCCGGCTTATCCCAGATATTATGGCGGCTATCCCGCTTACGGATATGCCTATCCAAACTACGGTTACGCCTATCCAAGCTATGGCTACGGACGTCCTTACTACGGCGGTTATTGGGGCCAAGGGCGACGCGTCGCTCGCCGTGTTAATCGCCGATGGAACCGGTGGGATTAACACTCACCCTACGCCCCAACGTGCCGTCTACCACCATTGGGGAAGCCGCCGCGCAGCGCGAGCAGGGCGACATGGCAAAAAGGGCGCTCAAGCGAGCGCCCTCTGATTTTGCAGGGCGAAAACGCTCGGCTTGACCTACGTCGCTCGCGCGCCACCGGCCTTCTTGTATGCTTTGTATTCTGCTTTGCACCGCTTCATCTGATCATGGTGCGTGCCTGGGATCGGGTGGGTCACGAGGGCCTGCTTGCAGATTTTGCGAGCACCGGCATTAGCGTCGGTGGAGACCAGTCCCACGGCGAGGCTTGAGCCCGCCAGGACCAGCGCGAGTGCTAGTGCAATCCTTTTCATTGGGTACTTCCTTTCCTTGCGCGCGGGGCAAGCTCTGCTGCGCAGGTCTAACTAAGCTCCCTTAGGGGATTTGGTTCCGAGGTCCGTTGCTCTGAGCGTTTGGGAACTTGTGCTTTCCAAGAGCGTCCAAGGCGCTTGAGCGTCACGGCGTCCAGCTCACCGAGGACGGCGGCGTCAGACCCAAGCCGAAGCGCTAGTCGCTTTGGGTACAGACATGGGTAAGGTGGCCAAATACCCTACTTTTTCGCAGAAATCCAAGGCCATATGGCGGAGGGGAAGGGATTCGAACCCTTGAGACGGTTACCCGCCTACACACTTTCCAGGCGTGCGCCTTCGACCACTCGGCCACCCCTCCTTGGAAAAAGTGCCGCACTATAGCTAAGCGACCCGCCCGTTCAAGCGAGCACGCGGCAACGATGACGCGGCTCTCACGCGATCCTGAACCAGCCGCGATTTGAACATTGGCCGGCAATGGCTTATGTAGGGGCTACAGCATCAATCCGCGATGGAGCTCCATGCTCGTCCTGCTGCGCATTTTTGGCGTTTGGCTGTTGTTGCTTGCCATGGTCGCCGCCGTCGTCGACGCCACCAAAAGTCTGGCGGGGGGCGGCGCGTGGGTGGTCACGCCGATGGGCGAGCAATGGCAAGCGCTCAATGCCGACAGCCTGGCGGCGACGAAAACTTGGGTTGAAACCAGTATCGGGCCGTTCATGTGGGACCCGGTGATGACCACCATCCTGCACGCGCCGACCTGGGTGGTGTTCGGCATTCTCGGCGTTTTGCTCTATTGGCTGGGACAAAAGCGCAAACCCGTCGAAGTGTTCATCAATTAGCGGGAGTTTCGGGGCGTTCGGTTCGGGGGAACCAATCTCTAACGGAGACCTCCATGTTCACGCTGAAGCGCAAACCCATGTCGATGCCCTCCGCCGAGCAGGCGCTGCCCGGCCGGCCGCAAGCCATCTCCACGGCGAAGACCCATTTCGTCAACGGCGCCGCCCTCAAGGGCCCTTACCCGCAAGGCGCCGAGACGGCGCTGTTCGGGCTCGGCTGCTTCTGGGGCGCCGAGCGGAAGTTCTGGGAGACGCCCGGCGTCATCGTCACCGCCGTCGGCTATGCCGGTGGCCTCACCCCCAATCCGACCTATGAGGAGGTCTGCTCTGGACGCACCGGCCACAACGAGGCGGTGTTCGTCGTCTACGACCCGAAACAGGTGAGCTACGCGGCGTTATTGAAGCTCTTCTTCGAGAGCCACAACCCGACGCAAGGCATGCAGCAGGGCAACGATGTCGGCACGCAATATCGCTCCGGCATCTATTACTATTCCGACGCGCAGCGGAAGGCCGCCGAGGCCGCCAAAGCGGCCTATGCCAAAGCGCTCGCCGCGCAGGGATTAGGGGCCATCACCACCGAGATCCTGCCCGCGCCGGAATTCTATTTCGCCGAGGATTATCACCAGCAATATCTCGCCAAGAACCCGCGCGGCTATTGCGGGCTCGGCGGCACCGGCGTCACCTGCCAGATCGGCACGGGCGTCGAAGCCTGACGCGTCAGCTGCGGATGAAGCCGACGATGTCCTTGGTCTTGGCCAGGATGGGGTCGGCGATGCCGTGAGCACGGGCCGCGCCCTCGGCGAGGATGCGGTCGATCTCGACCGGATCGGCCATCAGGCGCCGCATCTCCTCGCCGATCGGCGTGAGCCTGGTCGCGGCAAGCTCGGCCAGCGCCTCCTTGAATTTCGAGAAGGGCGCGTTGCCGAATTCGGCGAGCACCCGCTCCTTGCCGGTCTCGGCCAGGCCCGCATAGATGCCGACCAGGTTGTCGGCCTCGGGCCGCGCCTCCAATCCCTTCACCTCCGACGGCAGCGGCTCGGGATCGGTCTTGGCCTTGCGGATCTTCTTGGCGATGGCGTCCGCGTCGTCGGTCAGATTGATGCGCGTCATGTCGGATTCGTCCGACTTCGACATCTTCTTCGTGCCGTCGCGCAAGCTCATCACCCGCGTGGCGGGGCCGGTGATCAGCGGCTCGGGCAGCGGGAAGAAGCCGCCCGGATAGCCCTCGCCGGCGATGGTCGCGGCAAAGTCGTTGTTGAATTTCTGGGCGATGTCGCGGGCAAGCTCGAGGTGCTGCTTCTGGTCCTCGCCGACCGGAACATGGGTCGCGTGATAGAGCAGAATGTCGGCGGCCATCAGGTTCGGATAGACGTAGAGCCCGGCCGAGGCCTTCTCGCGGTCCTTGCCGGCCTTCTCCTTGAACTGCGTCATGCGGTTCAGCCAGCCGAGGCGCGCCACGCAATTGAAGATCCAGGCGAGCTCGGCATGGCCCGAGACCTGGCTCTGATTGAAGACGATGTGCTTCTGCGGATCGATGCCGGAGGCGATGAAGGCGGCCGTCACCTCGCGGGTGTTCTTGGTCAGCTCGGCCGGGTCCTGGAACACCGTGATGGCGTGCAGATCGACCACGCAATAAAGGCACTCGTGCTCGGCCTGGAGCGCCACGAATTTGGTGATGGCGCCGAGATAATTGCCGAGATGGAGGTTGCCCGTCGGCTGCACGCCCGAGAAGACGCGGGTCTTGGTCTTGGTCTTTTGCATGCTTCCGCCCTAACCGAAGGGCGGGTTATGGCGCGGGTGAGGCCCCGGCGCAAGGCTCTGCCCGCGCGGGTTTCAGGCGCAGGCGGCTTCCATCTCGCGGATTTGCTCGGCGATGGCGACGGTGCGCTGGGCCATGCCGAAATGCAGCCGCTCGACCATGCGCCCCTCGACCACGATCACGCCCTTCTTCTCGTTCTCCTTCTGGCCGAAGGCGTCGATCACCTTGCGCGACCACTCGACCTCCTCGCGCGTCGGCGAGAAGATCTCGTTGCAGGGCCAGACCTGGTCGGGGTGGATCAGCGTCTTGCCGTCCATGCCGAGCGTGCGGCCCCGCTCGCATTCCTCGCGCAAGCCAAGCTCGTCCCTGAAGTCGTTATAGACCCCGTCGATGATGTCGAGGCGGTAGGCGCGCGCGGCGACCAGCGTCATGGCGAGCCAGGGCACGACGGCGAAGCGGTCGTGCAGCGCGCGGGCGCGCGATTCCTTGATCAGGTCGTTGGTGCCCATGACCAGGCAGCAGAGCCGGTTCTCGGCATAGACGGCGGTGGCGGCGATGGTGCGCGCATTGAGGATCGCCATCGGCGTCTCCATCATCGCCCACAGCCTGATCTTCTCCGCGGCATGCACGCCTTGCAGGATGTTGGCCGTGCTGATGATGTCGCCGGGATGCACGACCTTCGGCACGAGGATGGCGTCGGGCTCGGCCTGGCAGGCGGCAAGCAAATCGTCGACGCCCCACGGCGTTTCCAGCGCGTTGACCCGGATGACGATCTCGCGGCCGCCATAGCCGCCGCCCTTGACCGCCGCGCAGACTTGCTCGCGGGCGAGCAGCTTGGCGTCGGGCGCCACGGCATCTTCCAGATCGAAGATGAAGGCGTCGGCGGGGATGGTCTTGGCCTTTTCCAGGGCCCGCGCATTGGACCCCGGCATATAGAGCACGCTGCGGCGCGGCCGGCCTTGCATGATGCTTGCCCTCGCATTTGCTGCACTGCAACATAAACGAAGCAAAGCGGTTCGCCAAATGCCTAGGTGGCCTGGTCCTTGATCAAATCGCGGAAGTTGGCCGCGCCGAACAGATGCGCCGCGCCGAGATAGGTCAGGAGGCCAAGCCCGACCAAGCCGCAGAGCGCGAGAGCCTGGACCGGCAGACCGTTCGCCGGGTCGAACCACCGATCGAGCAGTCGCACCAGGGCAAACACCACCGCGCCCATCAAGGCGCTCGCCGCGACGATGCCCAAGACGCGGCGGCGAAAGATCGGATCGAAGGTGAAGCCCTCGCGCTGCCTGTGCGTGGTGAACAGCAGGCCGACGCTGATCCAGCCCGGAGAGCGCGGTGGCGATGGCGATGCCGGTGGCGCCGATGATCGTGAACAGCATGATGCTCAACACCACATTGGCGGCCATGGCGATGCCGGCGTAGATCATCGGCGTCTTGGTATCCTCGCGGGCGAAGAAGCTCGGTTGCAGCACCTTGATCAGCACATAGGCGGGAAGCCCGAGCGCGAGGGCGGCGAGCATCGAGGCGGTGGCGTTGGTGTCGATGGCGGTGAAAGCGCCGCGCTGGAACAGCACGCGCACGATCGGCTCAGCCGCGAGATAGAGCGCGATGGCGGCGGGCATGGTCAACAGCAGAGCGAATTCGAACGCGCGATTCTCGCTCGCCAGCACGGCCGCGTGATCGCCGGACCTGAGCTTGTGGCTGAGCGCGGGCAGCAGCACCACGCCGATAGCGACGCCGATCACGCCTAACGGCAGCTGGAACAGCCGCTCGGCGTAATAGAGCCAGGACACGACGCGATCCTGGAGCGTGGCGATGATGGTCGAGATCACGCCGGTGATCTGCGCGATGCCGCCGGCGATCACGCCAGGCGTGGCAAGCGCCGCCAGACGGCGCATCTCGGGGGTGAGGCGCGCCCGCTGCCAGGGCACGCCGATGCCAAGCTTGCCGGCGGCGGCGGCCACGACCAGCACCTGCAGCACCCCCGAAGCGGTAATGCCCCAAGCGAGCGCGATTGCCGCCGTGCTTTGCTGGGTTCCGCCACATGCGATGAAAACAAGCAGCACGCCGATCAGCACGACGTTGAGCAGCGTCGGCGTAAAGGCGGCGATGGCGAAACGGCCATAGGCGTTGAGCACGCCGGTATAGAGCGCGACCACCGACATGAAGGGGAGATAAGGCAGGGCGATGCGGGCGAGCATCACGGCGAGCGCGAATTTTTCTGGATCGCTGCTGAATCCCGGCGCCAGCAGCAACATCAGCCACGGCATGGCGATCTCGGCGAGGACGGTAAAGGTGACGAGCAGGACCATGAGGCCGGCAAGCGCCTGACCGGCGAAGGCCCGCGCCGCCTCGGCTCCCTCGCCATGCAGGCGCTTGGCGAAGAGCGGAATGAAGGCCGCATCGAACGCGCCTTCGGCGAACAGCCGGCGAAACATGTTGGGCACGCGGAAGGCGACGAAGTAGGCGTCGGCCGCCGCCGAGGTGCCGAGCACGGCGGCGATCAGCACGTCGCGCGCGAAGCCGAGCACGCGGCTCAGGATCGTCATGGAGCCTACGGTGGCGAAGCCGCGATAAAACCGCATCAGGCCGGCAGCAATGCGGGGTCGTGGCGCACGGCAAGGACCTTGAGCAGCCGCTCGCGAATGGCCGACTCGCGACTCTTGCTGGTGATCTTCTTGCCGGTAAGGTCGGTCACGTAGAACACATCGACCGCCTTCTCGCCGAAGGTGGCGATATGCGCCGAGGCGATGTCGAGATTGAGATCGGAGATCTCGCGCGTCACGTCATAGAGCAGGCCGGGGCGATCCAGCCCGTTGATCTCGATGACGGTCAGCGCATCGGACAGCGTGTTGTCGATCGCCACCTGCGGCTCGACGGTGAAGGCCGAGAGCCTCGCCTTCGGTTTGCGCTTGGTGGACACCACCTCGGCGAGGCGAACGTCGCCCCTGAGCAGACGCTCGATGGTGATGGCGATCTTGCGCGCGCGTCGCTCCTCGTCCTCGGCATGGTCGAACTCGCGCTCGAGATGGATGGTGTCGAGCGCCATGCCGTCGCGGGTGGTCGAGATCTGGGCATCGACGATATTGGCGCCGGCCCCGGTGCAGGCGCCGGCGACCATGGCGAGCAGGCGGGGGTGGTTCGGCGCGAGCAGCGTAATCTCGGTCACGCCGCGGAAGGCGTCGGTAGCGATATGCGTCACGATCGGCCGGGATTGCGCCTCGGCGTCGCGGATCAGCCTGGCATGCTCGGCGACCACGGCGAGATCGGTCCTGAGCCAATAAGAGGGGTAGTGGCGGTCGATGAAGCGCTCGAGATCGTGCCGGGGCCAGCCCGCCAGACGCTCTCTCAGCTCATCCTGGGCGCGCGCCACGCGCTCGCTGCGGCTGAGCGTCGTATGGCCGCCGCCAAGCAAGGGCTCGGTCTCGAAATAGAGCGTGCGCAGGAGCTGGCCCTTCCACCCCGTCCAGACCCCCGGTCCCACCGCGCGGATGTCGGCGACGGTGAGCAGCAGCAACAGCTTGAGCCGCTCCCGGCTCTGCACCAGCGCGGCGAAATCGCGCAGCGTCTTCGGGTCGTTGAGGTCGCGGCTCTGCGCGAACAGGCTCATGGAGAGGTGGTGCTCGACCAGCCACACCGCCGTCTCGGTCTCCGAGGCGTTGAGCCCAAGCCGCGGCCCAGCTCGCGGGCGATGCGGGCGCCGGCGATCGAATGATCCTCGTCGCGGCCCTTGGCCATGTCGTGCAGCAGCGCCGCCACATAGAGCGCGCGCCGGCTGTCGATGGTGCGCACGACCTCGCTCGACACCGGGTGCTCCATGGCGAATTTGCCGCGCTCGATGCCTGACAAGAAGCCGATGGTGCGGATCAGGTGCTCGTCCACGGTGAAGTGGTGGTACATGTTGAACTGCATCATCGACACGACGCGGCCGAAATCCGGGATGAAGCGGCCGAGCACGCCGGCCTCGTTCATCTTGCGCAACACCGCTTCGGGATCGCGCGAATCGGTCAGCAGCTTCATGAACAGACGGTTCGCGGTCGGATTGGCGCGAAGCGTGTCGTCGATCAGGCGGAAATTCGAGCGCACCTGGCGCAGCACCTCCGGCGAGAACAACGCCTGATGCTCGTCCGCCAGCGAGAACAAGCGGATGAAGTTCACCGGGTCCTTGGCGAAGGCATCCTTGCTGACGGCGTAAATGCGGCCATTCTCGATGCGGAAGTCGGAGGTGCGGCGGAGCTTGGCGCGGCGGCGCCAACTGAACGGCGCGAGCAACGTGTCGAGGGCGGGCAAGCCCTTCAGCTGCTTCAGCTCGAGCGCCGAGCAGACGATGCCGGTCAGGTCGCCGACTTCCTTGGCGACAAGGAAATAGTGCTTCATGAAGCGCTCGACCGCGCTCAAGCCGGCATGGCCCTTATAGCCGAGCCGTTCGGCCATCAGCTGCTGCACGTCGAAACTGAGCCGTTCCTCGGCCCGGCCGGTCAGGAAATGCAGCTCGCAACGCACCGTCCAGAGGAAGCTCTCGCAGCGGCGGAAGCTCCGATATTCGTGGCGGTTGAACACGCCGGCCTCGACGAACTCGGCCTCGGCCTTGTCGGGATAGAGATGCTTGGCGAGCCAGTGCAGCGTGTGCAGGTCGCGCAAGCCGCCTTTGCCGTCCTTGACATTGGGCTCGACGAGATAGCGCGACGCGCCGGCGCGGGCATGGCGGACGTTCTGCTCGGCGAGCTTCGCCTCGACGAAGGCGCGCGGATTGCCTTCCAGCACCTCCTTGCGGAAGCGATGCTGAAAATCGGCGAACAGCGGCGCGTCGCCGAGGATCAACCGCGCATCGAGCAGCGCGGTGCGGATGGTCATGTCGGAATGGCTGAGGCGCACGCATTGATCGATATTGCGCGTGGCGTGGCCGACCTTGAAGCCGAGATCCCAGAGCAGATAGAGCATGTATTCGGCAACGCTCTCGCCCCAGGCGGTCTGCTTGTAGGGAAGCAGGAACAAGAGGTCGATATCGGAGCCCGGCGCGAGCAGCCCGCGTCCATAGCCGCCTTGCGCGACGACGGCCATGCGCTCCGCGGCGGTCGGATTCTCGACGCGATAGACGTGGTTGGTGGTGAAATCGTAAGCGAGCTTGATCAGCGCGTCCTGGAAGGCCGAGAGACCGGCGGCGCACGCGCGCCCGTCGCCATCCTCTTCGAGCTGGCGCCTGGCCGTGGCGTAAGCGTCCTCGACCAGTTGGCGCATGCGGTCGACCAGCGCTGCGCGCAACTTCGAATCCTGCCCCGAATGGGTTCGCGCAAGCTCGGAAGCCTCGTGCCGCAGCAGGTCGAGGTCGAAATAAGGCGCTTGTTTAGCTACGGTTTGGTCCATGACGAAGCGGGCGAAAGTCTAGCACATGGGGGATTTACGCCTCGCTAGCAAGCAAAGCCTTGAGGCGGTAGAGGGCTTCCAGAGCGTCCTTCGGCGTCATGGCGTCGGGGCTCAACGCGGCGAGCGCCTGCTCGACGGCGGAGACCCGGTCAGGCTTCATCTCGGCCGGGCCCATGGCCGCCCTGAACAGCGGCAGGTCGGAGGCGAGATCGGCCGGTTTCGGCCGCCCATCCGCCTTTTCCAGCGCGCTCAACACTTCATTGGCACGGGAAAGCACCGGCGCGGGCAGCCCGGCGAGCTTGGCCACGTGGATGCCGTAGGATCGGTCGGCCGCGCCCATGATCACGCGGTAGAGGAACACGATCTCGTCGCGCCACTCCTTCACCTCGACGGTGGCGTTGGCGGCGGACTCGAGCTTCTCGGCGAGCGCGGTCAGCTCATGGTAGTGGGTGGCGAACAACACGCGGCTGCGGTTGACCTCGTGCAGATATTCGAGCGCCGCCCAAGCGATCGACAGCCCGTCGAAGGTCGCCGTGCCGCGGCCGATCTCGTCGAGCACGACGAAAGACCGCTCGGTCGCCTGATTGAGGATCGAGGCGGTCTCGACCATCTCGACCATGAAGGTCGAGCGGCCGCGGGCGAGATCGTCGGCGGCGCCGACGCGGCTGAACAGGCGATCGACCACGCCGATATGGGCGCTTCGCGCCGGCACGAACGCGCCTGACTGCGCCAGCACGACGATCAGCGCGTTCTGCCGCAGGAAGGTGGATTTGCCGGCCATGTTCGGCCCCGTCACCACGAGGACGCGCGTGCCGTCGCCGAGCGCGCAATCGTTGCCGACGAAGCTCGCCCCGTCGCTCCGCCGCAAATTCTGCTCGACCATGGGATGGCGGCCTTCCTCGACGGCAAAGACCAGGCTCGCGTCGATCCTCGGCCGCACATAATTCTCTGCAACCGCAAGCTCGGCGAGGCCGGTGTAATGGTCGAGCTCGGCAAGCGCGGCGCTCGCCGCCGCGAGCGCCCTCTCCTCGCCCAGCACGGCTTCGGTCAGCCGCGCGAAGATATCGAGCTCGATGGCCAGCGCGCGGTCGGCGGCTTGGGTGATGCGCGCCTCGAGCTCGGCGAGCTCGGGGGTGGAGAAGCGCACCACGTTGGCGAGCGTCTGGCGGTGGATGAACAGCTCGACATGCGGCGGCTTGCTCAAGACGGTGCCATGCAGCGCGGTGACCTCGACGAAGTAACCGAGCACGTTGTTGTGGCGCACCTTCAGCGATTTGACGCCGGTCGCCTCGGCGTAAGTCGCTTGCAGGCCGGCGATGACCTGGCGGCTGCCGTCGCGCAAGCGCCGGTGCTCATCGAGATCACGATCGGCGCCGTCCTTGATGAAGCCGCCGTCGCGCGCGTTGAGGGGAAGCGTCTCGGCGAGTGCCGCCGCGAGCGATTCCTCGATCTCGGCGGGTGCGGCTTCGAGGCGATCCCTGATGCCGGCAAGCTCTTGCGGCAGGCCGAGGGCGCCCGCGCCATGCGCCAGGCTTGCGCCAAGGCCATGCGCCGCGCGGATTGCCGCGCCGACCGCGCCGAGATCGCGCGGGCCCCCGCGGCCCAACGCCAGACGCGCCAGCGCGCGCGCAAGATCGGGAGCTTGCTTCAGCTCCTCGCGCAGGTCCTGCCGCAGCCGAGGCTGGTCGGCGAGATAGGCGACCGCGTCGAGCCGCGCATTCACCGCGGCCGGATCGGTCAGCGGGCTGCCCAGCCGGCTGGCAAGCTCGCGCGCGCCAGCCGCGGTGACGGTGCGGTCGATGGCGGCGAGCAGGCTGCCGGCGCGTGCGCCCTGGTTCGAGCGCATCAGCTCGAGATTGGCGCGCGTGGCGGCGTCGATGATCAGCAGGCTGCCCGCGCTTTCTTTCCGCGGCGGGCGGAGCAGCGGCGCTTTGCCGACCTGGGTGATCTCGACATAGGTGAGCAGGCCTGCGAGCGCCGCAAGCTCCGCCCTGGTGAATTCGCCGAACGCATCGAGCGCGGCCACGCCGAGCCGTTCCTTCAGGGCGCGCTCGCCGCGCACCGAATCGAAATGGGCGCGGGGACAGGGCGTGAGGGCGGCGCCCGCCTCCTCGATCAGGCGGCGCAGCGCGGCATCGCCGGCGAGATCGTCGCCGGCCAGCACTTCGCCGGGCTTCAGCCGCGCAAGCTCGCCGGAAAGATCGCTGGCGCCGACCGACGAGGCGATCAATTCGCCGGTCGAGATGTCGAGAGACGCGAGCGCGTAGCCCGGCTCGCTGCCCTCCTTGGCAGGGGCGCGGAACAGAGCGGTGAGAAAGTTGTGCGCGCGCGCATCGAGCAGCGTCTCCTCGGTCAGCGTGCCCGGGGTGACGAGGCGCACGACGTCGCGGCGCACCACCGCCTTCGGCCCGCGCTTCTTGGCCTCTGCCGGGTCCTCGATCTGCTCGCAGACCGCCACCCGATGGCCTCCCGCAATCAACCGCTGGAGGTAGTCGTCGGCGGCAACGACCGGCACGCCGCACATGGGAATGTCCTCGCCCAGATGCTTGCCGCGCTTGGTGAGCGCGATGCCGAGCGCGCGCGAGGCGATTTCCGCGTCCTCGAAGAACAGCTCGTAGAAATCGCCCATGCGATAGAACAGAGGCAGTCGGCATTGGCCGCCTTGATCTCCAGATATTGGGCGATCATGGGCGTGGCGAGAGCCGCCTCCTCCTTGCGAGAGGCGTTCGGCGTGGCTGCCCCCACCGGGGAGCCGCCCGCGGCCCTCATTCCCGTCTCGGCCATGGGCAAGGCGTAGCTTCTCGCCCCTCCCCGCACAAGGGCATGGCGACAAACCGCTGGGGAAAGGACTTTTCCGCAAGCACAGCCTCCGTTTGAGCATGATCTATCGGAAAACCGCTTCACACTTTTCCGGATCATGCTCTAGGGTGCCGGGCAATTTCCAGCAGGAGTGCTTGCCATCGTCCGTCCGTCCAAACGCGCGCCCGACGCGCTTCGCCCCATCAGCTTCGAGCGCGCCGTGTCGCGCCATGCCGAGGGATCCTGCCTGGTCCGCTTCGGCGATACGCATGTGCTGTGCACGGCGACAGCCGGCGAGCCGGTGCCGCCATGGCTCAAGGGCCAGGGGCGCGGCTGGGTCACGGCGGAATACGGCATGCTGCCCCGCGCCACCTCCGAGCGCACGCGGCGCGAGGCCAGCGCGGGCAAGCAGACCGGGCGCACGCAGGAGATTCAGCGGCTGATCGGCCGCTCGCTCCGCGCCGTCACCGACCTCACCGCGCTCGGCGAGAAGCAGATCGTGGTCGATTGCGACGTGCTCCAGGCCGACGGCGGCACCCGCACCGCCTCGATCACCGGCGCCTGGGTGGCGTTGCATGACGCGGTCGCCTGGATGCAGGCGCGCAACATGCTCAAGGCGAAGGTGTTGCGCGATCACGTGGCCGCCGTCTCGTGCGGGCTTTATGGCGGCGAGGCCGTGCTCGACCTCGACTACGCCGAGGACTCGGAAGCCGACGCCGACGCGAATTTCGTGATGACGGGGTCGGGCGGCATCGTCGAGGTGCAAGGCACCGCCGAGACCGATCCGTTCAGCCAGGAGCAGTTCGACCAGTTGATGGCGCTCGCGCGGCAAGGCATCGCCGAGCTGGTCGCGCTCCAGAAACTCACCGTCGCTTGAGCATGGCGGTGACGCTCAGGCGCGGCGACAGGCTCGTCATCGCGACGCATAACGAGGGCAAGGTGAGAGAGCTTGGCGAGCTGTTCGCGCCGCTCGGCATCGAATGTATCTCGGCGCGAAGCCTCGGACTGCCCGAACCGGACGAGACCGGCGATAGCTTCGCCGCGAATGCCGGGCTCAAGGCCGAAGCGGCGGCGGCCGCTTCAGGCATGATGGCAATCGCCGACGATTCAGGCCTCGAGGTCGCGGCGCTTCAAGGTGCTCCCGGCATTCATTCGGCGCGCTGGGGCGGGCCTGCCAAGGATTTCGGTCTCGCCATGCAGCGCGTGCAACGCGAGCTCGAGGCAGGCGGCACGAACGACCGCCGCGCCAACTTCGTTTGCGCGTTGGCGATTGCCGCACCCGGGCACGCAACCCGGATCTTCGAGGGCAAGGTGTTCGGCACGCTGGTCTGGCCGCCGCGCGGGACGCACGGATTCGGCTATGATCCGATCTTCGTGCCGGAAGGCTACAGCGAAACCTTCGGCGAAATGCACCCCGCGAAGAAGAACGCCATGTCGCACCGCATGCGCGCCTTCGAGAAGCTGATCGTCGGCCTATGACGAAAATGCAGGATCCCTTTGGCGTCTATGTGCATTGGCCGTTCTGCCGCGCCAAATGCCCGTATTGCGATTTCAACAGCCACGTCCGGCACGGCGGCATCGACGAGGCGCGCTTCCTCGCCGCCTATCTGCAAGAGCTTCGGCATTTCGCTTCCCTTACGTCCGGCCGGGCCGTCACCAGCATCTTCTTCGGCGGCGGCACACCCTCCTTGATGCGCCCCGCTACCGTGTCGGCGATCCTCGACGCCATCGCGGGCCACTGGCATTTGCAAGGCGATGCGGAGATCACGCTCGAAGCGAACCCCACAAGTGTCGAGGCCGAGAACTTCGCCGGCTATCGATCGGCCGGCGTCAACCGGCTGTCGCTCGGCGTGCAGGCGCTCGACGACCGAAGCCTCAAGGCGCTCGGCCGCCAGCACACGGCGCGAAGAAGCGCTGGCCGCGCTGGCGCTCGCCAAACGCCATTTCGATCGCGTGTCGTTCGACCTGATCTATGCGCGCGAGGGGCAGACGGCGATTGCCTGGGAAGCGGAGCTACGCCGCGCGCTCGACCATGCCGCCGACCACCTTTCGCTGTATCAGCTCACCATCGAGGACGGCACGCCGTTCGCGGCGCTTCATGCGGCCGGCTCGCTGCGCATCCCGGACGGCGAGCAGGCGAGCGAGCTTTATGGCCTGACCCAGGAGCTTTGCGAGGTTGCGGGCCTCCCGGCCTATGAGATCTCCAACCATGCGCGGCCGGGAGCGGAGTCGCGCCACAATCTGCTTTATTGGCGCGGGCACGATTATGCGGGCGTCGGCCCCGGCGCGCATAGCCGCATCACCATAGACGGAGCGAAGCGCGCGATGTCGGCGATCAGGTCGCCGGAAGCCTGGCTTGCGCGAAGTCGAGGCAGCGGGCCATGGCGTGGCCAGCGAGGAAAGCTTGAGCGCCGCGGACTCCGCCGAGGAATATCTGCTGATGGGCTTGCGGCTCAGCGAAGGCATCGATCTCGCCCGGCTCGCCGCCATCGGTGGCAGCACTCTCGACGAGGCGCGGATCGGCGCGCTGGAGAGCGAGGGCTTGCTCGCGCGGCGGAACACACGGCTTGCCGCAACGCCCAAAGGCCGGCTCGTGCTGAACCGGCTGATCCTGGAGCTTGCCGCCTAATAGGACGAGGCGGTGGCGAAGGAGCTTGGGGCGGGATCGATCACTTGCGGGCCGCCTTCGCGCACTTCGAGAATGGCAAGGCCCCGCTCGCAGGTGCCGTCGGACAGCAGGCGGAACAGCCCGTCGACGCCGGAGAAGCCGGTCGGCCGCGTAAGCTGCGCCGCCGTGAAGCGCTGCCCCGGCGGGTTGGCCGACAGCGACACGGCCAGGCTGATCGCGTCATAGGCGAGGCTGGCGATGCGCGGCGGCGCGCCGCCATAAGTCTTGGAATAACGCTGCACGAAGCTGCTCCAGCCCTTGGGATCGGGCGCCGGGTACCAGCCGCCGAGCAAAGCCCGGTCGCTGCCGATATTGGGATAATCCCACTGCCCGGTGCCGATGAACTGGACGCGCCCGCTGGAGAGGTCCTCCGAGGCCAGCAGCGGCGCGAGCTCGGGTAGCTCGTCGCGGCCCGCAGGCAGGAACAGCGCATCGATGCCCTGGCCGGATTTGACGGCGTTGGCGATCTGCCGCACCGGACCGAGCATGGCTGTCGAGTCGTTGGGCGGGAAGCTCGCGCGCGCCGCCGCCTGCCCACCGCCGGACGAGACCGCCCGCGCAAAGGCCGTCTCGGCAATGCGGCCATAGGCCGACTGCGGAATCAGCTCGGCGAAATTGCGCTTACCCTGCGACATCGCATAGGAGACGATGCGCGGCACGTCGCGGCCCGCCAGGAAGCTCAAGAGATAAACGCCGTTGCCGGCGACTTTCTCGTCGCTGGAGAAGGCGATCATGGGCACGCCACCTTGCAGCGCCACCGGCGCCGCGGCCGACACCTCGGCGGCGAAGAGCGGGCCGATGATCAGCTCGGCGCCGTCGCGCAGCGCGCTTTCCGCAGCAATCCGCGCGCCCTCGGGCGAGCCTTTGGTGTCCTTGGGGATCAGCGTCACGTTCGGATTGTCGAAGTCGAACAAGGCGAGCTCGGCCGCCTGCTTCAGCGCCTTGGCCACCGCGGGCGTCGAGCCCGAGGAGCTTATGGGCAGCAGCACCGCGACCTTGACGTTGCCGGTCGAGCCGGTGATGCCGGGGGCGCCCGGTCCGATCCCGCCGCCGCCAGGCGCACCGCAAGCGGCAAGCAACACCGCTCACCGGCAGGCTCGCGAGGACGAGCCTCACGCGCGCCCAAGCGACGATTGATGCTGATTGGCAGAAGCATGGCCCCTTCGCTCCAAGGTCGTTACGCTCTACCGGCGCGTGCCTTGGTCCCTGGCCATAGTCGTAATGGCCAATCCATCACTCAAGTCTTAAGCCGCTTTGCCCCGCAGGCAAAGCTTGCCCGCAATCATGGCCCAAACGTGATGGACGGAGGCCGACGATATCCCGTAACGTTTTTGCTCCCTGCCGGCCTTAACTTGCGGGCGTCCGTGCAACATCAGCAAGACAAAGAGCGAATCGAGGAAGCGCCCGGCCTCGACCGTGGCCCGCGCGGGCGAAGTGCTTGCCGATTTGATCGCGCGACCGCTGGCGCCAGGGCTCTATCTCGTGGCGACGCCGATCGGCAATCTCGCCGACATTTCGCTGCGCGCGCTCGCGGTGCTCGCCCGCGCCGACCTGATCGCCGCCGAGGATACGCGCCACTCGAAGAAGCTGTTGTCGCATTTCGGCTTGCGCGGCGAGATGACCCCGTATCACGAGCACAACGCGGAGCGTGAGCGCCCGCGGCTGATCGCGCGGCTGCGTGCCGGGCAGTCGATGGCGCTGATCTCCGACGCCGGCACGCCGCTGATCTCCGACCCAGGCTACAAGCTCGTGCGCGAGGCGCTCGATGCCGGGATCATGGTGACGAGCATTCCCGGTCCTTCGGCGGCGCTCGCCGCGCTGACCAGCACCGGGCTGCCGACCGACACCTTCCTGTTCGCGGGATTCCTGCCGCCGAAATCGGGACCGCGCCGTTCCCGGCTCGAAGAGCTGAAATCCGCACCGGCGACGCTGCTCTTCTTCGAGACCGGCCCACGGCTCGGCAAGAGCCTCGCCGACATGGCCGGCGTGTTGGGCCCGCGCGAGGCGGCGATCGCCAAGGAGCTGACCAAGCTGCATGAGAGCGTGACACGCGGTCGACTCGACGGGCTCGCGAGCGAGTTTTCAGAGAGCGAAACGCTGAAAGGCGAGTTCGTGGTGGTGGTGGCGCCGCCGGCGGACGACGCCGACCGAGCCGAGCGATGAGATGATCCTCGAGCAGCTCGAGAAGGCGCTCAAGCTCGACAGCTTCCGCGACGCCGTGCGCTCGGTCGCCGAGGTGCTCAATGTCGGCCGTGCCCGCGTCTACGAGCTGGGCTTGAAGCTGAAGCGCGACTGATATGCGCGAGAAGCGGGTCAAAGCCTACCGCCGAGGCCTGTTCGCCGAGACGGTCACGGCGCTCTTGCTCCGCCTCAAGGGCTACGCAATCGTGGCGCGGCGTTACAAGACCCCGGTCGGCGAGATCGACCTGGTGGCGCTGAAGGGCAAGCGGCTCGCCTTCGTCGAGGTGAAGCGGCGCAAGACGCAAGAGGATGCCGCCTGGACGCTGCCGGCGAAGCAGCGGCGGCGCATCATCAGGGCCGCGCAATATTGGCTCTCAGGGCACCCCGATTACGCGGGCCACGACATCGGTTTCGACGTGGTGCTGGCCGCGCCTTGGGCCTGGCCGCGCTATATCGAGAACGCCTTTTCCGTGTAATAAGGGCGCGCCATGGCCCTCAAAGTCGCCTTCCAGATGGACCCGATCGAGCGCATCGATATCAGGGGCGATTCCACCTTCGCGCTGCTGCTCGAAGCGCAATGGCGCGGGCACGACGTGTTCTACTACACGCCGAACAATCTCTCGCTGCGCGCGGGCAAGCTGATCGCCGAGGGCCATAGCCTCACGGTGGAGGACAAGCCGGGCGCGCATTACCGGCTGGCGCATCCGAGGGCCGTCGACCTCGCCGAATACGACGTGGTGCAGCTGCGGCAGGATCCGCCATTCGACATGGCCTATATCACCACGACGCATCTGCTCGAGCGGCTGCAGCCGCGCACGGTCGTGGTCAACGATCCGGCCGCCGTGCGCAACGCACCGGAAAAAGTGTTCGTGCTCGATTTTCTCGACCTGATGCCCCCTACCCTCGTCACCCGCTCCCCCGAGCAGATCCGCGCCTTCCGCGCCAAGCACAAGGACATCGTGGTGAAGCCGCTCTACGGCAATGGCGGCGCGGCGATCTTCCGCATCAAGCCGGGCGACACCAATCTCAACTCGCTGATCGAGCTGATGGGCATCAGCTTCCGCGAGCCGATCATGGTGCAGCGTTATCTCCCCGAGGTGCGCGAGGGCGACAAGCGCATCATCCTGGTCGATGGCGAGATCGCCGGCGCCATCAACCGCGTGCCGGCGCCGGACGAGACGCGCTCCAATCTGCATGTCGGCGGAACGGCGCAACCGACGACGCTGACCAAGCGCGACAAGGAGATCTGCGCGCGGCTCGGGCCAGAACTGAAGAAGCGCGGGCTGATCTTCACCGGCATCGACGTGATCGGCGATTGCCTCACCGAGATCAACGTCACCTCGCCGACCGGCATCAGGCAGATCGCCCAGTTCGGCGGCGCCGACGTCGCCGCCATGATCTGGGACGTGGTGGAGAAGAAGGTGAAGGCCGAGCGGCGCAAGGAGCGGGCGCGATGAGTGCCGATCCCAAAGGGCTCGGCGCCACATTCGACGCCCATACCGACGCCGAGTTCAAGACGCGCGACATCGAGGCGACCATGGCCACGATGGGCGACGCGCCGCATGTGACGCATGTGCCGACCATGACCGGCGGCACGGGCACGAGGCGGTGCGGCGCTTCTACGAGACCTGGTTCATCGGCCATTGGCCGAAGGACACGTCGATCACGCCGATCTCCCGCACCGTCGGCGACACCCACGTGGTCGATGAGGTCATGATGAGCTTCACCCACGATTGCGAGATGCCGGCCATTCTGCCGGGGGTGAAGCCGACCGGACGCAAGGTGATGATCCCGTTCGTGGTGGTGGTTGGCTTCAAGGACGGCAAGATCGCTTACGAGCGCATCTATTGGGACCAGGCGTCGCTGCTCGTGCAGATCGGTCTCTTCGACAAGTCGAAACTGCCGGTGACGGGCGCCGAGCAGGCGGCGCGCTTGCTCGACCCGAGCCTGCCCTCCAACACGCTGATCCCCAAGGGCTAGTGTCTTTAGGGCTCTTGCTGCGCGGCTTGCGCGGCTCTCGCTTTCGGCGCCTGCGGCGGTGCCTCCTGCTTCCCGCTCGGCGCTCTTGGCGCCGGCGTGTGCTGCGGCACGGCGTCTCGCCGTCGGCCGAAGGCGGACCAGGCGTGCGGAATGAGGCCCGCCCCCCAGCCGAGCGCCACCCAATAGAACCACCAGACTTTCGGCGTCACGGTGAGATTGACGAAGAGCAGCAGCAGCACGACCGCCACATAGGCGAAGAGATGCACGGTGAAGCTTCGCGTGCATTTGTCGATGAAGATGCGCTCGCGCCGGTGGGTCATGCGCAACAGCAGCGCCAGCGCATGCGTCGCCACGGCGATGCCCCAGCCCATCAGCACCCAGGGCCACCAGAGCGTGCCCGGCGTCAGCCAGAGATTGACGCCTGCGCAAATGAGCGTGACGGCGAGGTAAGCCACGAGGTGGCCGAGGAAGATGCGCATCGACAAATCTTTGAACATGTCTATGCGCATGCCTCTCCTCGCGGCCTGTAACCCACGCTAATTTAGTTCTGCGACAGCTTCGCGCCTTGACCGAGAACAAGATCGCTCAAGCGCCGGTTCCCTCGCCTCCTGGGGGATGTTCGCTGATTGTTCTTGCCCAGCCTTGGCGCTTTGGCTAGAGTATAAGGAGCTTGGACGGGGGGTTTTGGCGATGTTCGCGCGGGTCACGACGGTCGCTTTCGAGGGGATCGAGGCGCGCGCCGTCGACGTGCAAATCCAGATCGGGCCGGGGCTCCCCGCCTTCACCATTGTCGGACTTCCCGACAAGGCCGTGGCGGAAAGCCGCGAGCGGTGCGCGGCGCGCTGAACGCCATCGGGCTCGCGCTGCCGCCCAAGCGCATCACCGTCAATCTCGCCCCCGCCGACCTGCCGAAAGAGGGCAGTCATTACGACCTCCCCATCGCGCTCGGGCTGATGGCGGCGACCGGCGCCATCGCGCGGGACGCGATCGAAGGCTTCTGCGTGCTCGGCGAATTGTCGCTCGACGGCTCGATCGCCACGGTGGCCGGCGCCCTGCCCGCGGCGATCGGCGCCAACGCGCTCGGCAAGGGGCTGATCTGCCCAGCGTCATGCGGGGCCGAGGCCGCGTGGGCCGCCGCCGACATGTCCATCCTCGCGCCGCAGGACCTGTGCAGCTCGTCAACCACTTCAAGGGACTGCAGAGCCTGCGCCGGCCGCAGCCGACGCCCGACCCGGGCGATGCGGCAATGCCGGACTTGAAGGACATCAAAGGCCAGGAGACGGCCAAGCGCGCGCTCGAGGTCGCCGCCGCCGGCGGGCACAATCTCTTGATGATCGGGCCGCCCGGCGCCGGCAAGTCGATGCTCGCACGGCGGCTGCCCTCGATCCTGCCGCCGCTCGAACCCTCCGAGATGCTGGAGGTGAGCATGATCCGCAGCCTGGCCGGCGACCTCGCCGGCGGGCGCATCGGCAGGGTGCGCCCGTTCCGCGCGCCGCATCATTCGGCGAGCATGGCGGCTCTGGTCGGCGGCGGCACGCGGCCGCGACCGGGCGAGGCGGCGCTCGCCCATCTCGGCGTGCTGTTCCTCGACGAGCTGCCGGAGTTCCACCCGCAAGTGCTGGACGCGCTGCGCCAGCCGCTGGAGACGGGCGAGACGGTGATCGCGCGGGCGAACCACCGCATCACCTATCCGTCACGCATTCAGCTGATCGCGGCGATGAATCCTTGCCGCTGCGGGCGCGCCGGCGAGCCCGGCTATGTCTGCCGCCAAGGCCGGGCGTGCGCCGAGCGCTACCAGGCGCGCATCTCCGGTCCCATGCTCGATCGCATCGACCTGCAGATCGAGGTGCCCGCCGTCTCGGCCGCCGACCTCGTGCTGCCGCAGGCCTCGGAGGGCAGCGCCGAGGTGCGTGCGCGCGTCACTCACGCCCGCCGCATGCAGATCGAGCGTTACGCCGCGCTCGGGCTTGCCCGCATCCGCACCAATGCCGAATGCGATGGCGCCATGCTCGAGGAGATCGCCGCGCCCGACCGCGCCGGGCTGACGCTCTTGCGCGAGGCCGCCGACGCGCTCAGCCTCAGCGCACGCGGCTATCACCGCACGCTCCGCGTCGCGCGCACGCTGGCCGATCTCGACGGCGAGGACGCCGTGGCGCGCATCCATATCGCCGAAGCTTTGAGCTATCGCGGCGAGACCTTGCGCCGGGCGCAGGTCGCGGCCTGAGCCGGCGTGCCAATAAGCTACTGAATATTAAAGACTTTTTCCGAAGACCGCCGCCGCTCGCCGGTCGGCTCAAGGCTTTCTCAAACATTCTCTGCTTGATTGCGAGGAGGGAAGCTGCCGGCAACGACCGGCGTACAGCGAGCGCGTCAAGTGGAGTTCGAGCAGCCAGAGGAGCGCGCCAAGCGGCGCCACGCGCCCGCCGATGCGGCGGAGCGCAAGCTTGGCGTGAGCGCCAAGCTCGCTCACGCTCTCGGCGATCTCCGCGACAACCGGCTGACCGGCATCGGCTTGCGGCCGGCGCTCGGATTTCTCGCCGTCGCTCTCATTCTCATCTCGTTTTTCGCTCATGGGGACGGCATCGCGCTGCTGCCGCTGCTGATCGGCGTCGCCATCGTCGTGGTGCTGCTCTCGGCGCGGCCGGAAAAAACCGGCAACGAGCGCCTTGCCGGCTTGGCCAAGCGTCTCGATCAGAGTCTCGAGTCCCTGAAGGATCTGCAATGGGAGGTGCGCGAGCGCGAAGCGCGCTATCGCGATCTGCTCGATCACCAAGGCGACGTGATCCTCCGCCGCGACCGGGATCGCCGGCTCACTTTCGTCAATGACGCATTCTGCCGGACCTTCGGCTTCACGCGCGAGACGGCGCTCGGACATGAATTCGCGCTTCCCTTGGTCAGTGGAGAGGTGGAGGCGCCGCTAGCGGCAGGCGCGGAGCGGCAAAGCCGCGTCGTCGAGCTCGCGACCGAATTTGGTCCTCGCTGGTTCGTCTGGGAGGATTTTGCCGCCACCGACGCGCAAGGGCGCCCCAGCGAGATCCAAAGCGTCGGCCGCGACATCACCGAGCAGCGCGCGGCGGAGCTTCAGCTGCAAGAGGCGCGCGACCAGGCGATGGAGGCGAGCAAGGCGAAATCGCGCTTCCTCGCCTCGATGAGCCACGAGATCAGAACGCCGATGAACGGCATCCTCGGCATGACCGGGCTGCTGCTCGACACCGAGCTGTCCGCCGAGCAGCGCACCTATGCCCGCGCCATCTCGACTTCGGCCAAGACCCTTCTCTCGCTGATCGACGAAATTCTCGATTTCTCCAAGATCGAGGCCGGCAGGATCGAGCTCAGGCCCGCGCCGTTCGAGATCGCCGACGCCGCGCAAGGGGTGATCGAGCTGTTGGCGCCGCGCGCCCGCGACAAGGGCCTGGAAATCGGCTGGCTGGCGATCCCCGACCTGCCGCAGACGGTGATCGGCGATGAGATGCGCGTTCGCCAGATCCTGATGAACCTCATGGGCAACGCCATCAAGTTTACCGAACGCGGCGGGGTTGCGCTCACGCTGCAGCCTGCCCCCGGCGCGGCGCGGGCGGGCAAATCCGAGATCATGCTTCGCTTTGCCGTGCGCGACACCGGGCCCGGCGTGCGGCCCGAGGCAATCAAGCGCATCTTCGCCGAGTTCGAGCAGGCCGAGAGCGGACCCGCGAGACGGCACAGCGGGACAGGCCTCGGTCTCACCATCTCCAAGCGCCTCGTCGACGAGATGGGCGGCGGCATCAGCGTGATCAGCGTGCCCGGGGCCGGCGCCACCTTCACCGTGGATTTGCCGTTCGCGGTCCCGGCGCAGGTGGCGAGCCTCGGCGCGTCCTGGCCGCGGCCCGCGGACGGAGAGAAGGTGCTGCTGGTGCTGGAAGGCGACGTGGAGGCGAGCCTGGTCTGCGATCAGCTCGTCGCCGTGGGCGCTTCGGTCGCCCGCGTGCGGCTGAAGGATGCCGAGCGCATCGCCGCGGACGCCGAGGCCACCGGCGTTCCCTTCACCGCGCTGCTGACGGATCGGGCCGGTGTCGCGGCCGGAGCCGGACGCCTCATCGGTCTGCTGCGCAAGGCACGCGGCATCGGCCGGCGGCAACGCACCGCCGTGATCATCGATCCCTCCGAGCGCGGCGACATCCCGTCGTTCCGCGCCGCAGGCTTCAACTTCTATCTGGTTCGCCCGGTGCGGCCCTTTTCGCTGCTCAATCAGCTGTTCGGCGATCTCGACGAGACGCAAGCGAAGACCACCGATACCGCCAAGTCGACCCGGCCGCGGGCCCGTGCCGGCCGCGCGTCGGCGAGCGGCTTATCCATTCTCCTTGCCGAGGACAACGACATCAACGCGCTGCTTGCCTGCACGGTGCTGGAGAAATCCGGCGCGCGCGTCGTGCGCGTGCGCAACGGTGCCGAGGCGATCGCCAAAGCCGGCACGGCGCTTGGCGAAGCCAACGGCCAGGGCTTCGACCTCATCTTCATGGATATCCACATGCCGGACATGGACGGGATCGAGGCGGCGCGACGGATCAGGGCGCTTTACCCCGACGACTGCCCGTCCGGCTGAAGGGCGGCCACCGATCGTGGCGCTCACGGCCAATGCCTTCGCCGACGACCGCGCCGCCTATCTGGAGGCCGGCCTGGACGATTATTTGGCGAAGCCGTTCGAGAAGGCGGATCTCGCGGCGCTGCTCGCCCGCTGGAAGCGTCCGGCTGTGGCCAAAACGCCATCCGGGCGCGGCGCCGCGTAAAAGCGGGCGAAAAACGTCCGCAAGTTGTGCGCTTTCCCCAGACTGTCACATGGAAAAGCTAATAAATAATTATAAATTATCTTATAAATATAATAAAGTTATAGAGAATTAAATATAAAGAAATATGATAGTATGAAAAATGCAGTTGTGGAGATTATTTGGATAACTGCTTATGGTATGTTAAGAATTGAAGCTATAAGTGGTTGTTGTTTAGGTGAAGTAGAAGAAAGAAAGCATCTTAGAGTTGTATTGCACTTTTGGATCGTAGTTGTGGTTATGCTGGAAGATTCTGCAATGAAGTATATGAAAAATATGATGATGAAGATGAGACGAAAACAGAAGAGGAGACGGCTTGAATGTAAGCTGCGATGAAGAATGACCGGCTGCTGCATGAAGACATGGATGAGATAAGGAATCTGTATATGACAGTCTGCGTTTATAGAAACGAGGAACGGCTGCTTGCCTAATAGAAGCTGGCTTGATTTCGGTGTGGTGACGGCTGGGAAAATGAGATTAGGAGTAGTGCTACAAGATTACCGTGGTCAGTTTTGTTTGGTTTCATTTCTTGCATAAGCTCTCGTGTTTCGGAGCGTTTTCACAGAGTTATATTGTTCAGGCGTTAGCTCGGCAGCGTGCGGACGAATGCCACCACGTAAAGCAGTTCGTGTATGGGTGATGCAGGCTGGCATGCCGACATTGTACGCGTGCTTGACGATCAGAACTGTTCGGCGGAGTGAATGTTTGGCGCGAAGTTCCGGCGCGCGTGATATAGACGCGGCTGATCTAGTCGTTTCATGCCGGGTGCAAGATGACAACACTGCACATCTCGCATACAGGCCGCACCTGCTGAGATGCGGTTGCATATCTAGATCGGTTGGAACAAGATATCGTGCCGAGCTGCGAGACGGTCGCGTACTGTCTGTACAGAATAGATGGGTTGCGTGAGGAGTCAGCGCGATGTTGTAAAGGCCAGCATAAATCGCACGCGGGGCGCTAGAGCACAACAGCGCGCCTGCGCTAGCGAAGGACTTCAGCGCTCAGCGAGGCAATCTATTTCTCGTGGCTATGGCGCTGTGGATGTGGCTTTGCATGCATCGATGTAGTTATTGGCATCATTTGTTGCGCTGCTTAATTCTTGTGGCTGTTGTCTTGCTCACCTCGCCATGGCTGAATGTCAGCTTAACGCGTTTATGGAGTCTGGTTAATTGAATGATGACTGTGGGGACTGGAAGTAAGGTAAATTGCAAAGAGAAAGAAGAATCGAAGTGAGATGCTTTGAGGAATTTCGATGGATTTTTGATAGATAGGCTGAAAACTGGATAAGATGAACGGGTGAAAAGTTTAGAAAACGTGATAACAAAAAGTGCTTAGTCGCTAGACTGAGTAGGGCGTGAATAGTTTGTGGCGGAAGGAGGATTGGTTTCTCAGTTTGGGATTGAAGAATCAGTGTAAGCACTGCTGGAATATAAATTTGAATTGAGTGGTAGATTAAGGGAGAGGTGGGTTGTGAGATTAACAGAAGAAAGTGAGAAAAGTGTGATAAATGAGGAGCTTCTAATTTTAGTGTGATTCAGAGATGATTTTTGAATTTAGGAGATAGTTTTTAAAGGTGTAGTGATTACTACGGGATGGAAGAGCGAGGCTGTACAACTTTTTAGATTGTTTATTGATTGGGTAGGTTATAGGAAAAGTATTAGAAGGACAGGAGTGGAATGTTAGTATGTATAGAAGTGAAATGTTGTGATTGTATTTCACGTATAGAAGTAAATAATGATGGAATTGGAAGTATGAAATTTATGAGATGAAGGTTAAAATCATTAGAGGATTTAAAATTAAATTAATAAAATCTTGAAGGCCAACGATGTGCCGACCGTCTGACGGCGCTCAAGGACAACAGGATTTACCCGATAGTCGCCCTGGCCCTTTCGACCGGGGCACGCCGCTCTGAATTGCTGGCATTGCGTTGGTGCGATGTAGACTTGAAGCGCGGCACGCTGAATATCGAGCATAGCCTGGAACAGACCAAAGCCGGATTGAGGCTTAAATCGCCCAAGACGGAAAGCGGCAAGCGCTCGATCATGCTGCCCGCGTTCGCCGTCACCATGCTAGGCGAGCATCGCAAAGCGCAGCTTAGAGCTACGGATGCAGCTTGGCATGGGCAAGCCTGAGGCCGAAGCCTATGTGTTCTCCAATCATGACGGCACGCCGATCTCGCCTAACTATTTCTCGATCATGTGGAGTGGGCGGTAGCGTGTGCTGGCTGCCAGATGTGACGTTCCACAGTCTACGCACAGTCACGCTTCGGCACTGATCGTGCCGGTTAGACGTGATGAGAGTGTCTAAGCAGCTTGGTCACAGCAACCCGGCCATCACGCTCACGGTGTACACGCATGAGTTTAAGGAAGGCGATTCGGGCGCGGCGGATGCCATCAATAAGGTGCTGGGTTAGGGCAACGTACACTGATAAAATGGTACCCGATTTGGTACCGCACTAGACGAAACGGGAAGTTACCCACAGGCACGACAAAACATAAGCATCGCGGATTTCCCGAGAAAACAGGACGCGACAGCACGCGCCGGAACTAGAAAACACCACCGTCATGAAGTTCGAATTGGTTTGCTAACCGGCCAGTGTTGTGGCCGAATCGGGGTTGCCCGCGGGTTGAGTTGCATCAGTCGCCCGCGGTGTCCCCGGGGGGCCGCTCCGGCCCAAATGCATTGGGCCGATCATGCCGATGAAGCCAATTGCCGGACGCTTTGCGGGCAGATTTCGCGGTGGCACGATGTTTCCAGGATTGATGTTCAAACCGGGCCAGGGCGGCGCGCTGCCCCTGCTAGGCCGGCGCCGATTCGTGGTGGGTGGCTTCGGCAAGCGCTTTCAGCCGCCCAAGATCTATGGCCGGCTCGGCAACCTCGAGGTGCGGCTCGCCCGCAAGAAGAGCGAGATCAGGCGCGCGCAGCGGCTCCGCTACAAAGTGTTCTACGAGGAGATGTCGGCCACGCCCGGCGCGCTCGCCATCCTCTCGCGGCGCGACGAGGACGAATTCGACCCGATCTTCGACCATCTGCTCGTGGTCGACCGCGGCGATGCCAATGATGGGCGGCGCTGGCGGCGCTCCAAGGTGGTCGGCACCTATCGTCTGCTGCGCCAGAATGTGGCCGATCTCTATGACGGGTTCTACACGCAAGGCGAATACGACATCGCGCCGCTGCTCAGGACCAAGCCCGAGTGCAAGTTCATCGAGCTTGGCCGCTCCTGCGTGCTCAAGCCCTATCGCAACAAGCGCACGCTCGAGCTGCTCTGGCAGGGCGTGTGGACCTATGTGCGCGAGCATGGCGCCGATGTGATGATCGGCTGCGCCAGCTTCGAGGGAACCGACCCCTCGATCCATGCCGAGGCGCTCAGCTTTCTCCACCACAACGCGCTGGCACCCGAGGGTTGGCGCGTCAGGGCGCATGAGCATCTCCGCGTCGACATGAACATGATGCCGCGCGAGGCGATCAACACGCGCGCGGCGCTCAAAGGGCTCCCGCCACTGATCAAGGGCTATTTGCGGGTCGGAGCCTATGTCGGCGACGGCGCGGTGATCGACCACCAGTTCGGCACGACCGACGTGTTCATCATCATGCCGGTCGAGGCGATCAAGTCGCGCTACTTCGTGCATTTCGGCGCTCCCAACGAGTTCGCCGCGCCGCTCCAGCCCGAGTTCGCGCCGCTGAACTAGCCGTCACTGGCCCGCATGCGGTTTGACGTGGCTTGGGCGCGTCCCTAAATTCGCCTCATCATGCGTCATACCGACCCCAATGAAGCGCGGGCGGCGGCCGAGGCCGCGATCGGACTGCGGCAGCTCAACGAACGCTCGCGCGAGATCTTCAAGCGCATCGTCGAGAGCTATCTCGCCACCGGCGAGCCGGTCGGCTCGCGCAACCTGAGCCGAGCGTTGCCGATGACGCTGTCGCCGGCCTCGGTGCGCAACGTCATGTCCGATCTCGAAAACCTCGGCCTGATCTATGCGCCGCATACCAGCGCGGGGAGGCTGCCGACGCAGACGGGCTTGCGCCTGTTCGTCGACGGCTTGCTCGAGGTCGGCGACATCAGCGGCGAGGAGCGGAGCCAAATCGAGAGCCGTTTCGCCGGAGCCGGGCGGCGCCGCGCCATCGAGGATCTGCTCGGCGATGCCGGCGAGATGCTGTCGGGACTGTCGCGCTGCGCCGGCGTGGTGCTGGTCGAGAAGCAGAGCAAGCGGCTGAAGCAGGTCGAGTTCGTCAATCTCGGGCCTGGCCGGGCGCTCGCGGTGCTGGTCGGCGAGGATGGCGACGTCGAGAACCGCATCATCACGCTCCCCGAAGGGCTGCCGCTGGCCTCGCTGCAAGAGGCCTCGAACTACGTCAATGCCCGCATCGGCGGGCGTACCCTGGAAGAGGCGCGCTCGCGCATCGAACGGGAAATCGACGAGCGCCGCGCGCAGCTCGATGCGCTGACCGCGCGCGTCGTCACCGAGGGTCTCGCCACCTGGTCCGGCGACGGCGACGACCGCAAGAGCCTGATCGTCTGCGGCCGCGCGCATCTGCTCGAGGACGTGCGCGCCATGGAGGATCTCGAGCGGGTGCGGCTGTTGTTCGAGGATCTCGACACCAAGACCGACCTGATTCAGCTGCTGGGCCTGGCCGAACGCGCCGACGGAGTGCGCATCTTCATCGGCTCGGAGAACAAGCTGTTCTCGCTGTCGGGCTCGGCCCTGATCGTCTCGCCGTTCGAGGACAGCGAGCAGAAAATCGTTGGTGTGCTTGGGGTGATCGGCCCGACGCGCCTCAATTACGCGCGCATCATCCCCATGGTCGATTACACGGCACGGCTGCTCGGGCGCCTCGTCCCTTGATTTTTTTCAGCTTACGGTCGATATCCCCGGTGACTTCCCATCTGCAACGCTTCGCCGAGGCTGCCCATGCCCGACGACAAGACCGATCCCAACGAGACCGAACGAGGATCAGGCTAAACCTGCCGATTCCCTCAAGGCCGAGGCCCAGCCCGCGGACGGCGAGCCAGACCGCAAGCTTGGCGCCGATCTCGACGCGCTGCTGGTCGAGAACACCGAGATGCGCGACCGGCTGCTGCGCACCCTCGCCGACATGGAGAATTTGCGGCGTCGCACCGAGCGGGAGAAGGCCGACACGGCGCGCTACGCCATCACCAACTTCGCCCGCGACGTACTGACGGTCGGCGACAATCTCAAGCGCACGATGGATCACGTCCCGGCCGAAGCCGCGGCGCAAGACCCTGCGCTGAAGACCTTCCTCGAAGGCGTCGAGTTGACCGAGCGCGAGCTCCTGAACGTGCTGGAGCGCCACGGCGTCACCCGCATCGAGCCGCTCGGGCAGCGGTTCGATCCGAACTTTCAGCAAGCCATGTTCGAGGTGCAAAATCCCGACGTCGCCGAAGGCACGGTGGTCGACGTCATGCAGGCCGGCTATGCCATCGGCGATCGCTGTCTCAGGCCGGCTTTGGTTGCCGTCGCCAAAGGCGGGGCGAAGCAAGCCAAAGCGCAAGGCGACGGCGACGCGGCGGCGCGCAAAGCCGCCAATGACGATTTCCCCGACGGCGGATGGCCTGGCGACTGAGCTAGCTTCGCGTCGGCTTGGTGACGCGGCGCAAAGTGAGATTGAATCTTCCGCCTTCGGGGAGCAGAGCCGACGTGCCGCTCACGATGCGGTCGATGCCGTGATGCGCGAGCCGATCGTCCCCGCCCAGGACCACGACATCGCCTGACCTGAGCTCGAACTTTTGCGTCGGGTCCTTGCGCGATGGCCCGCCAACGCGGAACACGCCGGTATCTCCCAGCGACACGGAGAGCACGGGGGCGGCGAAATCCTCCTCGTCTCTGTCTTGATGCAGACCCATCTTGGCGTCGCCGGCATAATAATTGACCAGGCAGGCCTCCGGCGGCGCCGGGTATCGCGCGATCTCCTCCCATAGATCGAGCAACATTGGCGGGATCGGCGGCCACGGCTTGCCGGTCTCCGGATGGGTGGCCTGATAGCGATAACCACGCTCTTTATCGGTGACCCAGCCGAGCGGCCCGCAATTCGTCATGCGCACCGACATCGGCTTGCCTGAGCGCGGCATGGTGGGGGTGAACAGCGGCGCCTGGGCAATGACGCGCCGAAGTTCGCGCCAAAAGCGCGGCTTGAGCCGCGGAATCGAGCGCTTGCGGAAAATAATTCATGCCATCTTTGTTCCACCTCAAGGCTGCTTACGCTACTGCCATATAGCGAGAGCGGCGGCGAATGAGGAGATCAGCCCGGTGGCGGCAAAGGCGCAGAAGGCCAATCCCGACGGTTATGTGCATGCCCGTGACGCAAACGAGTATCAGCGCCTGCGCGATCAGGCATCGATGTGGCAGCGCGCGACCGAGGAGGTGCTCGACCGGGTCGGACTCAAGCCCGGCATGAACTGCCTCGACGTCGGCTCCGGTCCCGGCTCGGTGATGCGGCTGATGGCGGAACCGCGTCGGACCGCAAGGCCGCGTCACCGGCATCGAGATCGACCGCACAGCTCGGGGCCCAAGCGCTTGCCGATCTCCGCGCGCAAGGCGGCGCTCAGTTCGACGTGATCGACGCCAACGTGCTCGAGCTCGACACCGTGCCGGGGGCGCCCTTCGATCTCACCTTCTGCCGCCTCTTCCTCATGCATATGCAGGATCCGGTGGCGGCGCTGGAGAAGATGTCGTTCTGGACCAAGCCGGGCGGGGTGCTGGTGGCGCAGGAGTTCGATTTCGGCGCCATCGCGGTCGAGCCGCTATGTCCCGCCATGGCCGAGTTCAATCGCCTGTTCGAAGGCGTGTTCAGAGGGCATGGCCGGAATTTGCGGGCAGGCCGCCAATTGCCGGCGCAATTCGAGGCGGCGGGTCTCGGCGTCCCCGACGGCACCCTGGCGGACGTGAAATACCTGCCGCTCAAGGACATGGCGGCAATGTTGATCGGCGTTTACCAAGGACTGTTCGCCTCCGCCGCCGAATTGGGCATCGCCGACCCGGTCCGCGCCGAACAGTTCAAGGCCGACATGGCCGATGCCGGCGCGGATGGGCGCTATTACTGCCTTACGCCGATTCTCATCGCCGCCTGGAAGCGCGTGGCGTGACGGGCCTGTCCCCGACACGACTGTCATACCCGCTTCTCCTTGCGGGCCATAGGGTTGCCTCCTATATAACCGCGGAACCCCGCCGGATGAGTCGGCGGGCTCGCCGAATGTGGGGACCGACGTCACGCCTCGCGCTGCAATGCCGGGTGCCGCTCATGGGCCCGGGACGGTCTGCCAGAAAGAGAGGTCTGTAATGGCGAAAGTGATCGGTATCGATCTTGGCACTACCAATTCTTGCGTCGCGGTGATGGAGGGAAAGAATCCCAAGGTCATCGAGAATGCCGAGGGCATGCGCACCACGCCCTCGATGGTCGCCTTCACCGATGACGGCGAGGTCATCGTAGGGCTTCCCGCCAAGCGACAAGCCGTCACCAATCCCGAGAACACCTTCTTCGCCATCAAGCGCCTGATCGGCCGCCGCTACGAAGATCCGATGGTCGAGAAGGACAAGAAGCTCGTCCCCTACAAGATCGTCAAAGCCGGCAACGGCGACGCCTGGGTCGAATCCCACGGCAAGCAATATTCCCCCTCGCAGATTTCCGCCTTCATCCTGACCAAGATGAAGGAGACCGCCGAAGCCTATCTCGGCCAGAAGGTCGAGCAGGCGGTCATCACCGTCCCCGCCTACTTCAACGACGCGCAGCGCCAAGCCACCAAAGACGCCGGCAAGATCGCCGGCCTGGAAGTGTTGCGCATCATCAACGAGCCGACCGCGGCCGCTCTCGCCTACGGGCTGGAGAAGAAGGAAGGCAAGACCATCTCCGTCTACGACCTCGGCGGCGGCACGTTCGACATCTCCGTGCTCGAGATCGGCGACGGCGTGTTCGAGGTGAAGTCGACCAACGGCGACACCTTCCTCGGCGGCGAGGACTTCGACATGCGCCTCGTCGATTATCTCGCCAACGAGTTCAAGAAAGAGTCGGGCATCGATCTGCGCGGCGACAAGCTCGCGCTGCAGCGCCTGAAAGAGGCGGCTGAGAAAGCCAAGATCGAGCTGTCCTCGACCACGCAGACCGAGATCAACCTGCCGTTCATCACCGCCGACAAGTCAGGCCCGAAGCATCTCACCATGAAGCTCACCCGGGCCAAGCTCGAGAGCCTGGTGGACGATCTCATCCAGAAGACCATCGGCCCGTGCCAGAACGCGCTGAAAGACGCCGGCCTGAAAGCCGCCGAGATCGAGGAAGTGGTGCTGGTCGGCGGCATGACGCGCATGCCGAAAGTGGTCGAGACGGTGAAGACCTTCTTCGGCCGCGAGCCGCATAAGGGCGTCAACCCCGACGAGGTGGTGGCCATCGGCGCCGCGATTCAGGCGGGCGTGCTGCAAGGCGACGTCAAGGACGTGCTGTTGCTCGACGTGACTCCGCTCTCGCTCGGCATCGAGACCTTGGGCGGCGTGTTCACCCGGCTGATCGACCGCAACACGACGATCCCGACGAAGAAGAGCCAGGTGTTCTCGACCGCCGAGGACAACCAGAACGCCGTCACCATTCGCGTGTTCCAAGGCGAGCGCGAGATGGCGGCCGACAACAAGATGCTCGGCCAGTTCGATCTCGTCGGCATTCCGCCGGCCCCGCGCGGCGTGCCGCAGATCGAGGTCACCTTCGATATCGACGCCAACGGCATCGTCAACGTCTCGGCCACCGACAAGGCGACCGGCAAGGAGCAGTCGATCCGCATCCAGGCATCCGGCGGCCTCACCGACGCCGACATCGACCGCATGGTCAAGGAAGCCGAGAGCCACGCCGAGGAAGACAAGAAGCGGCGCGAGCTGGTCGAGGTGAAGAACCAGGCCGAGGCTCTGGTGCATTCGACGGAACGCATGCTGAAGGACTATGGCGACAAGGTCCCTGCCGGCGACAAGGCGCTGGTGGAGACCGCCGTCAGCGACCTGAAGGCGGTGATCCAGGGCGAGGACCGCGACGCCGTCAAGCAGAAGACCGACGCGCTCGCTCAGGCCTCGATGAAACTTGGCGAGGCCATGTATCAGGCGAGCCAAGGTCAGGCCGGAGCGGCGGGCGCTGGGCCTTCCGCCGAGGCGGGCCCCGACGACAAAGTCGTCGATGTCGATTTCGAAGAGGTCAAGGACGACGACAGCAAGAAGTCGGCCTAGTAAAGCGTGCACGGCCTGGCGCCGGGTGGAGAACCCGGCGCCGGCCCAACACAAGAGGCTTAAGCGCCGCCACGCGACGGCGGTGTAAAGGGCCGGAGGGGCGATGGCAAAGCGGTGCTACTACGAGGTACTTGGCGTAAATCGCGGCTCGCGTGACAGCGAGATCAAGGCCGCGTTTCGCAACCTCGCGAAGGAATGTCATCCCGACCGCTGCAACGGCGACCCGAACGCCGAGAGCCGCTTCAAGGAACTCAACGAGGCCTACGAGGCGCTGAAAGACCCGCAGCGCCGCGCGGCCTATGACCGCTTCGGCCATGCCGCCTTCGATCCGGCACTCGGTGGCGGGGCCGGCGGCGCCGGCTTCGGCGCCGATTTCTCGGCCTCGATGTCGGCGATGTTCGACGATCTGTTCGGCGAGTTCATGGGCCAGCGCCGCCCGCGCCAGCGCTCGGCGCGCGAGCGGGGCTCCGATCTTCGCTACAACATGGAAATCACGCTGTCGGAAGCCTATCAGGGCAAGACGGCGCAAATCCGCGTGCCGACATCCGTCGTGTGCGAGAACTGCTCGGGCAGCGGCGCCAAGGCCGGCACCACGCCCACCTCGTGCCGCACCTGCGGCGGTGTCGGCAAAGTGCGGGCGACGCAAGGTTTCTTCACCATCGAGCGCACCTGCCCCGCTTGCCAGGGCCGCGGCGAAACCATCGAGACGCCATGCCCGTCCTGCAACGGCGCGGGCCGCGTGACACGCGAGCGGACGCTCTCGGTGACGATCCCCATCGGCGTCGAGGACGGCACGCGCATCAGGCTCGCCGGCGAAGGCGAAGCGGGGTTGCGCGGCGGCCCGCCCGGCGACCTCTACATCTTCCTCTCGATCAAGCCGCACGAGTTCTTCCAGCGCGACGGCGCCGATCTGTTCTGCCGCGTGCCGATCGTCATGACCACGGCGGCGCTCGGCGGCCAGATCGAGGTGCCGACCATCGACGGCGGCAGGACGCGGGTGAAAATCCCGGAGGGCACCGAGAGCGGCAAGCAATTCCGCCTCAAGGCCAAGGGCATGCCGGTGCTGCGCTCCAAGCAGCAGGGCGACCTCTACATCCAGGTCGAGGTCGAGACACCGAAGAATCTGTCGCGCAAGCAGCGCGAGTTGCTCAAGTCCTTCGAGGACGCCTCCAATCCGAGCACGAGCCCGGCATCGACCGGCTTCTTCGCCCGGGTCAAGGAATTCTTCGAAGGCATCGGCGAGTAGCTTCTACCCTGACGCATGGCGTTTGCCGTAGAGTGGCGGCCGCCTTACGCGCGCACTCTCCTCGGCGCGCGACCATCGAGCGAGAGTGTCATGCCGGCCGAGCCCGCTTTGCGCCAACCGCCCAAAAGCAGCGCGAAGGATAGTCCCGCGATCCGTTCGCGCGACATGGCGACGGCCGCGAAAATGACGGCGGCGGTCTTGGGCGTGCTCGCTCTCGCCATCGGCCTTTGGTATGCGCGCACCGCGATCTTGCTGGCCTTCGCCGGAATCCTGCTGGCCATCGTGCTGTATGGCGCCAGCCGAGCGCTGGCCGAGCTCACCAAGCTGCCGCGGCTGCTGATGCTCGCGATGGTAGTGTTGCTGGTTGCCCTGTTCTTCGCCGTGGTGTTCATCGCCGCCGGCCCGACGCTCACGCAACAGATCGCCGGCCTCGCCCGCGGCATCGCCGCCGGCGCCACCACGCTGACCAAGGAGCTCGCGGCTTTCGCCGATCAGGCCAATCTCCTGCAGAATGTCGATCTGGTGCAAATGCTGAGCGGATTCCTGAGCCCCTGGGGCATCGCCACCGGGGCGACCTCGGTGGCGCTGTCCATTGTCGGTCTGTTCAGCGCCGGGCTGATCGTGCTGTTCTTCGGCATCTATTTCGCCGCCGACCCGCATACCTATGTGCAGCTGGTGGCGCGGCTGGCGCCCGAGAAGCAGCGGGCCGCCACCGTCGAGATGATGTACGAGACCGGCGACCTGTTGCGCCGCTGGCTGATCGGCCAGGGCATCTCCATGGCGCTGATCGGCAGCTTCACCTATGTCGGCCTGCTGATCCTCGGCGTGCCGATCGCCTTCGTGCTGGCGCTGTTCGCCGGGCTTGCCGGCTTCCTGCCCTATCTCGGGCCGATCATCGGCGCGATCCCGATGGTGCTGGTCGCCGGCGGCGAGAATTTTCATCTCGCGCTGATGGTGGTCGGGCTCTACGCGCTGATCCAATTCCTCGAGAGCTATCTCCTGACCCCGCTGATCCAGGCGCGCGCGGTGTCGATGCCGCCGGCCGTGGTGATCCTGAGCCAGCTCGTGCTCGGCGCGATCTTCGGACTGCTGGGCCTCGCGCTGGCTACGCCGCTGGTCGCCGCGGCGACGGTTCCGTTGCGCTTTCTGTTCGGGATCGGCGGCAAGGACAAGGCTTCGGCCAGCTAAGCAGAAGGAAACGGAATGCGTCTCTTGTTCTTCGCCGGCAGCACGCGGGAAGGGTCGTACAACAAGAAGCTCGCCGCGCTGGCCCGGCACATCGCCGAAGCCAACGGCATCGAGGCGGTGCAGGTCGACCTCAAGGATTACCCGATGCCGCTCTATAACGGCGACCTCGAAGCCAAGGACGGACCGCCCGAGCGGGCGCGCGCGTTCAAGGCCCTGCTCGGCGAGTATCAGGGGGTGTTCATCGCCAGCCCCGAATATAATTCGTCGATCACGCCGCTTTTGAAGAACACGCTCGACTGGGTGAGCCGGGTGAGGGCCAAGGGCGAGACCGGGCTCGAAGTCTACCAGACGCGCGTGTTCGCCATCTCCGGCGCCTCGCCCGGCTATTACGGGGCGATGCGCAGTCTGCTCCATCTCCGCCAGATCCTCGAGGTCGGCATCGGCGCGACCGTCATTCCGCAGCAGATCGCCGTGCCGCGCGCGATGGACGCGTTCGAGGCCGACGGCAGCCTCAAGGACGCCGCCCAGCAGAAACTCTGCACCGATGTGGTCGAGGCGCTCGCCGTCGCCGCCAAGAGCTTTATCGTGCCATGACGCTTGCCCGTGACAGGTTGATCGTGGCGCTCGACGTGCCAAACGTCGAAGAGGCCAAAGCGCTGACCGAGACGCTCGGCGACAGCGTCGGCGTCTACAAGATCGGGCTCGAGCTGTTGTTCTCGGGCGGCTTCGCGCTGGCGCAGGAGCTGGCGCGCCGAGAAGTCCCGTTGTTCGTCGATGCCAAGCTGCTCGACATCGAAGCGACGGTGGAGCGCGCCACCGCGGCGATCGCCCGCCTGGGCGTGGCGTTTCTCACCGTGCACGCGCTCGACAAGAAGACGCTCGCCGCCGCCGTGCGCGGCCGGGGCGACAGCGCGCTCAAGCTGCTCGGCGTCACCGTGCTCACCAATCTCGCCGCCGCCGATCTCATCGAGCAGGGATGCGACCACCCGCTCGCCGAGCTGGTGCTGCATCGGGCCAGGCTCGCCATGGAGTGCGGCTTCGACGGCGTGATCGCCTCAGGCCATGAGGCGGCAAAGATCCGCAAGGCAGCGGGGCCGGATTTCCTCATCGTCACGCCGGGCGTCAGACCGCGAGGCGCCGACACCCAGGACCAGGTGCGCGCGGTGACGCCGGCAAGCGCGATAAAAGCCGGTGCCGACTATCTCGTGGTGGGCCGGCCGATCACCCGCGCAGCCGATCCACGCGCCGCCGCCGAAGCCATCGTTGCGGAGATCGACGCGGCGCTAGCCGGCTAGATCGGCGAGGCGCGCCTCGATCAGAGGCGCGAGCGTCGCCGCGTCGCCCTCGACCAGCACTTGCTTCATCCGCGACTTGCCGCCTTGCGCCACCGACACGCAGGACGGCGGCAGTTTCAGCCAATGGGCGATGAGCTTCGCCAGCGCCTCGTTGGCGCGCCCGTCTTCCGGCAGAGCGCGCACGCGCGCCTTCAACACCGCCTCGCCGCCGAATGCCTCGATGCCGCCGATCTCGTCGCGCGAGGATTTCGGCGTCAGCCGCACCGGCAGCATGATTCCGGCCGCGACACGGCGAAGCGCGAGTCTGGCGCTTGCCTCGCTCAAAGAGTGGGCTGGGGCACCACGGCCGGCAGAATCCAGCCGAGCAGCACCACATCGCGCAGGAACAGCAGGAACAGGATCAGAATCACCGGCGAGATGTCGATGCCGCCGAGATTGGGAATGATGCTCCTGATCGGGCGCAGCGCGGGCTCGGTCAGCCGGTAGAGGGTTTCGGCGACTGAATAAACGAAGCGATTGGAGGTGTTGACCACGTTGAAGGCGATCAACCAGCTCAGGATCGCGCTGGCGATGACCACCCAGATATAGAGGTCGATGACGAGAACGAGAAATCCGATCAAAGGCACCATCAAAGACCTCCTGGGCCACAGCCGGGGACATGTAACGGAGAGGCGGCGCGGAGGGCAAGCATTCCCTCCCCCTGCAGGCTCGAAGGGCCAGGACTGGGGAGCCGAACACCGCCGATTTGGGCGTTCGCTTGACAGGCCTCAGGCCCAATCCCTAAATGCCTTGACCTATGGGGCCGTAGCTCAGTTGGGAGAGCGCAGCAATCGCACTGCTGAGGTCGTCGGTTCGATCCCGTCCGGCTCCACCATTTTTACCTTTAAGTACTGAAAACACTAAGAAAACCTCAGACAATGCCTGGGCACCAATGCCCCTACCAACTAATTGAGAAGCACTGGCAAATAGACTCGACGGGGCAAGGGCTTAGACCCCTCAGATTTCAGCATAGACTCTCAGAGCCTCATATTTGCCCCGTGGCGGGCGAAAGCCGCGCCGCTTATTTGCCCAGCCCCTTCGCCGCCTTCACCAGCGCCGCGCCGTCCTTGAGCAGCCGGTTGATCCGTTTGGGTAGCTCGTCGTGTCCGCGCTTCTTGGCCTTGAAGTGCGCCGCCCCCATCTTGTCGTAATGCTGGCGGCGTAGCTCGTTGGTCCGCGTCCGCTCTTTGGCCGTGCCTCGGTCGAGGATCGTGCGGACGGTGCGGACCGAGAGAGATTTCTCCGCCGCGATCTTGCGGATGCTTATGCCCTTCTTGCGTAGGTGTCTGACCTCATCCACCTGCGCCTCGCTCGCCTCCAGCCGTCGCCCGAAATAGCGCGGGCTGATCGTGGTGTTCCACTCAGACACGAACTTGTTCCAATCGCGCACCAGCTTCTGGTGTTCCTCGATCACCTTGGCGGCCTCCTCCCAGCCCTCGACGTCGTTCCATTGCCACGTCCCGTCTTCGAGGTGCCTCATGTCGAAGACCTCGATCCAGGTTTCGATGACGCCGGTCTGATCTTCGATCCACTCGCGCATCTCGTCCACCAGCGCGTTCGCCTCGTCCAACTCTCCGAGAGCGCGTTCAAGGCGGTCGGTCTTCTCACGAAGCTCGGCTTCTAGATCAGCGATGTTGAGCAGGGATGGCCCGATGATCTTCTGCAATGGCAACGCATGAAGGCGGTCGTCATGGAAGCGAGGCAGAGGATACGCGAAGCGTACACCCTGATGGATGAGATTGATCGTAATGCTGACCTTTCCCCTGAAGGCAAAGTGCGCCAACGTAGGAAGGTTGCGGCTCAAGCAATCGCGGAGTTTGAAGCGTCCAAAACGCTGGCTCGTGCGTGTGGCATTGTTGCCCAAGTTGTCGAGCAGTGGAACCAGAAGGTGGGCTTGGTGGTGAAGCCGCCGTCCAACATCGCTGAAGCGACGATACACGCTCAAATCCGCGACCGCCTCGCCGCCATGAAGGACGGTCGAATGGGATTTCTTGAAAAGAATGCTTCTGATCCCACAGTTGCCGCAGCCATTTTGACCGCGCCCAAATTTTTGTCTGGCCTCAACGAGGCAGAATTTGCGCTCGTCCAGCATAAGGTCGAGCAGCACATTTCCCCCGAAATCGCGCAAGCCAGGGATGCCACGCTGACGGCGATGAAAGAAGCTGAAACGGGGTGGCAACGGGCTATCGATAAGATTGGCGAACGTGCCGGTCTGACCAAAGATGCCAAGGGCGCAGGGTTACATTCGGCGGCAGCTTAAAATGTTGCCAGCCGACCATTCAGGAGCTTCGGACTTGGAAAACCAATTTCATTGTGCAACCCACTCACTTTGGAAGCCTCTCGCCTGCTTCCAGTCCTCGCCAGATGACTGATCGCAACTCGTCACAAATGGCTCCCGGTGCATCTTAAACTCGGCATCGAAAATGAGTCCGAGCCTAAAGCAAGTTGTTTTCTTTTCTCCTAGGAGACAATTCTTCATCTCAATAGAAACGTCGGTAATAGCAACCTCTAGCGGCCTACCCTTCCAATTCACGGTACCGAAGTCGCTGATTGCGCTATTTGCTGAGACGTATTCCCAACCATCGGCGGTGCTTTCGCGGTACCAACCACTTAATTGGGGAAATGCCGATGCCGTCCAACTGTCGCTACCTTGAATAAGAGTTTTGACTCCATCAAAAATTTCATCCGCATAAGCATGTGCCTTTGGTCCGTGCTCTTTTCTTAGTTCCTCTTCTCGACTCTGCTGTGTTTCGCGTTCGGCCTCTTTCCTCCGCGTCTCAAGTTCTGCGTTTTCCTCCTGTTGCCGCTTATCGTTTTGGTTTTTTTCCGCCTCACTTTTCTTTTCGTTCCGCATGCTCTCCGCGCGCTCGGCAACTTGTTTGGTATCAAACCAAAGTGGCACTACAGAGTAAGAGACATTATCGCGTCGCAAGCCTTGGATTGCATCCCAAAGGTCACCGCGTTCTCCGAATATCGCACCGCATTCACCGCGCTTAGCGTCCCTGAAAGCCGCCTCTACCGCCCTGCTCAAAGTTTCGGGCGTGGAACCGAATATTCTCGACAACATTTTGTTATTGTCAGTCAACATCGCTATCTGAGCATCTTGCACGTCGTCGCTTGTCGTAATGCAGACGGACGAAGCGCCGTTCTTAATTTTGATGAGGCCGTAACCGGACTGGGTGCCTTTCGCAATTTCATTCTCAAGCCGGGCAAACTCAGCCGTATCCTTGTTCTTTATGTCATCTAACGCAGCCTTCGTGAGCGTTTTTAGCTCCTGAAATTTGCCGTCCTCAATCTGGCCAAGCAGAGGGGCCATATAGCTCGGCGGCTGCTTGAGCCACTCGCCACGAAGAGCAAACAGCACGTCGTAGTTCTGCAAATCGCTTTCAGGACACGGACGGGAATCGAATTGAACGCTTTCCACACCGTATGGCGTTAAAATTGCTTCCACATCTGCTTGTTCAATTTTTTGCTGAGTTGAGTGGAGCACGCATATCTTCGCCGTTTTGTTCTCGAAGACAATGTCCCCGCGAATGTTGCGAACGACACTCGGTGCTTTGCCGCTGTCATTAAAAATAAGCACCAAGTCGCCCACGTCTCCGTCCATCAAGAATCTGTTGCGATCGGTAGGAGTGAATCCATCTTGCGGGGTTTCCTTATTGGCCAGAGAGGGATTGGGCGCATGAGCTTCTTTGTTGAGAGTTTCCCGCGTCATCTCTCTTTCGTATAAAGCTGTCAGTCCTTTTTCCGAGACAACCTGTTTCAACCCTTCATTCAAATTGGTCAGGATGGCCAAGTCTGGTTTCGCTGATGCTAAAGCGAGTTCATATCGTTTCAAAAATCCCGCAAATGTCGCCGCGTCCGCCGAACCGATGCTTTCTGCGATCCGCATCCGGAGAAACTGTTTGTGCTTAGATGCCAAACTCACGGCCTCCCCAAGGGCTTTTATTTCGGCTTCTTTCCGCTCTTCGCTCCGACCACGTCTAAAGTCTCCGAAATCCGAAACGTCGCTCATGCGTCTTTTCAAACTCTGCGTGGTCGCATCAATCGCGGTGAAATTATTCTCCTGAATGGCTTGCTGTAGCTCGGCAAACTCTTCTGCAATCGAGGCTATCTCCGGTAACTCAGGATGAAGCCTTAGATAGACCGCAAGATCGTCCAGGAACATCATCAACTCTTTCGTTAGCTCCAACCGGTGCTTTTGCTCGGCCACGTCGGGACCGGGAGGGGCGCTCGGCTGTTCATTCGTCGACGGGCTTGGCTCCTTGTCGGACACCGGCGGGTTCGGCTCTGCAGCACTTTCCTCTCCTCCTTGGGTCACATATTCTGCGGATACCCACCCACTCATTCCATTTAGCAGCTGAACCTGAAGCCAACCATTTTGCGTGTTAGTGACCTTGAGTAAGGTTCCTTCCGGAAGCCGTCTCACCTCTTTCGCTGAGGTTGACTTGCCTACCCTCAAGCTCAGGTAGTCAGTCGCTTTGGGGAGCGCTGCAACGCGGGAGCCGAATGTCGCGATATCGCGGGGAGGGTTCCCGAGTTGGCTCAACAGTGCAGCTGTAGGACGAATCAGAGCGTAGTTCAGAAGGTCAGCGCGCGAATGGATCAGTTGCCCATTTACCGACCAAACGGGGGGTTCAAACCTGTCACCGCTGCTGAGGAAAGTGTCGTCTGGAATCAAATTCCGAGCAATCAATGCGTCTTTCAAGGGCTGACCGCGATCCCTGTTGAGCCAGCCAACAACAATCGCGTACCGACCATTTGACGACTTGATAACGGTCGTACTAGTGAAGAGTCGGACATATTCCTGCGCGACGCTGATCGCTTCTTCGGGGGTTTCTCTGCTTGCGATTACGATCCAACCAGCGGCATTAGATAGTGAAGTGTCTAATTGTCGGGGCAAATCCGCACGAACGCGCATTGCGCCTCGCTGACCTGATGCTGATGGCGACGGCGCTTGTTCGGGTTCCTTAGCCGCCTCCTCACTCGCCTTAACTTCAATTTCCTGAACTTCTTCCAGGGACAGGCCTTCGTACTCGGATCGTCCTACTGAGCGACGATATTCTTTGAGCGCGGCCTGAGTGCCCTCGCCGAAATCTCCGTCGACCGATCCGCATAGTACCCCAGCGCTTTGAGCGCCAATTGCATCCTCGTGACGGCCAGTGCTTCCTGGTGTCGGCGTTCCTTTAGCGCACGCTGCTCTTGGATTAATTTCGAAATGACCCCAATCAAATTATTTTGGGCATGAGCTGGTACCGAACGGCTAGCTGTCAAAGAAATAATGCTTAGCCCAGCCAAAATGATGCTGAAGATTCGGATGGAAGACATGAATAAAGCTCCGTGCAGAGATTATCGTCTTTTACCACACGTCCAGGCGGTCACACTGCGTAATCATCGGTTTGGATAATGGTAAATTGAGCGCTTGATTTGAATTCAGCGCAATGTCTTCTCGAACTGTCTAGTGTAGAGCGACGTTCCGCGCGGGCCGGATATCCACAATGCATTTGACTTCACTGTATGTGACTCTCGTCTGGCTATTGCTTCCTTCCGCGGCAGAAGCAGCTACGCTGACAGGCCGAGCTGAGGTCGTGGATGGGGACACGATCAAAGTGGGGAGCATTGCGGTCCGTCTCGACGGTATTGATGCTCCAGAGGATCGGCAGACTTGCGAGCGTGACGGCAACACATACGCTTGTGGCAAACAAGCAACCAAGGCACTTGCAAACCTCATCGCAGGACAGCCAGTTCAATGTGAGATTGAGAGAAGGGACACCTATGGTCGCGCTCTCGGCATCTGCACGGTGGCTAATACCGAACTCAACGGCTCGATGGTGCGTGGGGGTTGGGCCTTAGCGTTTGTCAAATACTCAGACCGTTATGTCGCAGAACAGGCTGAAGCCGAAAAAGCCAAGGTCGGCATATGGGCCGGATCATTCATCAAACCGTGGGATTGGCGCTTGGGTGAGGCTGAGGCCGCTCAGAAGACGCGGACCTGCGCCATAAAAGGCAACATCAACGGGAACGGCGAGCACATCTATCATCTACCATTCCAGCATTTCTATCGCCATGTGAAGATTGATGAGAGTACGGGCGAGCGCTGGTTTTGCACTGAACAGGAAGCGCGTGAAGCTGGTTGGCGGCGCGCTCTGCGATAGAAGTCCATGGGCTAGCAATTCTCGCCGCGTGCTACGTCAGCTACAATGCTTGGTCCGCGATTAGGAACGATGGTTCATGCTTCACAATAGGCTCTGACGGCGATCCGTGTCGGTAATTGCCGAGGAGTATCGGTGGAAGCTGATCCGCGAGTGGTGCTGGGGCGCGACGCGCTGGAAGCACTGTGAGGCGTTGCATTTTAACCTCGACCTCCCAGTAAAAAGGAATTGACTTGCCATGTGCGACGGCAAAGTCTGCAAGCTATTCGATGAAAGCGCACCCTGACGGGCAGATGGAGACATCGAAATAGATTGGGAGAAAAACCATGGCGACGAGTAAGACAACGGCGCGGACGACGCGCGGAACTGCCCGCAAGACGGCACGCACTGCCCGGAAGACGGGACGGAAGGTGGCACGCGTTGCCCGGAAGACGGGACGGAAGGTGGCGCGCACTGCCCGGAAGACGGGACGGAAGGTGGCGCGCACTGCCCGGAAGACGGCGCGAAAGCCTACATTGCCAACTGCATAGCGGACTGGACGGCTGGAACGCCGCCGCCCCAGGGCCGCAGAAGTTATTACCGCAACAGATACGGCTTACCTAGCACGCAGCATCCAGGGTCTGACTGAGTGAAGCTCAAGCTCGCCCGCGAGATTGCCGCACGCACGAAACCACGCTTCATCGAGATACCGCGTGAGCGTGGCGGCGTCCGGGTGCCCTTCACCGAGGAGCAACTCACTGCCATGCGCGGTGGTCTGACCGCTGAAGAATATCGTTGGAAGCTGATCCGAGAGTGGCGCGAGGAATAGTCACTCGTCGGAAGCTATCAAGAAAGAAGCCCCGGCACGGGGGGGTCCGGGGCTTCTCTGGTTCTCCCTGCGTAGGGGAACTCATGGTGGGGATGGCCCACCTAACCCAATCTTAGTGTCATCTTGCCCCGAAGCAGGGAGCGCTTTGGATGTAACCCACAAGCGCAGCGACAAGCTGTCGTCCGGCTCCTGTTCTCGATGAAAAACGGCGTTACCCTCGCGGCAAACTCTTCGATGGTGGCGTGCAGAAGGTTCATGATCCGGCGTATAGCTGATCAACTCTCCGCCTTAAAGTCGGCCACAAGCTGGAGCCACCTAGTACGGTGCGCTCAGAAGCAATCACTCCAAGGATGCTGTAGAGGCCGAGCTTGGGGGTGTGTTCTCAGAAAATGATGCAGCACGTGGAGAAGTGTAACGACATGCTCCTGATCATTGCGAGCTTGGCTGGCCCGGATGTCGTCGACAATCATGTCGCGAACTTTTTCTGCGCCATGCTCTTGATGGCTTAGATACTCAGCGAGTGAGGTAGCAGCGATTTCAGGTATGTGTTCGTGCTCTGCGATGGCGAGCACCTCCTGCTCAGTCAAGCCACAAAAGGCTACGCATTCTTCGAGAGTGATCATCGGGAAGATTGCAAGAAAACTCGACGCGCAAACCTGCAATTAAGACGTTGTTTCAATGGCCTCGGCAATTCGCCTTGCCTTCGCGGCCTTGACCCCGCGCGCTCCTCGGACAGCGTTTATCGCGAACCATTTGAGCTTGGCAGGGTCTGTCTCACCAATAGATGCGAGGGCCACAATTGTCGTCGCCAATTTCATTCGTTCTGGATTTGCATGGACACAGGCGTCTTTTTTTAGCTCCTGCCACGCATCTTCCAAAGCAGCATCGACTAGGCGACGTGTCTCAGGGTTTAGGTATTTTGGAATCTCGTTGAGCGGCATAACGCTCTCCCCGTTAGGAGGTGGCACAAAACTCATCGTGCCCCCGTCATGCCGATGAATATTTTTTGATTATGACTCGTTTAACGCTTGAAAGCGAATGGCTGTCTCGCAATGCAATAATTTCGCTTTTGCGCCGCAAGCATCGCCCGACTTGTCAGCAGTTTGCTCGCCGCCCCTCAATTAACAACAACGTGCCTTCCCTCCCGGCAACGAGGATGTAATGCAACTCCGCAAACCCCATGTGTCTATTAATGGACCCTAGGCGCTGACGGCAAAGACCTCGTCAGCACTAACGGACCCGTCAACCAATCGACGCTCCAAGGAGTGGAAACATGAAACCGTTACTGGCAATCGCGCTTGTCACAGCAGCTTTGACGATCGGCACCGAAAAGCCCGCTTCGGCAGCGATGCTGCTGCATCGGCCATCCACCAGGGTGGAACAGACGCTGGTATCGTTCAGCAAGTAGGGCACCGCTACTACGGCAATCGGCGCTACGGCTATCGGAATTACGGCTATCGCAATTACGGCTACCGGAACTACGGCTATCGGAATTACGGCTACCGGAACTATGGCTATGGCTATGGTTATCGGCCCTACGGCTACTATCGGCCTTACGGCTATTATGGCGGCTATGGCTACCCCTATTTACGTCCCGGTATCAGCCTCTGGTTCGGTTTCTAACGCCGCAGCCGAAGGCTCGTGATTTCTTGCTCCGCCGTTTCACTGGCTCGTCCCCAGCATTTTGCATCGAGCCACGCGGGTTCAGCGGGCACCAGTGCGCTTCCGAAATATCGGTTAGCCGTTTTGGCTTCGCCACCAAATGCGCTCCGCTTTGGCTTTTTCTTCAGCTAACTGGTGTGGGAAAAGCAAGCTCTCCACCGTGAGCTTTCGGAGCCGAACAGGGTCGGTCACTCCGTCCGCCGCCAGGTTCAGAAGCTTTTGCCCGATGGCGATCCTAAGTTCGCTATCGTTGGCATAATCGCGGAAGGGGTCGTCCGCCCGTAAGACGTTCCATATGGCGGCGAACGCTTGGTCCATCGCTACGAGCGTCTTTGGCTCGTACAAATCCTGTCGGGAATTTTGTGAGGTCATTGACTCCCCCTATGTTTTCAGGCGGGAGCGCGACTTACCTCTCTCGGCCATCGGGTGCCTTGCTAGCCCTTGCCGATGGTACGTTACTGTACGCCGACCATGTGACGCTAACAAGGCAACTCTGTCCCACCAGCATTCTTTGCATCGAGCCATATTTCGGAAGCTGTTTAGGACGCCTATCGCCTCGAAGGCCGACGCCCTTAAAGGGCTAGAAAGAGCCTTGGCACGCCCGAACTAAAAGAACAGTGATACCGAGGACAACCCCGATAGCGGTTATATAGCCAGCGAGTGATGAACTTTTGTCAGGTCGGGTGGAGTTGTCTTGGTCACGTGCCCGACTGTTTAATTGCATCATGATTACCAACCCGATTGCGACCAGTATCACGATTGCGGTTGTGCTCATTGCTGCGCTCCGGTCCTTGGAGAGGTTAGCAAACCCCCTGTCTTGGAAAGAGGGCCATGACGCTTGCTCAACTGATTTCAGAGCGCCGTGCCAAGATCGAAGCGTTCGAGACGGACACGCGCGTTAGCGCCTTCCACGACATTTCCGAGGTCAACGATCTGATCGAGCAGACGCCTATCGCCTCAAAGGCCGATGCTTTTGCGGCACTGGACCTAATCCGTGACGAGACAATCCAGCCAGGGCATCACCTTGTCATTGCGATGATTGCGGCGTTGAGGCGCTACATTGAGAAGGCTTGAGCGGTTAGTGCTCGCTAATCAGCGTTTCGTGCGCCGTCCCTTTGTCACGCTCTCCTTGAGCGCCGCCTGTAGCCCCCACGGTGATCCTTTTAACCGCGTCAACCGTGCAAGCGGGACACGTTGTCGGCAATCTCAGCACCGTCGCAATAGTTGGCC
>CAVZLT010000033.1:0-41485 GCA_963776235.1 uncultured Alphaproteobacteria bacterium
CTTTGGCGGTCCCCTGGGTGCGGGCCTCGGCGCGGTGGCCGGCGGCGTAGCCGTCCCCGTCGCAATGGCCGACTGAGGGCCGATCAACAGTCAAATTAGGCTCAGCAGGCCGCCTTGCAGCGCAAGCAGCAGAAGCCTGCGTGGAGACCGCGCGAGGGAGGCAGCCGGGAGTGGCTTAGGCCGGCGCCGGGCCGAACACGAGCACCGCGTTGAGACCGCCGAAGGCGAAGGAGTTCGACATGGCGAAGTTGACCTTGCGGTTCTTGCCGACGTTGGGCGTGTAGTCGAGGTCGCATTCGGGATCCGGCTCGTCGAGGCCGACCGTGGGCGGGATGAAACCCTCGCCGAGTGCCTTGATCGCGGCAACCGCCTCGATGCCGCCGCCGGCGCCGAGGCAATGGCCATGCATCGATTTGGTCGATGAGATCGACAACCTGTTCGCCGCGGTGCCGAACACGCGCTTGATAGCGCGAGTCTCGTTGATGTCGTTGACGGCGGTGGCCGTTCCGTGGGCGTTCACATAGTCGATATCCGAAGCCCCGAGCGCGGCGTCGTCGAGCGCCATCTGCATCGCCGTGGAGGCGCCGTCGATGGACGGGTTCACCATGTCGGCGGCGTCGGCCGTCATGCCGTAACCCAACAGCTCGGCCAGGATCGGCGCGCCACGCGCCTTGGCGTGCTCGTATTCCTCCAGCATGAGGATGCCGGCGCCCTCGGCGAGCACCGTGCCGTTGCGCTTCTTGGCGAACGGCCACAGTCCGTCGGGGCTCAACACCCGCATCGCCTGCCAGGCGCGGGTCGCGCCCCAGTTGAGCGAGGCCTCGGCCGCGCCGGCGATGCCGAGATCGACCAGACCCTCGCGAATCATGCGGTAGGTGAGACCGATGGCGTGCGTCGCCGTCGAGCAGGCACTGACCACGCCGAAGGTCGGACCCTTGATGGAATATTCGATGCTGACATGAGCTGACGCCGAGCTGCCGATAGCCTTCAGCAGCGTGAGCGGATGCGTCGCGCGCTTGTTCTCCTTGAACAGCATCTTGTAGGAGAATTCGAGAGTGGTGAGGCCGCCGACGCCCGAGCCGATGATACAGGCCGCGCGATAGGCCGCCTTGTCCTTGAGCGGGACTTCGAGCTTCGACATGGCGACGGCTTCTTGCGCCGCGCAGCCGGCATATTGCGAGAACTTATCGGCGAGCAGGAGAGACTTGCTGTGCAGCCGCTCCTTCGGTTCGAAGTCCGGCACCTCGCCGGCGATGGTGATGTAGAGATCCTCGGTGGAAAAGCTTTGGACCTGGCGGATGCCGCACTCGCCTCTTTTGAGCGCCGCCCAAAACTTCTCGACACCGGTTCCCAAAGGAGTAACGACGCCCTGGCCGGTGACCACGACGCGTCTGCGCCCGTTAGTGTGTGCCATATAGTGTTAAGCCGTTACTCCAAGCCTGGTCGACGTCCCGGGAAGGCGCCCGAGCGGAAATGGCTGGTTCAAGCTGCTGCGCCGGAAGCCTTCGTCTCTGCGATGATGTTTTTCACGCGATCAACGACGGACCCCACCGTCGCGAACGCCTCCACCTCTTCATTTGCATTATAGGGGATCTCGATACCGAAGGTATCCTCAATATCGAACACGATCACCGCGAGATCGAGCGACTCGATCTCAAGTTCGCTGAGAGGAGTTTCGAGCGCAACGGGCTTCGACGGGTCCTTCATGTTCTTACGCAAAATCTCGATGATCTTGGTCGCCACCTCGTCCATTTCGCTCTCCCTGCCCCGTTGGGGGGTCCGTGTCTAGTGTCCCTGGCTAAATCATAGCTAATCATAGGGCAAGCCGGGCATTGGAATAGACTTAAAAACCTGTCGAGTTTACCCGCGACCCCGCCCGTTTTATGCTCAGTTGGGCGCTCTCATCGCCAAGAAAATTGGCGTTTTTGCGCCGCCGCTCGCCACCGTTTCAGCATATTCGACGGTCCGAGTATAAGGGCCGGAGCCCAATGCTCGGTTAACGCCCAGGCCTATAATATAGTGCGCCTTAGGGGTTGCGGCCAATCGCCCTGCAGAGGATTGAGTCGCGGCCCGCGAATCGGCGCTAAAGCCCAAAACGAAAAGCACAGATGGCCAGAAAGCCCAGTTCTTCATCCCCGCGGATGACGCCGTCCGCGGCGCATGGCGGCGAGCGGCCCTGGCTCAGGTCTTATCCGCAAGGCGTGGATTGGGACGCGCCGTTCAGGCCCTCGCTGGTCAATAACCTGCTGGACGAGGCCGTTCAGGCTTACGGACAGCGGTCTTGCACCTATTTCCTGGGAAAGCGGTTGAGCTTCGCCGAGATCGGCGACCTGTCCGACCGCGCCGCCAAGGGATTGCGCGCAATTGGCGTCGGCGAAGGCGTCAAGGTCGGACTTCTCCTCCCCAATACCCCGACCTTCGTCATCTTCTACTACGGTGTGCTGAAGGCCGGGGGCACCGTCGTCAATTTCAACCCGCTCTACAGTCTCGAAGAGATCGAGGCACAGATTCGCGACAGCGGCGCCAAGATCATGGTGACGCTCGATCTTGCGGTGACCTTCGACAAGGTGGAGGCAATGCTCCGGCGTGGCGCTCTCGACAAGGCCGTGGTCGCGAGCTTTCCCGCTCTGCTCCCGGCCCTGAAATCGGTCGGCTTCAAGCTGCTGCAACGCACGAAGCTCGCCGATCCGAGCTCTTCGATTGCCGCGAACAAGATCGTCACCGAGCGGGAGCTGCTCGCCAATGACGGGCGCTGCGAGACGCCCCGGATCACGCCCGACGCGATCGCCGTGCTCCAATATACCGGCGGGACAACGGGAACGCCCAAAGGAGCGATGCTCACGCACGCCAATATCTCGACCAACGTCCATCAGGTGAAGCGCTGGCGGCAGCTGGACGTCCGAGCGGGCGACAGCATCCTCGGCATCCTTCCGCTGTTTCACGTCTTCGCCATGACCACGGTGATGAATTTCGGCATCGCCAGCGGCATGGAGATGATTCTCGTGCCGAAATTCGAGCTGATCGACACGCTGAAGCTGATCGGCAAGCTGCGACCACGCATGATGCCGGCCGTGCCGACCTTGCTGAATGCCATGCTGCGGCATCCGCATATCGGCAATTTCGATCTCTCCTCGCTCGAATATTGCTTGTCCGGCGGCGCGCCCCTCCCGCTCGAGGTGAAACGGCGGTTCGAGGCGTTGAGCGGCTGTAGCGTGGTCGAGGGCTACGGACTGAGCGAGACATCGCCGGTGGTGTGCTGCAACCTTCCGGAGATCGAGCGCGAGGGGTCAATCGGGCTTCCACTCCCGGCCACCGAGATTTCCATCCGCTCGCTCGACGATCCGAATGTCGAGGTCGCGCCCGGCGAGACCGGCGAGCTCTGCATCGCCGGTCCGCAGGTGATGACCGGTTATTGGCAGAAGCCGGAAGAGACGGAAGGGAGCTTCGTCGGCCGCTTCTTCCGCACCGGCGATGTCGGCTACATGGACCCGGACGGTTTCCTCTACATCGTCGACCGTATCAAGGACATGATCAACGCCTCGGGCTTCAAGGTCTATCCGCGGCGGATCGAGGACGCGCTCTACGAGCACGCTGCGGTCGCCGAGGTGACCGTGGTCGGCATTCCCGACGAGTATCGCGGCGAGGCGCCCAAGGCCTTCGTCAAGCTGAAGGAGGGCAAGGCGGCGACCGCCGCCGAGCTGCTGCAATTCCTCAGAGGCAAGCTCTCCAAGATGGAGCTGCCGGCGGAGATCGAGTTCCGCGATGAGTTGCCGAAGACCATGGTCGGCAAGCTGTCGAGAAAGGAATTGCGCGCGGAAGCGAAGCGCTAGCCGCATTCCACGTAGCGCACAAACGAAACGGGCGGCCGCACAGCGACCGCCCGTTCTCGCATTGATGCTAGCGCTGCGCTCGCGGTCCTACCGCAACCAGGGCAGGAGGTCCCCTTCCTGCTGCTGCTGCCGGCGCAGAAGCCGCCTTTGCCTCCGCGTCAGCGGCGGCTCTTCAATCATGGCCGCGTCGGCCTCAGCCGATTGCGTTGTCGCGCCCTCGGCGGCGGGATCGACCTGCTCGGCGGCCGCCTCCTGCGGCACGGCCTGCTCGGCGGGTTTGACCTCCGGCGCAGGCTTCGGCGCCGGCGTCGGCTTGACGGCAGCCGTGGCGATCGGCTTCGGCTTCACCATCGGCTTCTGGTCAGGGAGCGGAACCGGCTGCGCCGAGTGCGTTGCGGGATGGTTGACTGCCGCGGGCGCCACCGTGTCGGTAGCGAGCGGCGCGGTCATGACCATCATGCTGGACACGTCCTCGCCCGAGAGCCGCGCGGTGTCGGCGGGGCTGGCGGAGACATTGACAAAGCCGTAGCCGCTCCGCCCGTTGTACTCGACGGGCGCAGGCGTGGGCGCGGCAACCTGCTGTACCGGCACGGCCTCCGGCTTCGGCGGGACATCGGACGATTGCTCAACCGGCGCTTCCGGCGCGGCCATCGCCTGCACGTTCTCTGGCGGCAAAGGCGCCGCGTCGTTCGGAACGGCAGTGGCCGTTGCCCGGGCGCTCGGCGCCGGCGTGTCCGCAGCCGCGACCGCCTCGACCTTCGGCTGGACGTCGGGAGTCGCCGGCGGCGTGACCGAAGCCTCGACCTTCGGCTGGGCGTCGGGAGTAACCGGCGGCGTGGCCGAAGCCTCGATCTGCTGGCCGCCCTCGGTCGGTGCCGTGGGCTCGATGACGTCAGGCGGAGGCGCGGACGTCCGCAGCCACTGTTTCTCGCCGCAGAGCAGCCAGGCTTTGCAGCCTCTGAGCTTGATTTCCTTCCGGGATAGGACCGTCAGCGTGGCGCTGTAGGTATGCCCGTCCTCGGGATTGTAAATCTTGCCGGTCCAGGTCCCCGGCTCGCTCGGCGCGAGGCCGGCGAAAATCGAGAGACCAACAATGGGCCGGTCGCGCATCGAGGGAGCCTCGTTGCGAATATCGTGTAGCGGGCGGCCCTTGCTGTCGTTCGGATCTTTCAGCCAGGCAATCTTGGCGCAGAGCTGGGTTTTGCCCGGGCCGCATTTGAAGACCTGGATCTTGGATTCGCGCTCGGCATCCGGCTTGTACCAATAGCCGGTAGGATCGAGCGTCGCCGCCTGGGACGGACTGCAAGGAGCGAGGATGGCAGCGGTCAAAACTCCCACGGCCGCAGCGAACGCATGATGCCTCATAAGAGACCTCCGTAAAATCGCGCCAATAGCGCCTACGCGCTTTGGCAACTAGGTTCTTGTCCCCTGTCCCTCGCGCCTCCTAAGAGGCCCTCTGTTTGCGCCCGACGGCGCGCTTGAAGCGCGCTCATTGGTTATATTCGGCCGGCTCCGCGGCCTTGGCTTTGACTCAGGTCAGACCCCCTCCAAAATGGCGGCGACACCCATGCCGCCCGCCGTGCAGATCGAGATCAGACCCCTCTGGCCTCCCCCACTATGCAGGAGTTTGGCCAAAACCGCCAGGATACGTGCTCCTGTCGCTGCGAAAGGATGCCCGAAAGCTATTGATGAGCCCTTGACGTTGAGCTTCGCCCGGTCGATCGACCCCAAGGCTTGGCCCCGTCCCAGCCGCCGGCGGCAATAGTCCTCTGATTCCCACGCCTTCAAAGTTGCCAGCACCTGCGCAGCAAAAGCCTCATGAATCTCATAATAATCAAAGTCCTGCAGCGCAAGGCCGGTGTGCTTTAGCAGCTCGCTCACCGCAACCGTCGGCGCCATCAGAAGTCCTTCTCCCTGCACGAAATCTACGGCAGAAGTGCGGCCCAGGCTGAGATAGGCCTGAATCGGAATGCCACGGCTCTTGGCCCAGTCCTCCGAGGCGAGCAGCACGGTCGCGGCGCCGTCGGTCAGCGGGGTGGAGTTGGCGGCGGTGATGGTGCCGCCGGACCGGTCGAAAACCGGCTTCAACTCGGCCATTTTCTCCAGAGAAATGTCCTCGCGGATGTTGTTGTCCCGGAACACGCCGGCGCAGGCGACGACGAGGTCGTCCATGAAGCCTTCGTCATAGGCGGCTGCCGCCTTTTTGTGGCTCTCATAGGCCAACAGATCCTGTGCCTCGCGGGTGATGCCCCATTCCTTGGCCATCAACTCGCAATGCTCGCCCATGCCGAGCCCCGTGCGCGGCTCCGAGGTGGAAGGCGGCTGCGGCGCCAGCTCGGCGGGTGTGAAGCCCTTGAAGGCCGCGGCCCTCTGGCCAAGGTTTCGCGCGCGCGACAGTTGCACGAGGCGCTGGGCGAATCGGCGCTGGAACACCACCGGCGCATCGCTCGTGGTGTCGGAGCCAAGCGAGATTCCCGATTCGATCTGCCCGGTGGCGATCTTGGCGGCAATGCCGAGAGCACCGGCGAGGCTCGTGCCGCAGGCCTGCATCATGGTGATGGCGGGCGTGGTCGGCGCCAACGCGCTGCCGATCACCGCCTCGCGGGCGAGGTTCCAGTCCTTGGCGTGGGTGACGACCGCGCCGCCGGCCACTTCGTCGATATGCGTGCCGTGCAAGGCGAAGCGATCGACCAGACCGCCAAGCGCGGCGGTGAGCATGTCGAGATTGGAGAGCTCGGCATAGGCGGTATGCGAGCGGCAAAAGGGAATGCGCGATCCGCCAAGCACCGCAACGCGCCGCATCGAATTGTCCGCCATGATGGTCCCGCCGCTCCCCGTTACGCTCAGGCCGCAGCGGCGGCCGGAGAGGCCGCGTTCTCTTGCGTCCGCCGATAGTGAAGCGGGCCGCCGCGGAACGGCGCAAAGCCCGTGCCGAAGATCACGCCGGCATCGACATGATCGGCGCTCGCCACCACGCGATCGGCGAGAGCGCGATCGGCCTCATCCAGCATCGGCTTGATCAGGGCGCGGCCAAGACGCTCGAGCTCGGCTTGGTCGTAGCTGACCTCCTCGCGCTTCGGCTTCCCTTCTTCCCAGACATAGAAGCCCTCGCCGGTTTTCTTGCCGAGCTTGCCCTGCTTGACCAGCGTCGACAGCACGTTGTCGCTGCCGGGCGCGAGAGAAAGCTGCTCGCCGACCTTGTTGGCGATGTCGAGCCCGACCATGTCCATCAGCTCGAGCGGCCCCATCGGCATGCCGAATTTCAGCGCCGCCTGGTCGATCTTCTCGCGCGGCTCGCCCTGCTGGTAGAGGCGGACCGCCTCCATCATGTACGGCGCGAGCACGCGGTTGACGAGGAAGCCCGCGCAGTCCTTGACGATCAGCGGCAGCTTGGCAATGGCGGTGACGAAGGCGCAGGCCTTGCGCACCTCCTCCTCGCGGGTCTGGCCGCCGCGCACCACCTCGACCAGGGGGAGCTGCGCCACGGGATTGAAGAAATGCAGGCCGACGAGACGGCCGGGGTCGGCCAGCGGCTTGGCGATGTCCTCCAGGCGGAGCGAGGAGGTGTTGGTGGCGAGCACCGCGCCCGGCTTCACCTCCCTCTCGAGCTTCTGGAAGAGAGCCTGCTTCACGTCGAGGCGCTCGACGATCGCCTCGATGACCACATCGGCATGCTTGATCTGCTTGCCGGCCGGATCGGCGATCAGCCGCGCCACGGCCGCCTCGACGGCAAGCGGCGTGCGCAACTGCTTCTTGAACAGGCCCTTGGCGCGGGCGAGCGCTTTCTTGATTTGCGCCTCGTCGAGATCCTGCAGGCTCGCCTGCATGCCTTGCACCACGCACCAGGCGGCTATGTCGCCGCCCATGGTGCCGGCGCCGATGACATGCACCTTGCGCGGCTTGAAGCCGTCCTTGGGCGCCTCGTCCTTCAGCATCTCCGACAGCTTGAACACGCGGCGCAAATTGCGCGAGGCTTCGCTCGCCATCAGCGGCGTGAACATCTCGGTCTCGGCGATCTTCATGCGCGCGGGGTCGTCGCCGTACTTCTCGAACAGATCGATCAGCCGGAACGGGGCGGGATAATGCTCCTCGCGCACCTTCTCGGCCGTCTTGGCGCGCATCTGCTTGGCGAGCATGGAGCGCACCGGCTGCTTCAGCATCAGCCGCTTCCACCACGGCGCGCCCTTGGAGCGGCGCTTCTGCAGCACGGCTTTGCGCGCGGCCCAGCGCAGCGTGTGGCGGGTCGGTACCAGCTGATCGACCAGGCCGATGGCCTTGGCCGCGGTGGGGCGCAACATGCGCCCGGTCAGCATCGCCGTCATGGCGTCCGTCGGGCCAGCGGCCTGGATCGCGCGCACCGTGCCATTCAGGCCCGGGAAGATGCCGAGCTTCACCTCGGGGAAGCCCAGCCTGGTGCCCTCCTCGCGATCGGCGATGCGCCAGTCGCAAGCCAAGGCCAATTCAAGTCCGCCGCCGAGGCAATAGCCATGGATGGCGGCGACCACCGGCACGGAGAGCCGGTCGATGCGGTTGAGCAGCTCGAGCGTCTCTTTCACCACCTCGGCGATCTTTTCCTCGGTGTCGAAGCCCTCGAATTCCCTGATGTCGGCGCCGGCGATGAAGCTCGACTCCTTGCCGCTCATCAGCACCAGACCCTTGACCTCGCCGCGCGTGGCCATGTCCTCGACCGCCTTGACGATCTCGCCCAGCTCTTCGGTCGGGCCGCGGCCGAGCGAGTTCATGCTCTCGCCCTGGCGGTCGATGATCGCCCAGGCGATGCCCTCGAAGTCGACGGTGAAGCGCCAGTCCTGCAAATCGGGAAGGGTCATTGCCATGGGTTACTCTACTCGGCGGCAATATGTTCGGGCTTAGGTGACGGATTGGCTTCCGCCTGACGCGCGGGCCGCAGCTGATCGCGCGCGAGCTCGGCAGCGGAGAAATCGTCGACGGCGATGACTCGCGCCACGAGATCGCGCAGCTCGGCGAGCGAGCGCGCCTCGGCCGCGTCGAGAACGCCCTTGGCTTCGGCGTCGGCGATCCAGTCTCTGTCGTGGAAACGTCTCACTTCGCCCTTGCGGATCGCGCGTTCGAGCTTCTTGTCGGCCGCTTCGCTGGCCACGGCCTTGGCCAGGGTGTAGTCCAGCAGCCCCAAGCGGTCGTTCGGATCGTCGGAAATGAAGATGTCCCGCGTGAGACGGTCGCGGAACGCGCCTGGCTGCAGCGCCGCGCGCACCAGCTGGGCACCGTGCTTGTCGGTCGCAGGCGCGCGGCGCGTACCGAAGGGAAACACGAGCGCGGCCATCAGCCACGCCGCCCAGCGCAGCGGGAAATTGCGCACCACGCCGAGCAGCGCCTGGTCGAAGCGGTAGAGGCAGTTCGTGGCGCAATAGTCCACGAGACTCTCGTCTTCCCTGGGCTGCCCGTCGTCGTCATAGCGCTTGAGCACGGTGGAGAGCAGGTAGAGCTCGGCGAGCGCGTCGGCCATGCGGCCGGTGATCTTCTGCTTCACCTTCAGCCCGCCGCCAAGCAGCGCCACCGTCACATCGGCAACCAGGGCGAAAGAGCGGGAAGCGCGGGCGAGCTGGCGCCACCAGCCGCGCGTGCGGCCGGCGTTGGGCGGGGACGAGGCGAACAGACCGAAGGTCACGTTGTGGAACAGGGCCCCGGCGGCGTTGGAGACGGTGAAGCTCACATGGTCGTCGAAGGTGCGGGCGAATTGCGCGAGCCCGCGCTCTCGATCCTCATCCTGCAGCGCGTCGATCTCGGTGAAGAGATAGGGATGGCTGCGCAGCGCCCCTTGGGCGAAGGTGATCAGCGTGCGCGTCAGGATATTGGCGCCTTCCACGGTGATGCCGACCGGGACCATCTGATAGGCGCCCTGAATGTAATTCGACGGCCCGTCGCAGATGCCTCTGCCGCCGTGAATGTCCAGCGCGTCGTTGACGCTTTGCCGCATGCGCTCGGTGGAGACATATTTCAGCAGCGCCGAGATGACGGCGGGCTTTTCGCCGGCCGACACCATCGAGGCCGTGACGGAGCGCGCGGCTTCCAGCTCGTAGGCGCACTCGATCATGCGCGCGAGCGGCTCCTCGACGCCTTCCATGAAGCCGATCGGCAAGTTGAATTGCTTGCGGATGCGGGCATAGGCCGTGCTGCTGCGCAGCATCGCCTTGGCGGCGGCGGCGCTCGTCGCGGGGAGCGAAATGGAGCGGCCGGCGGCGAGGCAGGCCATCAACATGCGCCAGCCCTGCCCTGCCCGCTCCTTGCCGCCGATGATCCAGTCGAGCGGCACGAATACGTCGCGCCCGCTGGTCGGGCCGTTGGGGAAGGCGGCGCCGGCGGGAAGATGGCGCCGCCCGATCTCGACGCCCGGATGACCGGTTGGGATCAGAGCCAGCGTGATGCCGACATCCTCGCCGCGGCCGAGATGATTGTCGGGGTCGAACAGGCGAAAGGCGAGGCCGAGCAGCGTGGCCTTCGGCGCGAGCGTGATGTAGCGCTTGTCCCAGGTAAGCCTGACCCCGACGATCTCCTTGCCCTCATGCACCCCACGCGTGACGACGCCCACATCGCGCATCGAGGCGGCGTCGGAGCCCGAGAACGGACCGGTGAGCGCAAAGCAGGGAATCTCCTCCCCGCGCGCAAGCTTCGGCAGGAAATGCTCTTTCTGCGCGTCGGTGCCGTATTTCTCGATCAGCTCGCCCGGTCCGAGCGAGTTCGGCACCATGACGATGGTGACGCCGTCGGGGCTGCGCGAGGAGATCTTGCCGAGAATGAGCGACTGCGCCTGGGCGGAGAAGCCCAGCCCGCCATGCTCTTTGGAGATGAGCATGCCGAGGAAGCCGTTGTCGCAGACGAACTGCCAGATGTCGTCCGGCACATCGTGCAATTCATGGCGAATGCGCCAGTCGTTGAGCCGCTTGCAGAGCTCGGTGGTCGGCCCGTCGAGGAAGGCGCGCTCCTCGGCGGTGAGCGTGATGGGGGCGACGCGGCGCAGCTTCGACCAGTCCGGCTTGCCCGAGAACAGCTCGGCGTCCCAACCGACGGTGCCCGCCTCGAGCGCCTCACGCTCGGTCTCGGAGATGGTCGGCATCGCGCCTTTCAAGGCGCGATAGGCGGGCAGCGTGATGTATTTGCGTTTGATCTCAGGGATGCTCGCCGCAAACAGAAGCCCGGCGACGAGCCAGCCAAGCAGCGACCAGAGCGGAAAATGCGGCCAATGCAGATGGCCATGCACGAGGCCCATCTGCGCGCTCAGGGTGAAGAGAGCGACGGCGATCGCCCAGGCCTTGAGGCCCGCGCGGTTCATGGCCAAGCCGAACACGGCGGCGAGAAAGATCAGGGTGAAAATCAGCTCAGCCATGGGCGGCCTCTGACTCTGTTCTGGCCCCCGCCTGTCCCCGACTGAAATGCCCAAAGCGGGCTTGCCGTGTCACCGATGCAACGGGCACGGGCACGGCTTTTTGCCCTCTATGGTCCGGATGGTGCATCAACTCAAGCCCTTTTCGCGCGGTTTCCCGCGCCCGCGACAGTTCGGCATCGCCGAATCGGCGAGGCCGATCTTGCGGCCAACAGATTCCCAGCCCCTTAACGTGCGAAAACCTCTGTTCCTTGTGCAGCCAGGGCGAATTGGCTAATCAAGGCGCCAAGAACGGGCCATCAACGGCCGACTGGGCAAAGGACATCTATTATGGCTGAGCCAGAACGACCGCAGCTCAACCCGTATCAAGTCGAGCTCGAGGCCGGCAAACGCTATGCCTGGTGCCGCTGCGGCCGGAGCAAGAAGCAACCGTTTTGCGACGGCTCGCATACCGGCACCGGGATCGAGCCGTTGATGTTCACGGCGGAGCGGAGCGAGCTTGCGCTGCTCTGCGGCTGCAAGGATACGGGCGATCCGCCCTATTGCGACGGCTCGCATCTGTTACTTTGATTTGGGCGCGCCCGGCAGATCAGCGTCGTTGTGCGCGGCAAGCCCTTCTTGCTAAGAAGGCTTAGGGGGCTTTCGGCCAAGCACTTAAACCAAGGTTTGAGCCAAAAGCCGTGGGCGCATGCGGGCAATGGCCCGCGCCAGGGGGACGGGAAGGCCAATGGCCTATTTCCTTCAGCAGTTGATCAACGGCATCGCGCTCGGCTCGATCTACGGGCTGATCGCCATTGGCTACACCATGGTCTACGGCATCATCGGCATGATCAATTTCGCCCATGGCGACATCTTCATGGTGGGCGCCTTCATCGCGCTGATCGCCTTTCTGCTGTTGATGAGCCTCGGCGTAACGATGATCCCGCTTGCCCTGGTGATCGTGCTGATCGTCGCCATGGCGCTCACCGCGGTGTGGGGCTGGACGGTCGAACGCATCGCCTATCGGCCGTTGCGCGAGTCGTTCCGGCTTGCGCCGCTCATCACCGCCATCGGCATGTCGATCGTGCTGCAGAACTTCATCCAGGTTTCACAAGGCGCGCGGGTGAAGCCGCTGCAGCCGGTGGTGACCGGCGGTTACACGCTGTTCCAGGAGGGCGACTTCGCCGTCAATCTCTCCAACATCCAAATCTTGATCGTGGTCACGACGCTCGTGTTGATGACGGTGTTCTGGCTGATCATCACCCGCACCGCGCTCGGCCGGTCGCAGCGCGCCTGCGAACAGGACCGGCTGATGGCGTCGCTGTCGGGGGTGAACGTCGACCGCACCATCTCGCTCACCTTCGTGATCGGCGCCGCGCTCGCCGCGGTCGCCGGCCTGCTCTACCTGCTCTATTACGGGGTGATCGATTTCTATATCGGCTTCGTCGCCGGCATTAAGGCCTTCACCGCCGCGGTGTTCGGCGGCATCGGCTCGCTGCCCGGCGCCATGCTGGGCGGCCTCGTCATCGGCCTGATCGAGACCTTCTGGTCCGCCTATTTCACCATCGAGTACAAGGACGTCGCGGCCTTCTCGATGCTCGCGATCGTGCTGATCTTTTTCCCGACCGGCCTGCTCGGCCGTCCCGAGGTGGAGAAGGTCTGAGCGCCTTGGCTGAGCCCGGCACATCGTTCAGCCAGAGGCTCGGGCCGGCGCTTCTCAACTCGCTGCTCGCCGCCATCATCACCTTCGCGCTGTTCAGCCTGTTGCTCGGGTTTAGGACCGTCGACAATGTGACGGGGCTCACGCTTCAGGGCCGCCCTGCCCTGCTGGCGATTGCCGTCGGCATCGTGTTCTTCGGCCGGCTGCTGCTCAATCTCTTCGTCTGGCACGCCGAATATCCGCTGACCACGCCCTTCGCCAAGCTCTTCAGCAGCGAGACGTTCACGCGGCGCGACCTCAGCGTGCTCGGCATCGCCGCCGCTCTCGCGCTGGTCATCCTCATCGCCGGCATGGTCATCGGCAATGCGGCCTGCAAGCTCGTGGGCATCTGCGTGCTCGTCTTCATGGGTCTCGGGCTCGTGCGGCGGACCATCGTGCATGTCTTCCCGAACTTGCCTTACGGGCGAATTTTCACGATTGGCGGCATCGCCTTCGCCATTCTGTTTCCGATCTGCTCCTATCTGCTCGACAAGGCCTTCCATCTCAATTTGCCGCTGCGCTATCTGTTCGACCTGTCGATCCTGGTGCTCACCTACATCATGCTCGGCTGGGGGCTGAATGTCGTGGTCGGCCTCGCCGGGCTGCTCGACCTCGGCTATGTCGCCTTCTACGCCGTCGGCGCCTACACCTTCGCGCTACTCGCCACGCATTTCGGCTTGGGCTTCTGGATTTGCCTGCCGATCGCCGGCGCCGCGGCGGCGCTCTGGGGCATCGTGCTCGGCTTCCCGGTGCTCAGGCTCAGAGGCGACTATCTCGCCATCGTGACGCTCGCCTTCGGCGAGATCGTCCGCATCATCCTCCTCAACTGGACGGACGTGACCAACGGCCCCAACGGGGTGTCGGGGATTCCCAAACCGACGTTCTTCGGCTTGCCGTTCGCCGCCAACGGGGAGCAGACCTTCAGCTCGTTCTTCGGGCTCAAATACGACCCGATCCAGGGCATCATCTTCCTCTATTACGTGATCCTCGGCCTCGCCCTGATCACCAATCTGGTGACGTTGAAATTGCGGCGGCTTCCCATCGGCCGCGCCTGGGAGGCGCTGCGCGAGGACCAGATCGCCTGCCGCTCGCTCGGCATCAACACCACCATCACCAAGCTGTCGGCCTTCGCCATCGGCGCCATGTTCGGCGGCTTGGCCGGGAGCTTCTTTGCCACGCGGCAAGGCTTCATCAGCCCCGAGAGCTTCACCTTCATCGAGTCCGCCATCATCCTCGCCATCGTCGTGCTGGGCGGCATGGGCAGCCAGCTCGGCGTCGCCCTCGCCGCGATCGTCATGGTCGGCGGCTTCGAGGCGCTGCGTCACACCGAGCACCTGCAAGACTTTTTCGGCGAAGGGTTCGACCCGGCGCTCTATCGCATGCTGCTGTTCGGCGTCGCCATGGTCGGGATCATGGTCTGGCGGCCGCGCGGCATCGTCGGCACGCGCACGCCCTCGATCGCACTCGAGAAGGCCAGGCCCATACCCAAGGATCTGGTCGAAGAAGGCAGCGCATGAAGCCGTGGCAAACCTCTCCCTTGCTCAAGGTCGAGCACCTGACCATGCGTTTCGGTGGGCTGCTCGCCGTCGACGACGTTTCTTTCTCGGTGGGCCGCACCGACATCACCGCGCTGATCGGGCCTAACGGCGCCGGCAAGACCACGGTGTTCAATTGCATCACCGGCTTCTACAAGCCGACCGAAGGGCTGATGCTGCTTACCCATCCCGGCGGCGAGAGCTTCAACCTGGAGCGGCTCGACGATCACAACATCAATAGCTGCGCCCGCGTGGCCCGCACCTTCCAGAACATCCGCCTGTTCCAAGGCATGACCGTGCTGGAGAATTTGATGGTGGCGCAGCACAACGTGCTGATGCGCGCCTCGGGCTTCACCATCGGCGCCATTCTCGGCATCGGCGGTTTCAGCCAGGCCGAACGGGATGCCGTCGACTTCGCGCGGCATTGGCTCGACCGGGTTGGGCTGACGCGGCGCGCCGACGAGCCGGCCGGGTCGCTGCCCTACGGCGACCAGAGACGGCTCGAGATCGCGCGCGCGATGTGCACCCGGCCCCTGCTGCTTTGCCTCGACGAGCCGGCCGCCGGCCTCAACGCGCGCGAGAGCGACGGGCTGAATGAGCTGTTGTTCTCGATCCGCGCCGAGGAAGGCATCGCGCTGCTGCTCATCGAGCACGACATGAGCGTGGTGATGCGCATCTCGGACCACGTCGTGGTGCTCGACTACGGCAAGAAGATCGCCGACGGCACGACCGACGAGGCGCGTAACGACCCGCGAGTCATCGCCGCCTATCTCGGCGTGCCCGACGAGGAGCTTCCGGTGATCGAGCGGGAGGTGGGCTTATGAGCAAGCCTCTGCTCGAAATGCGCAAGGTGACGGCCTGCTACGGCGTGCTGCCGATTCTGCACGGCATCGACCTCGACATCCAGCAAGGCGAGATCGTCGCGCTGATCGGCGGCAACGGCGCCGGCAAGACGACGCTGATGATGACGATCTTCGGTCGTCCACGCGCAAGAGACGGCCACATCCTGTTCCAGGGCCGCGATATCACCACCATGCCCACGCATGAAGTGGCGCGGCTCGGCATCGTGCAGGCGCCGGAGGGCCGCCGCATCTTCTCGCGCATGACGGTGCTGGAGAATCTGCAAATGGGTGCCATCATCGCCAACGACCCGACCCATTTCGCCAAGGATCTGGACCACGTCTACACGCTGTTTCCCCTGCTCAAGGCACGCCAGTATCAACGCGGCGGAACACTCTCCGGCGGCGAGCAGCAGATGCTGGCGATCGCCCGGGCGTTGATGGGGCGCCCGACGCTGCTGTTGCTCGACGAGCCGTCGCTCGGCCTTGCCCCACTGATCGTCAAGCAGATCTTCGCGGCGATCCGGGCGCTCAACACCGATTACGGCCTGACCGTCTTCTTGGTGGAGCAGAGCGCCTATCACGCGCTCAAGCTCGCCCATCGCGGCTATGTCATGGTCAATGGCAGGATCACCATGAGCGGCTCGGGCGCCGAGCTGCTCGGCAGTCCCGAGGTGCAGGCGGCTTATCTCGAGGGCGGCGCGCAGATCGCCGCCCAACCCGGAGCGCAGGGATGAGCTGGCTCTCCGACGACAGCCTTCGCGTCTTTCTGGTGCTGACCGTGATCATCGGCGGGGGCGCCGCCTTCCTCGCCGGACGGGGCTTGGCGCGCTCGTGGAAGCCGTTCGGACGCATCTTCTTCTACATGGTGCTGCTGGCCGCGGCAGTCCGCTTCTTCCATTATTCGCTGTTCGACGGCGAACTTCTGTCTCTCTATTATTATCTCGTCACTTATGTTGTGCTGCTCGGGGCGGCGTGTCTCGGCTACCGCATGATGCGGACGACACAAATGGTGACGCAATATCGCTGGCTTTACGAACGAACCAGCCCGCTCACCTGGCGCGCGCGGCTCGGTTGAGCCAGTGCACGCTCGCGGGCGAATTGCTATAGAGTCATCAGACTGTTCGCAGAGGGAGGTAACAATGAAGCGTATGGCCGGGCTGCTCGCAGCCTTCGCTCTGGCCGCCTTGAGCGCCGCTTGCGGTGGGGGCGAGGAGAGCAACACGACGCCGATCGCGATCGTCGGCCCGGTCACGGGTCAGTATGCCTCCTTCGGTCAACAGATGAAGAACGGCGCCGAGCTTGCCGTCGAGGACATCAACGCCGCCGGCGGCGTGCTCGGCAAGAAGCTCGATCTCGATATCGGCGATGACGCCTGCGACCCGAAGCAGGCCGTGGCGGTCGCCAACCAGATGACCGCCAAGGGCGTTGCGCTGGTCGCCGGACATTATTGCTCCGGGTCCTCGATCCCGGCCTCCAAGGTCTATGCCGAGAGCGACATGGTGCAGATCTCGCCGGCTTCGACCAATCCCGCATTCACCGACGAGCGCGCGGGCCCCAACATCTATCGTGTCTGCGGCCGCGACGACCAGCAAGGCGGCGTCGCCGGCAAATATCTCGCCAGCCATTTCTCCGACCGGAATATCGCCATCGTGCACGACAAGACCGCCTACGGCAAAGGCATCGCCGACGAGGTCAAGAAGGCGATCAACGCGGCCGGCAAGCAGGAGACCATGTATGAGGCCATCACCGCGGGCGAGAAGGACTACTCGGCGCTCGTCTCAAAACTGAAGCAGGCCAATATCGACGTGGTGTTCTTCGGCGGCTATCACACCGAAGCCGGGCTGATTGTGCGCCAGATGCGCGACCAGGGCCTGGCAACCGTGCTGATGGGCGGCGATGCCCTGATCACCCAGGAATATTGGTCGATCACCGGGCCTGCCGGCGAAGGCACGCTGATGACCTTCTCCCCCGACCCACGCAAGAACCCGGCTGCTGCCGAGGTGGTGAAGCGCTTCAAGGACAAGGGCATCGAGCCCGAGGGCTATGTGCTCTACACCTACGCCGCGATCCAGGCCTGGAAGCAGGCGGCGGAGAAGGCGAAGTCGATAGCCTCGGCCGATGTGGTGAAGGCGCTCAACGACACCGAGTTCGACACCGTGATCGGCAAGTTCAAATTCAACGAGAAGGGCGACCCCAACCTGCCGCCTTACGCCGTCTATCGCTGGTCGAACGGCACCTATGAGGAGATCAGCGAGCAGGCATTGCAATAGCCGGACGCGCTAGCGCTTCTTGGCGGCCTGCTCCTGCTCCTTGAAATAGGCCCCGAGTTCCTTCTCGACCCGCACCAGATCGTCGGGCAGCGGGAGCCCGAGCGCCTTGAACTCGTTCAGCTTCTCGAAGATGCGCAGATAAAGCTCGTGCACGTCCTCGGGCTGGTTTTCCATCTGATTGATGAGGAGAGCAAGCTCCGCCTCGAGGTCGTCAAATGCCATGGCTTAGTTGCTCCATACCCCGTTCGCTTCGCGGCGATCCGAGCACAAATGCCACGCCCGGGCAAGCAGGCCCTCCCCTTGCCTCGGCGGCGATTGCGGCGGGGCTAATTCCCCTGCATAGTTAAGGCTGATAAACCGGCGGGATGGGGCCAATGGACAAACTCTCTTTCGGCAACGTGGTCGGCTTCGTGCTCGCCTTGGCTTTTGCTTTGGTGATCGGCGTCTCGATGTGGGCGCTGCTGCTCGGCGATTATGTGAACAGCTTCATGAACGAGCAGACGCGGCACACGCTGCGCATCGTCGGTTTCGCCGGCGCTTTGGCCGCACTGGTCACCTGGTGGGTGCAAAGCTTCGCCGCCAAGCGGGGCTTCGTCGTCCGCACCCTGTTCGCGCTGTTCATCTTCGTGGTGGCGTTTTGCAGCTTCGGCGGCCTGCTCAGATTCATCTATATCCACGCCACCTATCCGAACCAGCAGGATTGGTCGTTGACCGGCATGTATCTCGCCTCGCTCAACGACTTCTACACATTCCTGCTCGATATGTTCTTGCCGCCCCGGCCGGCTTATGCCGCTCTGTCGTTGGCCGCGGCGATCTATATCGCCTGGTTCGGGCCGCGCGAGGCCAAGACCGCCGATATTTGAAGGGGTCGACGATTTGAGCGGTGGCGCGGGCTCTGATAGAGCTTACGCCTCGCGCACATCCCTCGCGGAAAGGCTTTTTCGAAGTCTATGATCCCCCGCTATAGCCGCCCCGAGATGGCCCGCATCTGGGAGCCTGAGACCAGGTTCCGCATCTGGCTCAGGATCGAGACCTATGCCGCCGAGGCGATGGCCGAGCTCGGGCAGATCCCCAAGCACGCCGCCGATGCCGTGAAGCGGCGCGGTGGCTTCGACGTCGCCCGCATCGACGAGATCGAGCGGGAGGTCAAGCACGACGTGATCGCCTTCCTCACCTCGGTCGCCGAGCATGTCGGCCCGGAAGCACGCTTCCTGCACGCGGGCCTCACCTCCTCGGACGTGCTCGACACCTGCTTCAACGTGCAGCTCGTCGAGGCCGCCGACATCCTCATTGCCGATGTCGATGCGCTGCTGGCCGCGCTGAAGACCCGCGCCTTCGAGCATAAGGACACGCTGACGATCGGCCGCAGCCACGGCGTGCACGCCGAGCCGACCACGTTCGGCTTGAAGCTCGCGGTGGCTTACGCCGAGTTCGCCCGCGCGCGGGAACGGCTGGTGCGCGCCCGCGAGGAGGTCGCCACCTGCGCCATCTCCGGCGCGGTCGGCACCTTCGCCCATGTCGATCCCAAGGTCGAAGCCTATGTGGCGAAGAAGCTCGGCCTTCGCGTCGAGCCGATTTCCACCCAGGTCGTGCCGCGCGACCGCCACGCCGCTTACTTCGCCACACTGGCCGTGGTGGCAAGCTCGGTCGAACGGCTCGCCACGGAGATCAGGCATTTGCAGCGAACCGAAGTGCTGGAGGCCGAGGAATATTTCAGCAAGGGGCAAAAAGGCTCGTCAGCCATGCCGCATAAGCGGAATCCGGTGCTGGCGGAGAATCTGACGGGCTTGGCGCGCGTGGTGCGCGCCTACGCGATGCCGGCGCTGGAGGACGTAGCGCTCTGGCACGAGCGCGACATTTCCCATTCTTCGGTCGAGCGGGTGATCGGACCCGACGCCACCATCGCGCTCGACTTCGCACTCGCGCGGTTGACCGGCATCATCAAGGACCTCGTGGTCTATCCGGAGCGCATGCGGCAAAATCTCGACCGGCTCGGCGGGCTGATCCATTCGCAGCGCGTGCTGCTGGCGTTGACCGAGGCTGGAGTGCCGCGCGAGGAGGCCTATCGAATCGTGCAGCGCAACGCCATGAAAGTCTGGGAGGACGGCGCCGATTTCCTCGAAGCGCTGCTTGCCGACAAGGACGTGACCAAGGCGCTCTCGCCCGAGCAGATCCGCGCCCAGTTCGATCTCGGCTATCACACCAAGCACGTCGACACGATCTTCGCCCGCGTGTTCGGGACGAAATAGGGCCAAAGCGACGCCTAGACGCAAGCGTCGCTAGCGCGGCTTCGTTGAGTCGCTGTAGCTGCTTTTCAGGTCGGCGCTGATGCCCTGAATGTCGACATCGTCGATGCGGTCGCCGTCGCTATAGCCGTGGAAGATATGCGGCATGTAGCGGTAGCGGTCTCGCTCCTGCGCCATCATGAAATAGCGCCAGCGATAGAAGCTCGGCTTGATTGCCGCATAAGGCGGAAGGTCGAAGTACCAGTCGGCCTTGGGATAATAGCCGGAGCGATAGGGATAAGGCGGATAGACCGGAATGAGGCCTCTGTCGTCTCACATAGCCCACCCCACGAGGGCCGGCCTCGGCCGCGCCGCTGAAAAGCACCAGCGCGAACAGAATCATCAAGCCTCGAATTTGCATCCGCATAGGAATCGCCCCCGTTACCCCACTCCATCTTGCCACAGAGTGGGTCGGGCGTCAGCTATGAGTTGCTGGCCGCTTCTTTGATTTCGGCTGCGGCTTTCGAGAACCACCCAGCGTCAGTGCCGACCGCGACCACGTCCCAGCCTTCCGCCACGCGCGGCTTGGCATAGTCCGAGTCGTTGGCGAAAATCAAAGCCATCACAGACATCTCGCGGCATTTGCTCAGAACGAGAGTCATGGCCTCTTTGACTTCCGGCGCCCAGATGTCGAGCCGCCCGGTCAGCGCCACCGACAGGTCGTTGGGCCCCAAGCAGACCATGTCGACGCCGTCGAGCGCGAGGATCTCGTCGAGCTGATCGAGCGCGCCTTTGGTCTCGATCTGCGGGCAGGCGATGGTCCAGGCATTGGCGGTCTTGAAATAATCGCCCTCGTGGTCGAGTCGCGCCCGGTAAGGGCCCCAGCTGCGATTTCCCCGCGGGGGAAATTTCACCGCCTGCACGAAGGCTTCGGCGTCCTCGACGCTGCCGATCAGCGGACACATGATGCCTTGCGCGCCCGCATCGAGAGCGCGGCCGATCAGGCCCGGATCGTTCTCCGCCACCCGCACGATCGCCGGCAGGCCGCAGGCGCGTGCGGCGATGAGGCAGCCGAGCAAAGCCTCGTTGCCGCCCAATCCGTGCTGCTGGTCGATGGTGAGGCAGTCCCAGCCCGCCTCCCCGATCAACTCGATGAGGAAGGGGTTGTTCAGCGTGAGCCAGGCGTTGAACAGCGTGCGGCGCTCTTTCGCCGCCTTGCGGAACCGGTCTTCACGCATGAAGCCGTCCTTACCCTTTGGCTTCGGATTCGATTTGGCCGATCGCCACGCCCATCAGCTCGGCCATCTGACGCCTGATCTGATGGTCCGACTGGCTGACGCCCTTGGCGTCGAAATCGGACCTGATCTTGCCGAACAGGTCCTCCTCGCCGGGCGCCAGGAGATCGGCCTTGATCACTTCGCGGGCATAGGCTTGCGCCGCTTCGCCCGTGACCCCCATCTGCTCGGCCGCCCAGAGCCCGAGCAGCCGGTTCCGCCGCGCCGTCGCCTTGAATTTAAGCTCCTCGTCATGGGCGAATTTCCGCTCGAAACCCTTCTCGCGATCCTCGAAACTCGTCATTTGGCGTGTCGCCTCCTCGGGCCCCTCTCAATTCGGGGATGCTGGCTCGGAATCCTGGGGAAACTCAGTCCCGCTGGCGCCGAGGGATAGCGCTGAAATGGCCGGAAATCAACCGATTGCGGGGCCAACCCCCCTGCGTCCCACCAATCATTGTACGCCCCCTCCCCATAGGCTAAGGTCGCTGCAAGACCCCTTGAATCAATTCCGGCAATGGCAATCTGTACATGGCGCGCGGCCTCATTGAGCCTCTCGCCCACGCGTTTGGCGTTTGTCGGCAGTCAAGCCAGTTGTGAGTGAAGGAACCAAACATGAACCGCCGCCGGCGCGTCTACGAAGGCAAAGCCAAGATCCTCTATGAGGGCCCCGAGCCGGGCACGCTCGTCCAGCATTTCAAGGACGACGCCACCGCCTTCAACAACAAGAAGCACGACAAGATCGAGGGCAAGGGCGTCCTCAACAACCGCATCTCCGAGTATCTGTTCATGAAGCTCGGCGAGGTCGGCGTGCCGACGCATTTCATCAAGCGGCTCAACATGCGCGAGCAATTGATCCGCGAGGTCGAGATCATCCCGCTCGAGGTCGTGGTGCGCAACGTCGCCGCCGGCTCGCTGTCGACCCGGCTCGGCATCGACGAGGGCACCGCGCTCCCCCGCTCGATCGTCGAGTTCTATTACAAGAGCGACGCGCTCGGCGACCCGATGGTCACCGAGGAGCACATCACCGCGTTCGGCTGGGCGACGCCGCAGGAGATCGACGACGTGATGTCGCTCGCACTGCGCATCAACGATTTTCTCTCCGGCCTGTTTCTCGGCGTCGGCATCAAGCTGGTCGACTTCAAATGCGAGTTCGGCCGGCTGTGGGAGAACGAGCAGATGCGCATCGTGCTGGCCGACGAGATCTCGCCCGATTGCTGCCGGCTGTGGGACATCGAGACGCAGAACAAGCTCGACAAGGACCGCTTCCGCCGCGACCTGGGCGGGCTGGTCGAGGCCTATCAGGAGGTCGCGCGACGGCTCGGCCTGCACGTGGATAACCCGACGCGGACGCGGACCGGGCCGGTGCTGGTGCGTTCGAAATAGGATCAGACGAAGGGGGACATGAAGGCGCGCATCACCATCACGCTCAAGCAGGGCGTGCTCGACCCGCAAGGCAAGGCCATTGCCGGCGCCTTGCACGCTCTCGGCTTCGGCTCGGTTGGCAATGTGCGCCAGGGCAAATATATCGAGGTCGAGGTGGTTGAGAACGACCCGGCCAAGGCGCGCGCCGAAGTGGAGCGCATGTGCGAGCAGCTTCTCGCCAACACCATCATCGAGAATTACGCCTATGAGCTCGAGGCGGCTTAGCCTGACGCGTCGACCAATGCTCGTCATTCCGGCGAAAGCCGGAATCAAGAAACCCGCTCCCGAGCTCCTTTTTCACTGGATCCCGGCTTTCGCCGGGATGACGCACGGAGGAGCAGCATGAAAGCTTCCGTCATCGTCTTTCCCGGATCGAATTGCGACCGCGACGCGGCGGTGGCGCTCGAAGCCGCCACGGGTGAGGCGCCGGCCATGGTCTGGCACGGCGACAGCGTGCTGCCGGCAAGCGATCTGATCGTGCTGCCAGGCGGCTTCTCCTATGGCGATTATCTCCGCTCCGGCGCCATGGCGGCGCATTCGCCGGTGATGCGCGAGGTGGTGGCGCGCGCCCGCGCCGGAACCCCGGTGCTCGGCATCTGCAACGGCTTCCAGGTGCTCACCGAGGCCGGCCTGCTTCCCGGCGTGCTGATGCGCAACGCCACGCTCAAATTCATCTGCCGCGACGTGAGACTGCGCGTCGAGCGGAACAATTCGATCTACACGCGCCGCTACCAACGCGGCGAGGTCGTCAGATTCCCCATCGCGCACAAGGACGGCAGCTATTTCGCCGACGACGCCACGCTTCAGCGGCTCGAAGGCGAAGGCCGTGTCGCTTTCCGCTATTGCGACGCGGGCGGCGCCATCACCGCGCAAGCCAATCCCAACGGCTCGCGCAACAACATCGCCGGCATCTATAACGAGACGGGCACCGTGCTCGGGCTGATGCCGCATCCCGAGCGCCTCGCCGATGTCGCGCTTTCCGGTACCGACGGCGCCAAGCTGTTCCTCTCGCTGGTGGAGACGCTGCATTGAACATCGCGGCGCGCGCGGAGAGAGCGGCTGACGGCATCACGCCCGAGCTCGTGGCCGAGCACGGGCTCAGTCCGGACGAATACAAGCTGCTCCTGACCGCGCTCGGCCGCGAGCCGAGGCTGACCGAGCTCGGCATCTTCTCGGTGATGTGGTCCGAGCACTGCTCCTACAAATCCTCGAAGGTCTGGCTGAAGACGCTGCCGACCGAGGGCCCGCAGGTGATCCAGGGCCCGGGCGAGAATGCCGGCGTGGTCGACATCGGCGACGGACAGGCGGCGATCTTCAAGATGGAGAGCCACAACCACCCGTCCTATATCGAGCCCTATCAGGGCGCCGCGACCGGCGTCGGCGGCATCATGCGCGACGTGTTCACCATGGGCGCGCGCCCCATCGCCAACATGAACGCGCTCCGATTCGGCGCGCCCGATCACCCCAAGACGCGCCACCTCGTGGCCGGCGTCGTTTCGGGCATCGGCGACTACGGCAATTGCATGGGCGTGCCGACCGTCGGCGGCGAGACCAATTTCGATCCGCGCTACAACGACAACATTCTCGTCAATGCCATGACCGTCGGCATTGCCGACGCCAACCGCATCTTCAAGTCCGCGGCGAGCGGCGTCGGTAATGCCGTGGTCTATGTCGGCTCGAAGACCGGCCGCGACGGCATCCACGGCGCCACCATGGCATCGGCGGAGTTCGACGAGGCCTCCGAGGAGAAGCGCCCAACGGTGCAGGTCGGCGACCCCTTCACCGAGAAGCTGCTGCTCGAAGCGTGCCTGGAGCTGATGGCCGAGGACGCCATCATCGCCATCCAGGACATGGGCGCGGCCGGCCTCACCTCGTCGTCCGTCGAGATGGCCGACAAAGGCGGCGTCGGCATCGAGCTCGAGCTCGATCGCGTGCCGACCCGCGAGGACGGCATGACCGCCTACGAGATGATGCTCTCCGAGAGCCAGGAGCGCATGCTGATGGTGCTGAAGCCAGGCTCGGAGAAGATCGCCGAGCGGGTGTTCCGCAAATGGGAGCTGGATTTCTCGATCATCGGCTACACCACCGACACGGGCCGGCTGGTGGTGCGCCATCGCGGCATGGTCGAGGCGGATATTCCGCTCGCGGCACTCGGTCAGGCCGCGCCGCTCTATGAGCGGCCTTTCATCAAGAAAGAGCCCCCGGCCGTGATCGAGCCGCAGGACGTGGCGGCGCCGAACAGCATGCTTGGCGCGCTCGAATGTCTGATGGGCTCGCCTCACCTCGCCTCGCGCCGCTGGATCTGGGAGCAATACGACCACATGGTGATGACCGACACGGTGCAGCGGCCGGGCGGCGACGCGGCCGTGGTGCGGGTGCACGGCACAAGCAAGGGCCTCGCCATCTCCTGCGACGTGACGCCCCGCTATTGCGCCGCCGACCCATTCGAAGGCGCGAAGCAGGCCGTCGCCGAGTGCTGGCGCAATCTGTCGGCCGTCGGCGCCGATCCGCTGGCCATCACCGACTGCATGAATTTCGGCAATCCGGAGCGGCCGGAGATCATGGGCGAATTCGCCAGCGCGGTCGAAGGCATGGCGGAAGCGTGCAATGCGCTCGCCTTCCCCGTCGTCTCCGGCAATGTGTCGCTCTACAACGAGACCAACGGCGTCGCCATTCCGCCGACCCCGGCGATCGGCGGCATCGGGCTCATTCCCGACATCGCCACGATGGCGACCATCGCGCTGAAGCGGAACGGCGACGTGCTCATGCTGCTTGGCGCGGAGGCCGGCCATCTCGGCCAATCGCTCTACATGCAACTGATGCAGGGGCGGAGCGAAGGGGCGCCGCCGCCGGTCGATCTCGAGGCCGAGCGCCACACCGGCGATCTGGTCAGGGGGCTGATCCGCAGCGGATGCCTGTCGGCGGTGCATGACATTTCCGACGGCGGGCTGTTGGTGGCGATCGCCGAGATGGCGCTCGCCGGAGGACGCGGGGTCGAGCTCGATCCCGTGCCGGGTCCGATTCCGGCGCATGCGCTCTGGTTCGGCGAGGACCAGGCGCGTTATGTGGTCGCCGCCTCGCCCGACCAGGCCGATGCGATCCACAAGGCGGCAGCGGTGGCAAAGGTGCCGCTCAGGCTGCTCGGCAAAGTGGGCGGCGATGCCATCGCGCTCGACGGCGAGCCGCCGCTTGCCTTGGCGGCGCTCAGGGCGGTGCATGAGGACTGGTTGCCGCGCTTCATGGCATAAGGCTAAGATTGCGGAAAGCCGAGGAGCTTGCCCATGGCCATGGCGGCCGACGACATCGCGCGGATGATCAAGGAGCGGTTTCCCGACGCCGATATCCGCATCGAGGATCTCGCCGGCGACGGCGACCATTATTCCGCGACCATCGTCTCGGAGGCGTTCCGGGGCAAAAGCCGCGTCCAGCAACACCAGATGGTCTATGACGCGCTCAAAGGAAATATGGGGGGCGCGCTGCACGCCCTTGCGCTGAAAACCGCGGCACCCTAGCTAAAAGGTCCGCCAGAAAGGAACCCGACGATGAGCGCTCAGGACGTCCAGGATTGGATTGGCAAGCAGGTTGCCGGCAATGATGTGGTGCTGTTCATGAAGGGCACCAAGACCATGCCGCAATGCGGCTTCTCCATGCAGGTCGCGCAGATCCTCAACCATCTCGGCGTCGAGTTCAAAGACATCAACGTGCTCGAGGACATGAGCGTGCGCGATGGGATCAAGGCCTATTCCAACTGGCCGACCATCCCGCAACTCTACGTCAAGGGCGAGTTCATCGGCGGCTGCGATATCGTGCGCGAGATGTTCCAGGCGGGCGAACTGCAGCAGCTGCTCAACGCCAAGGGCGTTGCCAATAACGCGCAGACGCTGACGGCCTGACGCTTATTCGCAGCCGATAATGATGTCGCCCGGGTTGATCATCAGCACCACGGGCTTCCCCTCATAGAGCTTCAGCGTCTCCAGCGAAGCGATGGTGACGCTCGCTTCGAGCGTGGTGTCGCCGGGCACCGCGACATAGACGATGGCCGTCACCGCGCCTTTGCGGATCTCCATGATCTTGCCCTTGATCTGGTTGCCGGTGCTGAACTTCATGTCGGCCATCGGCTCGACCTCCCGCCTTAGCTGAGATTGCCGCAAAAGCGCTGGATGCGGCGGCAGGCCTCTTCCAACGCCTTGATCCCGGTCGCGTAAGAGATGCGGAAGAAAGGCGAGAGCCCGAACGCCGCGCCATGCACCACCGCGACGCCCTCCTCCTCGAGCAGAGCCGTGGCGAAGTCCTCGTCGTTGCCGAAGCGTCTTGCCGCCGCGCGTGGTCTTGCCGATCACGCCGGCGCAGGACGGATAGACATAGAAGGCGCCTTCCGGCTTCGGGCAGGAGAGCCCCTTGGCCTGGTTCAGCATGGCCACGACCAGATCGCGCCGCTCCTGGAACGACGCCACCCAGTCTTTCAGGAAATCCTGCGGGCCTTCGAGCGCCTCGACCGCCGCCCATTGACTGATGGAGCATGGGTTCGAGGTCGATTGCGATTGCAGCGTGGAGATGGCCTTGATCAGGGGCTCCGGTCCGCCGCCATAGCCGATGCGCCAGCCGGTCATCGAATAGGCCTTCGACACGCCGTTCAGCGTGAGCGTGCGGGCCTTCAGCTTCGGCTCGACCGCGGCGGGCGTGGTGAACTTGAACCCGTCATAGACGAGATGCTCGTAGATGTCGTCGGAGAGCACCCAGACTTTGTCGTGCTTGACCAGCACGTCGGTGAGCGCCCTCACCTCGTCCTCGGTATAGGCGGCGCCGGTCGGGTTCGACGGCGAGTTGAAGATGAACCATTTGGTCTTGGGCGTGATGGCGCGCGCGAGGGCTTGCGGCGTCAGCTTGAAGCCGTCCTCGACCTTGGTCTCGACGATCACCGGCTCGGCGCCGGCCAAGAGCACGATGTCGGGATAGCTCACCCAATACGGCGACGGGATGATCACCTCGTCGCCGGGGTCGAGCGTGGCCAGCAGTGCGTTGTAGAGCACCTGCTTGCCGCCGCTGCCGACGGTGATCTCGGACGGCTTGTAGGTCAGGCCGTTCTCGCGCTTGAACTTCTCGGCGACCGCCCGCTTCAGCTCGGGGATGCCGTCGACGGCGGTATATTTCGTCTCGCCGCGCTGGATCGCCTCGATCGCCGCCTGCTTGATGTTGTCGGGCGTATCGAAATCGGGTTCGCCGGCGCCAAGGCCGATCACGTCGAAGCCGGCGGCTTTCAGCTCGCGCGCCTTGCTGGTGATGGCCATGGTCGGCGAAGGCTTGACCCGTTCGAGCGTGCGGGCGACCAGTCCCATATCGATCTCCTGGAAAATGTTGCAGTGCAGCGGCGGAAGCGGGCGCACCCTAAGCAAGGCCGCGATGGCCCGCAAGCCTTATGGCGCAAAAAGCCACAGGCGCGGGCGTTAAGCCCGCGCCTGCTGTGTTGCTGAGCAATAGGAGGCGGCTAAGTGCCGTCAGGCGGCCGCCTGACGATTGAGGCTGCCCTCGGCCAGCTCCGTCAGGGTCCGGTCGGCATTGTATTCCTGCTCCAGCGTCTCTTCGAGCAAGCTTGCCGCATCCTTCCTGCCGAGCTGTTTTGCCCAGGCGATCATCGTGCCGTAGCGGGCGATCTCGTAATGCTCGACGGCCTGAGCGTCGGCGATCATGCCGGCGTCGAGCACGTCGGGATCCCCCGCCTCCTTCATGTCCTCCTCGCCCTCCTCGAGGATGCCCTTGATGGCGGGGCAGCTCTTGGCCGTGGGCTTGAGGTCGCAGAGGGCGAAGACCTGCTCGAGGCGCTCGACCTGACCTTTCGTTTCTTCGAGATGGTGCTCGAAGGCGTGGCGCAGCTCGTCAGAGTTGGCCTTCTTGGCCATCTTCGGCAGCGCCTTCAGGATCTGCTTCTCGGCGTAGTAGATATCCTTGAGCAGGTTGACGAAAAGATCCTCCAAAGACTTTGTGGCAGGCATGGCTGTTGGCTCCTTGCAAACGGTTGGGTAGCGGGAGAGGTCGGCGGCGCCGCTGGCTAGCGCAGGGACGCCGTTACTGTCATGGCTAACTTTCCGCTACGTCTTCGGTTCCCGACCGTCACGTGCCCAAACGCGCGCCGCTCAATCGCAATTAGGCCACAGTTGTGACGCGGAACCTCGTGGCCGAGCCACAATCCGGCTAAAGCCCCGCCCAAATGGCATGGTTGATTTTGCTTCGTGCCGACAGACGAGGCCTAAGTCGATGCCCATGCGACGCCAAGCTCTGCGCTCGATCGAGCCCCTGGCAACTTTCCTTTTCTTTTCGCTGATCCTGATTTTTTCCTTGGCCCTACCGAGCCTGCTGGCGAAGGCCGAGCCGGTCACTTCCGATGCGGCTGGCCGAGTCACGCCTGACGAGATGAATACCGGCGCGCTGTTGCTGCCGACCGAGGACGGCGGTTTCGTCCAGGCGCCGCGACTCGGCACCGACGTGATCATGACGGTCAACGGCACCATCGCCCGCGTCACCGTCACCCAGCGCTTCGAGAACAATTCAGACCGTTGGCTGGAAGGCGTCTACGTGTTTCCGCTGCCCGAGCAGTCGGCGGTCGATGCGCTCCACATGGAAATCGGCCCACGCACGATCGAGGGCGAGATCAAAGGCCGCGACGCCGCCAAGCAGGCTTACGAGGCTGCCAAGGACGCGGGCCAGAAGGCGAGCCTGGTCGAGCAGGAACGGCCCAACATCTTCACCAACTCGGTCGCCAATATCGGCCCGCACGAGGCAGTCGTCGTGCGCATCGAATATCAGGAGACGGTGAAGCAAGACGCCGGCGTCTATTCGCTGCGCTTCCCGCTCGTCGTCGCGCCCCGCTACAATCCCAAGGGCAGCGAGATCACGCCGGCCGATTACGACGGCAAGCCTTCGCCAAGCGATCCGGTGCCCGACCGCGACCGCATCACCCCGCCGGTGCTCGATCCCGCCAAGGGGCCGAAGATCAATCCCGTCTCGATCGAAGTGACGCTCGACGCCGGCTTCGCGCTCGGCGATGTCACCAGCTCCTTTCACGAGATCGCCCTGAAGCGGACCGGCGACAACACGGCGACGCTGGCGCTCGCCCAAGGCAGCGTTCCCGCCGACAAGGATTTCGAGCTGGTCTGGAAGCCGAAGGCGGCGGCCGCGCCGCAGACTTCGCTGTTCCATGAGAGCGTCGGCGGCCAGGATTACCTACTCGCCATGGTCACGCCGCCCACGCTCGATGCGGCGCCGAAGCTCTTGCCGCGCGAGCTGATCTTCGTCATCGACAATTCCGGGTCGATGGCCGGCACGTCCATCGTGCAGGCGAAGCAGAGCCTGCTGTTTGCGCTCGGCCGCCTCAGGCCCGGCGACAAATTCAACGTGGTGCGCTTCGACGACACGCTGGAGACGCTGTTCGACACCGCCGTCGACGCCAGCTCGGACAATCTCGCCATCGCCAAGCATTTCGTGTCGCGGCTCGATGCGGAGGGCGGCACCGAGATGCTGCCCGCGCTCGAGGCGGCGCTGAAGGACGCGACACCGGAGGACACCTCCAGACTCCGCCAGGTGGTGTTCCTGACCGACGGCTCGGTCGGCAACGAGGCGCAGCTCTTCGAGGAGATCGCCAAGAATCGCGGCCGCTCGCGGCTGTTCACGGTGGGCATCGGCTCGGCGCCCAACTCCTATTTCATGACCCGCGCGGCCGAGCTCGGCCGCGGCACCTTCACCGAGATCGGCTCGGACGCGCAGGTGCTCGAGCGCATGAGCGCGCTGTTTGCCAAGCTGGAAAAGCCGGTGATGATGGGCCTCAAGGCGGAGTGGCCAGCCGGAACCAGCGTCGAAGCTTGGCCCGATCCCCTCCCCGATCTTTATGCGGGCGAACCCGTGGTGCTTTCGGCCAAACTTCCGTCGCGCCAAGGCGAGCTTCACCTTGCCGGCACATTCGACGGCAAGCCATGGACGACTACGCTCAAGCTCGAAGATGCCGTGCCAGGCGCGGGCGTCGCCAAGCTCTGGGCGCGCAGCAAGATCGCCTCGCTGGAAGCGAAGGCCTTTACCGGCTCCGACCCTGACGCATTCGACAAGGCAATCGAAGCGGTGGCGCTCGAGCATCATCTGGTGTCGAGCCAAACCAGCTTGATCGCCGTCGACAAGACCAAGTCGCGGCCTGACGGGCAAAGCGTGTCGAGCGTCGATATGCCGGTGAATCTTCCCGACGGTTGGGTCTACGACAAAGTGTTCGGGCCACAGGGCAACACGCAACACGCGATGAAAGCCGGCCCACGGCCGCTTGCCTATAATCGCTCGGGCGGCGGTTTCCTCAATGTCCTGCCGAGCGCGATACCCCAATTCGCCTATGACGGCGGCACGTCTGCCACGCAGGAAGCGGCGCCGCAGACCGTCGACGCGGCGCCTCCCGTTCCCGACTCCACGCAAGTGCCTGATACATCAATGGTTGCGGCCGACACCCTGCCCGACGCGGATGCGGCGCAGCCACAGGCGACGCAGCCCTCTCAACCTGATAGCTTGGCCGCTCCACGAGTCGCTTCAACCGAACCGTTGAGACAGGCCATGTTGTTCATTCTCTTACTGACGTTTCTCAGCGCCGCGACGTTCGTCGCATGGCGCTACAGCCGCCGCGATATTGCCTCCCCGCGGCGTATCGGGAGGAGGATCTGATGCCGTCACGGGGGTCGGTGCAGTTCCTCCTCCTTTTCCTCCGCTCGCGGCGAAGGCTCGGGTGGATGATGGGAGCAATGGCTTGCGCCCTGACCGTCGCTGTCCTGCTCCAGGCCGGCGGCGAATTTCCTCTTCTGGCTCGCACCGGGCTCGCGCAGCTGCTGCGCCAGAGCGCCTGGGAGCATGCTCTGGCCGGGTTGCCGGAAGCCCCGCCTTTGCCATGGGCCAGCACTGCATCAGCACCGGCACAAGTGCCCCTGCTTGGCCTAAGCGCATCGGTGATCAAAGAGACGAACCCCGGCCAAGCGACGGTAAATCCGGTCGCGGGGCAGGATCCGCATCTGCCGCGCACCAAGCTCAGCGAGATTGGCGTCGGCGACCATATCACCGTCACCACGTCTGACGGCGCCTCGCGCGACTATCGCGTCACCGGGCGCAAGGTGGTCGATCCGCATTTGGCCGATCAGTCGGGGCCGGCGGATCTGGATGCGACGCTGGTCGACCTGCTTGCCACTCGATCCGTTGCTGGCAAGCTCGCTTAGTCTCGTCATCCAAGCGACCAAGGTCGATCCTCCGACGGAGGTCGAACTGGATCCCGAGCAGAAGCTCTGATCGCTGGCTTTCGCTCTACGGATTTCGCTTCTTCTTCTTCGGCGGCTTCGGTGCTGGCGCCGGCGTCGGCGTGGCTTCAGCCGCTGCCGGCGCGGTCGTCGTCGAGCCGGTCTGTGCCGCGCCGGCCGCGGGCGCGGCGGCGCCGCCGGCAGGAGCCGGCTGGCCAGGCGCCACGTTCGCACCTTGCTGCGGGACGGCGCCAGGCGGAAGCGCGGCGGAAGGCTGCTCGAACTCGGTCGAGATCCCGCCCGGCGGGGCCTCGCTGACAGTCGGCGCCGTCGGGCGGCGTTCCGCTTCGATCTTCTCCTTGAGCCGGTCGAGGCCGGCGCGATATTCGGCGCCGACAAAGCCGTCGAGCATCAAGGCCTTCCATCGCTTCAGCGGGCTCGTGCCGGAATCGTAGCCGAAGGCCCAAGTAACCTTGCTGCCCGAGCCTGAGGGCGAGATGTCGTAGGAACCCGTGCCATCGAGGCCGTTGAAAATCACTGCGAGATCGATATGCCGGCTCGGCTCGCTCTCGGTGATCTCCATGCTGCCGTTGCCGACCGACTTGACCTGGCTGGTCCACTGCACCGTGGCGCCCTTGCCCTGCTCCGGCCCGCCGTAACTGACCGCCAATTTCGGATCGCGCAACTGCCACGGCGACCATTCGCTGAATTGATGCAGGTTGTTGAGATAGGGAAAGATGATCGGCTCGGGCGCATTGATCACCACCGAGCGCGTGACCGTCACGTGCGACGGTAGCCCGAGGGCGACAGCGGCAAAAATGCCAACGAGAACAACAAGCCCCAAGACCAATCGCGTCATTGGACGCATCACCCCGCCTCCTTATTCGTCGCGTTCGCGACGGCCGCAACCCTGACGTTGGCCTTCCGCATCGAAAAAAGCAAACCCCTCGTATTTTCAGCAAAAACGATTACAGTCCGCCCGTCAACAAGAGGGAGGGGCTGGAGATGAATTTGTCACCACCAACAACAGTGGTGTTCATTGTATCGCTGATTTTGGCGGCTTTGGCGGTGATTGGCAAATTCGCGCCAATTCCGTTTATTACCGACCACGGCTTCTGGGTGGCCATCGTCGCCTATGTGGTGCTGGCGGTCGGCAACCTGTTTAGAGGCGTCTAGCCTCTGCCCGGCCTCCGGGGGTGACAACCATCCGGAGGCCTTACCCTTTCACTGAACAGTGTTGCGCCGAGGCTCAGGCCTGGCCGCGAAACACCAGCAGCGCGCCTGCTGCGATCAGCAGAAAACCCCCGGCCTGCGTCAGGCTGAGCGGCTGCTTGAAGTAGATCCAGGTAAAGCCGGCGAAGACCAGCAAGGTGACGACCTCCTGAATGGTCTTGAGCTCGGCGGGCGAATAGACCGCGCTGCCGAACCGGTTTGCCGGAACGGCGAAGCAATATTCCACGAAGGCGATGCCCCAGCTCACCAGAATCACGGTCACCAGCGCAACGGATTTGTATTTGAGATGCCCATACCAGGCGATGGTCATGAACAGATTGGAGCAGACGAGAAGAATGATCGGGAAAATGTACGACCATGCCCCCGGGGCGATCGAAGCGGGATTCATAAGGGCCTCGAGTTGGCGTGAGTTGGACGGGCCGGAGAGAGTTGGCGGCTGACGCAGTGCACGCGAACCGGAATAGTCGTCAACGCCACCGAGGTCGCAACGCGACGCTCGAGACGCTGATATCTCGGCCGCCTTAGGGGAAGAGGGAGAGCGGCGTCACACGCCGGCCCTCCCCCTTAGCATCACATATCGTCGTCGTCGCGCGCCCAGGACGGCCGGTAAGGCTGCGGACTTGGGCTCGGACTCGGCGTGGCGGCGGGCGTTGCCGGACGCGGCGCCGAGGGAGCCGGTGCGCTGCCGCCACCCATGGGAGCTGCGGGGCGCGGCGGCATGGAACTGCTCCCCATGCCTGGCGAAGGCGGGGCGGCGGGGCGCGGCGGCGGGGCCATTGGGGCCACTGCCGGCTTTGCCGCGACGGGCGCGGGAGCTGCGGGTTTCGGCGCTGCCACTGGCTTCGGCGCGACCATGGGCTTCGCCGCCACTGCGGGCTTACGCGCGGGGGCTTTGCGCGCTGCTGGTTTCCGCGCTGTCGTCTTGCGCGCGGAGGTCTTCTTTGCGGTCGTCTTGCGCGCGGTCGCCCGCTTCGCGGCAGTCTTGCGCGCCGGGGCCTTCTTCTTGGCGGCGCCGGTCTTGCGCGCCGTCTTGCGTACGGCCCGCGCGGTTTTGCGCGCCGTTTTTTTCACGGCGCGCACAGTCTTCCTCGCGGCCTTGCGAGGACTGGCCTTCTTAGTCGTCTTGCGTTTCTTCCCACTCGTTTTGGTAGCCATGGCTTCTGCTCCGATCTGCTCTGTTACCGCTCTCGACCGCCCAAATGGATCTGCCGTTGCACGACTCTCCTTCACGGGTCCAGGCTTGCCATCCCACGTGGCGAGTCAATTGTTTTTTGCATTATACGACGATCGGACGCGAATGGGGCAATTTGGGGTGGCCACGGAGCGAGAAACGTCAACGCCCGAGATGATCCGATCAGGCCAGCGCCCGCAGAATATCCTCGATCGCCATGCGATGGCGGAAATCGGGGTCGACAAACCGGGCTTTGACACGGCCGTCCGTGCCTATCACCAGCGTCGCGGGGATGGGCAACAGCCAGCCGCCATGACCTTGAAATTGTTCAAGATCGATGCCGAATTGGCGGTAAGTTTGCTTGATTTTTTCGCCCACCCAGAAGACCAGGCCGAGCGAAAGCGCATAGGCCAGATCGAGGTCGGTCAGCACCCTAAACGGCAGTCCCCGCGTCTGCTGCAAGGTCCGGGCATATTTGGCGGTTTCGGGCACGATCGAGACCACCTCGCCACCCAATGCGACGATCTCAGGATAGGCTCGAGCGAGCGCATGCAGCTCCAGCCCGCAATAGTCGCACCACGGCCCGCGGTTGAAGCTGATCACCAGCGGCCCCTTGCTCACCAATGAGGCAAGATCGACCAGATGGCCGTCGCTGTCCGTCATGAGGAACTCGGGCAGCGTCTCGCCTATGGCGGGGACGAGAACATCGGCGCCGTTCGCCTGGATGCGAGCGACCAGCTGGTCGTAGGTCGCTTCCAGATCGGGAAGCAGCTTGCGGGACTCGCCGAGGTAGAATTGGAGCTTCCGGTCGAGGGGAGCATCGATGGAATCCGCCCGCGTGAAGGCCTCGGCCAGAGCCTCTTCGAGTGATTTCGCCTCCGTCAAAACGTCTCCTGCGTGAGCGAGCTCCTCGGCATCGCTTAACCTTACTCCCAACAGTGAGCGCGATTAGCCCAACAGGTTGGCTGAGTCCGACCTCCCACATACCGATACAGAGGCGAGAACGGAAAGTCGAGAGTTGGTGGCTCAGGGCGGAGGCCAATTGGGCGGCATCTGCCGCAGCGCGTAATCGAAGGGGAAAGCAGAGATGTGCACTTCCCCAGTGAAGGGATAGTCGAAGGCAAGGCCGAGCAGCAGGGAGAGTGCGACCAGCTCGGCCAGGGCCGCGGTCATGAGCGTCTGCGCCAACAGGTTCGTCGTGCCGAAGAACGCCGGATAGCCAAGCGTGATGAGGCCGCCGACAATCAGCACGAACCAGAGGATCGACGGCACCGAGCCGTCGGCGCTGTCGAGACGCTCATTGCGGTTGTCGGTCATCACGGCCAATAGCCGAAGCGCGTTTTGATAAAGCGCGAGCTCCTGGAAGCCCTCCGGCTTTACGGCGAAAACCGCTTGGCTCAAGCGATCGAGATCCGTGACGACGGCGTCGCTCGGCTCGCCAACGGCCATGGTCGTCCATTCACGCTCACGCACGTCATTGACGTAATTGATGAGATGCTTGCGAATGTCCGCCCCGCCCTCGATCGGCAGAGCAAAGCTGAGGCGGTGCAAATCGACCGCCGCCTTGGCCTCGTCGCGCACCGCGTTCTCGGTGTTGCGGAAATCTTCCCAGACGGCGATCACCACGAAGGCGAGCATGACGGCGTAGAACACGCCGACCACGGCAAATTTGAAACCGGCGACCTCGTTGTTCAACTTTAGCCGGTCGACCCCGTACATCCACCGCGAAAACAGGGTCAGGCCGACGCCGTAGGCCGCGGCCCCGAGGGTCAAGATCAGCCCGGTCACCCATAACGGCGTGTCGTGCGCGAGGTGGAGCAACATCGTAGGGACTGATAGTCGGAATTGGCTGCCGATTCCAGCCTAAGGCGCGGTGAGCTTAGCCAACTCGCCAGGGGTGAAGCGCCAGCGCGCGAGCCGCTTGCGTTCGAGCCACGATCCCGCCAAGCCCGCAACCGTGGCTGCGAGCGCCGCCAAGCCGAGACCGGCGGCAGCGGGATGCAGGTCCAAGTGGCTTCGGGCCGAAGGTAACCACCCCTAGCCAAGTGCCTCCGCCGCCGCCATATTCGGGACATGCCCTATCGTGTCCCGAAGACCTTCGGCTCGCGCGCCGAGCCGCGCGCCGTCACGGGCGAAGCAACCGGCTCGCCGGAGAGCGGCCTGCCTCAGAGCGGTTTGCCGCTTGGCGCCGACCGCCGACCGCCAGGGTTCGGCGAGTCGCCGCAGCCGCTGATGCAGGAGCATCCGCTGGTGACCGGCGCCGTCGGGTCCGAGTTCGTGCCGCACCGCCCTCCCCGCCCCGACAAGTCGGAAGGCGGCGTGGCCTTGCAGATCCAGTCCGAGCTCGAGCCCAAGGGCGATCAGCCTTCGGCCATCGCCGAGCTGGTGGCGCAGGTGAACGCGCATGAGCGCGACCAGGTGCTGCTCGGCGTCACCGGCTCGGGCAAGACCTTCACCATGGCGAAAGTGATCGAGGCGACCCAGCGCCCGGCGCTGGTGCTCGCGCCCAACAAGACGCTGGCCGCGCAGCTCTATGGCGAGTTCAAGAGCTTCTTCCCGGACAATGCCGTCGAATATTTCGTCTCCTATTACGACTACTACCAGCCCGAGGCGTATATCCCGCGCACCGACACCTATATCGAGAAGGACTTATCCATCAACGAGCAGATCGACCGCATGCGCCATGCGGCGACCCGCGCACTGGTCGAGCGCGACGACGTGGTCATCGTCGCCTCCGTCTCCTGCATCTACGGCATCGGCTCGGTCGAGACCTATACCGCCATGACCTTCAGCCTCAAGCGCGGCGACCGGGTCGAGCAACGGCAGTTGATGGCCGATCTGGTAGCGCTGCATTACCGGCGCAACGATGTGAATTTCGCGCGAGGCTCGTTCCGCGTGCGCGGCGACACGATCGAGCTTTGGCCTGCGCATTTGGAGGATCGGGCTTGGCGCATCTCGCTGTTCGGCGACACGATCGAGGCCCTCACCGAGTTCGATCCGCTGACCGGCGCCAAGACGGACGATTTCAGCCTGGTCAAGGTCTATGCCAACTCGCATTACGTGACGCCGAAGCCGACGCTGAAGCAGGCGATCCGCGGCATCAAGGAGGAGCTGAAGCAGCGGTTGAACGAGCTGCACGGCGCCGGACGGCTGCTCGAGGCGCAACGGCTCGAGCAACGCACTCTATTCGATCTGGAGATGATCGAGGCCACCGGTTCCTGCGCCGGCATCGAGAATTATTCGCGCTATCTCACCGGGCGAAGGCCGGGCGAGCCGCCGCCGACCCTGTTCGAATATCTGCCCGACAACGCGCTCGTGTTCGTCGATGAGAGCCATGTCACCGTTCCACAGATCGGCGGCATGTTCCGCGGCGACTACCGGCGCAAATCGACGCTGGCCGAATATGGCTTCCGGCTTCCCTCCTGCATGGACAACCGGCCCTTGCGCTTCGAGGAATGGGACGCGATGCGGCCGCAATCGATCTATGTGTCGGCGACGCCGGCCGCTTGGGAGCTGGAGCAGACCGGTGGCGTGTTCGCCGAGCAGGTCATCCGTCCCACCGGACTGATCGACCCGCCGGTCGAGGTGCGCCCGGCCGCCACCCAGGTCGACGACCTCATCGACGAGACGCGCAAGGTGGTGGCGCAGGGCTATCGCGTGCTGGTCACCACGCTGACCAAGCGCATGGCCGAGGACCTCACCGAATACATGCACGAGCAAGGCATCCGCGTGCGCTACATGCATTCAGACGTGGAGACGCTCGAGCGCATCGAGATCATCCGCGATTTGCGGCTCGGCGCGTTCGACGTGCTGGTCGGCATCAACCTGTTGCGCGAAGGGCTCGACATTCCGGAATGCGCCCTGGTCGCCATTCTCGACGCCGACAAGGAAGGCTTCCTGCGCTCAGAGACGTCGCTGATTCAGACCATTGGCCGCGCCGCCCGCAATATCGACGGCCGCGTGATCCTCTATGCCGACGGCATCACCGGCTCGATGGAGCGCGCCATGGCCGAGACGACGCGGCGGCGGGAGAAGCAGACCACTTACAACGTGGCCAACGGGATCACGCCGGAAAGCGTGAAGAAGCACATCGGCGACATCATGGCTTCGGTCTATGAGCGCGACCACGTGCTGGTCGACGCGGGCGCCGGGTTCGGCGAGGACGAGCAGGCGCTGATCGGGCACAATCTCGAAACGGTCGTCGCCGACATGGAGAAGCGCATGCGCGCGGCGGCCGCCGATCTCGAATTCGAGGAGGCGGCACGGCTGAGAGACGAGGTCAAGCGCTTGCGGCAGATGGAGCTCGCCGTCGCCAACGATCCCCTGGCGCGGCAGGGCGAATTGGAGCGCTCGGCGGCAGAGGCTGAGTCAGTCGTCATGACGCGTCCGCACAAGCCGACGCTCGACGAGATGGGGCCGCACAACCGCGAGATCCCCCTGAGGCGGGCAAAGCCGCGCTCGAAATCGGGCAAACCCGGAACCCACGCCTTCAAGGGCAAGAGCCGATGACTGTCGCCCTCACCAAGGTTGCGTGGAACCGAGCCGCCGCAAATTCGAATCGAACTGAATCTTGTTTGGGTATTTGACTCGCCTTTCTGTACGAAAGAGCACAGAGTTGATCATTGCCGGCTGGTCGTAATGGGCGTCGGCGGCTGAGAGAGTTAAATCGCGCTCCCGCCTGCATCCACGCCAAGGGGAGCAGAATGTCCCTGCAAACCGAGCTCGACGCCTACAACCCCGAAACCCTTGTCGCCATCCATGAAGCCTTCGATGCGTCTTGGACGGCGCTAAGAAAGAATGATCCTTTTCGCAACTTCGCGAAGGACGGAGACTTAAGGGCTCTTCTCTGTGAAAAGCTCTTCGCTCTCGCTGGCGATGGCGTAACCGATACCGGCGAGCTTTGCAGACTGGCGATGGAAAGTCTGGCCCCCAAACGCTTGCGGTCGTGATCTCCGCCGCGAAACGGCTCGAAGGGGCGACCGGGCTGTCAGCGGCCGAGCTGCCGATCTTCCTTGTCGTCGTGAACCGCTATGCGAGTCACGAGCCCTTTTTCGGACCACCGCTTTGGCCAGGCTTGCCGCGCTGATCGGTCGACCCGATCGGCGTAGAGGGAACCGCCACCTTCTTCTTGTCCTGTTTCGGTTTCTTCTTCTCGCGATTGCTTCTCTGCTGGCCTTTCGCCACGGCGTCCTCCTGTTGTGAAGTTCTGGCACTCTGCTTCGAGGCCGAAGCGTAGCGCGCGCGTCGTTACAATGACTCAGTCTATCCTTTTGCACACGCAAAAACACAACCGCCCTTAGCGACGCACGGGGGCGGGCTTGGCTTCGCTCAAGGGTTTCGGCAGCTCGCGCGTGACCTCGGAGGCTTTCTTGTCGGTCCTCAAGCCGAGAAACACCGGGTGGCGCATCTCGCCGGCTTCAGTCCATTCGGTGAACTTCACCTCGGCGACGAGCTTCGGCTTCACCCAGGTCGTGATGCCCACATCCGGGACTTTCTGCGGAACCGGCTTCGTCTCGGTGACGAGCGGGAGCATCATCGCATGCAGCGAGCGCAAGGCTTCGGCATCGAAGCCGGTGCCCGCCCTGCCGACATAGGCCCAGCCTTTGCCTTCGCGCACGGCGAGCAGGAGCGCGCCAAAATATTTGCGGCTGCGCCGCGGCGCGGTGAAGCCGACGATCACCACTTCTTGCTCCTGGCTCGCTTTGACCTTCAGCCATTCGCGCGTGCGGACGCCGGAGTGGTAACGCCCGCTTGCGAGCTTGGCCATGACGCCTTCTTCCTGCGCCCGCTTGGCCTTGTTGAAGGCCTTGATCCCATTCCCCACGACATGGGCGCTGTACAGAAGCAGCGGGCTCTTCGGCAGGACGCGCGCAAGCTCGGCCTTGCGTTCGAGCAGCGTCTTGCCGCGCAAATCTTTGCCGCCGAGATAGAGCAGATCGAACGCGCAATAGAGGAGACGCGTCGGCTCCCGCTCGGCGTTCTGCAACAGCTGGAAGCGCGAACGGCCCTCTTGATCCAGCGCCACAAGCTCGCCGTCGAGCACGGCCTCGTGCTTGATCGCAGCGAGGGCCGAGCAGATCGCGGGATATTTGCGCGAGATGTCGTTGCCGTTGCGGGAATAGAGCGCGGCATGACCCGGCGCGGCGACGGCAATGGCGCGGAAGCCGTCCCACTTGGTCTCGAACACCCAGGCGGGGTCGTCGAACGGCTTGTCAGTGAGGGTGGCGAGCATGGGGCGAAGATCGGGTCGCATCCTGGCACCGTCGGTGTGCAGCTCGCTTGCGCGGCTTGGTCCCCACGCTAGCATGCCGAGAGCCACCCGAACGACAGCCAGAAGAAATTGTCAGTATACGTCCCAACTCATGCTAATGTGACATTCCTCGGGTCGTGGGGGGCGCAATCATGACCAAGACGGAAACCATCATCAGCGACATTTACGATGCCTGGCGGGCTCAGGACCTCGATCGCCTGGCAAGCTACCTGCCTGACGATTTCAGCCACATGATCTACATTCCGAAAGAGGTGCATCCTCTCGGAGGGCTTTGCCGCGGTAAAGAAGCAGCGGTCGAGCGGCTTGGGCGGATCGCCATGCAGTTCGATTTTCTGCGGTTCGAGACGAACGACCTGATGATCCACAAGGACCGCGCGGGCCTTGAAATTCCCATCCATTACCGGCACCGCGACACGGGCATGCAGCTCGAAACCATGATCGTGAATTTCTGGACCTTCGAGGACGGATGGCCGGTCGGGCTCGCGGAATATCACGATATCGGCCGCATCCAGGCCTTCAGCGCAAGTCTCGCCACGCTAACGCCCGCGTAGCAACGGGATCAGACGCAGCTTGTGACGGAAAGGACACAGCGGCCGCTCATCCGTGTACACCCTTTGCGCTCTCCCACCGCCCCCATGCTAAGACTTGACCCAACAACAAGAAGGAGCGGGGAAATGACAAAAACAATGGAGACGATCCTGGGCGATATTTACGACGCCTGGCGCGCGCAGGATCTCGAATGGCTGGCCAGCTATCTGCCGGACGATTTCTATCATGTCATGCATATTCCCGTGGCGGTCTGTGCGATCGGCGGACCCTGCGAGGGCAAGCTGCAGGTGTTGGAGCGATGGCGCTCGGTGGTGCCGCAATTTGATATTCTTCGCTTCGACACCAGCAATCTGCTGATCAACAAGAACTGCGCTGCGGCGGAAATCACGCTGCAATACCGCTTCAAACCCTCGGGCGAGGTCCTCGATACGACCAAAGCGAATTTCTGGGCGTTCGAGGCCGGGTGGCCGGTGAAGCTTACCGAGTATTACGACGTGGCCGCGCTTGAAGCGGTGACGCCGTGGCTCAACGCGCGGCCCAGTGCGTGAGGCCCGAGCGGTGTGGCGTTTGGCGGCTC
>CAVZLT010000034.1:0-62519 GCA_963776235.1 uncultured Alphaproteobacteria bacterium
GAGCCGCGAGGCTATGGTTAAAATTCGCGGCCGAAATTGGACCATTCAATCACCTTTGCGGGAGAAGAGAGCAAGTCTTGTGACAATGACCCGGGCGCTTCCATCCCCGCCCGGGCCGAGCCAGCAGCGCAGAACGCGGACCTCGCCCAGGCGCTCGCCGCCAGGATGCCGCACGCCCGGGTTGAAGTGTTCGAAGGCATCGGCCATCTGCCGCATCTCGAGGCGCCGGAGCGTTTCAACGAGCTCGTGCTGCGCTTCCTCGATGAAGCCGAATGAAGCGCCGTGCTATAGGAAGCGCATGACCATCACCCTGTATGACATGCCCGAGTCCCCGCACGCGCGCAAAGTGCGCCTGCTCGCGGCCGAGCTCGGCATTCCGCTGAATTGCGTCCGCCGCGATCCGCGCATTGGAGAAACCCGCTCGCCCGACTACCTCGCCAAGAACCCCAACGGCAAGGTGCCGACCCTCGTCGAGGACGACTTCGTGCTGTGGGAGTCGCCGGCGATCCTCAAATATCTCGCCGCCAAGCATCCGGAACGTAAGCTGGCCGGCACCGACGCAAAGCAGGCAGCTCAGATCGATCAGTGGCTGTTCTGGTGGGGCTGCGGTCCGGAGGCCGCCATCGACGCCCTCGTCTGGGAGCTGCTCATCAAGCCGAAAGTGCTCAATCAGCCGGGCAACGATCCCGGTATCATCGCCGACGCGCATACACGCATCAATCGCTTCCTGCCGGTGCTCGACAAACAGCTCGCCGGTCGCGAGTTTATTGTTGGACCGCTGTCGATCGCCGATTTCGCCATCGGACCACGCTTCGACCGTGCGCCGGAGCTGCTAAAGTTCGACATCGCGCCTTACACGAATATCGGCGCCTGGATGACGCGCCTGCGCGGCAAGCCCTATTGGCGCACCGCCTAGCAGCCCTTGTTCGCCTCGGCCGTCTTGATCGCACTCACATTGTGGCGCTCGGCGTCGTTAAGCGGCACGTCGGCCACGTCATCATATTGGCAGCCGGCGTTACCGAAGGCGTCGATCGCCTTCTGTGTATGGAAGCAGTAGCCGTTCTCCTTGTAGATCCAGTTGCGCACTTCCCACAGCGGCTGGCAGCCGAGCTGCTGCAAATCGGACGGCTTGAAGTAATCCTTGTTGGTGCAGCCGATCAGCTCGTAGCAGTTGGCTTGCGCGGGCTGCGGCGCCGACAAGACAGCGATGGCGCCGCAAACGAGCCCGATCGACACCCCAAGCGCGATGCAACGCATGTCCTTCCTCCCTTTGGAGTTGAATTTGGCGCGAGACAGTACTTGATTTCGCTCGCCGCCGGAATGGCGTGCCGGTCCTGCTTCGGCCCGGGCAGGCGCTGCCGCGGCTCAGGGCTTTGAGGCCTGCTTCAGCTCTTCATCGATTTCGGCGATGGCCGCTTGCAATTCCTCGATCTGGAGCTCGGTTTGCTCGTCGGTCGCCGAAAGCTGACCGGGGACGACCGTCATTCCCGGCATGTAGAGCGGGTCTCCTCTATCAGTCAGCTCGCGAAGTTGCTTTTCCAGTTCCGCGCGCCGCTCCAACAGGCTTTTCGATGGTTCAGCCGGCATGTCTCGTGACCTCCCAACTCTCTTCGAGGATGAGCGCACGTTTGGCTTGCCCGCGTTGAATGACATTTCCATGACGGGACCCTTGGTCGGACGTTAGCGGCTTCGCTCCGCCCGGAGGGCGGCCTGTTGATCGAGATCGATACCGCGCACCGTGTGCTCGCGGCCCCGCGCACGCAGCGCTTCATCATCGCCCGCAACCGCGAAAACCCGCGCTTTGGCCGCGATTTTGCAGCGCGGTATTGGTGGGATGGCGGGACGCAGGAAGCGTGCTAGAACCCTATCTCCAAACCAAGAGGGATCCGCGGATGACGTGCTATCGCGCCAAACTGCCCGCCGCCTTTGCATTGATCGTTTGCCTTCTTTGCGCCGGCTCGTCGTCGGCCTTCGCCCAGGCGGGAACCATCACCAAGGGCATGCAGAACAACTGCGCCAATGACTACAAGAAGTTCTGCGGTGACTATGGGCTGCAAACATCGGCTCTGAACCTATGCATGAAGAAGGCGGGCCCAAGCCTGTCTCCGGCCTGCGTGCAAGCCCTGGTTCAGGCTGGAAAAGTGTCGCAAGCCGAGGTCGATAAGATCAAGGCGCAGATGCGGTAAAGGAAGCAGGCTCAAAGCGACTGCCTCTGGACTGGACGTGCCCCCTGCCCTTCTGCATTCGACCAGGAACAAGGAACTCCCGATCATGAAAAGATTTCTCGGCTTGACTGTGTTCGCGGCCCTCACGTTGACGGGCAACGCGACCTTCGCCGCCGATGCGTGCACCAAGATCGTCGCGACGGGTCATCCGCAATATCCGGCGATCGCCTACAAGGAAGGTGACAACATCGCGGGCGCCGCGCCCACCCTTGTCGCGGCAATCGCCAAGAGCCTCAACATCCCGCTCGAGTCGAAATACATGGGCAGCTGGGAAGAGGCCCAAGCGGCGGCGCGGGACGGCAAGGCCGACATGATTTTCGGCATCTACTACAACGATGAGCGCGCCAAGTATCTCGATTACGTCAAGCCCGCCTTCATGTTCGACGACGTGGCGGTCTTCGTGGTCAAGGGCAAGGAGTTCCCCTTCAAGGGTCCGGACGACCTGGTCGGCAAGAAGGGCGTCACCAACCAAGGCGAGAGCTACGGCAACGATTTTGATGCCTTCATGAAAGACAAGCTCGACGTCGCCCGCACTGCCGGCATCGACGCCGCCTTCAAGGACTTGGTGGCCGGGAAGGCCGATTATTTGATCGCGGGCTATTATCCAGGTCTTGCCGAGGCGGCTAAGGCCGGATTGAAGGACCAGATCGTGCCCCTCGATCAAGCCGTGGTCACGGCCGAGATGTTCGTCGCCTTCTCCAAGAAGTCGCCCTGCCGTTCTTTGGCGGAGGGTTTCGGCAAAGGCATCACCGAGCTGACCACCAACGACAAATTCGACGCCATGCTGGACGATGCCATCAAGGCGTGGGATGGCGCGCAAGCCAAGAAGTAAAGCGCAGCCAATCGCCGCTCGCGCTAGTCGCCCATCCCCATCGCGCGCGTGAAGTCGTTGTCGGCGGTGGTGCGCCGCGCGGCGGGTGTCGAGGCGTCGGCTTCTCCGGACGGCGGCTGCTTCGACTCAGGCGGCGGCTCCGGAAAGCCGGTCGCGTCGCCGAACAGGGCGGCAGCCATCTTCCGGTCTAGGCCATAGACATCGGCCGAAACTTCCACCTTGCCGCCCTCGTCCGCGACCGCGGTGAAATAGACCATATGCACCGGGATCTTCTTATCCAGCGATACCGAGCTGTTGACGCCGTTGTCCCATAGCTCCTTCACCCGCTCGGCCGGCCAGCCTTTGTCCGCGGCGAGCAGAATTGCGGCGAATTTGTCGGGTCTCTCCATGCGCACGCATTCATGCCCGATCATCCGCGCGTCCTGCTTGAAATATTTTTTCCGCACCGGCAGCGTGTCGTGCATGTAGACGGTGTGCCGGTTGGGGAAGAGGAATTTCACCTTGCCGAGATTGTTTGCCGGCCCGGGCTTTTGCGAGAAGGTGTAGCTCAACCCATTGACCCGATTCCAATCGACCTGGGTCGGATCGACCGGCGTGCCGTTATAGCTGACGAACAACTTATGGATCCTGAGGATCGAGTAGTTCCGTTGCTGCAACGGCGGCAGGATGTTCTCCTTCACCACCGTCTCGGGCGCGTTCCAATCCGGATTGAAGACGATGGTCTTCATGTCGGCGGTGAACACGGGCGTGGCATAGCCGATCGTGCCGACCAGCGTCTTGTCGGCATAAATGGTTTTCCCGTCCTTCACGACGTACAGCATGAACGCGGGCGAGTTGTTCCACACATAGATGTCGCCGAGATCCTCGGGCATCCAGCGCCAGCGCTCCATGTTGATGATCAGCCGCTTGATGTCCTTGTCGCTGCCGGCGGGCTTGGCGCCCTCGCCGTCATCGCCGCTCCTCCGGGCTTGCAGCAGCGCCTGGCGCAGGCGTTGAAATCCCTCATGCTTCGGATGTAGCGACCGAAGATATTCATCGGGCGCCTCGGCGGCTGCGATCTCGCTCAACACCAGCTTCGGATCGCGCAGCGTAGGCGTCTGATCGAGCAGCTCGCTGACCTTTGCCGGGGCGAGCCGGCCGCCGCGGGCAAAGCGCGCGTATTGCAGAATGGCGAGATCGAGCTTGAGCTCGGCCAAGGCTTGCGCCGCTGGGCTTCCCGGCAGCTCGCTCGCCGAAGGCAATGCGAAGGCCTTGGCGTCGAGACCCCAAGCGTCGGCGTTCTCGATCTCGAAGATGGCCGCCTGCCCCCGCGCCGAGAACCCCATCTCCGTCATCCATAACGGACCGCCGGTCCTCGCCGCGTAGAACGCCTCGAGCGCGGCCAAGTCACCTGCATCGGCATCCTTGCGGATGGCGGGATCGGCGAGCTGGGAACGGATCGCCGCGACCACCGGATCGGCAGCGGCTGGCGCCGTCTCCTGCGCCAGCGGCGGCTCGGCCGGCGCGGCGTCTGGCGCGGCGAGAGGCGGCGAAGGGCTTGCCTCGGGAACCGCGGCCGCCGGCGGCGGGTTGGTTTGCGCCTCGGGCGGCGGGGTCGGCACGGGCAAGCTCGGCTGCAACGTGGGCGCGGAAAGCGGCGGCGTGAGCGGCGGGGCGTCGGAGACTTGCGCCTGCGCCGGAGCGACTGCGCCCCAAGCCAAGGCCTGGGCCGCACATAGAAGCACCGCTGCCAGGGGTCCCCCGCGCATGCCCGTTTCCCTCGCGAACCGTCTCGAAATTAGCCCGAGACGGTGGCGTTCGGCCACCCCGATCTTGGGGCGAAAACGGGCGAGGAAGCGGCCGCGCCGCGGGTCAGCCGGCGTTGCCCGGGGCAGACGCAGGGTCGATTTCCCGCAACTTGCCGACCAGGTCGTTCAACGAGGCCTTGCAGAAGCGACCGGCTTCGATCGCCGTCTGCGTCTTCATCATCTTGAAGGCGTCGTTCTTGTTGGCGGCCGCCTGCTTCAACAGATGGTCCTTGTTGAGCGAGGGGTCGCGATTGAGATAATAGGCCTCGATCTTGGCGATGGCACCCTTGGCGGCCTCGGCATCTGCCGGCGAGAGTTGCGACTTGCCGGAGCAATCCAGCACAATCGCGTAGTCGGTATAGTAGTTCTTCAAAAAGACCGACAGGTTCCCGGCGGCGGATGCGCCAAGCGGGAGCAGGATTGCCAAGGACGCAAGAAGCAGGCAGCTGGTTGATCTCTGCATGTCGGTTTCCCGGATGGAGTGGAGGCGCCGCGGCGGCGAGCGCCAGTGATTACAAAAAACGCGGGGGTTCCACAAGCGCGGTCACGATCTTATCCAAGATCGGTCTCGGCGCTGCGGCCAAAAGGTCACAGCGCCATGAGTCGACGAAGTTTAGGACTTCAACCAAGGCTCGCCAGTGTGGTTTACTGACTGGACTTTCGGTTCGTACGGGTGGGTGCGTTAGGTGCGGCGACGGGTCCAGGCCAGTTTGGTGCCGTGCATTGCTTTGGCGGGTGCGCTGCTTTGCCTCGTTACGCCTGTAGGGGCCGAGCAAGGTTCGATCGCGATCGAGCTCAACAAACTTGAGCCTCAAGGCCACCAGTGCAGCGCCTATTTTGTCATCAACAACACCAACGGCACGAACTACCAGGAGTTCAAGCTCGACCTCGTGCTGTTTCGACCCGACGGGGTGATCGGTCGCCGATTTGCCATCGATCTCGCCCCCATCAGGTCCAACAAGCGCACTGTCAAGCTGTTCGAGCTTGCGGATACGCCCTGCGATGACGTCGGCAGCTTTTTGATCAATGAAGTGATGGAGTGTAAGGGCGATGCAGGGCCGACCGACGACTGCCTGAAGGACATCACCGTCTCCAGTCTCAGCAAGGTTCAGCTGACGAAGTAGGCTTTAGCCTAACAGCGGCCGGCGCCGACCCTATCGTTCCCCGAGCGGCCGGCTAAGCAGCGGGTTCCACCGTCGGGACCGCCTCCAGGGTACCGCTCGCCCGCCGAGGTGGCTTTTTGCCAGCCTTGTCCGGCTGGCGCTCATTGGCTTTATGCGTCTGCACCGAGCGGCCCTCAAAATGAGCGCCCTTCTTGATCCCGAGCGATTGGTGGTGAATGTCGCCAACCACATGCGCTCGCGACTTCAGCACCACGTTGCCGCCCTCAATCGGCCCTTCGACCTTACCCTCAATGATCACCTTGCCGGCTTTGATCGCTCCGCTGAGCTGAGCGTTCCGAGAGAGGATGAGGGTTGCGCATTGCAGCTCTCCCTCGATTTGCCCGTAAACCTTCACCAGGCCTTCCGCGGTGACCTTGCCCACAACCCGCAATCCTTTGCCGATTATGGTTCCACGACGTCTCCACCCGAACATGGCCCCTCCTTCGCGAAATGCTGCGCCTGTTCTACTACCATCGACGAAACAGCCCAAAGCCCCCGTATAAATCGGGGCGATAGATGGGGCGGCCTGTGGCGCGCTTCGGCGGCTCTCTGAGCGCAGGCTTCGTCGCAATCCTGGCTTTCACAAGCGCAGGCGTCGTCGGCGCGGCCTTGGCCTGTTTCGGTTTGGCTTTCTTGGTCGCCGCCGGCTTTGTATCGGTCTCCCGCGGTTCGACCGCGGCCGTTGCCGGTGTGACTTTGGCCAACACCACGAAATCCTCGCCCTCGGAGAGGATAGCCGAATTGACGCTCGTGTCGGCGACAATGAGCGAGGAGCCTGCCGTCAATCGCTCGGAAATCTCCTGACGGAGCGTCGGCGGGGATCTGGATGCGGTCGAGCACCTTGGCGGGATCGCCTCCCTCCAGGCTGATCGCCATCCATCGAGCCTCGCCGCTCCCCGGAGCAAACCCCAATGCCGTGAAGACGTAAGTGCCAAGGCTCCGCTCGGGATCGAGGAAAGCGATCGGCGCGTCGAGGACGCTGCGAAAATCCTGCCTGACGAACAGGTGCCCTGCGGGCGGCTGGGGCTTGCCGGCGACCGCGTGGACCTTTTTTGCGAGATCGTCGGAGAAGGCTCCGGTTTCGCGCAGACCATTCGCCTTTTGGAACGCCTTGATGGCGGTCTGCGTCTCATCCCCCAGTCGGCCGGAAAAATTCTGCGGCTTGAGATAGCCAAGCGACGCCAGGAGGTATTGCGTATCGATGATTTCGTCTCGCTCCGTGCGCCGTGTCACCAGAATTCGCAAAGGCGCGGCCGCAGCGGACTGCAAAGCAGGTTCAACCTCGCTTGCGGCCTGCTCGGGATTTTCGGCGGCCGCCGCCGTGGGGATAATTCCGGTCACCAATTCATCCTGCCCGGAGAACGCCACAGCGGCCTCCGCGACTCGGGGCGCAGGCTGGAACAGGTTTTCGTGCTTGATCAACTTCGGAGCCACCCGGTCGCCGGTCACCACGACGTTCTCACCGAGGGTCGTGATCTGGAACAATTTCGGGGCAAAGGAGAATGGCAGCCGCACGCAGCCATGCGAGGCTGGATAGCCGGGCACTATGCCGGCGTGGAGCGCAGTACCGCTCCAGGTGAGCCGTTGCATCCAGGGCATCGGCGCGCCGCTAAACAGGTTGGAGTGGTGGTAGCGCTGCTTCTCGAGGATGCTGAACACGCCGGCCTTGGTGTCGTAGCCACGCTTGCCGCTCGAGACTTTCGAGCTGATGACGAGGCCGGTGCCGCGATAGACGTCGAGCTTCTGCTCGCGGAGCGAGACCACGAGGGTCAGCGGTTCAAGGCCGGGAGGCGTCGCGGTCTCGGCCGCACCGCCGGGCTGCACCTCGCTCGCCAGCTCTCTGACCGCGAGCGTGAGGGTCGCGGGGGTAGCTTGGACGACAGGCGGCTCGGCATCGCTCAGCACCAGCGGACCGAGCGTGCTCAGTGCAAGCCTTGGCGGCGAAACTTCGCTGAGGGGACGATTTCCCTGAGGGGCGCGCGGGTCAGCAACTCCGTAGCGTCCGGGAGCCTCCTGGCGACGATCGACACCGCTTGCGAGGTCGCGGCGGGCCGGTTTGGCGCGAGAGGCGCCGGATGCAACGCTGCGAGGACCCCCGGCGCCGCGGCGACGAGCGGTGAGGCTTCCGAGGCCTCGACGCGAAGGTCCGGCGCGAAGACCTCGGGGCTCGGCGGCACGTCTTTGGGCGTGGCCGCGGCGACGCGGGCCGAGGCTGTTGCGACCAGCGGCTCCGGCGGCGGCGCTCCTGCGCTTGGTGATGCCGCGACAGGCGTCGCCGCCGCGACGACCAGCGAAGCCCGCAAAGCCGTCTCCCCGCGCTCCAGAAGCTGCCAAACCAGGCCCATGCAGGCCAAAGCGCCGATCAGCAGTCCGGCGATCCAAATCGACAGCCGGTTCGGGGTGCGGCTCCGGCCTCTCGTCCAGGGCTGGCGTGCGCCCTCCTTTGGATGAAACGGCAGGATCGTGGCGTCGCTCACCCGGCCTTGCCCAAGCTGTGCCGGGCTGAGATTCTTGGCGTAGCGCAGGCGCGCCCCGCACAGATTGGCATTCGCCAGATTGGCGCCAAAGAAATCTGCGTAATCCAGGAGGGCACCGCTCAAATTGGCGCCGCTGAGATCTGCCCGATCGAGTTGAGCATGGCTGAGATCGGCGCCCGACAGATCGGCAGCCTCGAGCGTCGCCGCTTCCAAGATCGCGAAGCGCAAACTCGCGCCGCTGAGATTGGCTTTGGCAAGATTGGCGCCGCAGAGAGAGGCGTGGTCAAGCACGGCGCCGCGCAAATTGCTGGCGCTGAGATTGGCGTGATCGAAGCACGCCAGCCGAAGATCCGCGTGGGACATATCGGCTGCTTCGAGATCGGCAACCGACGCGATCGCGAAGCGTAGGTTCGCTCCGCTTAAATTGGCCTTGGCGAGATTTGCGCCTGCAAGATTGGCATGACTGAACAAAGCATGGCTGAGATTGGTATCGGCAAGATCGGCTTGACCGAGCGCGGCATGCGCGAAATCGGCGCCGCTCGTTGCGGCGGTCGGCGCGGTCTCAGGGTGAGCAACAGCCCTCTCCACCGAGGCGTTTGACGCATCGGTGCGTGAGCGACGCGTGGCCAACTCCGCCCGGCGGCCACGTTTCGTCTGGTTGGCCATTCCCCCAGAACCCGACTACGCAACTTGCTTACGCCACCCGTAACATCCGAAAACGGAGCGTTGATGACTAAGACGCTCGATGTCGCGTCAAGTTCCCGCGGGAGCCCCATTGATTCGCCGGCGCCCCGCCCTTTCGGACGCAGCTGTAGCCGATCCGCAACAGGCGCAATTGGGTCGGTGGCGTTTCGCGCGCTGGGCTTTGCGCGTGCAGCGACTACTTGATTCTGTAGATGAAATCGTAGGCCTTGCCGTCGGTGCCGCGCGCTTTGAGCGCCATGTCGCCCGTGGCGCCGGCAAATTCGCCGGTGCCGCCGGTGATCGCCAGCACCGAGTTGCCGGCGTCGAGGAACGGCCCCTCGACGGTGATCTGGCCCTTGTCCAAGGAGAGCGTCCAGAAGCACTCCCAGGCCTTGCCGACCAGCGTGCGGAAGCAAATGCCCTGGTCCGAGCCCACCTTGTTCTTGTCGTCGGCATCGTACACCTCGTTGGCGAAGGTGAGGATGTCGCCGGCGGTGTCGCCCTTATCCCCGGTGTCGGTGACGGCGTCGGTATCGGCGTGTTCCACCACTTTGATTTCCTGCGGCTCCGCCACGGCGGCCTGACTTGTCGCAAGCACCCCGGCGGCGGCAACGCAGAGCAGGCGCAAACAGGACAGCAGATTCGAACGATTCGGCATGACACAACTCCCCTAACGCGTTGGCGGCCGGGCGATTTGGCCCAGTCCTTGAGTATGCCACGCTTTCCGCCGTCGCGGCAGGTAGGCAAATTTTCACTCGTTTGGGCGTTAACTGCCGTGCTGATGCCACGGTTTTGCGCCATGCATAGGCTACGGCCATAACGACTGACGTGGGGGACACGTTGGGTCTTTTCGCTGCCGGGATCGTCTTATTGCTCCTGCTGATCGCGTCCTACAGCCGGCGCGGCACTTGGCTTGCGCTCGGTTCGATGGCGCTGTCGATTGCGGTGGTTGCCGCCTGCCTCTTGCTCGTGGCGATTCGCGATCCGAGCCAGGGCCGCGTGCGGCTTGCCTGGATCGAAAGCAAGCTGCCGCTGGTGCTGGATCAGCAAACGGCCGATGCGCTTGCGGCCTCGCTCGAACGCATCGCGGCCGCCCCACCCTGCGCCGCCGCAGGGTGTGCAACAGCGGCAAGCCCTCCGCCCCCTCCGGCCGAACGGGAACCGATGCAGGCTTCCGCCACCGCGGGCTGGTTCGACACGCAAGCTGAACCGAAGGCGGCCACCTATCCGGTGGCCTGGAGTCTCGACGATGGCGATGCCCAAGCCCCTGTCACCAGCCCATGGGGTTTTTCCATCAACGGGACCAATGTCGCCAGCGAAGCCCTGGAAGACGTGCACGCGGTCCTAAAGCCGGACTCGACCGAGCGCGAGATCGAGCTGGCGCTCGATGTCGAAGGGCCGGCGCTCGACGCTCAAGCGGTGATTCCACCCAATGCGCGGTTCGGCCTGATCTCGGCCACCCCATACGACGCCAAGCAGGGCGGTGCCATCCTCACGTTTCGCTACGTGCAGGCCGGACAACGCAAGTCCTCGATCCTGTATCTCTCCCCCTCGATGGTCGCGCGGCTTGCCAGCCGCGGCTAGGTTGTCGTCAAGCCATCGCGCTTCGCCGCCGAAGGCGCGAAGTGATGTCAAAGAGCGAAAGGACTGCGGGGCACCGGTCGGCCGCGTCCGTTTGCGCAAAGTGGGCAGCCTCTCGGCGCCCCGCTGGCGGCGATATTGCAGCCCTCACCCTCGCACGCCGGACGGTAAACCTTGACGGCGAGAGTGGGACCCCTGAGGCTGGTCCGTTAGCCCTGCCGGCGGGTTTCCAGGCTTGCCTTCCACGCATGGACTCGGGCCCTTCTTGTCCGCCGGCACCTCAGGCGCCGCGCCCCTCATCCCAAGATACAGACGGTCTGCAGCTCGCGTCCTCATGGACGAGGGATGGGCTGATTCTAATGCGCGTTCGAGCGGCGGGGATAAGTTCGCGCTGTTGCAGCGCCGAGAATCAGAAGCAGACGTTTTTGATCGTCGGCCATCGAGCGAAACCTTTGAGCGATGCCGCCTTTGCCAGCGCCGCGACGCGTTCCGGCTGAGAGGCCTTCCGGAGCCGATCCCATGCGCCGCCGGCGACTTCGTAGTTGCCGCAGCTCGGGCAGCCAATGACGTGACCATCGAAATTCTGAGGGGTGAGGTCTCTGGCTTCGGTGGCACACACTAGGCAATTCATCTTGATTGTCGCTCCGTGCGTCGTCGCTCATCGAGCCTCAAGCGCGTTGCCCAAGGCCAGGCTCAGGGACACTAGACTATGATGCGGCGACGGCGGCCGTTGCCCCTAGGTCAGACTCCAGCTCATTTTCTGTAGCGGTGCGGTAGAAGGGCTCGCAGCCGCTCTTGATGCGGTATTGAAGTTGTCCATCGCGCGCAGGGAGTTGAGCAACCACATGGTACGGACCAGGCGCAGCCTTCCGCGGTGGATATCGCTTGCTGAGCCGCACCAAGCTTCCGGTGATGAAGCTATGCCCGGAAGGTTTGTCTTCGTGCGATCGTCTCATGTGAAGCGTTCTCTCATGTTGGTCAAACGGCCGAAGCTAGGCGGGCACGCTGAACGAGCCGGCATCTTGGTCCTGAGCGGTCTGCAAATCCAAAGGATCGATGGCAACCATCTCGACCGCTGACCCGGACTCCGCCGGCACGAAGATGACTGTCGAAACGCGACGGTATGCGGCAAAGGACAAACCCTCGATGACCTCTTCGTCGGTCGCCACACGATAGTCCGCCGGCGGCAACAACCGATCGATCCCCTTCAGGTAGAAGGGTCGATGAAAGGTGACACTCTTCGTGGTCGTCCGCGTCGTCATCGAAAGGGATCGCCGTCAAAACCAGGAGTGGAGCTCATCGCCGAACCAAAGCGCGACTTCAATGCGCCTTCGCCACTCGGTTGGCGCCGCGCGCCATTTGCGAGTTGATCTGCTCTGCTGCATCGGTGGTGACCTTCGTCGACAGCGCGCGAACTTCCTCGGCTTGCGCCGTCAATACGCCGAACTGCTTGCGCCAAAAGGCCGCCTGAAGCTCCATGATATCGGTCAAGGTCTTGGCGCCCGCCAGGCTGGTGGCGAGGTCGAAGCCCGCATCGACATTGCGGCGGGCGATGTCGATGATCTTGCGATTGAACGCGGTAGCGCCCTGGCCGGCTGCGTCGAAGGTCCTTTCGAACGTCGTCAAGGATGTATCGAAAGCATCCAAAGAGCGGTCATAGGCCTGCCGGGTCTGTGCCACGCTCTTCTCGGCAAGGGCGCGCACGCCCTCCGGAACGGCGGCGTCGAGACCAAGGTGGCCGAGCTGATCGGTCATTTGGCGATACGTCGCGCGGGCCTGGTCGGTGGCAGTTTGGGGATTATTGGTAGCGGTCATAGAATGCCTCTTAAGTTCAGTTCTTCTTGCAGAAAGGATGCGGGAGTAACCGCCCGAGGCCACCCCTATAAAGGCGGCAGCCTCGGAGGGATCGTTATCTAGGCGCCCGCGCCGACCTGACGGCCCTTCAACAGGGCGTCGACCTCACTCTGGGCTTGGGTCTGGGGAAGCCCGTATTTGGTCACGACCTGCGACACGAGGTCGGCCTTGCCCTTGATCGCAGCGACGTCCTGCTCCGAAAACTTGCTCCACTTGGCGCAGATTTCCTTCATAACGGCGCTTTTGTCAGTATTCTGGGGCGCACTGTTCGAATTCGTTGCGGCTGAATTTTCCATTTTTTTCTCCGATCACGGATAATACTTATATTTTGAATGACAACCATTCAAATCGTTCTTATTACGTACGCCTTTCGTGGGACATATACAAGCACTGAATTAAATATTTCTGTCACAACATTTTCCAACTGCCAATTTTAACAACGTTTTTTCTACAGTATAATTTCAGCAATACTTGAACGGCGCCAGATCAAAGTGATCCCACTGGTGCAATTCCTTGGATGCAGCCGCTTATCCGAGCTTGCGCGCTTCGCCGCGAAGCCGCGCGAAGTCATGTCAAACCTTGCCCTCCGGGTCCCTACCAAACGAACAGGGGCTGTGAGAGCACACCGGATAGAACAACCATCACAGCGGGATGTTGTCGTGCTTCTTCCAGGGGTTCTCGAGCTGCTTGTTGCGCAGCATCTGCAGCGCTCTGGCGACGCGCTTGCGCGTGCCGCGCGGCAGGATCACCTCATCGATATAGCCCCGCTCCGCCGCCACGAACGGATTGGCGAAGCGCGCCTGATATTCGTCGATGCGCTTTTTGATCTTGGCCGGATCCGACAGCTCGGAACGATAGAGGATCTCGACCGCGCCCTTCGCCCCCATCACCGCGATCTCGGCCGAAGGCCAGGCATAGTTCACGTCGCCGCGGATATGCTTCGAGGACATGACGTCGTAGGCGCCGCCATAGGCCTTGCGGGTGATGACGGTGACCTTCGGCACGGTCGCCTCGGTGAAGGCGAATAGCAGCTTCGCGCCGTGCTTGATGAGGCCGCCATATTCCTGATCCGTGCCGGGGAGGAAGCCGGGCACGTCGACGAAGGTGACGATCGGGATATTGAAGCAGTCGCAGAAACGGACGAAGCGCGCGCCTTTGCGCGATGCGTCGCTGTCGAGCACGCCGGCCAGGAACATCGGCTGGTTGGCGACGATGCCGATGGTGCGGCCCTCCATGCGGGCGAAGCCCGTCACGATGTTGCGCGCGAAGGTCTCCTGGATCTCGAAGAAGTCGCCCTCGTCGACGACCTTGTGGATCAGCTCCTTGATGTCGTAGGGCGTGTTGGGATTGTTGGGGATCAGCGTGTCGAGCGAGACCTCCTCGCGGTCCCACGCATCGCGGGTCGGCAGCTCGGGCACGCCTGAGAGATTGCTCGACGGCAGAAAGTCCATCAGCCGCCGCATCTGCAGCAGCACCTCGACATCGTTGTCGTAGGCGCCGTCGGCGATCGACGACTTCGTCGTATGCACGATGGCGCCGCCGAGCTGCTCGGCGGTCACCTCCTCCTTGGTCACCGTCTTCACCACGTCCGGGCCGGTGACGAACATGTAGGAAGTGTCTTTGACCATGAAGATGAAGTCGGTCATGGCCGGCGAATAGACGTCGCCGCCGGCGCACGGGCCCATGATCACGCTGATCTGCGGGATGACGCCCGAGGCGAGCACGTTGCGCAGGAACACCTCGCCATAGCCGCCCAGCGCCGCCACGCCTTCTTGGATGCGCGCGCCGCCCGCGTCGAACAAGCCGATGATCGGCGCGCGGTTTTGCAGCGCCATGTCCTGGATCTTGATCATCTTGTTGGCGTGCGCCTCCGACAGCGAGCCGCCGAACACGGTGAAGTCCTTGGCGAACACGTAAGTGACCCGCCCGTTGATGGTGCCCCAGCCGGTGACCACGCCGTCGCCGGGGACGTGCGTCTTATCCATGCCGAAATCGATGCAGCGGTGCTCGACATACATGTCGAATTCCTCGAAGGAGCCTTCGTCGAGCAGCAGGTCTAGGCGCTCGCGCGCCGTGAGCTTGCCGCGCTTGTGCTGGGCCTCGATACGGGCGGTGCCGCCCCCTGCCCGCGCCCTGTCGCGGCGGATTTCAAGCTCTTCCAGGACTTCCTTCATAGCCGCTCCCCATGTGACGGGCCCAAGACGGTGAATAGCATGGGCCCCGGGTGACGCAAATGGCGTCGCATCCAGGCCTGCCCTGCTTATCCCTCACAAAGACGCCGGCGGAGCCGGCTTAAGAATAGTTCATGCCGCCCTGACTCCGTGGACCGGCTCTTGGCCCTGGTTTATTGTCGCCGCTCCCCCAATAATTGTGGCCTGGTGACTTCCATGCAGACCTGTGATGTCGCGAAAGCTTCGATCTGCGCGCTAGTCATTTTGCTGTTTATTGGCGCCGCGCCCGACGCCAAGGCGCAGGACACGCCCAATATTCGCAGCGCCGGCCGGAAGCTCGACCTGTCCGAGCTGCGCGCCCAGCCTGAGACCAATCAGGTGGTGGTGAAGTTCCGCGAGGGGGAGAAGGTCAGGTTCGCCAACCAGAAGCTGACCGGCATGCGCAGCGGGCAAGCCAATCTGCTCAATAATGTGCTGCGCCAGGCGGGCGTCACCGAGACGGCTCTGACGCCGCTGTTCGAGGCGCCGCCGGAGGAACTCGAGCGGGACCGCAGCGAAGGTCAGCGCCGCTCCGGGCGTGAGCTCGCCGATCTCAGCCTCTATTTCGTCATCGCGCTGCCGCCGACGGCGAGCGCCGCCGAGGTCGCCAACAACCTCAACACCCTGCCTTTCGTCGAATATGCGCGGCCGGCGCTCAGGCCGGCCCCACCGCCGATCTACAGCATACCCAAAGCCGCCGACCCGTTGCCCGAGGGCGACGCGGCACGCGCGGCCTCGCCGAACCTCACGCCGTGGCAAACCTACAAGGGCAAGGCCCCTCCCGGCATCGGCCCCATCCCCAACATCAAAGGCAGCGACGGAAGAGGCATGTCCTTCGCCGATGTCGAATATGACTGGACCCTGACGCACGAGGATCTGCGCATCTCCTCGCTGCGCGCGCTCGAGACCGAGCTGACGCCCGATCGCTTCGGCGGGCCCGAGCATGGCACGGCCGTGCTCGGCATTCTCTCGAGCCTGCCGAACAGTTTCGGCGTCACCGGCATCGCGCCAGGCGCCTTGGCCTATGTCGCCGCGGCAAGCTCGAAGGAATTGGGCTACCAGCCGGCGCGGGCTATCGGCATCGCCATGAACAAGCTTCGGGCCGGCGACGTCATCGTCATCGAGCAGCAGGCTCCGGTCTGCGGGCTCGAGGATTACGGACCCCTCGAATATTACCAGGACATGTTCGACGCCGTCTCGGCAGCGACCGCCAAGGGCATCGTCGTCGTGGCGGCGGCGGGCAATGGCGACGTCAATCTCGACCGCGACACCTGCAGCGGGGCCTTCGATCGCAGCAAGCGCAACTCGCAAGCCATCATCGTCGGCGCCGGCTCATCGACCGACCGGACCAGGCTGAGCTTCTCCAGCTACGGCTCGCGCGTCGACGTGCAGGGCTGGGGCGAGAACGTCACCACCACTGGCTACGGCGATGCCTATAACCCGACCAACGACGTGCGCCGCTATTACACCAAGTCGTTCAACGGGACGTCGAGCGCGACCCCGATCGTGGCCGGCACGGTGCTCGTCATCCAGAGCGTGCGCAAGGCATGCGGCTTGCCGCCGGCGACACCGCTCGAGATGCGCGATCTCTTGGTCCGCACCGGCGCACGGCAAGGCAGCCCGCGGGCGCGGAATATCGGGCCGCTGCCCAATCTAGAGGCTGCGCTCAAAGCCAGCGTGCCTGCCAATTGCCTCAAGCCGGTGCAGTCGGCGAGCGACGCCGCCGTGCCCTGACTCCGTCTATTTGGGAAAGCGATCCTGGGTTAGCGGGAGAGCGCGCGTCGCCGCCGCGAAATCGCGCCACCTGTTCTTGCGCCGCTCAGCGGCTTCCGCATCCTGGCCCCATTTGCTGATCTGCCAATCCTCATCGACATGGGCGGCCTCCCACGCCGCTTCCGGCGTCAGCCGCCCTTGCGCCACGGCGAGAGCGAGCAGCGCCGACCCGGTCAACCCGGTCATCACATGCAGCGCCGCCAGGCTGAAGGCATCGCGGCCGAGTAGCGTCTCTCGCAACCGGGCGAGCGAAGTCTCCGGCTGGGGAACATGGGCGACGCCCTCGGCGAGAAACAGTGGCGCACCCAGCGCGGTCCTGGCCCAGGCCAGCACGGGGTCCCAATGCGTCTGTTGCGCCTTGACCAGCCCGTCCGGACCTCCTGCGCGGTAGCAAACGAGGTCGCTGCCCGCATGCGCCACGATGTCGTCGACCACCGCCTGCTCCCGCCCGGCCACGCCGTCGATGGCGCTGTTGGCGAGCCGGGTGAGCGGCATGGTGAGGGGATCTATGCGTTCGCCTTGCGCGCGCCACTCTTCGGCGATCGCCTCGGCCAGCGCCCGCGTCGGTAATCGCAAAGCTGCCTTGCCGGGAGTCCGCACCGGTTTGCCGTCGAGGAGCAGGACAGCCCCCCCTCCGCCCTCGGTGCCGGTCGTCACTTGCTGGTAGAAGCGCTTGGCCAGAGCAGCGTCTCGTTGGGAGACATTGGCGGCGCGCTCACTGGTCTTCGGCACTCATCGCCTCGTTGAGGATTTCCCCGCCTTGGCTCTCGCCGGCCTTTTCGGCACCGCCTCGGCGCGGATCGGGGTCTGGCGGTTCTGCGTGTTCTGGATCACGAATACCATGAGAAAGGTGATGATGGTGGTGGTCGTATTGATGACGAGCTGCCAAGTATCGCTGAAGCCGAACGCGGCCCGGACGCAGCCCATATGACAACGTCCGCAATAGCGGCCGCGAAGGCGTCTTCGGCCCTTCTAGTGTACCCCCAGTCGGGGTACCATCGAGCGCCGAGGGGTAACGGCCGGCACCAAAGGGGGAGGACATCACATGTTCCGCAATCTTCTGCTCGCGCTCGGCCTGCTTGCAGGCCTGGGGGCATGGCTCACCAGCGGCGCGGTGAACGCCGCGGATCCCGTCTATTGCGGGCAATACACTTCCGAAGCCATCAAGAGCGTGCTGCTTGCCAAGCACCTGAAATGCGGTTTCCAGGGCCCGCGCTGGAACAATGACAAGGGTTCGCACATGGCCTGGTGCCTGTTCGTGCCGCAAAACGTCGCGCAGTCGGAAACCGACGCGCGCGCCACAGACCTGAAGCTCTGCACCTGCCAATGGTATGCCGACCAGACCATGGTGCAGATCGCCATGAACATCGCCAACAAATGCGGCTTCACCGGCCTGCGTTGGCTCGAAAGCAAGAAGGCGCATTACGACTGGTGCTTCAACGCGAACCCGCCCTTTAGCGCGATGACGAACGAGATCGACATCCGCAAGAAGATGCTGAAAGGCTGCTAGCCGAACTATTCGCCGGCTCTGTCGGCGCCGCGTTCCTCGAAGCCGAAACTCTCGAAGGCTCTCGCCATATGCGGGGGCAGCGGCGCGGTGACGTCGACCACGCCCTCCCCCGACGGATGCGGAAAGCTGATGCGCCGCGCGTGCAGCTGCAACCGCTTGTCGATGCCTTCCGGAAACTCCGCATCGCTCGGATATTTGTCATCGCCCAGGATCGGATGGCCGATAATGGCCATATGCGCGCGGAGTTGATGCTGCCGCCCGGTCACCGGCTTGAGCGAGACCAAGGCGACGTTCTGCCCGGCGCGGTCGACGACGGCATAATGCGTCACCGCCGACTGAGCGACGTCCTGCTCGCCCGGCCGCGCTTTGCGCACGCGATCGCCTTCCGGGCCTGACGCCTTCACCAGGGCCGCCTCGATCTTGCCTTGCGGCGGCTTCGGCACGCCGTGGGTGAGCGCCCAATAGATCTTGCGCACCGAGCGGGTCTGGAAGGCGCGGCCGAGCTTCGCCGCCACCGCGCGTCGTTTCGCCACCACCAGCACGCCCGACGTGTCGCGGTCGAGACGGTGCACCAGGCGAGGCCGCGTCTCCGGTCCATCGCCCATGCCCTCGAGCAGCCGGTCGATATGATGCGGCGTTTTGCTGCCGCCCTGCACCGCGATGCCCGACGGCTTGTTGAGCACGAGAAGATCGTCGTCCTCGTAGAGCGTGATCGAAGCGAGGAAATCGCGATCGGCTTTGGACAGCTTATGCTTCGGCCCGGGCGGCGGCGCCACGTCGGGAAGCGGCGGCACGCGCACCGTCTGCCCCTTGGCGAGCCGCGTGCTGGCCTTGGCCCTCGCCCCGTCGACCCGCACTTGCCCCGTGCGCAAGAGCTTTTCCAGCCGGCTATGCGGCAGCGTGGCGTAATGCGTCTTGAACCAGCGGTCGAGCCGCATGCCGTCTTCGCCCGCGCCGACCAGCTTGGTCTCAACCCCTGCCATGCTCGCCACACCCCGCCCATCTGAAAGAAGCAATTTTACCTAAACGGAGACAATATGCCCGGCGATAGAGCTTGATCGGCAGAGAATCCAGGCTACATTCTCATCAACATTGCGAAAGGGGATGGAGTCCCCCTGAACCGCCACTGCGCTAATGACTCCTACTGCATAGTCGTTATGCGGTGGGAGCTTCAAGTCCGCGAGCCCGCCGCCTGAGGCGGGTTTTTTATTGGCGTGGGCGAGGAGAGCGGCCATGTACGAGCTTGGAGCTCTGGCCTGATGGGACTGTTGACGATGGGGAATACCGCCCTACTTTATTGCTGGATCGCGGTCGGCAGCGCGCTTGGCGGCGTCGCTCGCTATTGGTGCACGGGCGTCGCCGCGCGCATCTTTGGCGAAACCTTTCCTTGGGGCACGCTGTTGGTGAACGTCACCGGCTCCTTCATCATTGGCTTCTTCGCCACGCTGACCGGGCCTGACGGCCGCATCTTCGCCGGCACGACCGTGCGCCAATTCGTCATGATTGGGCTGCTCGGCGGCTTCACCACCTTTTCCTCGTTCAGCCTGCAAACCCTCAATCTCGCCAATGACGGCGAATGGCTTCAGGCCGGTGGCAATATCGTCGGTTCCGTCGTGCTTTGCCTCTTCGCCGTGTGGCTGGGGCACCTGCTTGCCGTTTCGATCAACGCATTGAAGTGGATTTGAGCCATGCCGCTCTCACGCGACGCCGTGCTGCTGCGCATCTTCATCGGCGAGGACGACAAGGCCGGCCACCGACCGCTCTACGAGGCCATCGTGCTGAAAGCCCGCGAGATGGGTCTTGCCGGCGCCACCGTGTTGCGCGGACCGATGGGCTTCGGCCATTCGAGCCATCTGCACACCACCAAGATCCTGCGACTGTCGCAGGATCTGCCGCTCGTCATCGAGATCGTGGACGTTGAGGAGAAGATCGAAAAATTCGTCGCCGCCATCGAGCCGATCATGGGTAGCGCGCTGGTCACCACCGAGAAGGTCAAGGTGATCCGCTATGGCGAAGGCGGCCCTTGCGGCTAGCTAACGCTTGTCGCGCGCCTTGCGCAGCTCGGCGAAGCGCTTGAGGCGCTCCTTCAGCTCGGCCTCGTAGCCGTAGGTCGTGGGCGCGTAGAACAGTTGCCGCTCCATCCCGTCCGGGAAGTAGTTCTGGCCGGAAAACGCCTCCTCCTCGTTATGGTCGTAGGCGTAGCCCTTGCCGTAGCCTTCCTGCTTCATCAGCTTGGTCGGCGCGTTGAGAATGTGCTTCGGCGGCAAGAGCGAGCCGCTCTCCTCCGCCGCGCGTTTCGCCACGCCGAACGCCACATAGCCTGAGTTCGATTTCGGCGCGGTGGCGAGATAGATGGTGGCTTGCGCCAGAGCGAGCTCGCCTTCGGGCGACCCGAGAAAATCGTAAGTATCCTTGGCGGCGATGGCTTGCAGCAGCGCGTTGGGATCGGCGAGCCCGATATCCTCCACCGCCATGCGCACCAGACGGCGCGCGATATAGAGCGGGTCCTCGCCGCCGGCCAGCATGCGCGCGAGCCAATAGAGCGAGGCGTCCGGGTCAGAGCCGCGCACCGATTTATGCAGCGCGCTGATCAGATTGTAGTGGCCGTCCTGGCCCTTGTCGTAGAGCGGCGCGCGGCGCTGCACGAGCTTCACCAGCGCCTCGCGGTCGAGCGGCGTCTTGGCGGGCGGCGGCACGGCCAGGAACACGTCTTCGGCGAGATTGATCGCGCCGCGCCCGTCGCCGTCGGCCATCGAGATCAGCGCCTCGCGCGCGTCGTCGGTCAGCGGCAGCTTGCGCTTCGCATGCGCCTCGGCGCGGGCGAGCAGCGCCTCGATCGCCGCCTCGTCGAGCCGCCTGAAGGTGAGCACGCTCGCCCGCGACAGCAGCGCCGAGTTGAGCTCGAAGGAGGGATTTTCGGTGGTGGCTCCGACCAAAATGATGGTGCCGTCTTCCATATGCGGCAGGAAGGCGTCCTGCTGCGAGCGGTTGAAGCGGTGGATCTCGTCGACGAACAGCAGCGTGCCGCGGCCTTCCTCGCGGCGCGCTTTGGCCGCGTCGAACACCTTGCGCAGATCCGAGACGCCGGAATGGATGGCCGAGAGCTGCTCGAAATGCAGGTCCGTGACCTCGGCGAGCAGCCGCGCCACCGTGGTCTTGCCGGTGCCAGGCGGTCCCCAGAAGATCACCGAGGAGAGCCGCCCCGCCTTGACCATGCGCGCGAGCATGCCCTGCTCGCCAAGCAGATGATCCTGGCCGATCACCTCGGCGAGCGAGGCCGGGCGCAAGCGGTCGGCGAGCGGCCTCGGCGCGCTGTCGGCGAGCCCGGCAGCCTCGAACAACGTGGCCGCTCCCTTTTTCATCGCTTAGCCCTGAATGGCCAGATTGAAGACTTTCCCACCGCGCTCGACCGACAGCCGCCAGCCGCCGCCGGCCGCATCGAGCGCGGCAGCCAGCTGCGCCACGGATTTCACCTTCTCGTCGTTAATGCCGACGACGATATCGCCGCGCTTGACGCCGAGCCGCGCCGCCGGCGTCTGGTCCTTGACGTCGAGCACCACGACGCCCTCGCGCATGTCGTCGTCGATGCCGACCTCCGCGGCCACGGCGGGCGAGATATTGGCGACCGTGCTGCCGGTCAGCGGATGGCGGCCTTGCAGTTCGCGCGCATCGCGCGGCGGGTCCTCGACCGGCGCGATGAGCGCGATGCTGGTCTTGATCTGTTGCCCTTTGCGCAACACGCCGAGCTGGGTCGCGCCGCCAATGCCCTTGGTGAGGAAGCGGTATTGGAAGGCTTGCGGATCCTGCACCGGCTTGTCGTCGACGCTGACCACCACGTCGCCGGCTTTCAAGCCCGCCTTCGCCGCGGGGCCCTTGGCGTGAACCTTGGCGACCAACGCGCCTGACGGCGCCGCCAGCCCGAGCGACTCGGCGATGTCGGGCGTGACGCTTTGCAGCGCCGCGCCGAGCCAGGGCCGCTGCACCTTGCCGCCCGTCAACGCCGACTGAACCACGAGCCGCACCAAGTTGGACGGGATCGCAAAGCCGATGCCGTGCGAGCCGCCGCTCTGGGAGAAGATCGCGGTATTGATGCCGATCAGACGCCCGTCCATGTCGACCAGCGCGCCCCCCGAATTGCCGGGGTTGATGGCGGCGTCGGTCTGGATGAAGAACTGGTAGTCGGAGATGCCGACTTGCGTGCGCGCGAGCGCCGAGACGATGCCGCTGGTCACCGTCTGGCCGACGCCGAACGGATCGCCGATGGCGAGCACGAGATCGCCGACCTCGAGACCATCCGAATCGCTGAACTCGATCGAGGTGAATTTGACGCCGCCCGCGTCGAGCCGCAGCACCGCGAGATCGGTCTGCTCGTCCTTGAGAATGACCTTGGCCGGGAACTCCCGCCCGTCGCTGAGCGCCACGGTGATCTCGGTATCGCCGCTGCCCTGAATCACATGGTTGTTGGTGACCACGACGCCCTCAGGCGCCACCAGCACGCCTGAGCCGAGCGAGTTCTGGATGCGCTCGCGCGGAACGCCGAACCGCTCGCCGAACAGCCGTCCGAAGACGGGATCGTTGAAGAAGGGCGAGACCATCTGCTCGACCCTGTGCCGCACATAGACATTGACCACCGCCGGGGCCGCCCGCTTCACCACCGGCGCGAAGGACTGCTTCATCGCCACGGCGCTCTCGGGCACCGCGCGTTGTTGAGCGCCGGCGGGCGCGGAAAGGGCCAGCAGAGCCAAAACGGCCAATATGGCCGCCCTGCCATGTTTACCCAGTGATTTTGCCAAGACTCCCATTGTTCGCTCTGGTTTTGTGGGATCAGGTGAGAAAGCCCTCTTGGCTTCTCCTATAGCCAAGCCAATGCAAGAATGAAACTGGCCCCGGCTGCGACCAAATCAAGCCTCGCGGGGCTTGCCCGCCCTTGTCTTTCCAATAAGATGCGCCCCGCGCGCGTCCTGCGGAAGTCAACAAAACAACCACTGTGGAGAGAAACGCATGCGTATATTGAAGTTAGCCTTGGCCACGGGTTTTGCTCTGCTCATCGCCAGCGGCTCGGCCTACGCCATTACCGTCAAGAAGCGGATCGAGGCCCCTGGCCTTCCTCCCGAGGTTTGGGCGGAAGCCGGCGCCTTCTGCGCGATCAAGAACTGGCATCCGGCGGTCGCCAAGTGCGAGGAGAGCAAAGAGGGCGATGCTGTCTTCCGCACCCTGACGCTCAAGGACGGCGGCAAGATCAAGGAGAAGCTGACCGGCAAGGACGATCTCTCTTATAGCTACGAGATCGTCGAGAGCCCCCTCCCCATCAAGAACTACAAGTCGAAGCTTTGGCTCGAGATCGACGATGAGCCGGATCGCACCGTGATCTACTGGCAGTCCGACTTCGACGCCAACGGCGCGAGTGACGACGAGGCCAAGAAGATCATCACCGGCATTCTCAGTGACGGCGTGACGGGCATCAAGAAAAACGCGATCGCCGCCTGGGATGCCAAGCATCCCGACGAAGCCGCCGACGACGACGAGGATGAGGACGGCGATAAGAACTAGGTCCTAGCTTCCAGATCGAAGCGAAAGGGCGCGCCGCTCTTCGAGTGACGCGCCCTTTTCATATCTTCAGCAGTCCGGCAATGACGCCCTTGCTAGGCGGCAGCCTTGTCGCCCGCCGCGTCCTCAGTCTGCACCGGACCTGAATCGAGGCCCTTGGCGTCCGTATCGCGGTCGACCAGCTCGATCACCGCCATCGGCGCCGAATCGCCATAACGGAAGCCGGCCTTCATCACCCTCGTATAGCCGCCCGGCCGCTCGGCATAACGCGGGCCGAGCGTATCGAACAGCTTCGCCACCATGGCTTCGTCCCGGATGCGGGCAAAGGCGAGCCGCCGCGCGTGCAGGTCGCCCCGCTTGGCCAGGGTGATCAGCCGGTCGGCGACGCGGCGGAGATCCTTCGCCTTGGGCAGCGTGGTGACGATCTGCTCGTGCTTGATCAGCGCCGAAGCGAGACTGGCGAACAACGCGCTGCGATGCGTGGCGGTGCGGTTCAGCTTACGGAATGCATTGCGATGGCGCATTGTCGATAACCCTTCAGGCCTTCCGGCTCCCGCTTAGTAATGATCCTCGAAGCGCTTGGCCAGCTCTTCGATATTCTCCGGCGGCCAGTCCGGCACTTCCATGCCGAGATGCAAGCCCATCGAGGCGAGCACTTCCTTGATCTCGTTCAGCGACTTGCGGCCGAAGTTCGGGGTCCTCAGCATCTCGGCCTCGGTCTTCTGAATCAAATCGCCGATATAGACGATGTTGTCGTTCTTGAGACAGTTGGCCGAGCGGACGGAGAGCTCGAGCTCGTCCACCTTCTTGAGCAGCGCGGCGTTGAACACCAGCTCCGGCTGGCGCTCGAAGGTCTGCTCCTTCTTCGGCTCCTCGAAATTGACGAACACCGACAACTGGTCCTGCACGATGCGCGCGGCAAGCGCCACGGTGTCCTCGGGCCGCACCGAGCCGTCGGTCTCGATTTCCATGGTGAGCTTGTCGTAGTCGAGGATCTGACCTTCGCGGGTGTTCTCCACGCGATAGGAGACCTTGCGCACCGGGCTGTAGAGCGAATCCACCGGGATGAAGCCGATCGGCGCGTCATCCGGGCGGTTGCGCTCGGCCGGCACATAGCCCTTGCCCGTCGAGGTGGTGAACTCCATGCGGATCGAGGCGCCCTGGTCGAGCGTGCAGATCACATGGTCGGGGTTGAGAATTTCGATATCGGCGCCGCCCTCGATGTCGCCGGCGCGGGCCACGCCCGGGCCTTCCTTCTTCAACACCATGCGCTTGATGCCTTCGGCATGCTGCCGAAGCGCGATTTCCTTGATGTTGAGGACAATGTCGGTCACGTCCTCGCGCACGCCCGGAATCGAAGAGAACTCGTGCAGCACGCCATCGATATGCACCGACGTGATGGCGGCGCCTTGCAGCGACGACAACAGCACGCGGCGAAGCGCGTTGCCGAGCGTCAGCCCGAAGCCGCGCTCAAGCGGCTCGGCCACGACCGTGGCGAAGCGGTTCGGGTCGCGACCCGAATTGACATTGAGCTTGGTGGGCTTGATGAGATCTTGCCAGTTCTTCTGGAGCACCGGTGAAGCCCTTTCTTGGTCCATGAGCGGGGCAGCCTGCCCCAGCTTCCGAGAATCCTCGTGCAACATGTGCGGGTGACTAGCCTTTCTTGTTAGACGCGCCGGCGCTTGCGGGGCCGGCAGCCGTTATGCGGAATCGGCGTCACGTCGCGGATCGAAATGATGTTGAAACCGGCGGCCTGAAGAGCCCTGAGCGCCAACTCGCGTCCCGATCCAGGTCCCCTCACCTCGATTTCCAAATTCTTCATGCCGTGATCCATCGCCTTCTTGCCGGCATCCTCGGCGGCCACCTGCGCGGCATAGGGCGTGGATTTGCGCGATCCCTTGAAACCCATCGCGCCGGACGACGACCAGGAGATGGCGTTGCCTTGCGCGTCGGTAATGGTGATCATCGTGTTGTTGAAGCTTGCATGCACATGGGCGACGCCCGACGTGATGTTCTTCTTCTCGCGGCGACGAACCCGCGCTTTGTCCTTGGCCATGCTCTAATCCCGCATTTCCGAATTGGCGCGGGGACCGAGGCTAAAGCGCCCGGCCGCGCGCTGCTGATTTGTGCCTACTTCTTCTTGCCGGCGATCGGCTTGGCCGGGCCTTTCCGTGTGCGCGCATTGGTATGGGTCCGCTGGCCGTGCACCGGCAATCCGCGGCGATGGCGCAAGCCCCGGTAACAGCCGAGGTCCATCAACCGCTTGATGTTCATGGCAACGTCGCGCCGCAAATCGCCTTCGACCATATAGTCGTGGTCGATCACCTCGCGGATCTGGCTGACCTCCGATTCGGTCAACTGGCTGACCCGCCGCTCCGGCGGGATGTTGACCTTGGCGCAAATCTGCTTGGCGAAACTATCGCCAATGCCATGGATATAAGTGAGAGCTACCTCGACCCGCTTATTGGTCGGGATGTTCACGCCTGCAATTCGGGCCACGTAGTCGTCTCCTCGCGCGCACGGCTAACGTGCTGAAATTAAAACCTGATTCCCCAGTCGGGAACACAACGAGACCGACCGCGGACAGGCTCTACCCCCGGGATCGGTCAGTCCATTATTTCCTTGCAGCGGGGCTTATTTAGCGATTCCGCTTGACAAGGTCAACCGGGCGTCTTTGCCCGATTTTTCACCCCTTTCGCGCCTTTGCCTCCCAAGGCCTGGTCGATCTCCTTGGCTACCGCCGATATATCGGCCATGCCGTCCACCGTGCTGACCTTTCCCTGCCGCCGATAATAGTCGATCAGGGGCTCGGTCTGGGCGTGATAGGCCTTGAGTCGCGCCCGTACCACGTCCTCATTGTCGTCCTTGCGCCGCACGAACCCTGCGCTGCCGCAGCGGTCGCACACGCCCTTAACCTTCGGCAGCTTGTACAGGTCGTGATAGCCCTCGCCGCAATAGGCGCAAGCGAACCGGCCTGCAATCCGCTCGACCAGAGCGTCGTCGTCGACCTCCATCACGATCACGCTGTCGAGCGTCTCGCCGCGCTGCTTGAGCAGGTGGTCGAGCGCCTCGGCCTGGGCGATGGTCCGCGGGAAGCCGTCGAGGATATAACCTTGGCCGGCCGGCCCCCGATCCATGCGCTCGGCGATCAGCCCGATGACGAGGTCGTCGGGCACGAGCGCGCCGCGCTCCATGATCTCGCCGGCCTTGCGGCCAAGCTCCGTGCCCGCGGCGACCGCGGCCCTGAGCATGTCGCCCGTGGACAGCTTGACCAGCGACCGGGAGTCTTCCAACAGCTTGGCCTGGGTTCCCTTGCCCGCGCCGGGAGGGCCGAGCAGGACCAGGTTCATCTCCGCCGCGCTCCTCTGAGACGCGCCCGCTTGATCAAGCCCTCATATTGATGGGCGAGCAGATGGCTCTGGATCTGGGCGACGGTATCCATGGTGACGCTCACCACGATCAGCAGCGACGTGCCGCCGAAATAGAACGGCACGCCGGCATAGGAGATGAGAATTTCCGGCAGCACGCAGACGGCGGCGAGGTAGATGGCGCCGACCACCGTGATCCTGGTCAGCACGTAGTCGATATATTCCGCCGTGCGCTCGCCGGGCCTGATGCCGGGCAGGAAGCCGCCATACTTCTTGAGATTGTCGGCGGTGTCCTTCGGATTGAACACGACGGCGGTATAGAAGAACGCGAAGAAGATGATCAGCGCGATATAGATGATGATGTGCAGCGGCTGGCCGCGGCCGAGCATGGCGGTCACCGTGGTCAGCCATTCCGGCCCCTGCCCGGCCGAGAAATTCGCCACCGTGATCGGCAGCAACAGCAGCGAGGAGGCGAAGATCGGCGGGATCACGCCGGCGCTGTTCAGCTTGAGCGGGAGATGCGAGGCATCGCCCTGGAACATGCGGTTGCCCACTTGGCGCTTCGGGTATTGCACCAACAGCCGCCGCTGCGCCCTTTCCATAAAGACGATGATGGCGATGACGATGATCGCCATCACCAGCAGCCCGATGATGAGCGGCGTGGAGAGCGCCCCCTGCCGGCCGAGCTCGAGCGTGCCGACCAGAGCGTGCGGCAATTGCGCGACGATGCCGGCGAAGATGATGAGCGAGATGCCGTTGCCGACGCCGCGCGCGGTGATCTGCTCGCCGAGCCACATCAGGAAGACGGTGCCGCCGACCAGCGTGATGCAGGTGGTGATGCGGAAGAAGAAGCCGGGATCGAGCACGACGTTGCCCGCCCCTTCCAGGCCGATGGCGATGCCGTAGCCCTGGAGCGCCGCCAGGAACACCGTGCCGTAGCGCGTATATTGGTTGATCTGCCGGCGGCCTTGCTCGCCTTCCTTCTTCAACTGCTCCAGTTGCGGCGAGACGGTGGTGAGCAGCTGGATGATGATCGAGGCCGAGATATACGGCATGATGTTGAGCGCGAAGATCGCCATGCGCCCGACCGCGCCGCCCGAGAACATGTTGAACATGCCGAGAATGCCGGTCTGGTTCTGCCGGAACACGTCGGCCAGCGCCTGCGGGTTGATGCCGGGGATCGGGATATAGGTGCCGAGCCGATAGATCAGCAGCGCGCCCAGCGTGAACCAGATGCGCTTCTTGAGCTCGTCGGCCTTGGCGAAGGCCGCGAAGTTGAGATTGGAGACGAGCTGTTCTGCGGCGGAGACCATCGAGGCGCTCTCTTCTCTTGGCGAGCAGCGGCGAGCGGCATCGAGCCGCCCATGCCGTTACTCGGACTTGTCCTTCTTGGCCGGCTTGTCCTTCGGCGCTTTGGCTTCGGCTTGGGCTCGGGCTTTGCCTTGGCGGCTTTCGGCGCTTCGGCTTGAGCCTCCTCGGCGGGGGCGGCTTCGGCCTCGCCCTTGGCCTTCTTGCCGCCCTTGGGAGCGGCCTTTGCGACGCGCTTGGCGGCCCGCTTGTCGGCCTTGATCTTGTCGGCGGCGGGCTTCTCCCGACCGGTAATCGATTTCAGCGTGACCGTGCCGCCTTTCGCCTCGACCGCCTTGATCGCGCTCGACGACGCGCCGGTGACCTCGAAGGCAAGCTTGCCGGTGATCTCGCCATTTCCGAGCAGGCGCACGCCGTCCTTGGCGCGGCGGATCAGCCCCGCCGCTTGCAGCGCCTCGACCGTGATCGGCTTCTTGCCGTCAAGCCGGCCCGCATCGACGGCGGCCTGGATGCGGCCGAGATTGAGCTCGTTGAACTTCTTGGCGAAGATGTTGTTGAAGCCGCGCTTCGGCAGGCGCCGATGCAACGGCATCTGGCCGCCTTCGAAGCCCTTGATGGCGACGCCGGAGCGCGCCTTCTGGCCCTTGACGCCCTTGCCCGAGGTCTTGCCCAGGCCGGAGCCGATGCCGCGCCCGAGCCGCTTCTTGGCGTGGGTCGCGCCCGGCTTGTCTCTGATCTCGTTCAGCCGCATGACGTCCGTGTCCTTACTTCTTTGCCGCGTCGTCTTCGACGATGCGCACGAGATGGGCGATTTTCGCGACCATGCCGCGCACTTGCGGGCTGTCGATCAGCGTGCGGCGCTTGTGCATCTTGTTGAGGCCGAGCCCGATCAGGGTCGCGCGCTGCACTGAGGGCGCCGGATCGGGCTGCCGATCTGCTCGACGACGATCGTCTTCTTCTTGCCTGTGTCGGCCATCTCGGTTGAACCTTGTTATCCGGCTTAAGCTTCGGCCTGGCCGGCGGCTGCCTCGCCCGCGCCGTCTCTCCGGCGCGACACGATCTCGCTCACCTTCTTGCCGCGGCGGGCCGCCACGCCTCTTGGGCTATCTTCATGGCGCAATGCGTCAAAAGTGGCGCGCACCATGTTGTAGGGATTTGAGCTTCCCAGCGACTTGGCGACCACGTCCTGGATGCCCAGCGTCTCGAATACCGCGCGCATCGGGCCGCCGGCGATGATGCCGGTGCCGGGAGGCGCCGCCCTGAGCACCACCTTGCCCGCGCCATGCTGGCCGGTCACGTCGTGATGCAGCGTGCGGCCTTCGCGCAACGGCACCTTCACCAGATTGCGCTTGGCGGCTTCCGTCGCCTTGCGGATCGCCTCGGGCACCTCGCGCGCCTTGCCGTGGCCGAAGCCGGCGCGGCCTTTTTGGTCGCCGACGATGACCAGCGCGGCGAAGCCGAAGCGCCGGCCGCCCTTGACCACCTTGGCCACGCGATTGATGTGCACGAGCTTGTCGACAAACTCGCTATCGCGGTCCTCGCGGTCTCTGCCTTGCGGGCCACGGCCCCCTTTGCGATCCATGATCTCGATCCTTTAGAAGTTCAAGCCGGCCTCGCGGGCCGCCTCGGCGAGCGCCTTCACGCGCCCATGATAAAGATAACCGCCGCGGTCGAACACGACGTCCTTGACGCCAGCCTGGATCGCCCGCTCGGCCACCAGCTTGCCGACGGCCTGCGCCGCGGCGAGGTCGCTGCCCTTGGGCAACGCGCTCTTGAGGCCCTTGTCCAGCGTCGAGGCGGCCGCCACGGTCTTGCCCGAGCCGTCGTCGATCACCTGGGCATAGATATGCTTGGAGGAGCGGAACACCGACAGGCGTGCGCGCCCGTTTGCCGCACGCCGCAGCGTGTGGCGCACCCGGCGCGACCGCCGTCCAAAACTCTCTTTCAACGTGCCCATGACGATCGTCCTACTTCTTCTTGCCTTCTTTGCGGAGGATGAACTCGCCCGCGTATTTGATGCCCTTGCCCTTATACGGCTCCGGCGGCCTGAACCGCCTGATCTCGGCGGCCACCTGGCCGACCTTCTGCTTGTCGATGCCGGTGATCACGATCTCGGTCGGCTTCGGGCACACCACCTGAATGCCTTGCGGGATCGGGAAGGTCACATCGTGGCTATAGCCGAGCTGGAGCTGCACATTGGAGCCCTGCACCGCCGCGCGATAGCCCACGCCGGTGATCTCGAGCTTCTTGGTGAAGCCTTCGGTGACGCCGGCGACGAGGTTCGCCACCAGCGTCCGCGACATGCCCCACATGGCGCGCGCGTTCGGCGTGTCCTCGCGCATGGCGATCTCGATCCCGCCTTTGTCGAGCTTGGCAATGATGTCGTCGACGAGCACATGCTTGAGCTCGCCCTTGGGGCCCTTGACCTTGACCTCCTGGCCGTTCACCGCGGCGGTAACGCTGCCGGGGACCGTCACGGGTTTCTTGCCGATGCGCGACATGACTCAAAAGGCTCCGTTAGAACACGTTGCAGAGGATCTCGCCGCCGACATTCTCAGTCCGCGCGCGGGAATCCGACATGACGCCTTTCGGCGTCGAGAGAATGGCGACGCCAAGCCCGTTGGCGACGGTGGGCAGGTCCTTCACCGAGGAATACACGCGCCGGCCCGGCGTCGACACCCGCTTGATGTCCTTGATCACCGGCTCGCCGTCGAAATATTTCAGCTCGATCTCGAACTCGGATTTGCCGCCGCTATAGTCGACGCGGGCGTAGCCGCGGATATAGCCCTCCTCGGCCAGCACATCGAGCACATGCTCTCTGAGCTTGGAGGCAGGCGTCGTCACCTTGGTCTTGTGGCGCATCTGCGCGTTGCGGATGCGGGCCAGCATATCGCCTAGTGGATCGTTGATGCTCATCGCCAGTCCTTACCAGCTCGACTTGATCATGCCCGGGATCAGCCCCTGGCTTCCGAGGTCGCGCAGCGCGATACGCGACATGCGCAGCTTGCGGTAATAACCGCGCGGGCGTCCGGTGAGATCGCAGCGATTGCGCACGCGGCTCGGCGAGGAGTTGCGCGGCAGCTCGGCCAGCTTCAGCCGCGCGGCGAACCGCTCCTCGGCCGGCAGCGACCTGTCGCCGGCAATCGCCTTCAGCCGCGTCCGCCGCGTCTTGAATTTCTTCGCGAGACGCTTCCGCTTGTTGTTGCGCTCGATCATGCTCGTCTTAGCCATTCACGTCCTCCTGTCGCGCTAGATGCGGCTCGCCCTAGCTGCGAAACGGAAAATTCAAACCTGCCAGCAGCGCGCGCGCCTCGTCGTCGGTCGGCGCCGTCGTGCAAACGATGATGTCCATGCCGAGCACGTCCTCGACCTGGTCGTAGTCGATCTCGGGAAAAATGATGTGCTCCTTCAGGCCGATGGCGTAATTGCCTCTGCCATCGAAGCTTTTCGGGTTCAACCCGCGGAAGTCGCGCACGCGGGGCAGCGCGATATTCACCAGCCGGTCGATGAACTCGTACATCCGGTTCTTGCGCAGCGTGACCTTGGCGCCGATCGGCATGCCCTCGCGCAGCTTGTAGGTGGCGATCGACTTGCGCGCCCGCGTGATCACCGGCTTCTGCCCGGCGATCAGGCCGAGATCGGCGGCCGCGGCGGTGACCTTCTTGGAATCGTTGACCCCCTCGCCCACACCCATATTGAGCACGACCTTGTCGAGCCGCGGCACCTGCATGCGGTTCGCGTAGCCAAACTCCTTGGTGAGCGAGTCTCTCGAGCACCTCGTTATAGTGCTGCTTGAGACGCGGAACGTAGGTCTTCTCAGCCATCGATGACTTCTCCCGAGCGCCTGGCAAAGCGAACCTTGCGCCCGTCTTTCAGAAATTTGAATCCGACGCGCGTCGGTTTCCCGTCCTTGGGATCCTCCAGCGCGAGATTGGAAATATGGATCGCGGCCTCCTTGGAGATGATGCCGCCGTCCTGCGTGGTGGTCTGCCGCTGATGCCGCCGCACCATGGCCACGCCCTTGACGATGGCCCGGTTCTCCGACGGCAGCACCTTCAGCACCTCGCCCTTCTTGCCTTTGTCCTTGCCGGTGATGACCACGACGTGGTCACCCTTCTTGATCTTGAGCCCAGCCATCTAGAGGACCTCCGGCGCAAGCGAGACGATCTTCATGTGCTTCTTGGCTCTGAGCTCGCGGGTCACGGGACCGAAGATGCGGGTGCCGACCGGCTCGCCTTGCGGGTTGACCAGCACGGCGGCGTTGCGGTCGAAGCGGATGATCGAGCCGTCCGGCCGGCGCACGCCCTTGGCGGTGCGCACGACGACGGCCTTCATCACCTGGCCCTTCTTCACGCGGCCGCGCGGGATCGCCTCCTTGACCGAGACCACGATGGTGTCGCCGATCGAGGCATATTTCCGCTTCGACCCGCCAAGCACCTTGATGCACTGGACGCGGCGCGCGCCGGAATTGTCGGCGACGTCGAGATTGGTCTGCATCTGAATCATGGCGCTCTGCCCTTAGCTCTCAAAAACCTGCCGTCACCCAGCCGCCCGCTCGCGCGGCAGCACCGTCCATCGCTTCTGCTTGGAGATCGGCGGACATTCCTCGATCCACACCATCTCGCCCGTCTTGAACTCGTTCTTCTCGTCATGGGCGTGATAATTCTTGCTCCGCCGCACGGTCTTCTGCAGCAGCGGATGCGTGAAGCGCCGCTCGACGCGGACCACCACGGTCTTGTCGTTCTTGTCGCTCACCACGACCCCTTGCAGAACGCGTTTTGGCATCGTCTCGTCCTAACCTTTTGCTTTTGCCTTGGCCTTGGCTTTCGCCGCCTTCGGCTTTGGCCTCGTCGTCTTCGTCTTCGGCTCGGTCGCCGCCTTGGCTTTCGCCTTGGCCTTGGGCTTCGCCGCCACCGGCTTCGCCTTCGGCTCCGGCGCGGCCTTGATCTTCACCGCGCCCTCGGCCTGCGGCGCCTGCCGCGCGATGGTCTTGATGCGGGCGATGTCGCGCCTGATCTGCCGCACGCGCGCGGTGTTCTCGAGCTGGCCCGAGGCCGCCTGGAAGCGCAGGTTGAACTGCTCCTTCTTCAGCTTGATCAGCTCGTCGCCGAGCTGGTCGGGCGTAAACCCACGAACTTGAGCCGCCTTCATCGCCTAGCCCTCGATGCGCGCGACGACGCGCGTCTTGATGGGGAGCTTCGCCGCCGCGAGCCTGAGCGACTCGCGCGCCACCGCCTCGGTGACGCCGTCGATCTCGAACATGATGCGCCCGGGCTTGACCCGCGCCACCCAGAACTCGGGCGTGCCCTTGCCCTTGCCCATGCGCACCTCGGTCGGCTTCTTCGACACCGGCACGTCGGGGAACAGCCTGATCCACACCCGGCCCGAGCGCTTCATCTGCCGCGTCATGGCCCGCCGCGCCGCCTCGATCTGCCGCGCGGTGATGCGGGCAGGCTCCTGCGCCTTCAGCCCGAAGGTGCCGAAATTGAGCGTGACCGCGCTCGAGGCGGCGCCTTTGATGCGCCCCTTATGAGCCTTGCGGAATTTGGTACGCTTCGGTTGCAGCATGAGTTTACGCCTTCATTCCTAGCCTTGCGCCGCCGCGGGTTCGCGGCGCCCGGTGGAGCGTCCGCCTTCCTGCGCCTCGAGCGCCTTGTTCTCCTGGGCCATGGGATCGTGCTCCATGATCTCGCCCTTGAAGATCCAAACCTTCACCCCGATGATCCCGTAGGCCGTGCGGCCGAGCGCCGTGCCGTAATCGATATTGGCGCGCAGCGTATGCAGCGGCACGCGACCTTCGCGATACCACTCCATGCGCGCGATTTCCGCGCCGCCCAGCCGGCCGCCGCAATTGATGCGGATGCCGAGCGCGCCCATGCGCATGGCGGACTGCACCGCCCGCTTCATGGCGCGGCGGAACGCCACCCGGCGCTCGAGCTGTTGCGCGATGCCTTCGGCGACCAGCGTCGCGTCGATCTCGGGCTTGCGCACCTCGACGATGTTGAGATGCACCTCCGAGTCCGTCAGCGCCGCCAGCTCGCGGCGGAGCTTCTCGATATCGGAGCCCTTCTTGCCGATGAGAATGCCGGGCCGCGCGGTATGCACGGTGACGCGGCACTTCTTGTGCGGACGCTCGATTACGACCTTGGAAATGCCGGCCTGCTTGCGCGATGTGAGAATGTGCTCGCGCATCTTCAAGTCTTCATGCAACAGCCGCGCGTATTCTCCGCGCGACGCGAACCAGCGCGAATCCCAGGTGCGGTTGACGCCGAGCCTAAGCCCGATCGGATTGACCTTCTGTCCCATTAAGCGGGCTCCTCGACTTGACGCAGCACCACGGTGATCTGCGCGAACGGCTTCAGGATCCGCGCCGAGCGCCCTCGCGCGCGCGGGCGCATGCGCTTCAACACCAGATTTTTGCCGACATAGGCCTCGGCGACGATCAGCGCGTCGACATCGAGGTTATGGTTGTTCTCGGCATTGGCGACGGCGGATTGCAGCGTCTTCTTCACGTCCTTGGCGATGCGCTTGCGCGAAAAGGTGAGATCGGCGAGCGCGCGGTCGACCTTCTTGCCGCGGATCAGCTGCGCAAGCAGGTTGAGCTTCTGCGGGCTGACGCGCATCAGCCGCGCCACAGCCCTCGCCTCGTTGTCTTTCAGCGTCCGTTCGCGCGCCGGCTTGCCCATGACTTAAGCCTTCACTCTCTTGGCCTTGCGGTCCGCGGCGTGGCCGTAGAAGGTCCGCGTCGGCGCAAACTCTCCGAATTTGTGGCCGATCATGTCCTCGGTGACGAGCACCGGGATGTGCTTTTGGCCGTTATGCACTCCGAACGTGATGCCGACGAATTGCGGCAGGATGGTCGAGCGGCGCGACCAGATCTTGATCACGGCGTTCGAGCCGCTTCCACGCGCCTTCTCCGCCTTCTTCAGCAGATAGCCGTCGACGAACGGGCCTTTCCAGATCGAGCGTGACACCTGAGCTACCCCTTCTTCTTCTGATGGCGGCTGCGCAGGATGAACTTGTCGCTCGCCTTGTTCGAACGCGTCTTCTTGCCCTTGGTCGACTTGCCCCAGGGCGTCACCGGGTGACGGCCACCCGAGGTGCGGCCCTCGCCGCCGCCATGCGGGTGATCGATCGGGTTCATCGCCACGCCGCGCACCACGGGCTTGCGGCCCTTCCAGCGCATGCGTCCCGCCTTGCCGATCGAGACGTTGGAATTGTCCGGATTGGAGACGGCGCCGACGGTCGCCATGCAATCGGCGGGCACCATGCGCGTCTCGCCGGAGTTGAGCCGGAGGATGGCATAGCCGGCATCGCGGCCGACCAGCTGCACATAGGTGCCGGCGGCGCGGGCGATCTGGCCGCCTTTGCCCTGCTTCATCTCCACATTGTGGATGATGGTGCCGATCGGCATGTTGGCGAGCGGCATGGCGTTGCCGGGCTTCACGTCGGCCTTGGTATCGGAAACCACCGTGTCGCCGGGCGCAAGCCGCTGCGGCGCCAAGATGTAGGACAGCTCGCCGTCCTCGTATTTGATCAGCGCGATGAAGGCGGTGCGGTTCGGATCGTATTCGAGCCGCTCGACGGTCGCCGGCATGCCGAGCTTGCCGCGCTTGAAATCCACCTTGCGGTAGGTGCGCTTATGCCCGCCGCCCCGATGCCACATGGTGACGCGGCCGTGATTGTTGCGCCCACCGCTCTTGTTGAGGCCCTCGGTCAGCGCCTTGACCGGCTTGCCCTTGTACAAATGGCTGCGATCGACGAGCACGAGCTGCCGCTGCGAAGGCGTGGTGGGTTTGTAGGTCTTGAGCGCCATCTCGTCAGATCCTCGTCGTCACGTCGATCTTGTCGCCCTCGGCGAGCCGGACGATCGCTTTCTTGACGTCTTGCTGCCTGCCCCTGATGCCGCGGAAGGCCTTGGTCTTGCCCTTGCGGGTCAGCGTGTTGACCGACAGCACCGTGACCTTGAACAGCTGCTCGATGGCCGCCTTGATCTCCGGCTTGGTCGCGTCGCGGCGCACCTTGAACACGACTTGATTGAATTCCGACGCCGCACTCGATTTCTCGGTGATGACCGGCGACAGGATCACGTCATAGGCGTTGAGAGCGCTCATTTGAACCGCGCCTCCAGCGCCTCGACCGCGGCCTTGGTCAGCACCAGCTTCTCATGCCGCAGGATGTCGTAGACATTGATGCCGGCCACGGGGAGCACGTCGACATTGGGCAGATTGCGCGCGGCGCGGGCGAACGCCTCCGGCACTTGCGCGCCGTCGATGATCAACACCGAGCCGAAGCCGAGCTTGGCGAAGCGCGATTTGAGTTCCTTGGTCTTGGCGTCCTTGATCTCGCATTTGTCGATCACGACCAGCGTCTCCGACTTGGCCTTGGACGACAAAGCGTGCTTCAGCGCCAGCGCCCGCACCTTCTTCGGCAGGTCGATGGCGAAGCTGCGCGGCTTCGGCCCGAACGCCTTGCCGCCGCCTCTGAAGAGCGGGGCCTTCTTGCTGCCGTGGCGCGCGCGGCCGGTGCCCTTCTGCCGGTACATCTTGGCGGTCGTGGCGTTGACCTCGGAGCGATCCTTGACATGCGCCGTGCCGCTCCGCCGCTTGGCGAGCTGATAGCGCACCATGCGCTGCAAGATGTCCGCGCGCGGCTCGAGCCCGAACACATCGTCCGAGAGGTCGACGCTGCCCGCCTTCTTGGCGTCGAGAGTGGTGATGTCGGCCTTCATTATTCCTGGCTCCCACCCTCTTGCGCCGCGGCCTCGGCAGTCGCCGCAGGCTCCGGCTTATCGGTCTTGGACGGCTTTGGCGCCTCTCCGGCGGCCTTGCGGAAGCCGCCCGGCTTCGGCGCGGCCTCCGGCAGCGACCGCTTCACCGCGTCGCGCAACAGCACCCAGCCGCCCTTGGCGCCCGGCACCGCGCCCCTGATCATGATCAGGCCGCGCTCGGGGTCGGTCTTCACCACGCGCAAATTCTGCGTGGTGACATGGGTATCGCCCATATGCCCGGCCATCTTCTTGCCCTTGAACACCTTGCCGGGGTCCTGGCGCTGCCCGGTCGAACCGTGGCTGCGATGGCTCACCGACACGCCGTGGCTCGCGCGCAAGCCGCCGAAGCCGTGACGCTTCATGGCGCCGGCAAAGCCCTTGCCGATCGACGTGCCCGATACATCGACGAACTGCCCCTCGACGAAATGGTCGGCGGTGAGCTCGGCGCCCACCTCGATCAGATTGTCGGGGCTCACGCGGAACTCGACCAGCTTCCGCTTCGGCTCGACATTGGCTACGGCGAAATGCCCGCGCGCGGCGCGGGAAAGCCGCTTGACCTTGGGCCGTCCGGCGCCGAGCTGCAGCGCGGTATAGCCGTTCTTCTCCGAGGTGCGGTGGCCGACCACCTGACAATGGTCGAGCTTCAGCACCGTCACCGGGATGTGCTCCCCGGCATCGGTGAAGATCCTGGTCATGCCGACCTTTTGCGCGATGACACCTGATCGCATTGAATTCAATTCCTTGCCTCGTCTCTCGCGCGGCTCTTACAGCTTGATCTCAACGTCGACGCCCGCCGCCAGATCGAGCTTCATCAGCGCATCGACCGTCTGCGGCGTGGGATCGACGATGTCGAGCAGCCGCTTATGCGTGCGCATCTCGAACTGCTCGCGGCTCTTCTTGTCGATATGCGGCGACCGGTTCACGGTGAACTTCTCGATGCGCGTCGGCAGCGGGATCGGCCCGCGAACCTCGGCGCCCGTGCGCTTCGCCGTGTTGACGATCTCCTTGGTCGACGCATCGAGGATGCGATGGTCGAAGGCTTTGAGCCTTATTCTTATGTTCTGACTTTGCATCTCGATGGCCTCAAAGTTGAGAGCGCGCCGCTTTTGGCAGCGCGCTCGGTGTCTTGCTTACTCGATGATCGACGCCACGACGCCGGCGCCGACGGTGCGGCCGCCTTCGCGAATGGCGAAACGGAGTTTCTCCTCCATGGCGATCGGCACGATCAGCTCGACCGTCATGGCGATGTTGTCGCCCGGCATCACCATCTCGGTCCCTTCCGGCAAATGCACGACGCCGGTGACGTCGGTGGTGCGGAAGTAGAACTGCGGACGGTAGTTGCCGAAGAACGGGGTGTGACGCCCGCCCTCCTCCTTGGTGAGGATGTACGCCTCGGCCTTGAACTTGGTGTGCGGGGTGATCGAGCCGGGCTTGGCCAGCACCTGGCCGCGCTCCACGCCCTCACGATCCACGCCACGCAGCAGGCAGCCGACATTGTCGCCCGCCTCGCCCTGGTCGAGCAGCTTGCGGAACATCTCGACGCCGGTGACGACGGTCTTGCTGGTCGGCTTGATGCCGACGATCTCGACCTCTTCGCCCACCTTGACGATGCCGCGTTCGATCCGGCCGGTGACCACGGTGCCGCGGCCCGAGATCGAGAACACGTCTTCGATCGGCATCAGGAACGGCTTGTCCTTGGGACGGTCGGGCTGCGGGATATAGGCATCGACCGCGTCCATCAGGGCTTCGATCGACTTCTTGCCGATCTCCTCGTCGCGGCCTTCGAGCGCCGCCAACGCCGAGCCCTTGACGATCGGGATCTCGTCGCCGGGGAACTCGTATTTGGAGAGCAGCTCGCGCACCTCGAGCTCGACCAGATCGAGCAGCTCGGGATCGTCGACCATGTCGACCTTGTTGAGATAGACGACCAGCGCCGGAACGCCGACCTGGCGCGCCAGCAGGATGTGCTCGCGGGTCTGCGGCATCGGGCCGTCGGCCGCCGACACCACGAGGATGCCGCCGTCCATCTGCGCCGCGCCGGTGATCATGTTCTTGACGTAGTCGGCGTGACCCGGACAGTCGACATGGGCGTAGTGCCGCTTGCCGGTCTCATACTCCACATGGGCGGTGGAGATGGTGATGCCGCGCGCCTTCTCTTCCGGCGCCTTGTCGATCTCGTCATAGGCGGTGAACTTGGCACCACCTTTCTCGGCCAACACCTTGGTGATCGCGGCCGTCAGCGTCGTCTTGCCGTGATCGACATGACCGATCGTTCCGATATTGCAATGCGGCTTCGTCCGCTGGAATTTTTCCTTAGCCATGTTGGCTCTCCATCCTTCAACACAAGGTCAAAACTTTTTTCCCGCGCGGCCTTCCGGCCTGGCGGAGCTTAGGCGAACTTCGCCTTCACCTCCTCGGCGACGCCCTGAGGCGCCTGGGCATAGTGATCGAATTGCATGGTGAACTGCGCGCGGCCCTGGCTCATCGAGCGCAGGTTGTTCACATAGCCGAACATATTGGCGAGCGGCACCATGGCGCTGATGATCGAGGCGTTGCCGCGCAACTCCTGGCCGCGCACCTGGCCTCTGCGGCTGGTGAGATCGCCGATGATGCCGCCGACGTAATCCTCCGGGGTCACCACCTCGACCTTCATGATCGGCTCGAGCAATTTCGGTCCCGCCTTCAGCGCGCCTTCACGGAAGGCGGCGCGGGAGGCGATCTCGAACGCCATGACCGACGAATCCACGTCGTGATAGGCGCCGTCGGTGAGCGTCACCTTGACATCGAGCATGGGGAAGCCAGCGAGCACGCCGGACTCGACCACGCTCTGCACGCCCTTGGCGACGCCGGGGATATATTCCTTCGGCACGTTGCCGCCGACCACCTTGTTCTCGAACTCGAAGCCTTTGCCGGCCTCGTTCGGCTCGATCGTCATCTTGACGCGGGCGAACTGGCCCGAGCCGCCGGTCTGCTTCTTATGGGTGTAATCGACATCGGCGCGCTTGGAGACCGTCTCGCGGAACGCCACTTGCGGCGCGCCGACATTGGCCTCGACCTTGAACTCGCGGCGCATGCGATCGACGATGATGTCGAGATGCAGCTCGCCCATGCCCTTGATGATGGTCTGGCCCAATTCGTGGTCGACCGAGACGCGGAAGGACGGGTCCTCCTGCGCCAGCCGATGCAGCGCGACGCCGAGCTTCTCCTGATCGCCCTTGGTCTTGGGCTCGACCGCGACCTCGATGACCGGGTCGGGGAACTCCATGCGCTCGAGGATCACGGGCTTGGTCGGATCGGACAGCGTATCGCCCGTGGTCACGTCCTTGAGACCGGCCAGCGCGACGATGTCGCCGGTAAAGGCCTCCTTGATGTCCTCGCGGTGATTGGCGTGCATCAGCAGCATGCGGCCGATGCGCTCCTTCTTGTCCTTCACCGTGTTGGTCAGCGTCGTGCCGGACTCGACCTTGCCCGAATAGATGCGGCAGAAGGTGAGCGAGCCGACGAACGGGTCGTTCATGATCTTGAAGGCGAGCATTGACAGCGGCGCGTCGTCCTTGGGAGCGCGAGTCACCTCTTCGCCGGTCTTGACGTCGATGCCCTTGACCGGGGGCACGTCGACGGGAGACGGCAGATAATCCACCACCGCGTCCAGCATCGGCTGCACGCCCTTGTTCTTGAAGGCCGAACCGCACAGGATCGGCACGAACAGGCTGTTGATGGTGCCCTTGCGGATCAGCGCCTTGAGCTCGGCCTCGGTCGGCGCCTTGCCTTCGAGATAGGCTTCCGTCGCGGCCTCGTCGACCTCGGAGGCGAGCTCCACCAGCTGCTCGTGATATTGCTTGGCCTGCTCGACGAGGTCGGCGGGGATCTCCTCGTCATGGAAGCTCGCACCCAAGGCCTCGTCGTCCCAGACCACGGCCTTCATGCGGACCAGGTCGATGATCCCCTTGAAGCTCGAACTCGACGCCGAGCGGAAGCTGCAGCACCAGCGGCTTGGCGCCGAGGCGGTCCTTGACCATCTGCACGGAGAGGAAGAAGTCGGCGCCGATCTTGTCCATCTTGTTGACGAAGATCATGCGCGGCACGCCGTATTTGTCGGCCTGGCGCCATACCGTCTCGGTCTGCGGCTCGACGCCCTGGTTGGCGTCGAGCAGCGCTACGGCGCCGTCGAGCACGCGCAAGGACCGCTCCACCTCGATGGTGAAATCGACGTGGCCCGGCGTGTCGATGATGTTGATACGCTTGTCCTTCCAGAAAGCGGTGGTCGCGGCCGAGGTGATGGTGATGCCGCGCTCCTGCTCCTGCTCCATCCAATCCATGGTGGCGGCGCCGTCGTGCACTTCGCCGATCTTGTGGCTCTTGCCGGTGTAATAGAGGACGCGCTCGGTGGTCGTGGTCTTGCCGGCGTCGATATGCGCCATGATCCCGATATTGCGGTAGTCCTCTAAGGGTGTAGCTCGCGGCATCTCAGTGTCCTTGAATGCGTTACCAGCGGTAATGCGAGAAGGCGCGGTTCGCGTCCGCCATGCGGTGCGTATCTTCGCGCTTCTTCACCGCAGTCCCGCGGTTGTTGGCGGCGTCGAGCAATTCGCCCGACAGGCGCTCGACCATGGTGTTCTCGTTGCGGTCGCGCGCGGCGGCGATGATCCAGCGGATGGCCAGCGCCTGCCTGCGGTCGGTACGCACCTCGACCGGCACCTGATAGGTGGCGCCACCGACGCGCCGCGACCTCACTTCCAGCGCCGGCATGACATTGCGAAGCGCCTCGTGGAACAGCTCGATCGGATTCGACTTGGCCTTCTTTTCCATCTGGTCGAGCGCGCCATAGACGATCCGCTCGGCGGCCGACTTCTTGCCTTCCTTCATGATGGAATTCATGAACTTGGTGAGCACGGTATCCCCGAACTTGGGATCGGGGATGACCTCGCGCTTGTCTGCTCTATGCCGCCTCGACATGTCGTCGTTTCCTCTACGCAAAACGACCCAATTACTTGGGTCGTTTGGCTCCATATTTGGAGCGCCGCTGCCGGCGGTCGCTGACGCCTTGGGTGTCGAGCACGCCGCGAATGATGTGATAGCGTACGCCCGGAAGGTCCTTGACGCGGCCGCCCCTGATCAACACCACCGAATGCTCTTGCAGATTATGTCCCTCGCCGGGGATGTAGCTGGTCACTTCCATCTGATTGGTGAGACGGACGCGCGCGACCTTGCGCAAGGCGGAGTTGGGCTTCTTCGGCGTCGTGGTGTAGACGCGCGTACAGACCCCCCGCTTTTGCGGGCAGGATTGCATCGCCGGCACTTTGTTCCGCTTGACCGGCTTCTGGCGCGGCTTGCGGATGAGCTGTTGTATCGTCGGCATGGCTGCCTTTTTCGTCCAATCTCGTTCGTGGGCGAATGCCCACATCATTAGAGCCGAAGTGCGGGGCCCAGCCCCATCGCTCCAGCGCCTCAACACAGAGGACCTTGGAGGGCTCAAGCCCCCAAGATCATGACCCCGATGTGATCCCGGTTAGTCCGGCAGCGTCTAACCCCCGCCCGAAGGCAACCAAATCTGGGCTACCGCCTGCCGCGAAAGTGCGCGCGTTGTATCAGGCCAATTCTCGCATCGTCAAGGGTTCACAACAGAAATCGGGGGCCGGAGGCCGGAAATTGGATGAGCGCCGACGCTCTTGTCCGATTCCGGCTTTCCGACTCCGGATTTCTGATTTCTTTAGGCCGAGGCCCCCTCCTCTGCCGCCGCTTCGTCGTCCTGGGCCGACCGCTCCGAAGCGGCGCGCTGCCGCTCCTCGAGGATCAGCTCGTCGCGATGGGTGGCGATCTTGTTCAGGCGGGTCAACGTACCGCCGGTACCGGCGGGAATGAGCCGGCCGACGATCACGTTCTCCTTGAGGCCCTCCAGCGCGTCCGACTTGCCGTTGACGGCGGCATCGGTGAGCACCCGGGTGGTCTCCTGGAACGAGGCCGCCGAGATGAACGAGCGGGTCTGCAAGCTTGCCTTGGTGATGCCGAGCAGCACCGGCTGTCCGGTGGCAGGCTTGCCGCCGCCGGCCACGACCACCGCGTTGGCATCCTCGAGGTCGATCCGGTCCACCTGCTCGCCCTTGAGGAACTCGGTGGTGCCGGCGTCCTCGATCTCGATCTTCTGCAGCATCTGCCTGACGATCACCTCGATATGCTTGTCGTTGATCGTCACGCCCTGGAGCCGGTAGACCTCCTGGATCTCGTTGACCAGATAGTTGGCCAGCTCCTCGACGCCCTTGATGGCCAGGATGTCGTGGGGCGCGGGATGACCGTCGAGCAGGAACTCGCCCTTCTCGATGCGATCGCCTTCCTGCACCGCAAGGTGCCGCCCCTTGGGGATCAGATACTCGACCGGCTCGCCGCCCTCGTCCGGCGTGATGGTGATGCGCCGCTTGTTCTTGTAGTCGCGGCCAAGCTGCACCGTGCCGGAGATTTCGGCGATGATGGCGTGATCCTTGGGACGCCGCGCCTCGAACAGCTCGGCCACCCGCGGCAGACCGCCGGTGATGTCGCGCGTCTTGGCGCTCTCCATCGGGATACGCGCAAGCACGTCGCCCGCCATCACCTGATGGCCCGGCTCGACCGACAGAATGGCATCGACCGGCAGGAGGTAACGGGCCTCGCCGCCGCGTGACAGCTTGCCGACTTTGCCCTTCTTGTCCTTGATCACCATCGCCGGCCGCAGATCCGCGCCGCGCGGAGAGGCGCGCCAATCGATGATCACGCTGTTGGTGATACCGGTCAACTCGTCACGCCGCTCGCTGACCGACACGCCTTCGACCAGATCCTCGAAGTCGACCGCGCCCTCGATCTCCGTGAGCACCGGCCGGGTATAAGGATCCCACTCGGCGAGACGATCGCCGCGCTTCACCTTGACGCCGTCATCGACACGCAGATGCGTGCCGTAGGGCAGCCGGTGCACGGCCCGCTCCGTGCCGTCATCGTCGAGCACGACGACGGCGGTATTGCGGCCCATGACCATGAGGCGGCCCTGCGAATCCTTGACGACGTTACGCTGCTTGATCTTCACCGTGCCGTCGAAATTCAACTCGAGGAACGACTGATCGACCACTTTGGACGACGCCACGCCGCCCAGATGGAAGGTGCGCATGGTGAGCTGCGTGCCGGGCTCGCCGATCGACTGCGCGGCGATGACGCCGACAGCCTCGCCGAGATTGACCGGCGTGCCGCGGGCGAGATCGCGCCCGTAACACTTGGCGCAAATGCCGTTGCGGGTCTCGCAGGTCAGCGCCGAGCGGATGCGCACTTCTTGCACGCGCGCCTCCTCCAACGCCTCGACCTCCTCCTCCTCGATCAGCTCGCCGGCCTTGATCACCACCTTGCCGGTCGACGGATTCTTGACGTTGTCGCAGGTGGTGCGGCCGAGCACGCGCTGCCCGAGCGACACCGTCACCTCGCCCGCCTCGAGAATGGCGCGCGCCGTGATGCCTTCGCTCGTGCCGCAGTCCTCCTCGGTCACGATGCAGTCCTGCGCCACGTCGACCAGACGCCGCGTCAGATAGCCGGAGTTGGCGGTCTTCAGCGCCGTGTCGGCCAGACCCTTGCGGGCGCCGTGGGTCGAGTTGAAGTACTCGAGCACCGACAGCCCCTCCTTGAAGTTGGAGATGATCGGCGTCTCGATGATCTCGCCCGACGGCTTGGTCATCAGCCCGCGCATGCCGGCCAGCTGCTTCATCTGCGCCGGGGAGCCGCGCGCACCCGAGTGCGACATCATGTAGATGGAGTTGATCGGCTTCTCGCGGCCGGTCTTCGGGTCGCGCTCGACCGCGGAGATGCGCTTCATCATCTCCTTGGCAACGAGCTCGGTGCACTCCGTCCAGGTGTCGACCACCTTGTTGTACTTCTCGCCGCGGGTGATCAGACCGTCGTTGTACTGCTGCTCGTATTCGCGCACGAGGTCAGAGGTCTTCTGCACGATGGCGTCCTTGGTCTCCGGGATCACCATGTCGTCCTTGCCGAACGAGATGCCGGCGCGGCAGGCATAGACGAACCCAAGACCCATGATCCGGTCGCAGAAGATCACCGTCTCCTTCTGACCGCAGTGGCGATAGACCACGTCGATCGTGTTGGAGATGTCCTTCTTGGTCAGCAGCCGGTTCACCAGCTCAAAGGGAACCAAGGGGCTACGCGGCAGGAGCTCGCCGAGCAGCATGCGGCCGGGCGTGGTGTCGTAGATCTGCGACACAGGCTTGCCCTTGGCATCGACCGTGATGAAGCGGCCTTTGATCTTGGTGTGCAGGGTGACGACCTTGGCCTCGAGCGCGTGATGGATCTCGGCCACGTTGCCGAACAACATCCCCTCGCCCGGCTCCTTGTCCATGGCGATCGACAGATAATAAAGACCGAGCACGATGTCCTGCGACGGCACGATGATCGGCGAACCGTTGGCCGGATGCAGGATATTGTTGGTCGACATCATCAAGACGCGCGCCTCGAGCTGCGCCTCGAGCGACAACGGCACGTGCACGGCCATCTGGTCGCCGTCGAAATCGGCGTTGAAGGCCGCGCAGACCAGCGGATGCAACTGGATCGCCTTGCCCTCGATCAGCACCGGCTCGAACGCCTGGATGCCGAGGCGGTGCAAGGTCGGCGCGCGATTGAGCAGCACCGGATGCTCGCGGATCACCTCATCGAGGATGTCCCAAACCTCCGGCTTCTCCTTCTCGACCAGCTTCTTCGCCTGCTTCACCGTGGCGGCATGGCCCTTGGCGTCGAGCCGCGCATAGATGAACGGCTTGAACAGCTCGAGCGCCATCTTCTTCGGCAGCCCGCACTGATGCAGCTTGAGCTCAGGCCCAACCACGATCACCGAGCGGCCGGAATAGTCGACGCGCTTGCCGAGCAGGTTCTGCCGGAAGCGGCCCTGCTTGCCCTTCAGCATGTCGGCGAGCGACTTCAAGGGCCGCTTGTTGGCGCCGGTGATGACGCGGCCGCGCCGTCCGTTGTCGAACAGCGCATCGACCGCCTCTTGCAGCATGCGCTTCTCGTTGCGGATGATGATGTCGGGCGCGCGCAACTCCATCAGCCGCTTCAGACGGTTGTTGCGGTTGATGACGCGGCGATAGAGATCGTTCAGGTCGGAGGTCGCGAAGCGGCCGCCGTCGAGCGGGACCAGCGGACGCAGCTCCGGCGGAATGACCGGGACCACGGTCAGGATCATCCACTCCGGCTTGTTGCCCGACTGGATGAAGGCCTCGACCACTTTCAGCCGCTTGGCCAGCTTCTTGGGCTTGAGCTCGGAGGTCGACTCGGCGATCTCGACGCGGAGATCGGCGGCGATCTTCTCCAGATCGAGGCCCTTGAGCAGCTCGCGGATGGCCTCGGCGCCGATCGCGGCGGTGAAGGAATCCTCGCCGAAATCCTCCTGCGCCTTGAGATAATCCTCTTCCGAAAGCAACTGGAGCGGCTTGAGCGAGGTCAGCCCCGGCTCGAGCACGATGTAGTTCTCGAAATAGAGCACGCGCTCGAGGTCCTTCAGCGTCATGTCGAGCAGAAGGCCGATGCGCGACGGCAGCGACTTCAGGAACCAGATATGCGCGACCGGCGCGGCGAGCTCGATATGGCCCATGCGCTCGCGCCGAACCTTGGCGAGCGTCACCTCGACGCCGCACTTCTCGCAGATGACGCCCTTGTACTTCATGCGCTTGTACTTGCCGCACAAGCACTCATAGTCCTTCACCGGGCCGAAGATGCGCGCGCAGAACAGCCCGTCGCGCTCCGGCTTGAAGGTGCGATAGTTGATCGTCTCGGGCTTCTTGATCTCTCCAAACGACCAGGACAGAATCTTCTCCGGACTCGCAATGCCGATGCGGATCTGGTCGAAATTCTGCTGCTGGACCTGAGGACTGAAGAGGTTGACGATGTCTTGGTTCATTCTTTTCTCTCCCAACGGGCGCACCTGGCGCCCTTCGGATGGTCGCAGTCTCTAGTCAATTGGCCCGCTCGGGCCTCGATCATTCGGCCGCCGGCCGCGGCAGTCTTGCCCGCGTCGGCTGTTCCTCGGGTTTCGGCTGCACCAGCTCGACATTGAGGCCCAACGCCCGCATCTCCTTGACGAGAACGTTGAACAACTCGGGGATGCCGGCCTCGAACGTGTCGTCACCGCGGACGATCGCCTCGTAGACCTTGGTGCGGCCGGCCACGTCGTCGGACTTCACCGTGAGCATCTCTTGCAGCGTGTAGGCCGCGCCGTAAGCCTCGAGCGCCCACACCTCCATTTCGCCGAAACGCTGGCCGCCGAACTGCGCCTTGCCGCCCAGCGGCTGCTGGGTGACCAGGCTGTAAGGGCCGATCGAGCGGGCGTGGATCTTGTCGTCCACGAGGTGGTGGAGCTTCAGCATATAGATGTAGCCCACCGTCACCTTGCGCTCGAACTCCTCGCCGGTGCGTCCGTCGAACAGGGTCACCTGGCCCGAGCCGTCGAGACCCGCGGCCTCCAGCAGCTCGGTCACGTCGCCCTCATGCGCGCCGTCGAACACCGGCGTCGCCACCGGCACGCCGGCCGTGAGGTTCTCGCTCACCTCGATGAGCTGATCCTCTTTCAGCGCATTGATGGCCTTGTCGTCGCCGTAGATCGTCTTGAGCATCTCCTTCAGCGGCTTCGACTTGTGGGTCGCGTGATAGGCCTCGAGCGCCTCGCCGATCTTGCGGCCAAGCCCGCGGCAGGCCCAACCGAGATGGGTCTCCAGGATCTGGCCCACATTCATGCGGCTCGGCACGCCGAGCGGATTGAGCACGATATCGATCGTGCCGCCGTCCTCGAGATAAGGCATGTCCTCGATCGGCACGATCTGGCTGATCACGCCCTTGTTGCCGTGACGGCCGGCCATCTTGTCGCCGGGCTGAATCTTGCGCTTCACCGCCACGAACACCTTGACCATCTTCATCACGCCGGGCGGCAGCTCGTCGCCGCGCTGCAGCTTGTCGACCTTGTCGACGAAGCGCTGCTCGAGCCGCTTCTTGGCCTCTTCGTATTGGCGACGGATCGCCTCCACCTCGGCCATCGCCTTCTCGTTCTTGAGCGCGATCTCCCACCAATGGCCGCGCGAAATCTCGTCGAGCATCGCGTCGGTGACCTTGGCGTCCTTCTTGATGCCCTTCGGGCCCTTGGCGACGACCTTGTGCATCAGCACGTCTCTGAGACGGCCATAGACGTTGCGGTCGAGGATGGCGAGCTCGTCGTCGCGGTCCTTGGCGAGACGCTCGATCTCCTCGCGCTCGATGGCCATCGCGCGCTCGTCCTTCTCGACGCCGTGCCGATTGAACACGCGCACCTCGACCACCGTGCCCGACACGCCGGGCGGCAGCTTGAGCGAGGTATCGCGCACGTCGGAGGCCTTCTCGCCGAAGATGGCGCGGAGCAATTTCTCCTCCGGCGTCATCGGGCTCTCGCCCTTGGGCGTGATCTTGCCGACCAGGATGTCGCCGGGATTGACCTCCGCGCCGATATAGACGATGCCCGCCTCGTCGAGGTTCTTGAGCGCCTCTTCCGACACGTTCGGGATGTCGCGGGTGATCTCCTCCGGCCCGAGCTTGGTGTCGCGGGCCATCACCTCGAACTCCTCGATATGGATCGAGGTGAACACGTCGTCACGCACGACGCGCTCGGAGATGAGGATGGAGTCCTCGAAGTTGTAGCCCATCCACGGCATGAAGGCGACCAGCACGTTGCGCCCGAGCGCCAGCTCGCCGAGATCGGTCGACGGACCGTCGGCGATGATCTCGCCCGCCTGCACCTGATCGCCCACGCGCACCAGCGGCCGCTGGTTGATGCAGGTGTTCTGGTTCGAGCGCTGGAACTTGCGCAGATTGTAGATGTCGACGCCCGACTTCGAAGGATCGGTCTCCTCCGTCGCGCGGATGACGATACGCGTCGCGTCAACCTGGTCGACCACGCCGGTGCGGCGAGCGCCGATGGCCGCGCCTGAATCGCGCGCCACGACCTCTTCCATGCCGGTGCCGACCAGCGGCGCCTCGGCCGTGATCAACGGCACGGCCTGACGCTGCATGTTGGAGCCCATCAGCGCGCGGTTGGCGTCGTCGTTCTCGAGGAACGGGATGAGCGCGGCGGCGACCGACACGAGCTGCTTCGGCGACACGTCGATCAAATCGACCTTCTCCGGCGGCTCGAGCTCGACGTCGCCGGCATGCCGGCAGACGATCAGATCCTCGGCGAAGGTGCCGTTCGGGTTCAGCTTGGCATTGGCCTGCGCGATGATGTAGCGCGCCTCCTCCATGGCCGAGAGGTACACCACCTCATCGGTCACCTTGCCCTTCACCACGCGCCGGTACGGGCTCTCGATGAAGCCGTATTTGTTCACCCGCGCGAAAGTCGCCAGCGAGTTGATCAGTCCGATATTCGGACCTTCCGGCGTCTCGATCGGGCAGATGCGGCCGTAATGCGTCGGATGCACGTCGCGCACCTCGAAGCCGGCGCGCTCGCGCGTCAGACCGCCCGGGCCAAGCGCCGAGAGACGACGCTTATGCGTGATCTCCGACAGCGGGTTGGTCTGGTCCATGAACTGCGACAGCTGCGAGGAGCCGAAGAACTCGCGCACCGCGGCGGCCGCGGGCTTGGCGTTGATCAGATCCTGCGGCATCACCGTGTCGATATCGACCGAGCTCATGCGCTCCTTGATGGCGCGCTCCATGCGCAGCAGGCCGACGCGATACTGATTCTCCATCAGCTCGCCGACCGAGCGCACCCGGCGGTTGCCGAGATGGTCGATGTCGTCGATCTCGCCCTTGCCGTCGCGCAAGCCCACCAGCGTCTTGATCACGGCGAGGATGTCCTCTTTGCGCAGCGTGCGCATCGTGTCCGGCGCGTCGAGATCGAGCCGCATGTTCATTTTCACCCGGCCGACGGCCGAGAGGTCGTAGCGCTCGGAGTCGAAGAAGATGCCCTTGAACAGCGTGGCCGCGGCTTCCGGCGTCGGCGGCTCGCCCGGCCGCATCACGCGGTAGATGTCGAGCAGCGCCTCCTCGGGATTGGAGTTCTTGTCGACGTTCAGCGTGTTGCGAATGAACGCGCCGACATTGACGTGATCGATGTCGAGGATCGGAATCTCCTTGAGACCCAGATCCTTCAGCGTGGCCAGCAGCTTGGCGTCGAGCTCCTCGCCCGCCTCGCCGTAGATCTCGCCCGTCTCCATATTGATGATGTCTTGCGCGAGATAGCGGCCGTGCAAATCCTCGTCGCTGACCAGCAGCTCCTTCAAGCCCTCGTCGGCGAGCTTCTTGGCGAGCCGCGCGGTGACCTTGCGGCCGGCCTCGATGGCGACCTTGCCGGTCTTGGCGTCGATCAGATCGCTGGTCGGCTTGATGCCGCGCAGGCGATCGGGACGGAACGGCATGCGCCATCCCTCCTTGGTCGCCTTGAGCGGGATGCGGTCGTAGAAGGTCGCGAGGATTTCCTCGTCCTCCAGCCCGAGCGCATAAAGCAGTGTCGTCACCGGCAGCTTGCGGCGCCGGTCGATACGCACATAGACGATGTCTTTGGCGTCGAACTCGAAATCGAGCCACGAGCCGCGATAGGGAATGATGCGCGCGGCGAACAGCAGCTTGCCGGAGGAATGCGTCTTGCCGCGGTCGTGGTCGAAGAACACGCCCGGAGAGCGATGCATCTGCGAGACGATCACGCGCTCGGTGCCGTTGATGACGAAGGTGCCGTTCATCGTCATGAGCGGCATGTCGCCCATGTAGACGTCCTGCTCCTTGATGTCCTTGACCGAGCGGGCGCCGGTCTCCTCGTTGACATCGAACACGATCAGGCGAAGCGTCACCTTGAGCGGCGCCGCGTAGGTCATGCCGCGCTGCTGGCACTCGTCGACATCGTATTTCGGCGGCTCGAACGCATAGCGCACGAATTCGAGCTGGGCGCGGTCGCCGAAATCCTTGATCGGGAACACCGAGCGGAAGACGGCCTGCAAGCCCTCGTCGAGGCGCCCGCCCTCGGGCTCCTCAACCATCAGGAATTGATCGTAGGATTGCTTCTGAACCTCGATGAGATTCGGCATCTCGGCCACTTCGTGGATGCGGCCGAACATCTTGCGCAAACGCTTATGCCCATTCGAAGTCGAAGTCTGCTGCGCCATTTCTACCTCTTAGGCTCGTCGCGACGGCTCGCCGGAAACTCCACTTGCGAAGCGGAGACTCTGGAGAGGCGTCAGCTGTTATGTTTGATGGGTTTTGGCCCGGGTGAACTCCCCTATATGGGTGTCACCCGGGCGCAATTCAACCCATCGGCTACTTCAACTCGACAGTCGCTCCGGCGGCCTCGAGCTGCTTCTTGATCTTCTCGGCCTCTTCCTTGTTCACGCCTTCCTTCACGGCCTTGGGCGCACCTTCGACCAGGTCCTTGGCCTCTTTCAGGCCAAGGCTGGTGACTGCCCGTACCTCTTTGATAACGTTGATCTTCTGGGCTCCAGCCGCGGTCAGGATGACGTTGAATTCCGTCTTTTCCTCAACCGGAGCTGCGGCGGCGCCGGCCGCGGCCATCATGGCCACGGGAGCAGCAGCCGAAACGCCCCATTTCTCTTCGAGCATTTTCGCCAGCTCGGCGGCCTCAAGCACGGTAAGGCCTGAGAGCGTGTCCACTATTTTCTGCAAATCAGCCATCGACTTAATCCTCGTAGGTTTGACTCTCGTATTGGGTTTAGGCCGTCACGCCGCTTCCTTGTTGCCGTAAGCGCCGAAGACTCGCGCAAGCTGGGCGCCGGGCTCGGTCAGGGTGCGGGCGATCTTGCTCGCCGGCGCCTGCAGGAGTCCGATCAGCTTGCCTCTGAGCTCATCGAGCGAGGGCAAGTCGGCAAGCGAGTTCACGCCCTTGGCATCGAGCACCGTGCTGCCCATCGAACCGCCGAGGATCACGAACTTCTCGTTCGCCTTGGCGAATTTGACGGCAATTTTCGGTGCCGCTACGGGGTCTTCGGAAAATGCGAGGCAGGTCGGCCCCTTCAGCAGATCCGCAATGCCCTTAGCGTCGGTGCCTTCGAGCGCGAGCTTGACGAGCCTGTTCTTCGCCACCTTGACCCGGCCGCCAGCGCTTCTCATCTCGCTGCGCAGTTTGGTCATTTGGGCGACGGTCAGGCCCGCATAGTGAGCGACGACGACCACGCCGGTCTTGGCGAAGACATCGTGAAGCGCCGTCACGACTTCGCGCTTCTCTGCTCTTTCCATGCTCACTCCGTCTGTTTGAGGGCGAGGAGCGAAAGCTCCCGACCTCCGGCTACACCTTGCCGCGAGGAGCGCGAGGGATGGCCGCGAAGCCGCCCCGCTTGTCCAAGCGGCGCTTCCGTCCTGTCCCGCCCGCGCGCGAAGTTGCGCAAGAGCCAGTTACGAGGTTCAAACCGATCTCCCGGTTGCGGCGGAAAACCCGCACCCATCGAACCGTTCGTCTCCCGTCTCATGCAGGCCCGAAGGGCTTAAGCGGTTTCCCGCACCTGCAGTCTCGGACAGGCTTTGGATCGCTTGCATGCAAGCGATCCTTCGGGACTGATCGCTCAGCCCCGAAACTCAAAAATCAGCCCGCGGCGGCGCCTCCAACCAGGCTCGTGGGCTCGATCTTCACACCAGGTCCCATCGTCGAGGTCACCGCGACGCGTTTCAGGAACGTGCCCTTGGCGCCCGACGGCTTCGCCTTCATCACCGCGTCGGCGAAGGCGCGGATATTCTCCACCAGCGCCTGCTCGCTGAAGCTTGCCTTACCGACGCCGGCATGGATCAGCCCCGCCTTCTCGACGCGGAACTCGACCGCGCCGCCTTTCGCCGCGCGCACGGCCGGGCCGACATCGGCGGTCACCGTGCCCACTTTCGGATTCGGCATCAGCCCGCGCGGCCCGAGCACCTTACCCAGGCGCCCAACCAGCGGCATCATGTCGGGCGTGGCGATGCAGCGGTCGAAATCGATCACGCCCTTCTGCACCTGCTCGACCAGATCCTCGGCGCCGACCACGTCGGCGCCAGCCTTCTTCGCCTCCTCGGCCTTGGCGGCCTTGGCGAACACGGCGACGCGGAGCTTGCGGCCAGAGCCATGCGGCAGCGCGCAGACGCCGCGCACCATCTGATCGGCATGGCGCGGATCGACGCCGAGATTCATCGCCACCTCGATGGTCTCGTCGAACTTGGCCGTGGCGCCGCTCTTGACCAGCTTCACCGCCTCTTCGATCGAATAGAGCTTCTCGCGCTCGATCGGCGCGATCGCTGCCTTAAATCTTTTACCTGGCTTGCTCATGACTTAGTCCTGCACCTGGAGGCCCATCGAGCGGGCTGAGCCGGCGATGATCTTCATCGCTTGCTCGACGGAATTGGCATTGAGGTCCTTCATCTTGACCTCGGCGATCTCGCGCAGCTGCGCCTGTGTCACCGTACCGGCGACGCCGCGGCCCGGCTCTTTCGATCCCTTGCCGATCTTGGCCGCCTTCTTCAACAGATACGACGCCGGCGGCGTGCGCATCTCGAAGGTGAAGGAGCGGTCGGCATAGACGGTAATGACGGTCGGTATCGGCGAGCCGGCTTCGAGCTTCTGCGTCGCCGCGTTGAACTGCTTGCAAAACTCCGGGATGTTGACGCCGCGCTGGCCGAGCGCGGGGCCGATCGGCGGCGACGGATTGGCCTGCCCTGCCGGCACCTGGAGCTTGATGTAACCTTCGATCTTCTTCGCCATCGCTCTAACTCTTCCCGCGCCTTCCCGCTTGACCGCTTACAGCTTCTCGACCTGTGCGTATTCGAGCTCGACGGGCGTCGCCCGGCCGAAGATCGACACCGCAACTTTCAGCCGCGCCCGCTCCTCATCGACCTCCTCGACGAGACCGTTGAACGATGCGAACGGCCCGTCGGCGACGCGCACCTGCTCGCCGATCTCAAACGTGACCGACGGCTTCGGCCGCTCGACGCCTTCCTGCACCTGCTGCAGGATGCGCCCCGCCTCCGCGTCGGTGATCGGAATGGGCTTGTTCTCGGTGCCGAGAAAGCCCGTGACCTTGGGCGTCGCCTTGATGAGGTGATAGGTCTGGTCGTTCAGATCCATCTTCACCAGCACGTAGCCCGGAAAGAACTTCCGCTCCGAGCTGACTTTACGGCCGCGGCGCATCTCCACGACCTCTTCCATCGGCACCAGCACCTCTTCGAACATGTCGGCAAGCCCCGCAGCGGCGGCGCGTTCCTTGATGAACTCGGCGACCTTCCGCTCGAAGTTCGAATAGGCGTGGACGATGTACCAGCGCTTTGCCATTGATCCTAAGTTCCGCCTCCTAGCGGCCCAAACCCAAAACCAGCGTGACCAGCTGGCTCAGGATCCAGTCGGCGGCGAGAAAGAAGAGCGCGGCAGCAACCGACATGGCGAGCACCATGATGGTGGTGACCACCGTCTCGCGGCGCGTCGGCCAGGTGACCTTGGCCACCTCGGTGCGCACCTGCTGCAGAAACTCAAAGGGATTCGTCCTCGCCATGTTTAGTCCTTGCCGCGGGAGTCCCGCGCTAATCTCAATTCTCCGGCTCTCGTCTTCGTCTTGGCAGGAGTGGAGGGACTCGAACCCCCAACCCCCGGTTTTGGAGACCGGTGCTCTAGCCAGTTGAGCTACACTCCTATCGCCTGCTCCAAATGCTTGCCTTTCGTCGCCATTTTCCTTGTCATATCAAATGTTAGGCGACCTAACCTCTTGGAGCGGGTGAAGGGAATCGAACCCTCGTCCTCAGCTTGGAAGGCTGCTGCTCTACCATTGAGCTACACCCGCACCATCCCGCTCATGATTAGAGAGTGGTTGGTGGAGGGGGTAGGATTCGAACCTACGTAGGCATAGCCAACGGGTTTACAGCCCGTCCCCTTTAGCCACTCGGGCACCCCTCCTTGAGCGAAGATGGATTGACTGGTGATTTGTGACCAAGCAAAAACGCCCCGCCGTCGGCCGGCAGGGTCCGCCATGGCTGGTTTTATGGGTAGCGCTTTAAGCTCTGTCAACTGTAAATCAGTGGGTTAGCGCGAAAATCCCTGATCTTTCCGACGCCTCAGCCATCTCCCACCCCTCAAAGCAATCGTGACAGCATGCGGCGTCGACCTCAAAGACCGAACAAACCTGGAAAATCGAGTTGGCGCGGCAGGCCGAGGCAACGCCCCGGCCGGACAGCCCCGATCGGGTCACGCTGTTCGGCCTGCACGCCGTGGAAGCCGCTCTCGCCAATCCGCGGCGGCCGCTCGTGAAACTGCTCGCTACCGAGAACGCGGCGCAGCGGCTGGGGCCTCTCCTCGCCAAGCGCGGGCTCAAGCCCGAGCCGACAACCCCCAAGGATCTCGACCGGCTGCTCGGCGCCGACGCGGTGCATCAGGGCGTAATGCTCGAGGCCGAGCCCCTGCCCTTCGTCACGCTGGACGATGTCGATGCGAACGGCATCCTGCTCGTGCTCGATCAGGTGACCGACCCGCAAAATGTCGGCGCGGCGCTCCGCTCAGCCGCGGCCTTCGGCGCCGCGGGCCTGGTCATGACCGAGCGGCACAGTCCGCCTCTGCACGGCGTTCTCGCCAAGGCCGCGAGCGGCGCGCTCGACATCGTGCCGGTGATCCTCGTCAAGAATCTCGCGCAAGCCTTGAGCGAGCTCGGCGAGCGCGGCGTACTTCGCGTGGGGCTCGCCGAGGAGGCGAGCGAGACGCTGGAAGCTGCGCCGCTGACGCGACCGCTTGCTCTCGTGCTCGGCGCCGAAGGCAAAGGCTTGCGCCAGCTCACGCGCGAGCACTGCGACCGGCTCTGCCGCATCTCGACGACGAGCGCGCTGGCGAGCCTCAACGTCTCGAACGCCGCCGCCGTCGCGCTGCACTGGGCGAGCCTCAATACGCGCTAGCGCGTAGCCTAATTGCAGAAGCGGCGGCCGAACGAGTCGTACCAGCAGTCCCTGCGCCAATAACAATTGCCGGGACCGGGATAGCAGGCGGTGTAGCCGGGCTGCTTCCAATAGGCATAGAGGTGCTTCGGGAAATAGATGAAGGCCGTGCCGCCGCAGCCGCCCTGCCCGCATGGCGGCGGTGCCGCATAGGCCGCCGCGCCATTGACGCAACCGGCGCCGCATGGTGCCACCGCGACCGGCGCGGGGCGGACGACCAAACGGCGCATCGGAATCGGATTGGGCGCTGGCACGAGAACCGCGCCGCAAGGTCCGGCGCACTGGGCGCTGGCGGGCTCGATCGCCGTAACGTTGAAGCCGCCCGCAAGAAGAAGCATGGCGGCGAGAGCGAACACGAATTTCATCGGGCAACTCCGCTTGAGGGGCGACCTCCCCTGGCGTGAGTCGCCGGGAAGCGCGCCCTCGCAAGCTACGCCTCGCAGGTATCGGTATGGTTAACGCAGTGTTGTCGGCGGGTTCGCGCCAGGGCGGCGCGGCCAGACTTATTTAATGTAGCTCTCGGGCCTGCCCCGACCCTCGTACGGCGGATAATGGAAATACGGCATGCAGCGCGCATGTCCGTCTTCGGCCGTGGTGTAAGGACGGTAGAACCACCAATAGTTCCGCGGATAACAATAATACGACTGGGTTTTGCGGAAATGCGCGCTGATCAGCGGGCTGGCGGGGACGGCGACGGAATGCGGCGCGACCGCTAAGGCCGCGACGGCGCCAGCCGGCTCCGGCTTCAGGGCGATCAGCAGAGTGAGAATGGCAATGACAGCCAGGCCAAGCCTGCAAGCGTCCATGCTCACCCCCCTCGAGCAGTCGATCCGCCGAGTCAGAGACTAGAAGGCCGGCGCGCCGGAGGCAAGCCTCCGGCAACCATGCGAGCGCTTCAACTGTGTCTTCCGCGACACGCCCCTTGACAGCGACGGCACGCCGTCGCTCAAGTTGAGTCCCTCTGGAGCCGCCCCCTTCGGCCAGCGCGCCATGGAACGAAGCGCGCTTGCGTAGAGTTGCTTAGGTCCTCGCCACCCCCAAACGATCTTCCACGGAAGGAAACCCCCATGTCATCCACCGATAGCGATATTCGCTCGGGCGCCAAGCGCGCCGGGGCCAGCGCCCGCGACGCGGACGATCTTGCCAATCAGATCGATGCGATCCGCGCCGACCTGCAAAACCTCTCCGGCACCGTGACCCGCATCGCCAAGGGCCAGGTCAACCGCGCCCAGGATAAGGCCATGGAAACCGCCTATGAGGCCGAGGAGGCCATCAGGCGCAATCCGCTGCAAGCCGTCGCCATCGCCGCAGGATTGGGATTCCTGTTTGGTGTGTTCACGCGTCGCTAGGCGAAGCGTCCATGCTCCGCTCGGCGCTCGCGCTGCTCTCATCGCTCCAGGTCGGCCTGCGCATCAAGGAATTGATCGAGCGCTCCGTCAGACAGGCGGTCGTTGTCGCCGTCGCGGTGGTGGTGTTGATCGCCGCCGCGGCGTTCGGCCTGCTCGCCGCCTATCAGGCGCTGATCGCGCACGGCTTCACGCCGGCGGCAGCGGCGGGCATCGTTGCCGCCTCGCTTGCGCTGCTCGGCGTGCTGATCCTCGCGACCCTTCCCCTGTTCGCGCGAAAGCGAAAGCCGCAGGCGCCGAACATGCTGGCGGCGGGCAGCGAAGGGGTCGGCATGCTCGATCAAGGCGTCGGCAAGGCGATGCAGAGCGTCGGACCCGTGACCCTGCTCTCGATCGCCTTCATTGCCGGCCTGCTCGCAAGCCGCCGCAAATAGCCGGCGCGACGAGCTTGGAGGTCATGGCACCGGCGCGAGCTCTTCCTGACCCGCTTGCCTTCCGCGCGAGCACGCGCTTAACTCGTTGAGCGTCAAGCGTGCCGGGTTAGCTCAGCAGGTAGAGCGGCTGATTTGTAATCAGTAGGTCAGGGGTTCGAATCCTCTACCCGGCACCAACAAAATCAAGCACTTCAAGCCTTGGACACTTAGCCTTCTCTCCCCGAAGGTAACCCTAGAGGTAACAACCGACAGGGTTCCGAGATGCATCGGCCCGGAAGCCGCAAACCTCCGAGCCGACACTTGGCAGCAAACCTTGTGAGGAGGTCTACATGCCCACCACGCTCTTAATCCGAAAACCTGTTGAAGCGAAGAGTCCTGACCTAGCGCTGTGCAGGCGCCTGGCCCAGGAGGCTTGTCGCCGTGCGTCCGCCGCTGAGAGTTGGGCCACGCTCGTTTTCGGGCGGCTCAATCGTCAGCAGTGCGCTGTCGAATTTGCGCGAGAGCTTGCCGAGTTGGCAGAGAAGGATGCGGCCGAGTTGCGTCAGCTCATCAGCTTGCTTGTCTATAAACTCAAATCATACACAGCCGCGAGCGAGTGCTGCTGAAAGTACATCATCATCGACCTCGGGATGGAGAATAGCATGACCGGATCGCTACCCAATAAGGAACTTGACCGCGCGGCACTGGCCGCCGGTCATTTTGATATTGCAGAGCAAGACGGCCTTCCCTTCGACCTTGACCGACTGAACAAGGAGCTATTGGAGAAAGGGCTTGAGCCCTTCACAGCCATGTCGGAAGTTCTCCAGGCCGTGAAGGAATGGCAAACATTCCAAGCACAAGCCACCCCCCGAGCGTGAGCTAGCAGGCCGGGGACATCGAGGAGAAGACCATAACCGACATTCCACAAGAAGCCCTGGATGCCCTCATGGAGATAGAGGCCGAAGCCGTCGCCAAGAAACTCGGCCTCTCACTTGTCCAAGCGCGGGACGTGGTGAAAGAACTGTGGGACGAAGGCGAGCTTGAGGTCCGTCCGGTTGGCGACGACAAATATATCTTGTGCCAGCGCGGCGGTACAACTTGGATGGAGCGCGTGCCTTAGATGCGTTAGCCGGAGATGCGAAGGGCGTCGGCTTCGGTCGGCGCTTGCTCTAGTGTGCCCGCCATGCCCGGTCGAAGCAGAGAGCTTCACGTCCATGTGCAGAACGGCGAAATCGTCGTTACACAACCGGAGCATAATTTTTGTGCGATATACACCAAGCCCGCACGTTCGCCTGAGTTAGTCCTAAAGCATCGCGCTCAAACCAAAGACACCGACCTTATGGTTAGAGCGTGGGAGGCAGCTAACGAGAGGGCGCGGGAGCTGGGTTGGATCGTTTGACGCAGCGTCGGCTTCGGCAGGATGCAGCACCCTGAAAGTTGCGCTAGAGCGCATCACGCGCTGCTTGCCTCTTCTCTCGCTCTTCCCGAGGTGAGTGATGACCAGAATTCTCCGGCAGTATGCGATCTAAAACTGCCGCCACAATCCATAGTGCTGGCAATACCGCAACGAACAGCACGGCGTAGAGCGTTTCGGAACTTGTCATGTCACTCTTTTTTCCCGGCGTATGCGTTCGCCCCGATTGTCAATCTCGATCAGCTCGTGCCCGCAGTTATGGCAGATTACAAAATAAGGGGCGCCAGCGGGAGTTGGCGCCCCTTGAACTCAATGCGGCGGCTCTTCGCTTGCGCACTTGCGCAGTGGGCTGCGCTTTCGCCACTCGTTTAGTCAGCGAGCGGCGAAGCCTTTAGTTCCAGGGGCGTCGGCTTCGGTCGGCGCTCCTTCATTTTGGGGCAGGTGTTGCAGGGGAACGACACCCGATCTGCGGAAAAGCCTCTATGATTGCCTGGCTCCTTATTGGGGAGTCTCCGAACTTGCAAACTCAGCCCCGTCCCTAGCGGGGCTTTTTGTTAGTGCTCTGCCGGAGGAAGGGTGAACCGAGCCGGTTCAGAGCGTGCGAGCGGCTACTCGACTCCACGCCAAAGGCCGATACGCTCGGACTTCGCTTTCCTGGACGCATCAGCAAGCGCAGGCTCCAGTGGATCGATGGGCTTCGCCCAGCCTTGCCGCACCATCCAGGTGGAGAGGTCGGTGCCGGAGACGGCACAGCGCGTCGTGAACGACTTCTGCTCGGCTGTCTGGGGCAGCGCGCAGACGACGGCGCGGGCGCGGACCAGCCGCATCAGCGCCGCCTTCGCTGCGGCGCCGCAGGGCCAGCTCTTGCCCTTCTCGTCTTGGCATTGAGCGTCGGTCGGGCGAGCAACTATACCATCTAGCTTGATGACCACCTCGCCTGCTTTGAGCGTGCCGCTGTTGGGCACCGTGACCCGGTAGTAGGTTTTGGTCGTTGGCTTGGGCTTGATCTCGTCGAGCCCATCGGCTTGTGGCTTCTTGGTCGGGATTCCGGGCTTTGACAGAGAGCGGCTAACACTCATGCCGAGGAATTGAGCCGAACGGTTCGCGAGTTGGTTCTCGTCGGACCCGGACTGCATAAAAACTGGCCAGACGAAGAACGCCACGACGGCAAGACCGAGCGATACTGAAGCAATCGGATACGCCACGTCGTTCATGGCTTGTCGGCCGCACCCCAAGTGACAACGGGGGAGAATTCTCCGGACTGCATACCAGCAGAAAACTAACCAAAGCCGAAGGCGTCCCCGCCTTGAACGCCTGTTGGGCACCGAGGGGGCGCCCCACACAAGCATCTAATTATCCCATCATTAACTGTGGCCGCTCAGGCTTGGCCTTCAAGCGACTCACTTCCTCGGTGGTTTGTGATGGGCCAAGAATTAGAACACCGGTCTCGTCTCGCCATTTGCTTCGAAAATGCCGCAAATGACGAGACCTTACCTCTCGATCAGAGGGTGGAATTTGCCAGAAAGGCAAATTGGCTCCGTGTGGTTGCGCGATTAGGAGCGAAAGAGCCGGAACGATGCCACGAAACTTCGCTGGAACTGACTGCGCTCGCTGCGTCCCTACCGCCTGATGCCCGGTTGAGTTCTTTCAAGCTCGATCTCCTCTTGCGACACTATGATGGTCGTGGGGGGGCGAAGCGGCAAGCAAACATCAAGCGACGCGGTCGAGCGCGTGAGGCCTAGGCATACCAGGGTCCCCTAGCGCTTGCTGTGGACGCCGATGCTCTGGCGTTGCGAGCAGCATCGTCAAGCGCCGACACTGCTGAGGCGCAAGTAACGAGCGCGAGGCCGCCGCCTAATTCATGCTCGCTTGGTGATTGGGTGTGTAAAGGACGGAAAATGAAGTGCGTCACGTATGGCGCAGTGCCCTTTTTTTCGATTGGATCTGCGACGCTCTACTCGTCTTCTTCGTCCTCGTCTTCATCCTCCAGATCGTCCTCATCTTCCTCATCGCCCGGTTCGCGGATTGGCATGGGCGGGTCTCTTGGGTCGAGTTTCATGCTCTAGTCCTTTTCGGTTTGGGCGCTAGGCCACTAATGTTGAACCAGCGGTGTCTGTGCGCGAAAGCTAAAGCGGATCACGCTCGCCTTGCCGTTTTCGTTCTCCGTTAGGCGAGTAGCGACTGCAATCGGACGGCAAGATGCGATCCAACACCGCAGCCAATATCCAAAGAGACGGAAACACCCCGATGAACAGAAGAACATTCAGAAGTTCGAATCGGGACATAGTGAAGGTTAGCACGGCTTCGGTGGAGGAACCTCCGCGCGCTCCAAGGATTGAATTGCCGGACGGGGATTGTGTCTGGAGGCGAAATGCCAGGCGATCCTCATCAATGCCGTTTGTATGCGGGCCGCTGCTTAGCGCTCGCAAAGCGCGCACGGAAGCCGGAGGCGCGACAAGTCTTCACCGAGATGGCCGAGACGTGGAACCGATTGGCCGCCGAAGCCGAATCCGAGCAAACCCCGTTACAGGCATTTCCTGAAATGGAGCTTGGCGGGCCGCATGATGATCTGCCTAAGGCCATGAAGCTTCGCTTGGGAGAATACGCTTAAGCCGTATGGAGGCCTTGCCAAGGTCTCGCGGCGATTTCGCAACGCGGATGATCGGGCAGCGGAGTGGCGGAAGTTCACTGAAGCGGAGCGCACAAGCATGGCTCAAGCACGCCATATCCGACGATGGACCAGCCAAGAAGTGGACGCGCTTCGTCAGCTTGCGAAAGAAAATACGCCGACGCGATTGATTGCCCTCAAACTGGGTCGGTCTGAAACGTCAATCTACACCAAAGCTGAGCGAGAAGGCATTTCGCTGAAGCCCACGAACCAATCGCCTTACAATCGGCGAAGTAAGCTACCGCCGTTCGATCAACAGAAGCGCAGCTAGGCTCTGGCCCAGCGTGTAAATTAGGCTCTTGTTCGTAGCCGGAAGGCATCAGCCACCAATCGTACCGGGAATGCATTACTCCCTGAGCCAAGCAAAAAGTTACAGGCGTCACTGCGAGATGCGGCGCTTGGATGAGGGCGGAGTGCTTGCGAGATCGACCCCGCAACACCGCCAAACTGCCGACGTTGCTATTGCACGCGCTACGCGCGGGTCAAGTGCACGGGTTAGGCTGGCACTGAATTCTCGTTGCGAGACAACGGAATGTCACATCTGCAACTACAACGTCTTTGTTTTCTGCAACTACAACGTCTTTGTTTTCATTGAAGTCGATATTGGTGCTGCTCTTCAGAACCCGCAGCTCCTTAGCCCCACCGGGGTTCGCATCTCCGCACCAAAAATCAATTCA
>CAVZLT010000035.1:0-50438 GCA_963776235.1 uncultured Alphaproteobacteria bacterium
GGCGCACCCGACAGGATTCGAACCTGTGACCTCTGCCTTCGGAGGGCAACGCTCTATCCAACTGAGCTACGGGTGCCCGATCGCGCCGACCCTAGACCAAACGCCACAAATTAAGCAACGCCGGGGCCGGAAATCACACATCAGGCGCGGCAAGGCGGAAATCAATATGTGTTTACGGTTTCCCCTGCTTCATCCGCGTGACTTGACGCAGTGCAGCATTGGCGTAGGTATGGCCTAACCAAGTCGGTATGGCTAACCAAAAAAGGCTGGGCGAGCCATGGAAAAGCAGAAGATTCTCGTGATCGGCGGCGGCTTCGGCGGCGTATTCGCGGCCAAGGCGCTGGAGCGGCACGGCCGCGGCAAGCTCGATGTCGAGCTCGTCAATGCCAACAACTATTTCGTCTTCCAGCCGCTGCTCCCGGAGGTCGCCGCGTCGAGCATCCATTCGGCCGATGCGGTCGTGCCGTTGCGCCAGTTGCTGCGCCGGCTCCAGGTGCGCCAGGCCGAGGTCATGGGCATCGACTTCGAGCAGAAGAAGGTGATCGTCGTCCAAGGCTCGCGCCTGATTCCCGTCAATCTTTACTATGACGAGCTCGTCATCGCGCTCGGCACCGGCGTCGATCTCAAGCGGTTTCCCGGTCTGCCCGAGCATGCGCTGACCATGAAAGACCTCGCCGACGCGCACCGGCTGCGCACGCATGTGATCGGCTGCTTGGAAACGGCCGACATCACCGACGATCCGCAAGTGAAACAGCAACTCCTCACCTTCGTCGTGGTCGGCGCGGGCTTCTCCGGGGTCGAGACCGTGGCGGAGACGCGCGAGCTGGTCCGCCGCGCGCTGAAATATTATCCGAACATCAAGCCCGACGAGATCCGCTTCTACGTGATCGAATATGCCGATCGCATCCTGCCGACCTTCCCCGCCGACCTTGCGGAGTATGCGACGCGGCGCTTGCAGATTCACGGCATCGAGGTGTTGACCGGGGTCGGCACCAAGTCCGCGACAGGCACGGGCGTCGAGCTGACCGACGGCCGCATCATCCCGACCTCGACCATCGTCGCCACCATCGGCAACGGCCCGCACCCGCTCGTCGCCACGCTCGGGCTCGACATGCAGTGGGGCCGCATCAAGACCGACCGCTTCATGCGCGTGCCGGGCCGCGACGGCGTATGGGCGCTCGGCGATGCGGCGCTGATCCCGCTGGTCGAGCATCCCGGCGACGCACCGGCGGATTATGCCACCCAGACTGCACAGTTCGCGGTGCGCGAAGGGACCCAGCTTGCGACGAACATCATCGCCAAGATCGATGGCGACGAGCTGAAGCCCTTCGCTTACACGTCGAAGGGCTCGCTCGCCTCGCTCGGCATGAGCAAGGCGGTTGCCGACGTCTACGGCATCAAGCTATCCGGCACGTTGGCGTGGTTGCTGTGGCGCGGCTTCTATCTCTCCTTCCTGCCGGGCTTCGCCGCCAAATTCAGGGTTGGCGTCACCTGGCTGCTCAACAGCGTGATGCCGCCCAATATCGTGCAGATTCAGTCGACGCCGCCGGCCACCCGCTACATCCATTATCGCAAGGGCGACAAGGTGTTCGAGCCGGGCATGCTGATCGACGGCTTCTATACCGTGACCAAGGGCGCCTTCAAGCTCACCATCGACAACCCCGACACCGGCGAGCATTTCGAGAAGGTGTTCGGCCCCGGCGAGCATTTCGGCGAGCGGGTGCTGCTCAAGTCGGCGCTTCGGACCGGCCTCGTCGTCGCGCTGGAAGACGGCGTGCTGCTCTTCATCGCGCAGAAGGCTTTCACCCGCTTCGCCCGCGCCTTCCCCTTCCTCGACAATTATTTCAAGGACTATATCGAGCGGACCTTCGGCGGCGCCGAGAAGTCGTTCGCGCCGGGCAGCGCCAACCACAAGCACGAGCTCGAGACCTCGCACTAGCCGAGTCGGCCGGCGCCGGGCGATCCACCCCTAGTCCCTGCGCGTTGGGCGGGCGTTTTGTCGCGGCCCGCGCGTCCGGGGTATTTTTGCCGCGCAAGTCCATGCTTTGCCGGCGAATTTTTGCGTCTCTTAAGAAAATTTAATGCCTGCGCCGTTGTGCCTCGCCCCCGACGAAACAAGTTCACTGTCTAAGGTTATTGCTGTGGGGCAATGCTGGGAGCGCGCTTGAGCCGCCACCTCTCAGAAGCGTGGAGTGGCTCGCCATCGATCAGGACCTTCACAATTCGCCCGAGCCACTGGAGGAGTTTCCAGCGGCGGAGCTCGATGCGGCCAAGGAGCCGGCAAGCGACCGCACGCCTCGCCGGTCTCTCGTCGCGTGGGTCATCGGCATCGCAGCCTTGGCGCTGGGCAGCACGCTCGTGTTCGAGAGCCTGCCGCCAGAGGGAAACACGCCGAGCGGACGACAGACGCAGGCCACCCAAGCCGCGCCGGTGCCTGTCACCGTTGTGGAAGCCTCGACGCGCGACGTGCCCGTCTACCTCGACGGACTCGGTACGGTGCAGGCCATCAATTCCGTCGCCATCCGCACGCAGGTCGACGGCAAGCTGCAAAGCGTGAACTTCGTCGAAGGCCAGCAAGTCCACAAAGGCGACGTCCTCGCCGTCGTCGATCCGCGGCCTTACCAAGCGGTGGTCGATCAGGCCAAGGCGAAGCGCGTGGAGGACGAAGCCCAACTGTTGTCCGACCAGAAGGACCTCGACCGGTTCACGGCGCTGGTGGTCAAGGGCGCGGGCACGCAGCAGGCGGTCGATCAGCAGCAGGCCAAGGTCGACAACCTCAAGGCGACCATCCTGGCCGACCAGGCCGCGATCGAAAGCGCCGAGACTCAGCTCAGCTACGCGACGATCGTCGCCCCCATCGACGGCAATGTCGGCTTTCGCCAGGTCGATGCCGGCAACATCGTCCATGCCGGCGATCAGATCCCGATCACGGTGCTCACGGAGATCAAGCCGGCCATGGCCGTCTTCACCCTGCCGCAGCGCGATCTCGGACCGGTGCGCGAAGCCATGCTCAAAGGGAGCGTCCCCGTCCTCGCCTTCGACCAGGACAATACGCAACAGCTTGCGACGGGCACGCTGCTCTTGATCGACAATCAAATCGACCAGACAACGAGCACGATCAGGCTGAAGGCGTCTTTTCCCAACGAGGACGCGAGGCTCTGGCCGGGTGAGTTCGTTCGGGTCCGCGTGCTCGCCGACACATTGAAGAACGTCGTGACTGTCCCGCTCGCCGTGGTTCAGCGCAGCTCCCAGGGTCTGTTCGCCTGGGTGATCGCGGCCGACGACACGGCGGAGAACCGGCCGATCTCGGTAGGCCCGAGCAACGACGCGGTGACCGTGGTGACCAGCGGCTTGCAAGCCGGCGAGCGCGTCGTCGTCAGCGGCCAATACCGCTTGCGTGCGGGGGTCAAGGTCGACGCCACCGGCCCGGAAAAGCCGGTCGCGCAGAAGCTCGCACCATGAATATTTCCGCACCCTTCGTTCGCCGGCCGATCGCCACGTCGTTGTTGATGATGGCAATCGCGCTCGGCGGATTCGTGGCGTTCCGATTGCTGCCGGTGGCGCCTCTGCCGCAGGTGGACTTTCCGACCATCAGCATTTCGGCGTCCTTGCCTGGCGCGAGCCCCGAAACCATGGCCACGGCCGTCGCCCAGCCGCTCGAACGGCAATTTGGACAGGTCGCCGGCATCACGCAGATGACCTCGACGAGCACGCTTGGCGCAACCTCGGTCACGTTGCAATTCGAGCTGAACCGGGACATCGACGCGGCGGCGCAGGACGTGCAGGCGGCGATCAGCGCCGCAGCACGTCAATTGCCCGACGACCTGCCCTCGCCCCCCACCTACCGCAAGGTGAACCCCGCCGATTCCCCTATCCTGGTGATGGGCGTGCATTCGGATTCGCTGCCGCTCACCGTGGTTGACGACTACGCGGACACGATCCTTGCGCAGCAGATCTCGCAGATTTCCGGCGTCTCGCAGGTCTCGATCGGCGGCGAGCAGAAGCCCGCGGTGCGCGTGCAGATCGATCCGGCCAAACTCGCCACCAAGGGACTGACGCTCGAGGACGTTCGCGGCGTGATCGCCTCGGCCACCGTCAATTCGGCCAAGGGCACGCTCAACGGCGCGGTGCAGAGCTTCACCATCGCCGCCAACGATCAACTCGCCAAGGCATCCGACTATAACGACGTGGTCATCGCCTATCGCAACGGCGCCCCCGTACGCGTCAAGGATGTCGGCGAGGCCGTGGACGGGCCGGAAAATCTTTACACGGGTGCGTGGGACAACAACAAGCGCGCGGTCCTGCTGGTCGTCTCCAAGCAGCCCGGGGCCAACGTCATCGAGACGGTCGATCGCATCAAGGATGCGCTGCCGCGGCTGCAGGCGGTGATCCCGCCCGACGTGACCGTCGACATCCTTTCGGACCGCACCGAGACCATCCGCACTTCGGTGGACGATGTCGAGTTCACGCTCGGGCTGACGATCGTCCTGGTGGTGCTGGTGATCCTGCTGTTCCTGCGCAATTTGCGGGTGACGCTGATCCCGGGCGTGGTGGTGCCGCTCTCGTTGCTCGGCGCTACGGCCACCATGTACCTGCTCGGATTCAGCCTGGACAACATTTCACTGATGGCGTTGACGATTTCCGTCGGCTTCGTCGTCGACGACGCCATTGTCGTGGTGGAGAACATCTACCGGCATATCGAGGACGGTGTTCCACCCATGGAAGCCGCCCTCACCGGCTCGCGCGAGATCGGCTTCACCGTGATGTCGATCAGCCTCTCGCTGGTCGCCGTGTTCATTCCGCTGTTGCTGATGGGCGGCATCATCGGCCGGCTGTTCCGCGAATTCTCCATCACCGTCACGGCGGCAATCGCCGTTTCCGCCTTCGTATCGCTGGCGTTGACGCCGATGCTGTGCGCGCGGTTTCTCCACCACGAGACGGTTTCTCATGGCCGCGTCTACACTGCGATCGAAGCGGTGTTCGACGGCATGCTCGGCTTCTATCGGCGCACGCTCGACGGCGTGCTCAGGCACCAGTTCCTGACGCTGCTCGTCTTCCTCGCCACCATGGCCATCAGCATTTATCTTTTTGTCGTGATTCCGAAGGGCTTCTTTCCCATCCAGGATACCGGCCTGGTGACGGGATTTGCCGAGTCGGCGCAGGACATCTCCCCGCAAGAGATGTCGCGCATGATGGTCAAGCTCGGCGAGGTGGTGGGGGCCGACCCCGACGTGGCCGCATTCGGATCGGCGATGGGAAGCACGGGCAGCGCGCAGACGGCCAATACCGGCCGCTTCTTCATCGCGCTGAAGCCGCGCGATCAGCGCACGGCGACGGCGACGGATATCATCAATCGGCTGCGGCCGAAGCTCGCGCGGGTCGAAGGTGTCAGCCTCGTGTTGCAGCCGTCACAAGACATCACGGTCGGCGGGCGCATCGGCCGGGGCCAGTTCCAATACACGCTGCAAGACGCCGACCTTGCCGAGCTGAACGACTGGGCGCCGAAAATCCTGGCGAAACTACGCACGCTGCCCGAGCTCGCCGACGCCTCGACCGACCTGCAGAACAGCACGCCGCAGCTCGGCATCAAGATCAATCGCGATCAGGCGGCGCGTTTCGGCATCTTGCCGCAAGTGATCGACGCGACGCTCAACGACGCCTTCGGTCAGCGCCAGGTGGCGGAATATTACACGCAGACCGACACATATAACGTGGTGCTGGAGGTGCCGCCTTCCATGCAGGGCAAGGTGGAGACGCTCGATAACATCTATGTCAAGTCGCCGCTGACCGGGCAGGCCGTCCCGCTCTCGACGCTCGTCACCACCGACAACATGCAGGTCGGGCCGCTCTCGGTCTCGCATCAGAGCCAATTCCCGGCCGTCACGCTGTCGTTCAATCTGGCGCCGGGGGTGGCGCTCGGACAGGCGGTGGATGCGATCAATAAAGCCGTCAACGAGATGGGCAAACCTGTCGCTCTGGTCGGAACGTTCCAAGGCAATGCGCAGGCCTTCCAAAGCTCCTTGTCCAGCGAGCCAATCCTGATCGTAGCCGCGCTGGTGGTCGTCTACATCATCCTCGGCATGCTGTATGAGAGCTACATCCACCCGCTGACGATCCTGTCGACCCTGCCATCGGCGGGCGTCGGCGCCTTGCTGGCGCTGATGCTGGGCGGATTCGACTTATCGGTGATCGGCATTATCGGCATCATCCTCTTGATCGGCATCGTCAAGAAGAACGGCATCATGCTGGTCGATTTCGCCATTCAGCGCGAACGCGACGGAATGTCGTCCGAGGAGTCCATCCGCGAGGCGTGCCTGCTCAGATTCCGGCCCATCTTGATGACCACGGCGGCCGCCATGCTCGGCGGCGTGCCCTTGATGCTTGGCCATGGGGCAGGCTCGGAGCTGCGCCAACCGCTCGGCTATGCCATGGTCGGGGGATTGGCGCTGAGCCAGTTGCTGACGCTGTACACGACCCCGGTGATCTATCTCTATCTCGACAGACTGCAGGGTCGGTTGGCGGGAAGGACACGCGCGAAGAGCAAAGCTTCCGCTCTGGCCCCGGCCGAATGAGCTGCTGTGGATTGAGGTGTGCGTGAGTTCCGCTGCACAGGGAACGCCGTCTAGAGGACAGCCATACTCGCCGGAGGGTCACCCACGCACTTTGTAACGCTGCGCCCTTTGGGGTAGCCTGTCGAGGATTTATTTGGGAGGCATCCCACAGCCATGACGTGACAGGGGATAGCGGTTGAGCACTACTGACGGCGGCTCCGCCAATCCCTATATTTCCCCCATCATGGCAATCCCAGAGACCAAGACCCCCGCCGCCGGGAGAGCGGTCGCGCGCGGCGACCACGTTTATCTGATCGACGCGTCGGGCTACGTCTTCCGCGCCTATCATGCGCTGCCGCCGCTCACGCGCCCGTCGGACGGGCTGCCCGTCGGCGCCGTGCACGGCTTCTGCGGCATGTTGTGGAAGCTGTTGCGCGAGACCGGCGAGCTCGACCCGCCGACGCATATCGCCGCCATTTTCGACCTTTCCGAGCATACGTTCCGCAACGAATTGTACTCCGACTACAAGGCGAACCGGTCGGAGGCACCCGAGGATCTCATCCCCCAATTTCCGCTGATCCGCGACGCGGTGCATGCCTTCAATGTCGCGTGCATCGAGAAGCGGGGCTACGAGGCCGACGATCTGATCGCGACCTATGCGCGCGAGGCGGCCGAGGCGGGCGCCGAGGTGACCATCGTTTCGTCGGACAAGGATCTGATGCAGCTCGTCCGGCCCGGCGTGCGCATGTACGATACGATGAAGAACAAGGTGCTCGGCGAGGCCGAGGTGATGGAGCGCTTCGGCGTGCCGCCGTCCAAGGTCGTCGAGGTGCAGTCGCTGATCGGCGATTCCACCGACAACGTGCCCGGCGTGCCCGGCATCGGGGTGAAGACCGCCGCCCTTCTCATCAACGAATATGGCGACCTCGAAACGCTGCTCGACCGCGCGTCAGAGATCAAGCAGGACAAGCGGCGCGAGAGCCTCATCACTTTCGCCGACCAGGCACGGCTGTCGAAGGCGCTGGTGATCCTCGATACGCATGTGCCGCTCGATGTCGCTCTCGCCGAGACCGCCGTGCACGCGCCCGATGCCGAGGCGCTCACCGCCTTCATGCGCAAGCTCGAATTCACCACGCTGCTCCGGCGCGTGGCCGAGGGGCTCGGCGCCGAACTGCCCGAAGGCATGACGCCGTCAACCACGCCACAGCGGAAGAAGAAGGACGATTACGACCATCCGTTGCGACGCAGCCCGCGCGGACCGGCCGTGCCTCCACAGCGCAAGACCGAGGGCGGATCGCCGGCGCAGCTTGCGGTCGAGCGCGCGGGACGGCTCGAAGCCATCCCCTTCGACCGGTCCAATTACGAGACCGTGACGGATGCGGCCAGGCTCACCGACCTGCTCGAGGCCGCGCGCTATCAGGGCCATTTCTCCTTCAGGGCGAAGCTGACGTCGTCAGATCCCATGCAGGGTGAATTGGTCGGCGTGGCGCTCGCCATTCTGCCGGGACACGCCGCCTATGTGCCGCTGGCGCACCGCGCGGGCGACGGGCTCGATCTCGGCGGCGACACGATCGCGCAAATCCCCATGCGCGAAGCCTTGGACCTGCTCAAGCCGATCCTGGAAGACCAGAGCGTGCTGAAGATCGTGCAGAATGCGAAGTTCGACATGGTGGCGCTCTCCCGCTACGGCATCGCGCTGCAAGCCATCGACGATCCCTGCCTGATGTCCTATGCGCTCGACGCCGGCCGCGCCGAGCATCTGCCCGCCGAACTCGCCGGCCGGCTGCTCTCTTACACCTGCCTCACCGAGAAAGAGATCATGGGCACGGGGCGCAACGCGGTCGCGCTCGATCGCGTCGAGATGGCGCGCGCCACCGAATATGCGGGCGAGGAGACCGATATCGGCCTCAGGCTCTGGATGATCCTCAAGCCGCGGCTCGCCGCCGAATCCGTGACCACCGTCTATGAGACGCTGGAGCGGCCGCTGGCGCCGGTCTTGGCGCAGATGGAGCGGCACGGCGTGAAGGTCGAGAAGGCGACGCTCGCTTCCCTCTCGCTGTCCTTCGCCCAGACCATCGCCCGGCTCGAGGACGAGATCAGGGAGCTTGCCGGCGAGGCGTTCAATATCGGCTCGCCCAAGCAGCTCGGCGAGATCCTGTTCGACAAGATGAGCCTGCCGGGCGGGAGGCGCACCAAGACCGGCGCCTGGAGCACCGACGCCGCGGCGCTGGAGGAGCTGGCGGCGGAAGGCCACGAGCTGCCGCGCAAGGTTCTCGACTGGCGGCTGCTGGCCAAGCTGAAGAGCACCTATACCGACGCGCTGCCCACCTACATCCATCCCGAGACGGGGCGCGTGCACACCTCCTACGCGCTGGCCGCGACCACGACGGGGCGGCTCTCATCGGTCGAGCCGAACTTGCAGAACATCCCGGTCCGCACGGCGGAAGGGCGCGCCATCCGCAAGGCGTTCGTGGCGGAGAAGGGCAAGAAGCTGATCTCGGCCGATTACAGCCAGATCGAGCTCAGAGTGCTGGCGCATATGGCGGACACGCCGACGCTGCGCCAAGCCTTTGCCGACGGGCTCGACATTCACGCCATGACGGCATCCGAGATGTTCGGCGTGCCGATCAAGGGCATGGACCCCGGCATCCGGCGCAAGGCCAAGGCGATCAATTTCGGCATCATCTACGGTATCTCCTCGGTCGGTCTTGCCGCCCAGCTCGGCATCTCCAGGAGCGAGGCCGGCGCCTATATCAAGACCTATTTCGAGCGCTTCCCCGGCATCCGCGACTATATGGAGGCGATGAAGGCCGAGGCGCGCCGCACCGGCTTCGTCAAGACGCTGTTCGGGCGGAAGGTGCATTACCCCGAGATCAACACCAAGAACCCCTCGCTCCGCGGCAATTACGAGCGCGCCGCGATCAACGCGCCGATCCAGGGTTCGGCCGCCGACATCATCCGCCGCGCCATGATCCGCATGGGACCGGCGCTGGTGGAAGCCGGGCTGTCGGCGCGCATGCTGATGCAGGTGCATGACGAGCTGGTGTTCGAGGCACCCGAGGGCGAGGTCGACAAGACCATGGAGGTGGCGCAGTCGGTGATGGAGAAGGCGCCGGAGCCGGTGTTGCGCCTCAGCGTGCCGCTCAAGGTCGACGCCCGCTCCGGCGACAATTGGGAAGCGGCGCATTAAAATTTGGGGATATGCCGTACACGGAGGTTGTGGAACGGCGAAAGTTCTACCAGAGTTATGCGTGCTTCAGCACAGCCAGGGGAGAGTGCCATGGCGCGATGCGAGCAATGCGGCAACGACTACGACAAGAGCTTCGAGGTGAAGATGGGCGGCCGCACCATGACCTTCGACAGTTTCGAATGCGCGATCCATATGCTGGCGCCGGTCTGCCCGCATTGCGGCTGCCGCGTCATCGGGCATGGCGTCGAGCATGAGGACTCGATCTTCTGCTGCGTGCATTGCGCGCGGCGTGAAGGCGTGACGGGCCTGCGCGACCGGGATTGACCGCTCGCCTCACCCTGAGGGCGATGCCCCTTATGCCGGGGCGCGCGGAACGGTAAACTGCCGAGCCCCTCAGGAGGTCCCATGCACCGCCTTGTCATGCTTTCCGCCGTGTTGATCGGTCTCGGCCTGCCGCAGGGGCCCGCTTCGGCCTTGCCCGCGCCGATGTCGCAGGAACAACTGCTGGAGAAGAGCGACCTCGTGGCGCTGGTCCGCATCAAGTCGGTCACCTGCGTCAGCGTCGGCAAGGACGATCGCACCGGCGAGGAATTGCCGAGCTACAGCGCCCGCGCCGAGCTGATCGAGGTGATCAAGGGCGAGGACGTGAAGGGCGACACGGTCAACATTACCTTCGCACGCGATCCCGACCGGCCTGCTCGGCCCCTGGACCGTCTATTACTATCCGGGCGAAATGGTCTGGACGCATCTCGTCGGCGCGGACGGCGAATACACCTCCACCTGGTGGAACGCCCGCGGCGACGTGGTAAGCAAGGCGGTCATCACCGAGCTGCCGACCAAACCCGGCGAGACCGTCGAAATTCCCAAAGGCGGAAACTAACGCCACACTGTCAGTGAAGGATTAGGAGGCCGGATGCGCCAGTTGCGATTGCTCAGCCTGTTCGTTGTTGCTTGCCTCGCCGCGCTGCCCGCGCTCGCTTTGCCGGCGCCGATGAGCGAGCAGGAATTGATGGAGAAAAGCGATGTGGTGGCGCTGATGCGCGTCGTTTCGGTGACCTGCACGACCGTCACCCAGGACGAGCACACTGGAGAGGATTTGCCCGGCTATCTCGCCAGGCTCCAGGTGATCGACGTGAAGAAGGGCGACGTGAAGAAGGGCGACGAGGTGCTGGTGACGTGGCGCGCCGTGCCGAAGGACGTCAACGGGCCGTGGACCGTCTATTACTATCCCGGCGAGGAGATGGTCACCCATCTCACCAAGCGAAGCGGCGGAGTGAGCTACGCCTCGACCTGGTGGAACGCCAAGGGCGACGATACCAAGTCGCCCGACACCCGCGATCTGCCGACCACGCCCGGCGAGACGGTGGTGCCGCGACCTGAGCCTGCCCTGCAAACGCCGCTCTAGTCCGCCGCGCCGTCGAGCCAATCCTTGAACAGACGCTGGCTCGCCGCGTTGGCGCCCGGCGCATAGCGCGCGGTCTCGGCGCGCAGCTTGCCGAGATCGACCTTGGAATTGGCAAGTTCGAGCGTATGGCCGATCAGCCATTTCTCCATATCGCGCTGGGGCAGCTCCACATGGAATTGCAGCGCAAGCACCTTGGGGCCGTAGGTGAAGGCCTGGTTCGGCGTGATCGCGGTCGAAGCGAGCCGCGTCGCACCTATCGGCAGGTCGAACGTATCGCCATGCCAGTTCAGCACGCGCACACCGGCGATGGCGCCGAGCGGCGAGGACTTGCCTTCCGCGGTTAGCGTCATCTCGTCCCAGCCAAGCTCCTTTTGCTTGCCGGGATAGACCCGCGCGGCGAGCACCGCGGCAAGCGCCTGGCAGCCGAGGCAAATCCCGATCACGGGCACGCCCTTCTTCACCGCCGCCTCGATGATCGCGAGCTCGTCCTTGATGAAGGGATAGCGGTCGATCTCGTAGATGCCGATCGGACCGCCGAGCACGACGAGAAGATCGGTGTACTTGGCCGGACTGAGATCATCGACGCCGGCTTCGAGATAGCGAAGCGCGACACCGCGATGCTTCAGCACCGGCTCAAGCGTGCCGGCATCCTCGAAGGCGACATGGCGTATGGCGATGGCGTTCTTCATGCTGCTGCGTTCCCTGCTTGCGGAGCGCCATCTTTAGAGACATCGCCGCGAAAAGGAAACACACGCGCCAGTCGCCGGACCAAAGTGGTCCCTCACACGATCAGCGCCACGCCTTGTCGCCGCGGATCGCCGGCGCCCTCGACGCCACCCTTGGGATGCCGCCGCGCGGCATGGACGCCGCCGAAGAACAGATTCGCCTGCGGCCAGGCATGCGCTTTGTCTTCGAGCGCGCGCAGCTCGGCTTGCGCCTGCTCGGGCAGTCCCGGCTCGAAGCTCACCGTGCCGTCGCGGTCGACATGCAGGCGTGGCGCCTCGACGGCGGCGTCGAGGCTCATGCCGTGGTCGAGCAGATTGACCGCGACCTGGAGGATCGCGGTTCTGATGCGGTTGGAACCGCCGGTGCCGAGCGCCGTCACCGTGCCGTCATTCTGCAAGATGATGGTCGGCGCCATCATCGACGACATGCGCGTGCCCTCGCGCCACGCACCGAGACGGCCGTTGGCGAGATCCTCCTCGCCCAGCATATTGTTCAGCATGAAGCCGAATTTGCCGACGACGTAGCCGTTGCCTTCGCCGTTCGACAGGCTGACCGAAGCGGCGTTGCCGTCGGCGTCGATGACGCTGACATGGGTGGTGCCGCGATAGGCTTGCGGGTGACGCGCGGCCTCGCGCATCTCGCTCTGGAGCGCGCCACCGGCGAGGCGTTGCGCGAGCCCGTCACCATGCGTCGCGCGCGCCGCGTTGGTGGCCTCCATGGCGGCGCGCAGCGCCAGTGCATCGATCTCGCGGCCGTGCTCGGCAAGTGTCTCGAGGTAAGCAAGGCCGAAGGCGATCAGAGCGCCGCTCGCCGCCGGCGGCGGATTGAGGGCCACGCTCGCACCCTTATGCCGCCAATAAAGCGGCTCGCGCAGCTCGACGCGGTAGCGCTCGAAATCGTCCTGGGTGAGCTGGCCGCCGGAAGCCAGCGACTCCGCCACGATGGCCTGGCCGACATCGCCGTCCAGGAAGAGGCGCGCGCCGTCCTCGGCGAGCCATTCCAGGCACTCGGCAAGCTCTTCGTTGCGAAAGGTCTCGCCGGCCGTCATCGGCTTGCCGTGCGGCGCGAAGATGCGCGCCACGCTCTCGCTCGCCGTCAGGATCGGGGCGATCACGGTGAAGAGATAGGCTTGGAACGCGCTCAACGGGAAACCAGAGCGACCCGCGCGCGTCGCCGGCTCGACCAGGCGCTTCATCGGCAGCTTGCAGAGCGCCGCGTGGATGGCGAACAGGCCAGGCACCACGCCGGGCGTGGCGCTCGATCCGAGCCCGATATGGAACTCCTGCTTGGCCGGGCCGAAATCGGCGTGGATCGGAAAGAATTCGACCTCGCTCGCCGGCCGGCGCTGCAGCGGCGTCTCGGTGAAGAAATCGAACAGGCGCGAGGCGTCGCTCCCGGCCCGGCGCGCCATGAGAAAGCCGCCGCCGCCCGGCGATGAGAACACCGCTTCGGCGACGAAGCTCATGAACACGCCGGCGAGCGCCGCGTCGAAGGCGTTGCCGCCGTCTTGCAGGATTTCCGCGGCGGCCTGCCGCGGTCAGCTCATGCCCCGCGGCGACGACGCTTTTGCCCTTGCTCATGCGCGTGGCTTAAGGGGAAGCGCGTGAGGCGGCAAGACGCGTCAGCCGAGGCGCTTCTCCAGCGCGGAAAGCTCGTCGTTGAGCGCCTTGGGCAGCTTCTTGCCGAAGGTGGCGAAATGCTCCTTGATCATGGGCAGCTCGGCCTTCCAGCCTTCCTTGTCCACGTGGGTCAGCTCTTTCAGATCGTCGGGCTTGATCTTGAGGCCGTTCACGTCGAGCGAGCCTTCGGCCGGCAGCTTGCCGATCGGCGTGTCCACCGCCTTGGCCGTGCCGTCGCAGCGCTCGAAGATCCATTTCAGCACGCGGCTGTTCTCGGCATAGCCGGGCCACATGAACTTGCCGTCGGCGTTCTTGCGGAACCAGTTGACGTAGAAGATCTTCGGCATCTTGGCGCCGCCCTTCTCGCCCATCTTCACCCAATGAGCGAAATAGTCGCCCATGTGGTAGCCGCAGAAGGGAAGCATCGCCATCGGGTCGCGACGGAGATCGCCGATCTTGCCGGCGGCGGCCGCCGTCTTCTCCGACGCCATGATCGAGCCGAGGAAGGTGCCGTGCAGCCAATTCAGCGCCTCGACGACGAGGGGCACCACGGTGGCGCGGCGGCCACCGAACAGGATGGCGTCGATCGGCACACCTTTGGGGTCCTCCCATTCCGGGGCAATCACCGGACATTGGGCAGCAGGCGCGGTGAAACGCGCGTTCGGGTGCGCGGCGGGGCGCCCCGCCGACGGCGTCCAGGAGCGGCGCATCCAGTCGACGGTGTGCGCGGGCGCCTCGCTCATCTGCTCCCACCACACATCGCCATCGTCCGTCAGGGCGACGTTGGAATAGATGCAGTTGGCGTAGAGCGTCTCCATGGCGTTGAAATTCAACTCGGTCGAGGTGCCGGGCGCCACGCCGAAGAAGCCCGTCTCGGGATTGATGGCATAAAGCCTGCCGTCCTCGCCGAACTTCATCCAGCAAATGTCGTCGCCGATGGTCTCGGCCTTCCAGCCGGGAATGGTCGGCATCAGCATGGCGAGGTTGGTCTTGCCGCAAGCGGAGGGGAACGCGGCGGCGATGAATTTCGATTTTCCTTCCGGGTTGGTGAGCTTGAGGATCAGCATGTGCTCGGCCATCCAGCCCTCGTCGCGCGCCTTCACCGAGGCGATACGGAGCGCGTGGCACTTCTTGCCGAGCAGCGCGTTGCCGCCATAGCCCGAGCCGTAGGACCAGATCTCGCGCGTCTCGGGGAAGTGCGAGATGTATTTGGTCTTGTTGCACGGCCAGGGCACGTCGGCCGTGGTCGGGGTCGGGAGCGGATAGCCCACGGTGTGCATGCCGCGCACGAAATCCTCGCTGTTGCCGAGCGCCTTCCACACCTTGTCGCCGACGCGCGTCATGATGTGCATGTTGGCGACGGCGTAAGCGGAGTCGGTGACCATGACGCCGATGCCGGCGATGGGCGAGCCGACCGGGCCCATGGAATAGGGCACCACATACATGGTGCGGCCGGCCATGGCGCCGTCATAGAGCTTGGTCAGCGTCGCCTTCATCTCGGCCGGATCGAACCAATTGTTGGTGGGGCCCGCATCGTCCTTCGACTTCGAGCAGATATAGGTCTGGTCCTCGACCCGGGCGACGTCGAGCGGGTCGGAGCGCACGAGAATGGAGTTCGGCCGCTTTTCCGGGTTGAGCCACATCGCCGTGCCGCCATCGACCAGCGTTTTCAGCAAATGCTGATACTCGGCGTGCGAACCGTCGCACCACACGACGTTCTCGGGCTTGAACAGCGCTTTCGCCTCTTCGACGAAGGCGAGCACTTTCGGATTGGTCGTCTTGGCGCCGGCGGGCGCAATCTTCGACTGTACGCTCATGCGGTGGGATCCTAGGTCGAGGTGGTGGATTGGGTGGCGAGAGGCCGCCCCTCAACTAGCACTGATCGCGCGCGGCTTTCAAGGCACGCTCTGATGACGAGACCGCTAAGAATCAGGGCTATTGCCGGCCGGCGCGGGCTTCCGCCGCGAGCCTGACCAGCTCTTTGCGCGCTTCGGCGGGGGTGGTTATGGGTTGGGCGAACAGCACGCGCCGGCCTGCACCCTCAAGCATGATGTCGAAGCCTTCGGGGTCGATGCCCACCATGCGCCAAGCGCCTGGGGAGGCATCGGCAAGGGCCGTGGCATAGAGCTCGATGGCATCGGCATGGTCCTCGTTCATATGCTCGACGATGCCGGGCTCGGCCTCGACCAGGCCCTGTGCGCCTTGCAGCGGCACGAGAAGATCGCTTGGCACAAGATCGAAGATGCGGCCGAAGCCGCCGATATAATGCGCCCCCTCCACCTTGAGCGTCCAAAAAGCGAAGTCCGGGAAATCGGCATAGAAGGCGGCCTCCGGGTGGCGGGCGAGAAATCTCCGCCTCACCCCTTCCTCCGGCGCTGGCTCGGCCTTGCCGTAGACGGTGACCCGCGCGCCTTGCAGCGGATCGGCGAGCGCGCCCGTCTCATCGACCATGACCGAGGCGCGCTGGTCGGACGCGAGGTTCGCGGTGTGCCGCGCAAGCTTCGAAATGAGAAAGGTCGGCGCGCCGGAGGCGTCGGTCGCGAGCGTGATAAGGGACGCGTAAGGATAACCGTTCCGCCCGTCGATGGTCGCCAGAGACCCCTTGAAGGCGCGGCGCATGAGCGCACGCGCGGAGGCCGCGATCTCGGATTTTGCGGGCATTTCTGGAGACTTATTCACTTGCGCCACAATCGTATTTGTTGCACCACGGTAATGACGGGTGGCGGATCGCGCCCCAAAGCTGCCATAATCCACCGCAGCCCTGAACCCTGCACATCTTAACCACGTCAATCGCCGCAAGGGCCCCCCACAATGCCAACAATCGCACTTGTCGACGACGATCGTAACATTCTCACCTCCTTGCGCATGGTGCTCGAGGCGGAAGGTTATAAGACCCAGACTTACAACGACGGCGCAAGCGCGCTCGACGGCTTCGCCGAGAGCCCGCCCGACCTCGCCATCCTCGATATCAAGATGCCGCGCATGGACGGCATGGAGCTGTTGCGCCGCCTGCGCCAGCGCAGCGAACTGCCGGTGATCTTCTTGACCTCGAAGGACGAGGAGATCGACGAGCTGTTCGGGCTCAAGATGGGCGCCGACGATTTCATCCGCAAACCCTTCCCGCAACGGCTTCTGGTCGAGCGGGTGAAGGCTGTGCTGCGCCGGGCGCAGCCGCGCGATGCGGCCGCCGGCGTGATCGAGGACAAGTCGAAGGTGCTCGAGCGCGGCAAGCTCAAGATGGACCCCGAGCGGCATACTTGCGTGTGGGACAACCGCCCGGTGACGCTGACGGTCACCGAGTTCCTGATCCTGCAATCGCTGGCGGCCCGGCCCGGCGTGGTGAAAAGCCGCGACGCGCTGATGGACGCCGCCTATGACGACCAGGTCTATGTCGACGACCGCACCATCGACAGCCACATCAAGCGCTTGCGCAAGAAGTTCAAGGCCGTCGACAACAGCTTTGACGTGATCGAGACGTTGTATGGCGTGGGCTACCGGTTCAAAGAGTGACGGGTGGGTCTAATCGATGACCGCCGAGGCCGACAGGTCCTGGCACCGGCCTGACGCCGCAACCCTGAAGGCGCGCGCCCGCCGCGCCCTGAAGGTGATCCGCGACCGCGGCCTGCGCGGGTTTCGCTGGCTCTCCGAGCATTTGCCCTTCCGGCACGGGTTTTCCAGCCTGACGCGGCGCATCGTCGTGCTCAACCTCATCGGCTTGGCCATCCTCGTCTCGGGCATCCTCTATCTCAACCAGTTCCGCGCCGGACTGATCGACGCCAAGGTGCAGAGCCTGCTCACGCAAGGCGAGATCATCGCCCGCGCCATCGCCGCTTCCGCCGGCGTCGACACCAACGAAGTCCAACTCGACCCCGAGAAGCTGCTCGAGCAGGAGCAGGGCCAAGCGGACGCCGACGACGACGCGCTGTCCAACTCGCTGGAATTCGCCATCGACCCCGAGCGCGCCGCGCCCATCCTGCGTCCGTTGGTGAAGCCGACGGGAAGCCGCGCCCGCATCTATAACCGCGACGGCGCGCTGATTCTCGATTCCGACACCTTCTATTCGCGCGGCGAGGTGCTGCGCTACGACCTGCCGGCGCCCGACGCGGAGAAGCCGGACGTGCTGACCAGATTCTGGCAGGCGGCGAAGACGCATATGCGCCAATACGACCTGCCGCTCTATACCGAGATCGGCGGCGCCAACGGCAAGGCCTATCCCGAGGTGGCGACCGCTCTGACCGGAACCTCGGTGCCGATCGTGCGCATCAACGACAAGGGCGAGCTCGTGGTCTCGGTGGCGGTGCCGATCCAGCGCATGCGCGCCGTGCTCGGCGTGTTGCTGCTCTCGACCCGGGGCGGCGATATCGACAATATCGTCGCGGCGGAGCGCTGGGGCATCGTGCGGGTGTCGCTGTTCGCGGCGGCCGTCACCATCGTGCTCTCGGTGATCCTCGCCAACACCATCGCCGGCCCGGTGCAGCGGCTCGCGGCGGCGGCCGAGAGGGTGCGCCATAGCGTCAAGGCGCGCGCCGAGATCCCCGACTTCACCGACCGCACCGACGAGATCGGGCATCTGTCGGGCGCGCTGCGCGACATGACCAATGCGCTCTACAAGCGGATCGACGCCATCGAGAGCTTCGCCGCCGACGTCGCGCACGAGCTGAAGAACCCCCTCACCTCGTTGCGCAGCGCGACCGAGACGCTGCCGCTTGCCAGGACCGACGAGTCGAAAGAGCGGCTGATGGAGATCATCAAGCACGACGTGAAGCGGCTCGACCGTCTGATCAGCGATATTTCCGACGCATCGCGCCTGGACGCCGAACTGGCGCGCGAGGACGCCAAGGCGGTCGACATGGCCGATCTGTTGCGCACCACGGTCTCGCTGTTCAACGACATCCACCGCGATGACACCCCCGAAGTCGTGTGCGAGATCGCCTACGCTTCGGGCGCCAAGCCCTATCGCGTCTTGGGCCATGACAGCCGGTTGAGCCAGGTCATCGTCAATCTTCTCGACAACGCGATCTCCTTCTCGCCACCCGGCGGCAGGGTCGCGGTCTTGGCCCGCAGGATCGGGCCGGAGATCCAGATCGCGGTCGAGGACGAGGGACCGGGCATTCCGTCGGAGAATCTCGAGCGCATCTTCGAGCGCTTCTACACCGACCGCCCGCAGGAGAATTTCGGCCAGAACTCCGGACTCGGGCTGAACATCTCGCGGCAGATCGTGATGGCGCATGGCGGAAACCTTTACGCCGAGAATCGTCCGCCAGCCGGCATGTGGCGTGGCAAAGGCGACGGCAAGAGCGGTGGGGCGCGCTTCGTGATCCGGCTGCCGGCAACCTGATAAGCGACACGCGAGGCATGTTTGAAACAGGCGCGCGAGCTGGTTCATGGCACTTGCGTGGCGCTCGGGCGGCGAGGGGTGCTGCTGCGCGGCAGCGCGGGCGCGGGCAAATCGGACTTGGCTCTCCAATTCATGGCGCTCCCGGGCGATGGCGCGCTATGTCCGGGCCTCGTGGCCGACGATCAGGTCTACGTGACGGCGAATCCGGACGGGACGCTGACCGCCTCGGCGCCGCCGACCATTGCCGGGAAGATCGAAGTCAGAGGGCTCGGCATCATGCCGGTGCCGTTCGTTCCGGAAGCGAAGCTCGTGCTGGTTTGCGACCTCGTCGCCGGCAAGGAGGTGCCGCGAATGCCCCTAGAATCGGCGAAAACGATGGTAATTGCCGGGGTTCCGCTCCCCACCCTGAGGCTTGCGCCTTTCGAGGCCTCAGCCCCACTCAAGCTCAAAATGGCGCTCTTGCGGGCGACGCCGGACAATGCCAATTAGGAGGAGGAACGCAGGTGCGAACACCCCCTCTCCCGACAAAGATAACGGCCGTTCAGCAGGCAGATTCGACCCAAGGGACAACATGATCGGCGTCGTCATCGTCACGCATGGGAGGCTTGCGCACGAATTCCGCGCCGCGCTCGAGCACGTGGTCGGCCCTCAAGAGCAGATCGAGACGATCTCGATCGGACCCGATGACGATCTCGACGTGAGGCGCAGCGATATGCTGACGGCGCTCGCCCGGGTGGACAGCGGCAAGGGCGTGGTCGTCCTCACCGACATGTTCGGCGGCACGCCGTCGAACCTCGCCATCTCGGCGATGGAGCGGTCGAACGTCGAGGTCATCGCCGGCGTCAACCTGCCGATGCTGGTGAAGCTTGCCAGCGTCAGAGGCGAGTGCAAGCTGCAAGAGGCCATCACCCAGGCGCAGGAAGCCGGGCGCAAATATATCAGCGTGGCCAGCCAGATCCTCGCGGCGAACTGAGCGTGGGAAAGCTTCGCGACAATCCAAAAGAGCGCCGCTCGGGACTCCATTTCGCCGAGGTGACGATCCCCAACAAGAAGGGATTGCATGCGCGGGCCTCGGCGCAGTTCGTCCGCTGCACCTCGGGCTTCACCGCGGAAGTGCGGGTGACGCGCGAGGGCCATACCGTCGGCGGCACCTCGATCATGGGCCTGATGATGCTCGCCGCGGGCCAAGGCCACACCATTCTGATCGAAGCGGAGGGGCCCGAGGCGCAAGCCGCGCTCGAAGCCTTGATCAAGCTGGTCGAGAACGGCTTCGGCGAAGAGGATTGAATTTTAGCTCACGTGCCGGCGGGCCTCGCTCGCCCGGAGCTTAGCGCCCGCTCCCGGCTCAGCCGCGAGAGGTGCGGCAGGATTGTTGTGAGCGAGCCCGCGAGCAGCCCGCCGGCCGCTGCAATCAGCCAGTCGTCGCCATGAAGCGGGCTGAGATGAAGAATGCCCGCCAATGCCGGCACCTGCACGAGGACGAGCGCGGAGCCAATGGTGGCGATCACGGCAATCACGGCGGCAGCGGAGCGTAGCCGGCTCAGCCCCGCCGTCATCGTCGCACTGGCCACGACCAGGACCACCAGAGCCATCGCCCGCGCGTGCTCCACGTCATGGTTGCCGCCAAGGCTGCGCACATAACCGAGAATGACGAGCCCAGTCACAAGTAAGCCGATGAACGCGATCAGCGTCCATTCCCGCCAATCGAAGAATCGCAGCTTGCGATTCCGGTCCACCGGCTCCAGCCGGTCTGAGGCGGCGGGCAGCTCCTGAAACACCAGCAGCGCGGTGGGGTGGATGATGAGCTCGAGCCACACGACGTGCATGGGCAGATAAAGGAGCGGGAACCCCGCGAAGGGCACCAGCGCGGCGGCGGCCACGAGAGCGATATGCATGAGCAGCAAATAGGCGAAGCTCAGCTTGAGATTGCTGAACAGCTGTCGTCCTTCGGCGATAGCCCGAACGATGGTGCTGAAATTGTCGTCGAGAAGCACGATGGAGGCGACTTCGCGCGCGGTGCGCGTTCCGCGTTCCCCCATGGCAATGCCGATGTCGGCGCCCTGAAGCGCTGGCACGTCGTTGACGCCGTCCCCCGTCACCGCGACAATCTCCCCCTGTAACCGCAGGGCGCGGACGAGGTCGAGTTTTTGCGCCGGGACGGCCCGGGCCAGGACGTCAAAGCCGTCAGCCCCGCGAGCGGCGCCCGGTTCGAATGCGGCGCCTTCGATGATGCGAGGGGAGTCGCCGCCAAGCCCAATCTCGCGGGCGATGGCTCTCGCGGTGGCCACATGGTCGCCCGTCACCATGATCACCCTGATGCCGGCCGCTTTCGCCTTGGCGACCGCCGCCCGCACGCCTTCGCGCACGGGATCCTCGAAAGCCAAGAGCCCGAGGAAGCGATAATCGGCGGTCGGCTCGCTGCCGCTCCACTCGTCGAGCCGCCGGCTCGCGCAAGCGAGCACCTTGTGCCCGCCCGCGCCGAGTTCCTCGGTCTTGGCCAGCCACGCCGCCGTTTCCGCCGGCGTGAGCCGGCTCATGGCGAAGATCGTCTCTGGCGCTCCCTTGGCCGCCGCGATAACCGCATCGCCGTCACGCAGAACGGCGGTTTCGCGCCGCCGGTTCTCCGTAAAGGGGAAGGTGGCAAGGCGCGTTTCAGTCCCCAAGCTCGCGCCCGCGAGCACTGCGGCATCGAGCGGGTCGCCACTTCTTTCGCGCGACGCCTGCGCGGCGATGCGCCGAAGCTCGGCTGCCGCGACGCCGTCTGCGGGAAAAACGTGGGCCAATGTCAGCTTGCCCTCAGTGAGGGTTCCGGTCTTGTCCGAGCATATGCAGGTGACGCGGCCGATGTTTTCCACCACCACGGCGCGGCGCACCAGCGCCTGCCGCCGCGCGAGCCGATAGACGCCAACGCCAAGGAAGAAGGTGAAGGCGACCGGGAACTCTTCCGGCAACGCCGCCACCGCGAGCGTCACCGCGCTCAAGAAGGCGTCGAGCAGGCCAAAGCCCTGAAGATATCGCGTCACTCCAAGCGCCACGCAAACGACCAGGGCGATAGCCACGAGCTCGGTAACCAGGGTGCCGATTGCAGTCTGCAACGGCGTCCGCTCGTGCTGTCCTTCGCGCGCCGAGCGTACGATCTCGCCGTAGAGCGTTTCGCTGCCTGTGAAGACCACCCTGAGGCGCGCCTCGCCAGTCAGCAGTCGCGTGCCAGCCGACCCCCAATAGTCATTGTCGACCGACGTTTGTTCGCCGGCGAGTGTCCCCTCGAAAGCATGCTTGCGCACCGGCATCGCTTCACCGGTCAATGCCAATTCGTCGGCCTGCGAATTCTCACAGACGACAAGAACGCCGTCGGCCGGAAAGGCATCGCCTTCACCGACAAAGACGAGATCGCCGGGAACGAGATCGACCGCTGCAAGCTGCGCGAGCGAGCCATCGCGCAGAACCCGCGCCGTCGTGGCGAGACGGCCGGCCAACCCCTCCGTGCTCGCCTGAGTGCGGCGGTGCAAATAGGCGTCCATCCCGGCGATCGGCAGTAGCGCGAGGCCGAGCACGCCGGCCTCGGCATAGTCGCCGAGCAAGGCAAACAGCATGGCGGTGGCGGCCAGGAACCAAACCATTGGGTCGCGCGCCGTATCGTGAGCGACTGCGCCCCAACCCGACACGCGATCACCGAGGATGTCGTTCAAGCCATATGCGGAGCGGCGCGAGGCGGCTTCCTCGGCGGTCAAGCCGCGCCCTGCCCCGACAAGTCCCGCGATCCGCTCCGAAGGAAAGAGGTGCCGCAAAATAGACCGCTATTGGCTCGTTAGCCCGCGTCTGCGTCAGCGACGCTTGTAGCCGGTGATCATGGCGCGGACCAGATTCTCTCGGTGCACGAAGCTTGCCAGCACGACGGCGGCGACATGGGCCAGCACGAGGGCGAGCGTGATATTGGCGATCGCCTCATGCACCTCTTCCATGGCTTCGCCGGTGTCCTTGGTGAACATGCCGGCAAGCGGCCCCGCCTGCTGATCGCCGCCATAGACCACGAGGCCGGTGACGACCGTCGCCGCGAGGAACACCAGCAGCAGCACCACCATGGCGCCCCCGCCGGGGCTATGGCCGAGATGCCGCTCGGCGCGGAACAGCACGAGATCGCGGACGTAACGCAGCGTGTCGGCCGGCGCGTAGATGAAATCGGAGAAGCGCGCGTGGGTCGGCCCCACGAAGCCCCAGATCACGCGCGCCAAGACCAGCGCGCCGACCGCATAGCCCGCCCAGACATGCACCTTGAGGAGATCGTCCTCGGTCAGATAGGCGACCGTAAAGGTCACAACCAAGGTCCAGTGGAACAGCCTGACGAAGCAATCCCAGACATAAATCTGAGTGGCAGCGGCATCTCGATCCGAATTGAGCATGGACAATTCTAAGCCTCCAGAATCAAGGCAGGCATTGAGCCGAATCAAACAAATGCCGCAAGGCTACCTGACGGACAAGGCCGGGCAGCACGCCGGAATGCAGCTCGACGCGATTTTCATCGCATCGCCCTAAGATCGCCCTACTATGCAGAGAAACGACTTTCTCCGCAGTAACTGCGTAAGGCACCGATGCCGCCTCTCGGCCAAATCAACCAGATCGTCACTTTCCTCCGGGCAGAGAACCCGACGGAGGATATCTCCAAGAACCCCGTCGTCGTGCATCCGCACAACACGAGCAGGGCGATCCCGGAGCGACTGCCGCCCGCGAAGATCAAGGCGTTGTCCGCGCTCCAGCCGGGCAGAGCCGTGGCCGCGACCGCGGAGGAGTGGGCGGCGATTGCCGCATCGATCGCACTCTGCGCGTATTTCTGGCACCCCGCTCTGTATCTGCTCGCGGTCATGGTGATCGGGTCTCGCCAGCACGCGCTGCTGATCCTGGGACACGATGCTTCGCATTATCGCTATTTGCCGACGCGCTGGCAGAACGACCTGTTTGCCAACCTGTTCCTGATGTGGCCGACCTTCGCTTCGGTCGAGGGCTTCCGCAAATTTCACGGAACGCATCACCAATTCACAAACCTCCCGGGCGATGGAAACCGGCACATCTGGTACACCCACGACGCCATGGGCGAACTGGAGCCTGGATGGGTGTTTCCCAAGACAAGGCTCGGCTTGGCGCTGGTGCTGTTGCGCCGCGCCTTCTTCTTCACCGGGATGTTCTGGATCGTCAGAGGCGTGGTGGGCTCGTTCTTAATCCCCTCGCCGCACTGGATGCTGGCGGCCAAACTCGCTTTCTACTCGGTTGTCGCCGGGTCCCTGACCGTGTTCGACGCCTGGGGAGGGTTCCTGCTGTACTGGCTCGTTCCGTTCTGCACCTGGCAGATCCTCGTGCAGTATGTCCGCATCATCTGCGAGCACAGTGCGGTCGAGAGCGACGAGGAAGAATATTCGATCACCCGCACCACGATTCCGACTTGGCTGGAGTCGATCTTCATTTTGCCGCGCAATGTCGGCTATCACCTCGAGCATCACTGGTACCCGAGCGTCCCCTTCTATCGATTGCCCGAGCTGCACCAACAGCTCATGGCGCGCGAGGGATTTCGGACGCATGCCGTGGTCAGGCGCTCTGTGCTCACCTCGCTCGGCGAGTGTGTCAAACCATAGCCCGGTAGCTCGGGGCGCTTCGCCGCGCTCCGCGAGCGGCCGCACGTTGGCCCGGTAAACACTCATAAGATCCTGGCAGAACACCCCCCTTTTGCCTTGGCAACGGCTTGCAAACTCGTATAAGGACTTCTTTATATCCTTATCGTCAGAGGCCCAGATCAGCGGGAAACCCAGCGTATGAACTACTTCGTCAAAGACATTGGATTGGCCGATTGGGGCCGCAAGGAAATCGCCATCGCCGAGACCGAAATGCCGGGGCTGATGGCGGTGCGCGCGGAGTACGGCGGCGAAGCAGCCACTGAAGGGCGCGCGCATCGCCGGGTCCCTGCACATGACCATCCAGACCGCGGTGTTGATCGAGACGCTGCAGGCGCTCGGCGCCGATATCCGCTGGGCCTCCTGCAATATTTATTCGACGCAGGACCATGCCGCGGCGGCCATCGCCGCCAAGGGCATCCCGGTGTTCGCCTATAAGGGCGAGAGCCTCGAGGAATATTGGGACTACACCCACCGCATCTTCGAGTGGGCCGACGGCGGCACGCCCAACATGATCCTCGACGACGGCGGCGACGCGACGCTGCTCGTGCATCTCGGCGCCCGCGCCGAGAAGGGCGACACCGCCTTCCTCGAGACCGCCTCCAACGAAGAGGAAGAGGTGGTCTACGCGGCGATCAAGCAGACGCTGAAGGAGAAGCCGGGCTGGTACACCGAGATCGCCAAGAACATTCGCGGCGTCACCGAGGAGACCACCACCGGCGTGCACCGTCTCTACGAGATGCAGAAGAAAGGCACGCTGCTGTTCCCCGCCATCAACGTCAATGACAGCGTCACCAAGTCGAAATTCGACAATCTCTATGGCTGCCGCGAGAGCCTGGTCGACGGCATCCGCCGCGGCACCGACGTGATGATGGCCGGCAAGGTGGCCATGGTCGCGGGCTTCGGCGACGTGGGCAAGGGCTCGGCCGCCTCATTGCGCAATGCCGGCTGCCGCGTGCTGGTCGCCGAGATCGATCCGATCTGCGCGTTGCAGGCCTCGATGGAAGGCTACGAGGTCACCACCATGGACGACGCGGCGCCGCGCGCCGATATCTTCGTCACCGCCACCGGCAACAAGGACGTCATCACCATCGACCATATGCGGGCGATGAAGGACCGCGCCATCGTCTGCAATATCGGCCATTTCGACTCGGAGATTCAGGTCGCGGCGCTGCGCAACATGAAATGGGAGAACGTGAAGCCGCAGGTCGACGAGATCCAATTCCCCGACGGTCACCGCATCATCCTTCTGTCGGAGGGACGGCTGGTCAATCTCGGCAACGCCATGGGGCACCCGAGCTTCGTGATGAGCGCCTCCTTCACCAACCAGACGCTGGCGCAGATGGAGCTGTGGACCAATCCGAAGGCCTACAAGAAAGAGGTCTACACGCTGCCGAAGCAGCTCGACGAGAAGGTGGCGCGGCTGCATCTCGGCAAGGTCGGCGCCAAGCTGACCAAGCTCAGCTCAGAGCAGGCCGATTATATCGGCGTGCCGGTGGCAGGCCCCTACAAGCCCGACACCTATCGGTACTGATGGTTCGCGGGCCGGCTGCATCCTGAGGTGCGAGCGAAGCGAGCCTCGAAGGACGGCCGGCCACCTCACCATGAGGTGCACGTGTCATGCCCGCGTCATGATTAACCAAAGCGCTCAGGCCAGTGGGCAAGAGTCAGCGATGCGGCTAATCTAACCTCTGATTCGCCTTGAGGCTCGCGGGGTCGATCGGCCCGCGTTCAGTCTGTGGCAGCGTGAAGCGAGGCGAGGCCATGGGCGGCGGCGTGGGAGCGAGGGACCATGCGGACCAGCGGGGGCAAGGCTGCACCTTCATCAAGGTGGCCAGAAGTGCTGTTCCGCGTCCTGATCTGTTCCATTCCGCTCTGCACGTTGCCCCTGCGCGCGGCTTTTGCCGCAGGCGAACCGTCGGCATTTGATCCCCGTACCCTGCTGACGCTCGGCATCATTCTCGGCATCATCGCTTTTGCCGTCGGCACGGCGATCGCTTGCCTGCGCGCGACCGAGCGTGCGCGCAAGGCCGAAGCCGTCGCCCAGATCGAGGCCGAGCGCTACCGCATGAGCGAGAGCACGCTCGAGACGCTGCTCACGGCCGAGCCGCAGGCGCTGATGGTCGTGGCGGAGTCCGGCGAGGCCGAACTGCTGGTGGCGAGCTTGCCGGCAGGCCTCGGGGTGCCGCGCGACGCGGCCACGCTGTTGAATTTCGCTGGCTGGCTCGACGCGGCCTCGGCGCAAGACCTCAATAGCGCCATCGATCCTCTGGCCGAGCGGGGCGAGCCCTTCAACCTGATGCTGCGCACGCAGCGCAACCGTTATGTCGAGGTGGACGGCCGCACCACCGGGCGCACCATCGTCATCAAGGTGCGCGACCTCGCCGGACAGCGGCTCGATCTTGCCGACGCCGCCGCCAAGCAACGCCAGCTCGAGGAGCAAATTGCCTCGCTGCGTGCTCTGCTTGACGAGGCGCATCGATCCGAGCGCGGCCGCGCCGAGCCGAAGCCCAGCCTGGAAACCCGCTTCAGGAGCTTCGACCGGCTCGCCACCGCCTTTGCCGTGTTCAACTCAAGCCAGAGGCTCACCCATTTCAATCAGGCCTATGTGGAGCTCTGGCAACTCGATCCGGAGTGGCTCGGCACGCACCCGCGCGACGGCGAGATTCTCGACCGCCTGCGCCAGGCGCGGCGCCTGCCCGAGAAGGCCGATTACCGCGACTGGAAGGCGGGCTGGCTCGCCCGTTACGGCACCAATGCGCAGGCCGAGGATCAGTGGCACCTGCCCGATGGTCGCACGCTGCATGTGGTCGCCGACAGCGAGGGGGCGGCGGGCGTCACCTATCTCTACGAGAACGTCACGGAGCGGCTCAAGCTGGAGAGCCGATACAACGCGCTGATCGAGGTGCAGACCGAGACGCTCGACACGTTGCGCGAGGGCGTCGCCGTGTTCGCGCCGAATGGTCGCTTGCGCCTCCACAACCGCGCCTTCGCCACCATGTGGCGGCTGAACCCGCGCCAGCTGGACGGCGAGCCGCATATCGAGGAGGTCATCTCCTGGTGCCGGGTGCTGTACAACGCGCCGGAGGAGTGGGAGGGCATCAAGGAATCGGTGACAGCCATCGTCGCCGAACGGGTCGCCTATGAGCGGGAGTTCGATCGCGCCGACGGCAGCGTGCTGGCTTGCGCGGTGCTGCCGCTGCCGGATGGCGGCACGCTGCTGACTTATGTCGACGTATCGGACGTGAAGCACGCCGAGCGCGCGCTGATCGAGAAGAACGAGGCGCTCGAAGCGGCCGACCGGCTCAAGACCGCGTTCATCAGCCATGTGTCCTACGAGCTGCGCACGCCGCTCACCAACATCATCGGTTTCAGCGAGCTGCTGGCGAGCCCGATCGCCGGCCCCCTGACCGACAGGCAGCGGGATTATCTCAACGATATCAGGCAGTCGGGGCGTACGCTGCTGGCCATCATCGATGATATTCTCGACCTCGCGACGATCGACGCCGGCACGCTCGAATTGAAGCTTTCGCCGGTCAAGGTGCGCGACGTGATCGACCAGGCGGTGCAGGGCGTGCAAGAGCGGCTGACCCAGAACCATGTCGCGCTGGATATCGCCATCGAGCCCGGCCTTGACGAGTTCGTCGCCGACGGCAGGCGCGTCACGCAGATGCTCTACAACCTTCTCTCCAATGCGATCGGCTTTTCCGACGCGGGCGGCAAGATCGGCCTCGGCTGCGGGCGTGAGCATGCCATGCTCGCCTTCACCGTCATCGATCAGGGCGTCGGCATCCCCGCCGATTATCAGGAGGCCGTGTTCGACCGCTTCGAGAGCCGGCCGCACGGCTCGAGCCACCGCGGCCTGGGACTTGGGCTCTCCATCGTCAAGAGCTTGGCCGAGCTGCATGGCGGCGCGGTCACGCTCAATTCCGCGCCGGGACGGGGAACGCGCGTCACGCTGTTGCTCCCGCTGAAGCAGGAGCCCGCCACCGACGACGCCGGCAGCGAGGAGCAGCGCTTCAGATCAAGCCTCGCCGGATGACCGCTAGTTTCAGTCTCGACGATGTCGATCTCGTTCGGCTCGACATCCTCGCCAGCCGCCTCGCCTCTTTGCTGAAAGCGGGCGACGTCATCGCGCTGTCGGGGCCGCTCGGCGCCGGCAAGACGACTTTCGCCCGCGCGCTCGTCACGCGGCTCGACGGCGAGGGCGAAGTGCCGAGCCCGACCTTCGCGCTGATGCAGCGTTATGAGACGCCGCGCCTCACCCTCACCCATTGCGATTTCTATCGGCTCGAGCCGGCCGAACTGGACGAGCTGGGCCTCGACGACGCGCTGACCGAGGGCGCGGTTCTCATCGAGTGGCCCGAGCGCGCGGCAGGCTGGCTTCCGGCGGACCGGCTCGACATCGCCATGGATGAGACGGCGACGCCGAATGAACGCCGGATCGTCCTTACGGGGCATGGTGGCTGGGAGCCGAGGCTGGAGCGTCTCGAGCGGATGGCGAGCTTCCTCGACCGGACACCTTATGCCGCGGCACCCGCCCGCTATCTGCAGGGCGACGCCTCGACGCGCTCTTATGCGCGGCTCGTGCTGCCCGGATCGCGCGCGCCATCTTGATGAACTCTCCGCGCCAACCGGACGGACCGCCGATCCGCGACGGCAAGCCGTATAGCGCGCTGGTGCATCTCGCCGAGGATGTAACGCCGTTCGTGGCGGTGGCGGGGGCACTGCGGGAACGCGGCCTGTCGGCGCCGGCCGTCTACGCCTTCGACCTCGACCAAGGCTTTCTCATTCTCGAAGACCTCGGCGACAGGGTGTTCGGCAGCGAGGTGGCGCGCGGGCGCAAGATGGAAAAGCTGTGGGGCGCGGCGACCGACGTGCTTGCCGCGCTCGCGCACAAGCCGCCTCCGCAGCTCCTGCCGATCGAAGGCCACGCGCCTTACCGGCTACCCGCTTTCGATGCCGAGGCGATGCTGACCGAGGCGTCGCTCCTGATCGACTGGTTCTGGCCGGCCCTGCATGGCAGGCCAATGCCGGCCGAGCTTGCCGAGGAGTTTCAGGGCCTTGTGGCGGCCGCTGCTGGCGGAGGCGGCAAAAACCGACCTGGGCTGGGTCCTCAGGGACTATCACTCGCCCAATCTGATCTGGCTGCCGGAGCGGGTGGGGGTCAAAAAGGTCGGCATTCTCGACTTCCAGGACGCGCTTTTCGGTCCGCTGGCGTACGACCTGGTATCGCTGCTCCAGGACGCAAGGCTCGAGGTTCCGGAAGCGCTTGAACGGGAGCTTCTCGCTCGCTACTGTTCCGCCCGGGGCGCGCAACACAAGAACTTTTCGGGCGATCGGTTCGTCTCGCTTTACGCGACGCTCGGCGCCCAAAGAAACTCTAAGATCCTCGGCATCTTTGCGCGATTGGCGAAACGTGACGGCAAGCGCGGTTATCTCGCTCATATCCCGCGGGTCGCGCGCTACCTCGAGCGCGACCTCGCTCACCCCGCTTTGGCCGAACTCCGCCGCTTCTATGCGCGCGAATTTCCCGCCGCTGAGACCCTGCCGCCGCTCGTGGTGTGAAGGTAAGCGGCCATGACGCAAGCGAGGACGGCGATGGTTCTGGCTGCGGGCTTCGGCGAGCGCATGCGCCCGCTCACCTTGCGCATGCCGAAACCGCTGGTGCCGCTTGCCGGCAGGCCGCTGCTCGACCATGTGCTCGACCGCCTCGCCGCCGCCGGCGTGACGACCGCCGTCGTCAACGTCCACTATCTTCCCGAACAGCTCGAAGCGCATCTTGCCGCCCGCAGGGGCAGGCCGCCGGAGACGCTCGTCTCCGACGAGCGCGGCGTGCTGCTCGACACCGGTGGTGGGGCGAAGAAGGCGTTGCCTCTGCTCGGACGTGGGCCCTTCTTCATCCACAATGCCAATTCGGTGTGGACCGAGGGCGCGGCACCGGCGCTCACGCGCATGTTGCGCAAATGGAATCCGGCGGCGATGGACTGCCTGCTGTTGCTGGCGCCGACGGCCACCAGCATCGGCTATGCGGCCAAGGGCGATTTCGCCATGGACGCCGAGGGACGGCTGGCGCGGCGCGGCGCGAACGAGGTTGTGCCGTTCGCCTTCGCCGGCGTGTCGCTGTGCGACGAGCGACTGTTCAAGGACGCGCCGGAGGGTCGCTTCTCGCTGAACCTGCTGTGGGACCGCGCGCTCGCCAAGGGCAAGCTCTACGGGGTGCGGCTCGACGGGCGCTGGATGCATGTCGGCACGCCTGACGCGTTGGCGGAAGCCGAGACCTTGTTCGAGCGCGAAGGTGCCTGAGCCCTCATCAGCGCGTCCGCGGCTCTTCACCATCCCGCCTTCAGCGCCGTTCCTCACCACGCTCGCGAGGGCCATTCTCGCCGGCGACCTGCCGTCGCCCGGTGGACTCCCGCCCGATCCGCTCGCTCTGCCGCTCACCACGATCTATCTGCCCACGCGACGCGCCGCACGGGCGCTGCGCGAGGCGTTCCTGGCGGAGGCGAAGGGCGAGGCTCTGCTCCTGCCGCGCATCAGAGCGCTCGGCGATCCCGATGAGGACGCGGCCATCATCTTCGGGGCCGAAGAGAGTCTCGGAGATGATGGCACGCTCGGCGAAGCCGCGATCGGCGCGCTGCCGCGACGGCTGGCTTTGATGCAGCTCGTGCTCGCCTTCAGGCACCTGCTTCGCCTCGAGGCGGTGGCCGAGCGCGGCGTCACGGCGTCCCCGGTCGTCGACGTGACTCCCGGACAGGCCTCTTATCTCGCCGCCGACCTCGCCAATCTGATCGACGTGATCGAAACGGAAGAGATCGATCTCACCCGGCTCGACGCCATCGTGCCCGAGGAATTCGCCGGCCACTGGCAGCTCACCGTGGAGTTCCTCAAAATCGTCACCGAGCATTGGCCCAAATATCTCGCGGACAAGCGCCTCGTCTCGCCCGTCGCGCGACGCAGCCTGTTGATGGCGATGGAGGCCGAAAGGCTCGCCCGTGGTTCGCCGTCATCCCGTGATCGCGGCGGGATCGACCGGCACCGTGCCGGCCACGGCGCGGCTGCTTGAAGTCATCGCCTCGCTGCCGAACGGCGCGGTGGTTCTGCCGGGGCTCGACAAATCGCTCGACGAGGAGAGCTGGGCCACGCTGTCCGAGCATCCGGAGCATGCGCAAGCCGGCATGGCCGAGCTGTTGCGCAGGCTCGGCGTGCGGCGCGATGAGGTGACCACCGTGCCGGGGAGCGAACCCGATGCCGCCTCCCGCGCGCGCCTCTATCTCGCCAGCGAAGCGCTGCGTCCCGCCGAGAGCACGGAGCATTGGCAGGAATTCCTCGCCGCGGAGGAGCTGTCGCCCGAGGGGCGTGCGAGCGTCGCCAACGCGCTTGCCGGCATGCGTCTCGTGGTGGCGCCCAACGCGCATGAGGAGGCCGAGGCCATCGCCCTGATCCTGCGATCCTGCATCGAAACGCCGGGCAAGACCGCGGCGCTGGTCACGCCCGACCGCGTGCTGGCGCGGCGGGTGGCGGCGCGGCTCAAGCGTTACGATCTGGCGATTGACGATTCGGCCGGCATCCCGGTCGCGCGCACCGTGCCGGGCGCCTTCCTCGATCTCGTGTTGGGCGCATTCGAGAAGGACTTCGCCCCGCCCGAGCTGATGGCCTTGCTCAAACATCCTCTGGCGCTGCTCGGGCGCCGCCCGGAGCAGGCGCGCGACGCCGCGCGGGCGCTGGAACGCGGCGCCTTCCGCGACGTCTATGTCGGACAAGGGCTCGCCGGCGCCCGGGCCGCGCTGGAAGACGCGCAAGAAGAGAGAAAGCGCGGTCGCCTCGGCCCCGCAGAGCATCAGGCGGCGCTTCGGTTAGTGACCGATCTCGAAGCAGCTTTCGCTCCGCTGACAGAGCTGGCGAGAGGCGATCTGCCCAGTCCCGCGTCGCGTCTGGCGGAAGCTCATGCCGCGGTGGCCGAGAAACTGGCGCGTGATGCAGGCGGCTCATCCTCAGGCCTGTGGCAGGGCGATGCCGGCGAAGCGCTCTCCGTCCTGCTCGCCGAGTTGATCGACGCAGGCCACCGCCTCGCGCTCACGGCCGCGGACTATCCGCCGTTCTATCGCAGCCTGGTTGCCGGCGAGGTGGTGCGGCCGCGCGCGGCGCTGCATCCGCGGCTGTTCATCTGGGGGCCGCTCGAAGCGCGGCTGCAACAGCCCGACCTCGTGATTCTCGGCAGCCTCAACGAAGGCGTCTGGCCGCGGCATCAGGAGGCGGGCCCCTGGCTCAGCCGGCCGATGCGCAAGACGCTTGGCCTTAGCCCCCCGGAGCGGCGCATCGGCCTTGCCGCCCACGATTTCGCGCAGGGGCTCGGGGCGCGCGAAGTCTATCTGACACGCGCGCACAAGGTGGACGGCGTGCAGACCGTGCCGTCGCGCTGGCTCCAGCGCTTGCTCGCCTTGGTCAAGGCCTCGGGGCTGGAGCAGAAGATCCAGCCTACGCAGCCTTGGCTCCACTGGGCGCGCGAGCGCGACACGACAGATGGGTTCAAGCCGATCGAGCCGCCACGACCGTGTCCGCCGCTCGAAGCGAGGCCGAAGCAACTGAGCGTCACGCGCATCGAGCGCTGGATCGCCAATCCTTACGAGATCTTCGCGCGGCACATCTTGAAGCTTGTGCCGATGCAGGATCTTGGCATGGAGCCGGACGCCGCCACGCGCGGGCAGATCGTGCATCGCGCCTTGCACGATTTCTCCCGCGCTTACCCCGACGCGCTTCCCGCCGACATCGAGGCCGAGCTCATGCGCATCGCCGATGCGCATTTCGCCAAGCTCGGCGGATCGCCTTTGGTCAAGGCGTTCTGGCGTCCGCAACTCCGGCGTTTCGCCCGCTGGTTCGCCGCGACCGAGCCCGGCCGGCGGACGGGCATCGCGCGCATCCTGACCGAGGTCGGCGGCGCGCTCCCCGTCGGCAGCGACTTCACCCTCACCGCGCGCGCCGACCGGATCGACGTCGCCGATACCGGCTCGGTCGTGATCTACGACTACAAGACCGGAAAGCCGCCGGGGCAGAAGCATGTCGAGGATTTCTACGCGCCGCAGCTTTCGCTCGAGGGAGCAATCGCCGAAGGGGGCGGCTTCGAGGGACTGGAGAAGGCGAGCGTCAGCGGGCTCGTCTATGTCCACGTCTCAGGCCGCGATGACGGCGGCGAACAGCGCGCGGCGGCACAGACCTCGCCAGCCGTGCTCGCCAATGAAGCCATCCGAAGACTGCGCGATCTGATCGCGCGCTACGCCGATCCGGAGATGCCCTACGAGGTGAAGCGCCGCAGAGGCCCGTTTGCCCGCGCCTATGATTACGACGAGTACGAGCACCTCGCCCGCGTGAAGGAATGGTTGACGCAAGAGGCCGAGGAGGAGTTCCGATGAGCACGCGGACCCTTCCCCCGGAGGCCGATGCAAATCAGGCGCGCGCCTCGGACCCATCGGCGTCGGCGTGGGTGTCGGCCAATGCCGGCACGGGGAAGACCGAGGTCCTGGTCAGGCGGTGCTTGCGGCTCCTGCTGGCGGATTTCGAGCCCGAGTCCATTCTCTGCCTGACCTACACCAAGACCGCGGCGGCGGAGATGCAGAACCGCCTGCTCAAGGTGCTCGGCGACTGGGCGACCATCGGCGATGACAAGCTGCACCAGACGCTTTCGCACTGATGCGGCGCGCGCCCGACGCGGATGAGTTGCGCACCGCGCGGCGCCTGTTCGCGCGGGCGCTCGAAGCCAAAGGCGGGCTGAAGATCCACACTATCCACGGTTTCTGCGAGCGGCTGCTGCAGCGCTTCCCGCTGGAGTCGCAGGTGACGCCGCATTTCTCCGTGCTGGATGAGCGCGACCAGGCGCTGCTGCGCCGTGCCGCCTTCGACGCCACCGTCGCACGCGCCGCCGAGGACAGCGACGGCATTCTCGGCAACGCGCTCGCCAAGATCGTCGGGCTGACCTCCGGCGATTACATCCGCCAGGTGATCGATACCGTGCTCGGCAAACGCGCCGAGCTTGCGCGCATGGTCGCCTATCACAAAAGCCGGGAGGACTGGGCAGAGGCTGAAGCGCGCGCGCTCAAGCGGCTGTTCGGCGTGGCCGAGCAAACGGAAGACGCGCTGATCGATCAACTCGCCGGCGTGCTGAGCGATGACGAGATCGACGCTGCCATTTCCGCCTTGGAGTGGTTGCGATGCCGCGGGAAAATCGACCGGGAGGCTGAGGCTTATCTGCGGCAGGCAAGAGCGACGCGGGCGAAAGCCGCATCGCCGCACTCGAAGCCGTGTTCCTAACGGACAAGAAGGGAAGCCCCGCGCGCAGCTTTGCAGCAAGGCGATCGCCAATGAGCGCGCCGGCGATCGGCGACATGCTCAGACCGCGCGCAGGCCGAGTTCGCCACGCTCAATGACAAGCTGGCGCATTTGCGCCTGGCCGAAGCGAGCGCCGCGGTGCTGGCGCTCGCCGACGCCGTGCAGGCCGACTATGAGCGGCGCAAGCGGGCGGAAGCCGCGCTCGACTATGACGACCTCATCGTCAAGACGCAGAACCTGCTGTCGCGCGCCGATGCGGCCGCCTGGGTGCTCTACAAGATCGACGGCGGCATCGACCACATCCTGGTCGACGAGGCCCAGGACACCAACCCCGCGCAATGGAGCATCATCGAGGCTTTGGCGGCGGAGTTCTTTGCCGGCGCGGGCGCTAGCGAGAAGCTGCGCACGCTGTTCGCCGTCGGCGATGAGAAGCAGTCGATCTATTCCTTCCAAGGCGCGAACCCGGCGCGGTTCGGCGAAGTCGGCCGCGCCTTCAGGCAACGGGCCGAGGCGCTCGGTCTTGTTTGGCACGAGGTGCCGCTGAACCTCTCGTTCCGCTCGACCGAGCCGATCCTCGAGGCGGTCGACAGCGTGTTCGGACGGGCGCCTGCCGCCGACGGGCTGACCTGGCAGGCGGGCGCGATCATCCAGCACGACCCCTTCAGGAAAGGCGAAGCGGGTCTGGTCGAGCTGTGGGAGGTCGAGGCCGAGGAAAAGTCCGACCAGACCCCCGCCTTCGAGCCCTGGAACGAGGAGCCGGCGGGCGCACGTTCGGTCGATCAGCTCTGCAAGCGCATCGCCGCCGTGATCAAAGGTTGGCTCGTCAACGGCGAGCCGCTTCCTGCCAAAGGCCGCGATGTGCGCGCCGGCGATATTCTGATCCTGGTGCGGCGCCGCGATCCCTTCACCACGCCGATGATCCGCGAGCTGAAGCGGCTCGGCGTGCCGGTGGCGGGCGCCGACCGTATGAAGCTTACCGACCAGCTCGCGGTGCAGGACCTCGTCGCACTGGCCGATTTCCTCTTGATGCCCGAGGACGATCTCACGCTGGCCGTCGTGCTCAAGAGCCCGCTCTTCGGCTTCGACGACGACGACCTCTTCAAACTCGCCTATGGACCGAGAGGCTCGCTGTGGGCGGCGCTGCAATCCAAGGCGAAGGATGATGTTCGCTTCGCCGCGGCCGTCGAGACGCTCACGGCCTGGCTGGCGCGCGCCGACGTCCTGCCGCCTTACGAATTCTTCTCCGAGCTGCTCGGCGCCGACGGGCAGCGCTTGCGCAAGGCGATGCTGACGCGGCTTGGCCCCGAGGCGGCCGAAGCGATCGACGAGTTTCTCGACATCGCGCTCGCTTATGACCGCGAGGCCGCGCCGTCGTTGCAGGGCTTCGTCAATCAGCTCCGCGCGGGCGACGTCGAGATCAAGCGCGACATGGAGCAGGAGCGTGACGAGGTGCGCATCATGACGGTGCACGGCGCGAAAGGTTTGCAAGCGCCGATCGTGTTCCTGCCGGACACTTGCATGGCACCGCGGCAGCAAGGGATCGGACTCTACCCCCTGCCCCGCGCCGGCGAACACCCAGACGAGGTGGGTCACCTGATCTGGCCGCCGAAAGGACTGTCGAATCTTGCCGGCATCGAACAAAGCAAGCAGGCGGTCCTGCGTGCCGAGCGCGAAGAATATCACCGGCTGCTCTATGTCGGCATGACGCGGGCGGAGGACCGGCTCTATATCAGCGGCTGGGAGGGACTGAAGAGACACGAAAAGGATGTCTGGTACGACCTCGTCAAAGAGGGGCTCGCTGGGCGTTTGACTCCACAGGTCGGCTCCGACGGCCGCCCCTTGAGCCGTATGGAATCGCAACAAACCGAGCCTGCGAACCCTCCGATGGCCGAATCGGAGCGGGCTGCGCCGGAACCCCTCCCCGCCTGGGCGCTCATTCCGGCCCCGCCCGAGCGGCCGCGGCCGAAGCTTGCGCCATCGCGACTCAATCTCGGCCCGGAAACGGAACCGGAGGCGTTGCCGGACCAGCCGCCGCTCGGCCCGCTCGCTCTTAGCGAGAATGGCCGCTATGCCCGCGGGCGGCTCGTCCACGCCCTGTTGCAGCATCTGCCGGAGGTTGACGCCAAGGACCAGGAACGGGCGGCACGCGCCTTCGTCGCGGTGCGTGGCATTGGCCTCACGCAAGGCTTGCAGGAGGAGATCGTCGCCGAGTCGCTCGCCATCGTCAGGGACGCCTCTTTCGCGCCTTTGTTCCAGCCGGGAAGCCTCGCCGAGGTTCCGGTCGTGGCGCGGATCGGCGGCTACGATCTGGAAGGCCAGATCGACCGTCTTGCCCGCGTCGATGGCGGTTTGCTCATCCTCGACTACAAGACCAACCGGCCGCCGCCCAGGACACTCGAGGAGGTGGCGCCCGCCTATATCGCCCAGCTCGCCGGCTACCGGCAGGCGCTCAAGGGGCTCTACCCAGACCTCCCCTTGCGCGCCGCTCTGCTTTGGACCGACGGACCACGGCTGATGGAGATTCCTTCAACTTCGCTTGATGACGCCGAGCAGCGCCTGTTGCGGCGCGCGCAGCAGCCTTGACGACATCGGAGCGCATACCTAGTTTCCGAGGCTCAGAGGCAAGACCGGCGATTCCGCTGGCGCCGCCGGTCGCTAGGAGAAGCAAATGGCTACTGAAAAGGTTTCCGACGACAATTTCGAAGCCGAGGTGCTCAAATCATCGACCCCGGTGGTCGTCGATTTCTGGGCCGAGTGGTGCGGCCCCTGCCGGCAGATTGCGCCAGCGCTGGAAGAGATCGCCAAGGAGCTCAACGGCAAGGTGCGCATCACCAAGCTGAATATCGACGAGAATCCGCGCACGCCGTCCTTTTACAACGTTCGCGCGATCCCGACGCTGATCCTGTTCAAGGACGGCGAGGTCGCCGGCACGCTGAAAGGCGCCTACCCGAAGAATCATCTCGCCGCCTGGATCAACGGCACGATCAGCGCGTAGCGTTTCGTTCCTTCAGACAATGATTGCGCGATGGCCGGGCTCGTCCCGGCCATCTGCGTCTTGACTTAGCCGTGCAACTTGAGCACGTGGCCGGCGAGATAAAGCGAGCCGCAGATCAAGACGCGGCCAGGGCCATCGAGGGCAGCCTGCGACCGCGTCAACGCATCGGGCAGGCTCGCGGTCGGCACGACATCGAAGCCTTCCGCCTTGGCAATCTCGGCCAGGGCTTCCGCATCGAAGGCGTTCGGCTCGTCGGGGATCGGCACCGTATAGACGCGCTCGACGAGGCCCTTGAACGGCGCGATGAAGGCGTGCGCGTCCTTGGTCTCCATCATGCCGTAGATGAGATGCACGCGCCGCGGCAGGCGCTCGTCAAGCTCGGCCAGCGTGTGCGCGATGACCTGACCTCCAGCGGCGTTGTGGCCGCCGTCGAGCCAGATCTCGGTGCCGTCGGCAACGTAGGCATGCAAACCGCCCACGGCGAGGCGCTCCATCCGCGCCGGCCATTCGGCATGGGTAAGGCCGTGCTCCAGCGCGCGGGTGGTAAGCGCATCGCCGAAGATGAGGCTCGCGGCGGCGATCGCCGTGCCGGCATTGTCGATCTGATGGCGCCCGTTGAGGCGAGGCAGCGGCAGATCGATGAGCCGCTCCTGCGTCTGGAAGACCAGGCGCCCATGCTGCTCGTACATGTCGAAATCGCGGCCGGCGACGTGGAGCGGCGCGCCGACCTGCTCGGCCCGGCGCTCGACCACCGCGAACGCCTCCTGCATCTGCCTGCCGACCACGCAAGGCACGCCCGGCTTCAGGATGCCGGCCTTCTCGCCGGCGATCTCGGTCAAGGTCTCGCCGAGAAAGGACACGTGGTCGATGGAGATCGGCGTGATCGCGGTGAGCAGCGGCTTGCTGACGACATTGGTGGCGTCGAGCCTGCCGCCCAGCCCCGTCTCGAGCAGCAGCAGATCGGCGGGCGTCTCGGAGAGCGCGAGAAAGGCCGCCGCGGTGGTGATCTCGAACAAGGTGATCAACTCGCCGCCATTGGCGGCTTCGGCCCGGGCGAGGCAATCGACCAGAAACTCCTCGGCGATCGGCGCCGAACCATGCGGTCCCGCCAGCACGATGCGCTCATGAAAATTGACCAGATGCGGCGAGGTATAGACGTGCACGCCCTTGCCCAGCGCCTCGGCGATGGCGCGGGTGAAGGCGAGGAAAGAGCCCTTGCCGTTGGTGCCGGCGACATGCACCACCGGCGGCAATTTATCTTGCGGGTTGCCGAGAGCGGCGAGCAGCCGCTCGATCCGCCCCAGCGACAAGTCGATCGACTGCGGGTGGAGCTTTTTCAGCCGCTCCAGCAGCGTGTCGCTCGACGCCACTCGTGGGCGAGGCGCTCCGCGCCCGGCGCTGTGGGGTAATGTGGTCAATCCCTCGAGCCTTTAGACGCTTTGCGGCGGGTTAGGATTAGCGCCATTGCCGGCCCCGCTCGTCAAGTCCTCGTCGTCCTCGATAAGCGCGGCGGTGTCGAGACCGTTGCCGGAAAGCGCGATGGTCGAGGGCGGGGCCATATGCGCGAGCTTGCCATCCTTGACCTCGGAGACCGCGATGTCGCGGCCCGGGCGCCGGCGGGTCAGGAGGTGGCAGATGCGCGCGAGCGTCGCGCGCAGATTGTGGCGGTGCACGACCATGTCGACCATGCCGTGGTCTTGGAGAAATTCGGCGCGCTGGAAACCGTTCGGCAGCTGCTCGCGGATGGTCTGCTCGATCACGCGCGGTCCGGCGAAGCCGATCAGCGCACCGGGCTCGGCGATATGGATGTCGCCGAGCATGGCATAGGAGGCCGTGACGCCTCCGGTCGTGGGATGGGTAAGCACGACGATGTAAGGCAGCCGCGCCTCGCGCAGCTCCTGCACGGCGACCGTGGTGCGCGGCATCTGCATCAGCGAAAGAATGCCTTCCTGCATGCGTGCGCCGCCGGAAGCGGCGAACAGAATGAACGGCGTCTCGCGCTTGACCGCGGCGCGCATGGCGGCGATCACCGCTTCGCCCGCGGCGGTGCCGAGCGAGCCACCCATGAAGTCGAAATCCTGCGCGGCGGCAACGATGCGCTGGCCTTCGAGGCGGCCGGCGCCGGCGAGCACCGCATCGGCCATGCTGGTCTTGCTGCGGGCGTCCTTCAGCCGGTCGGTATAGCGCCGCTCGTCGCGGAACTTCAGCGGATCGACCGGCACCTCGGGCAGCGACAGGCTCTCATAGTCGCCCTCGTCGAACAGGAACTTGAGCCGCGCCGCCGCCGACATGCGCCAATGGTAATTGGAGCCGGGGACGACGAACTGATTGGCCTCGAGGTCCTTGTAATAGATCATCTGCCCCGTCTCGGGGCACTTCACCCACAGATTGTCCGGCATGTCCTTCTTGCGAAGGATGCTGCGAATCTTGGGCCTGACGACGCTATTGATCCAGTTCACGGGTCTACAAAACTCTCAAAGTTCAAACCGCTCAAAATCAGTTCAAGCCTAAAGCGCGACCGCTTCGGCCTTGTGCCGCAGCGCCGCCGCGAGCCGCTCGACAAGGCCAAGCACCTGCGGCTTGGTATTGCGCGTGGCCTTGCCCTGCACATCGAGGCTCTGGGCAACGGCGCCGACGAGGGCAGAGCCCACCACCACGCCTTCGGCGATGCGGGCCAGCGCGCTCACCTGGTCTTCGGTCTTCACGCCGAAACCGACCGCGATCGGCAGATCGGTATGCGCCTTGATGCGGCCGACATGGGCGCCAACCGCCGCGAGGTCGGGCGCCGCGGTGCCGGTGATGCCCGCGATCGAGACGTAGTAGAGGAACCCGCTCGTATTGGCGAGAACGGCCGGAAGCCGCCCCGCGTCCGTCGTCGGCGTGGCGAGGCGGATGAAGTTCAATCCGGCCGCGGTGGCGGCGGGACGAAGCTCGGCATCTTCCTCTGGGGGCATGTCGACCACGATCAGACCGTCTGCTCCTGCCTGCACTGCATCGGCGATGAAGCGATCCACCGGATACACATATATGGGGTTGTAATAGCCCATTAGCACTATGGGGGTGGTGGCATCGGCGGCGCGGAAGGCTTTGACCATCTGAAGCGTCTTTTTCATGGTCTGGCCGGCCTTTAGCGCCCGCTGGGACGAGGCTTGAATCGCCGGCCCATCGGCCATGGGGTCCGAGAACGGCATGCCGAGCTCGATGACATCGGCGCCGGCTCCGGGCAGCGCTTTCAGGATGGCGAGCGAGGTCTCGTAATCGGGGTCGCCGGCGGTGATGAAGGTGACGAGGCCGGCACGGCCCTCCCGCTTCAGCTCGGCGAATCGGCGTTCGATGCGAGTCATACTGGTTGGCGTCGTCGTCAGTTCGACCCCCGCGTCTTGGCGCTCAGATAGCTTGCAACCGAATCCAGATCCTTGTCGCCGCGCCCCGAGACATTGACCACCATCAGGTGATCCTTCGGCTTCGTCGGCGCGAGGTCGAACACCCGGGCGAGCGCGTGCGCCGGCTCCAGCGCCGGGATGATGCCCTCGAGCTTGCTGCAAAGCTGGAACGCGGCCACCGCCTCATCGTCGGTCGCCGAGAGGAATTTCACCCGGTCCATGTCGTTGAGCCAGGCATGCTCCGGCCCGATGCCGGGATAATCGAGGCCGGCGGAGATCGAATGCGCTTCCTCGATCTGGCCGTCGTCGTCCATCAGCAGATAGGTGCGATTGCCGTGCAGCACGCCGGGCCTGCCGCCGGCGATCGAGGCCGCGTGCTTGCCGCTGTCGAGACCGAGACCCGCAGCTTCCACGCCGTAGATTTCGATGCCGCGCTCGTCGAGGAACGGATGGAACAGGCCCATGGCGTTGGAGCCGCCGCCGATGCAGGCGACCAGCGAATCCGGCAGCCGGCCTTCGGCCCGCTGCATTTGCTCGCGCGTCTCACGGCCGATGATCGATTGGAAATCGCGCACCATGGCCGGATAGGGATGCGGGCCGGCCACCGTGCCGATGCAATAGAAGGTGTCGTGCACATTGGCGACCCAATCGCGCAATGCCTCGTTCATCGCATCCTTCAGCGTCTTGGAGCCGGATTCCACGGCGCGAACCTCGGCGCCGAGGATCTTCATGCGCAGCACGTTCGGCTTCTGCCGCTCGACATCCACCGATCCCATGTAGACGATGCAGGGCAGGCCGAACTTCGCGCACAATGTTGCGGTGGCGACGCCATGCATGCCGGCGCCAGTCTCGGCGATGATGCGCGTCTTGCCCATGCGCCGCGCCAGCATGATCTGGCCGAGCACATTGTTCACCTTGTGCGCGCCGGTGTGATTGAGCTCCTCGCGCTTGAAATAGATCTTCGCCCCGCCGCAATGCTGCGTGAGCCGCTCGGCGAAATAGAGCGGCGATGGCCTGCCCACATAAGTCGCGAGATGGCCGTCCATCTCGGCCTGGAATTTTGCATCGGCCTTGGCCTCGGCATAGGCCCGCTCCAGATCGAGGATCAGCGGCATCAGCGTCTCGGCGACGAAGCGGCCGCCGTAAATGCCGAAATGGCCGCGCTCGTCGGGACCACCGCGATAGGTGTTCAGCTGAGCCGGTTCGGTGCGGGCACTCATGACGCTTTGGCCCGCGCTTGCGGGGCGGCCGCTTTCGCCGCCTGGATGAAGCGTCTGACCAGGGTGAGATCCTTCTCGCCCGGTTCCCGCTCGACGCCCGACGAGACATCGACGAGAGCGGCGCCGGTCAGCATGATGGCCTCGCCGACGGTGTCGGGGGTGAGCCCACCCGACAGGGCGAAGGGCGCCTTCGCGGTTGTGAGCGCGCGCCAGTCGAAGGCGACGCCGTTGCCGCCGGGGAGCGTGGCCCCGGCAGGCGCTTTTGAATCGAACAGGATGTAGTCGGCGAAGCCCGTATAGGCGTCCGCCTTGGCAACATCACCCGCTTCGGCGACAGCAATGGCCTTCATCACCGGCAAGCCTGAGCGTGCCTTGATTTCGGCGACGCGCTCCGGCGTCTCAGTGCCGTGCAGTTGCAGGAGATCGGGGCGGACCCGCTCAACCACCGCATCGATCAAGGCATCGTCGGCATCGACCAGCACCGCGACCGTGCCGAGCCTGCCCTCGGCGATGGCGGCAAGCACGCGCGCCGCCTCGACCTCGACATGGCGCGGGCTCATCGGGAACATGACGAGGCCGACAAAGTCGGCGCCCGCCTCGGCCGCGGCTTCAATCACGGCAGGGGTGCGCACGCCGCAAATCTTAACCTTTACCGCCACGTCTCAGGCTCTCGGGTTCGAGGGTTTTGCCCGCATTTTCGAACATGATCGCCTCGGATCATGTCTTAGGGCTCGCGGGAGGCCACCCTAAGCCAATTAAGGCCCCCAAGTCTATCGCACTGCAACATTGGCGTTGAAGATCAGTTTAAGCAGGAGTCAGGCCCGGAGCGCCTTGCCGCGCCAGCGCCAGACTGCCACCCCGGCCCAGATTGCCTCGACCAGGCCGAAAGGCCAGGCGCCTTGGAGGAAGCCATAGACCGAAGCGAGGCCGCAGGCACCGGCGAAGGCGAGGATGAACCAGGGGCTACGATCCTCGAGCGCGTAGAACACCAGCATGGCGGTGACGGCCAGAAGACCGAAAAGGGTCAGTGCGTCCATGGACTGCCGGGATCAGTCCGCAGTCAGGCGCGGGCGACTGGCGGCCGGGCTGTACCCCTCAAGCTCCTTCTCTAGCCGGTCGGCCTGGCGGCGCCAATCGCGCGCTTGGCGCGTCTCCTCCCGCGCCACGCGCCGCCATTTGCCTTGGCCGAGCCAGGTGGCGATGCCGCCGGCGATGAGGCCCACGGCAAACGCGCCGAGCAGCAGCAGAAAGAGCGGCGCCTGCAGCGAGAAATTGGGAGCCGCGCCGCCGAAGGGATCGAGGACCAGCTCGGCCGGCTTGCGGTTGACGACGGCGAGCGCAACGAGGATGACGCCGAGCGGCACGACGACAAGCGCGAGGGTCAATTTACGCCACACAGAAGCTCTCCCCAGACCCTATTGGTCGTCAGGGTTCAGGCGCTCGCGCAGCTCCTTGCCGGTCTTGAAGAAGGGCACGTATTTGTCCTCGACGAAGACCGTGTCCCCGGTGCGAGGATTGCGTCCCTGGCGGGCCGCGCGATGCTTCACCGTGAATGCGCCGAAGCCGCGCAGCTCGACCCTGTCACCGCGCGCCAATGCGCTCGTGATCTCGTCGAGCACGATGTTGATGATGCGCTCTACATCGCGATGGAAGAGATGCGGATTGGCGCCCGCCACCTTCTGAATCAACTCAGACTTGATCATGATATTCCCCACCGGCCGGGCGCCGAGAAAGGCGCGGGCCGCATTTCCCCCGCTAGTTGGTAGCAGGGTGCCAAACGGAAACCAGACCGTCAAGCTTGAGGGTAGTCGAGATTTCACCCGCAATGTCGGCAATTTTCTCGGCCGAAAGCCCGATCGAGGCCGCCATCGACTTGAAGAACCAGCCGAACAGGCCGGAGCTTTCCTCCTTCGGCTTCCAGTCTACGATCTTCAATCCCGAAGCGACGTTGCGTTGCTTGGTCAACCATTCCATCGCCGTCTTCTCATCGCCGATCTGATCGACGAGCTTCAGTTCGACGGCCTGGCGGCCCGAATAGATGCGGCCGTCGGTCAACCCCGGAATCGACTCAGGGGCGATGCTGCGGCGCTGGGCGACGAGATCGACGAACCAGGCCTTGGACTCCTGCACCATCTCCTCGGTGAGCGCCCGGCCCTTCTCGTCGATCGGCTCGAAGGGACTGGGCACCGCTTTCAGCGGGCCGCTCTTCACCTCCTCGACCTTGATGCCGAGCGTGTGCAAGAGGTCGGTCACCTCGGCCCATTGGAAGATCACGCCGACCGAGCCGGTGATGGTGTTGCCGTAGACGAAGATGCGGTCGGTGGCGAGCGCGATGATATAGGCGGCGGAGGTGGCAAGCGTCCCGCACACGGCCACCACCGGCTTCTTCTCGGCGAGCCGCCTGATGGCGTCGTACATCGCCTCGCCGCCGGTCGTGGTGCCGCCCGGACTGTTGATGTCGACGATGACGGCCTTGACCTGATCGGACTTGGCGACCTTGTCGATCAGCTCAAGCGTCTTGCGGTCGTCGGTGATGACGCCCGTCACGGTCAGGCGCGCGACGTGGGGCAAGATGCCTCCGGCGGAGCCGACCATGTTCGGGTCGTTCAGCAGGAGCGCGCCGAGCAAGAGCAGGCCCAAAGCGACCGCGGCGATGCGCCATGCCGTCAGCCGCCGCTTGAGGCGTCGGCGGTCGATTACGCTTTCGGCGTCGAGAACCATGGAACCTCGTGCAAGGACGAGACGCGCGCAGTGACGCGACTCCTATTCGTCCGACGTGCTCGGCTCTTCTTCTTCGCTCTTAGCGGCGCGCTTGCGCTTCGGCTTGGCGGCGGGCTCGTCGCCCTCTTCGCCCTTGGCCTTGTTCAAGGCGGCGCCGAGAATGTCGCCAAGCGACGCGCCGGAATCGGTCGAGCCGTATTGCGCCACGGCCTCCTTCTCCTCGGCGATCTCCATCGCCTTGATCGACACCGACACCTTGCGGGCCTTGGCATCGACCTGGGTCACCACGGCGTCGAACTTCTCGCCGACGCCGAACCGGTCGGGCCGCTGCTCGGAGCGGTCGCGCGACAGATCCGAACGGCGGATGAAGGTGGTCATGTCGTGGTCGATCAGCTTGGCCTCGAGCCCGTTGTCCTTGACAGCGATCACTTCGCAGGTGACGCGCATGCCCTTTTTCAGCTTGGCTGACGGGCCGCCGGAGGCAAACGGGTCGGCGCTGAGCTGCTTGATGCCGAGGCTGATGCGCTCCTTCTCGGAGTCGGCCTCGAGCACAACGGCCTTGGCGTTGTCGCCCTTCTTGTAGTCCTTGAGCGCCTCTTCGCCGGGCTTGGTCCAGTCGAGATCCGACAGATGCACCATGCCGTCGATGCCGCCGTCGAGGCCGATGAACAGGCCGAACTCGGTGATGTTGCGGATCTGGCCCTCGATGGGGGTTCCGGGCGGGTGGTTGGCGGCGAACGCGACCCAGGGATTCTCCTGGACTTGCTTCAGACCGAGCGAGATGCGGCGCTTGTCGGGATCGACTTCGAGCACCTGCACCTCGACCTCCTGGCTGGTGGAGACGATCTTGCCGGGATGGACGTTCTTCTTGGTCCAGCTCATCTCCGACACATGGATCAGACCCTCGACGCCGGGCTCGAGCTCGACGAAGGCGCCATAGTCGGTGATGTTGGTGACCGTGCCCTTGAAGCGCGAGCCCACGGGATATTTGGCGGCAATGCCCTCCCAGGGATCGGCCTCGAGCTGCTTGATGCCGAGGCTGATACGCTGCGTCTCGGGATTGATGCGGATGATCTGCACCTTCACCGTGTCGCCGACATTCACGATCTCGCTCGGATGGGTGACGCGTCTCCATGCCATGTCGGTGACATGCAGGAGCCCGTCGATGCCGCCGAGATCGATGAAGGCGCCATAGTCGGTGATGTTCTTGACCACGCCGTCGATGACCTGGCCCTCTTCGAGGCGGGCGACGATCTCGCTGCGCTTTTCGGCCCGGGTCTCTTCCAGCACGGAGCGCCGGGAGACGACGATATTGCCGCGGCGCCGATCCATCTTCAGGATCTGGAAGGGCTGCGGCTGGTTCATCAGCGGGCCGACATCGCGGATCGGGCGAATGTCCACCTGGCTGCCGGGAAGGAAGGCCACGGCGCCGTCGAGATCGACGGTGAAGCCGCCCTTGACGCGATTGAAGATCACGCCTTCGACGCGCTCGCCGGCTTTGTATTTCTCCTCGAGCCTGGTCCAGCTCTCCTCGCGTCGCGCCTTCTCGCGCGACAGCACCGCCTCGCCGGCCGAATTCTCCACGCGCTCCAGATAGACATCGACCTCGTCGCCGACGGAGAGATCGTGGCCGCGGCCCGGCGTGCCGAATTCCTTCAGCGGGACGCGACCCTCGGTCTTGAGCCCGACGTCGATGAGGGCAACGTCCTTCTCGATTGCCACGACAGTGCCCTTGACCACACTGCCTTCCTGGAACGCCGTTCCGGAGAGGGTTTCCTCGAGCAGGGCTGCGAACTCGTCGCGGCTCGGATGGCTCATGCTGGTCTGCGGCTCGGTCATTTAGGCTCCACCTCGGCACATCGCATCATACAACTCTCCTGCCTCCGTTTGCGTTGCTGGAGGCCCTTTTAGTCCGGTTTGCCCTCGGGCGTAGCAGGAATTGCGAAACAAGGTGGAGGGTGAGCCATATGGCTGCCGGCCCTCGCCTCCGCTCGCTAACCCTGCGGAAAATCTCGAAAAGTGATGTGCCAATGCAAAAATGGGCACGGCCTCAACCGGCCTGCCCTGCAGGGCGCATCGCAGCATCGATCAGATCGATGGCTGCCTTGAACGCGGCGTCTATATCCAAATTCGTGGTGTCGAGCAAGGCCGCGTCTTCCGCCCGGACCAAGGGGGCGGCGGCACGGTGCTCGTCGCGTTGGTCGCGGCGCTTGATATCGGCCAGGACCTCGGCCTCGGAAATCCCCTTTCCCGCCTCGCACAACTCGCGGTAGCGGCGGCGGGCGCGCTCCTCGGGAGCGGCGGTGACGAACAGCTTCACGTCGGCGTCGGGACAAATGACCGTGCCGATGTCACGGCCGTCGAGCACGGCGCCGGGTTTCTGCCTGGCGAAGGCCCGTTGGTAGGCCAGGAGCTCTTGCCGCACGTCCGGATGGCTCGCCACGATGGACGCCGCCTCGCCGAGTTTTCCGTCCATCAAATGCGGATCGCCCAAGGTCGCGAGGTCGAGCGCCTTGGCCGCGATCAGCGCGGCGCTTGCATCCTTCGGGCTCCTTCCCATCGCCAACGTGTCGCGCGCCACCGCCCGATAGAGCTTGCCGGTGTCGAGATGGGCGAGGCCGTAATGCGCGGCGATCCGCTTGCCGAGGGTGCCCTTGCCCGAGGCGGCGGGTCCGTCAATGGCGATGATCATGCGGCACGCCCGGCGCGATCGATGCCGGCGCGGATCAGCTCTGCCGCCTCGCTCGGCTCGGCCCAACGCAGCAGCTTCACCCATTTGCCTTTTTCGAGATCCTTATAGTGCTCGAAGAAATGGCCGATCTGCTCGATGACGATCTCCGGCAGATCCCGGTAGCTGCCGACGCGCTTATAGAACGGATGCAGCTTGTCGGTCGGCACGGCGATGATCTTCTCGTCGATGCCTTTCTCGTCCTCCATCAAAAGCGCGCCGATCGGCCGCGCGCGGATCACGACACCCGGCGCAACCGGCGTCGGCGCCACGACCAGGCAATCGACCGGATCGCCGTCCTCGGACAGCGTGTGCGGGATGAAGCCGTAATTGGCCGGATAGAACATGGCGGTGTGCAGGAAGCGGTCGACGAACATGGCGCCCGACTTCTTGTCGACCTCATATTTGACCGGCACGCCGCCTTGCGGGATCTCGATGATGACATTGATCTCGTGCGGAGGATTGTCGCCGACCGGGATGCTCGCAATGTCCATGGAAGAGTCCTCTGGAGGTGGCTAACCGAACTTGGCGCCGAGTTTCGTCATCAGCGTCATGAAGCCGGGAAAGCTGGTGGCGATCATGCTGGTGTCATCGACCGTGACGGGTTTGCGCGCGGCAAGCCCGAGCGTCAGAAACGCCATGGCGATGCGGTGATCCATATGCGTCTCGATCATGCCGCCGCCCGCGACCGCGCCGTCTCCTTCGACAATAAGGTCGTCGCCCTCGACATGCGCCGCGACGCCGCAGGCGACAAGCCCGGCTGCGGTCGCGCTCAGCCGGTCGCTCTCCTTCACTTTCAGCTCGGCGAGACCTTGCATCCGCGTCTCGCCCTCGGCGAAGGCGGCGAGGCAGGCGAGCACCGGATATTCGTCGATCATCGACGGAGCGCGTTCGGGCGGCACGTACACGCCCTTCAGCGCGCTCGACCTGACGCGCAGATCGCCCACGGTCTCGCCGCCCTCGAAGCGGTGGTCGAGCAACTCGATATCGGCGCCCATCGCCCGCAAGGTGTCGATGAAGCCGCTCCGCGTCGGATTGAGCAGCACGTTCTCCACGACGATGTCCGAGCGCGGCGAGATCAGCGCGGCGGCGATCATGAAGGCGGCCGAGCTTGGATCGCCCGGCACGGCGATGCTCGCGCCATAGAGCTCGGTGTCGCCGCAAATGGTCACCGCCCGCGCTCCCTGCCCACGATCCTCGGCGATCAGTTCGGCGCCGAAATAGCCGAGCATGCGCTCGGTATGATCGCGGCTCGCCAACGGCTCGACCACGGTGGTGCGGCCCGGCGCATGCATGCCGGCGAGCAACACCGCGGACTTCACTTGCGCCGAGGGCATCGGCAGGTCGTAGACGATGGGCAGGAGATCGTGCGTGCCGCGCACCACGAGCGGCAGCGTCGCATGATCCTGATCCGCGTCGGTCTGCAGGCCCATGGCGGTGAGCGGTGCCAGCACCCGCTCCATCGGACGCCGGCATAGCGACGCATCGCCGGTGAATTCGACCTGCATATCGTGGCCGGCGACGGCGCCGAGCATCAGCCGGCTGCCGGTGCCGGAATTGCCAAAATCGAGCGGCGCGGACGGCGCGCGCAAGCCGCCCACCCCTTGTCCCTTCACGGCGACCGCGCCGTTCGACCTTTCGACCTCGGCGCCAAGTGCCTGCATGGCCTTGGCCGTGGCCATTACATCGTCGGCCTCGAGCAGCCCTTCGATGCGGGTAATGCCGGTCGCCAGCGCCCCCAGGATCAGCGCCCGGTGGGAGATCGACTTGTCGCCCGGCACCCGAATACGGCCGGAAAGGGCCGCGGACGGGCTTGCGGTCAAAGGCTGCTTCATAGGGTCACAATCGGGGTTTTGGGCCGGTCGATAGCTTTTGACAGGGCAGATATGTCGTGGCAATGGGGACAAGCAACTCAAGACCAGCATCGAGGAGTGTCAATGTCGAAACCCGCACGGGGAACCAAGCGCGTTTGCCCGAGCTGTGGGGCGCGGTTTTACGACTTGAGCCGGACGCCGATCGTCTGTCCCGTCTGCCAGGCCGTTTATCAGGTCACGCCGCCGCCCTCGCGCCGCGGCGAGCGCGCTCAGCCGGTTGAACCGAGGAAAGTGGTGGTCGAGCCCGAGGTCGAAGTGGTCGTGCCCGAAGTGGCCGAAGTCATCAGCCTGGAAGAGGTGGAAGAGGCCGGCGCCGAAGCCGCCATCGAAGAGGACGAGGAGATCGTCGATCTCGGCGACGACGCGCCGGAGATACCGGCGGGAGACGACGACAACGCCTTCCTGGAAGAAGAAGAGGAAGGCGAGGCCGATGTCACGGGCATTGTCGGGACGCCGGGCGAAGAGACCTGAGCTCGGCAAGCAGACGCCAAGCGCCGAAGCCGGAAGCGCCTCGCCGCGCGGCTTGGCAAGCGCATTTTTCTTGAACCCAGGAGATCGCCAGCCTAAGTGATTGGTCGCAAAATCAAGCCGCGCCTTCTAATTTCTGGCGGCCGATTTCCGACTTCTAGACATGGGGCCATAGCTCAGTTGGGAGAGCGCGTGAATGGCATTCACGAGGTCGGCGGTTCGATCCCGCCTGGCTCC
>CAVZLT010000036.1:0-30854 GCA_963776235.1 uncultured Alphaproteobacteria bacterium
GGCGGAGCCGCAGGAAATCAAAGTGGTGGAACACGCCGATACCGACGCCGTCACCGACACCGGGGATAAGGGCGACACCGCCGGCGACATCCTCACCTTCGCCAACGAGGTGTACGATGCCGACGACAAGAACAAGGTGGGCTCGGACCAGGGCATTTGCTTCCGCACGCTGGTCGGCAAGGCCTGGGAGTGCTTCTGGACGCTCTCCTTGGACAAGGGCCAGATCACCGTCGAGGGCCCGTTCCTCGACGCCGGCAACTCGGTGCTGGCGATCACCGGCGGCACCGGCGAATTTGCCGGCGCCACGGGCGACATGGCGCTCAAAGCGCGCGGCACCGACGGCAAGGCCTACGATTTCATCTACAGAATCAAGTAGTCGCCGCACGCGCAAAGCCCAGCGCGCGAAACGCCATAGCGACCCAATTGCGCCTGTTGCGGATCGGCTACAGCTGCGTCCGAAAGGGCGGGGCGCTGGCGAATCAATGGGGCTCCCGCGGGAACTTGACGCGACATCGAGCGTCTTAGTCATCAACGCTCCGTTTTCGGGTGTTACGGGTGGCGTAAGCAAGTTGCGTAGTCGGGTTCTGGGGGAATGGCCAACCAGACGAAACGTGGCCGCCGGGCGGAGTTGGCCACGCGTCGCTCACGCACCGATGCGTCAAACGCCTCGGTGGAGAGGGCTGTTGCTCACCCTGAGACCGCGCCGACCGCCGCAACGAGCGGCGCCGATTTCACGCATGCCGCGCTCGGTCAAGCCGACCTTGCCGATACCAATCTCAGCCATGCTTTGTTCAGTCATGCCAATCTTGCAGGCGCAAATCTCGCCAAGGCCAATTTAAGCGGAGCGAACCTACGCTTCGCGATCGCGTCGGTTGCCGATCTCGAAGCAGCCGATATGTTCCACGCGGATCTTCGGCTGGCGTGCTTCGATCACGCCAATCTCAGCGCCAGCAATTTGCGCGGCGCCGTGCTTGACCACGCCTCTCTCTGCGGCGCCAATCTTGCCAAAGCCAATCTCAGCGGCGCGAGTTTGCGCTTCGCGATCTTGGAAGCGGCGACGCTCGAGGCTGCCGATCTGTCGGGCGCCGATCTCAGCCATGCTCAACTCGATCGGGCAGATCTCAGCGGCGCCAATTTGAGCGGTGCCCTCCTGGATTACGCAGATTTCTTTGGCGCCAATCTGGCGAATGCCAATCTGTGCGGGGCGCGCCTGCGCTACGCCAAGAATCTCAGCCCGGCACAGCTTGGGCAAGGCCGGGTGAGCGACGCCACGATCCTGCCGTTTCATCCAAAGGAGGGCGCAGGCCAGCCCTGGACGAGAGGCCGGAGCCGCACCCCAAACCGGCTCTCGATTTGGATCGCCGGACTGCTGATCGGCGCTTTGGCCTGCATGGGCCTGGTTTGGCAGCTTCTGGAGCGCGGGGAGACGGCTTTGCGGGCTTCACTGGTCATCGCGGCGGCGACGCCTGTCGCGGCATCACCAAGCGCAGTAGGGGCGCCGCCGGAGCCGCTGGTCGCAACAGCCTCGGCCCGCGTCGCCGCGGCCACGCCCAAAGACGTGCCGCCGAGCCCCGAGGTCTTCGCGCCGGACCTTCGCGTCGAGACCTCGGAAGCCTCACCGCTCGTCGCCGCGGCGCCGGGGCTCCTGGCAGCGTTGCATCCGGCGCCTCTCGCGCCAAACCGGCCCGCCGCGACCTCGCAAGCGGTGTCGATCGTCGCCAGGAAGGCTCCCGGACGCTACGGAGTTGCTGACCCGCGCGCCCCTCAGGGAAATCGTCCCCTCAGGGAAGTTTCGCCGCCAAGGCTTGCACTGAGCACGCTCGGTGCGCTGGTGCTGAGCGATGCCGAGCCGCCTGTCGTCGAAGCTACCCCCGCGACCCTCACGCTCGCGGTCAGAGAGCTGGCAAGCGAGGTGCAGCCCGGCGGTGCGGCCGAGACCGCGACGCCTCCCGGCCTTGAACCGCTGACCCTCGTGGTCTCGCTCCGCGAGCAGAAGCTCGACGTCTATCGCGGCACCGGCCTCGTCATCAGCTCGAAAGTCTCGAGCGGCAAGCGTGGCTACGACACCAAGGCCGGCGTGTTCAGCATCCTCGAGAAGCAGCGTTACCACCACTCCAACCTGTTTAGCGGCGCGCCGATGCCCTGGATGCAACGGCTCACCTGGAGCGGTACTGCGCTCCACGCCGGCATAGTGCCCGGCTATCCAGCCTCGCATGGCTGCGTGCGGCTGCCATTCTCCTTTGCCCCGAAATTGTTCCAGATCACGACCCTCGGTGAGAACGTCGTGGTGACCGGCGACCGGGTGGCTCCGAAGTTGATCAAGCACGAAAACCTGTTCCAGCCTGCGCCCCGAGTCGCGGAGGACGCTGTGGCGTTCTCGGGGCAGGACGAATTGGTGACTGGAATTATCCCCGCGGCGGCGGCCGCCGAAAATCCCGAGCAGGCCGCAAGCGAGGTTGAACCTGCTTTGCAGTCCGCTGCGGCCGCGCCCTTGCGAATTCTGGTGACACGGCGCACGGAGCGAGACGAAATCATCGATACGCAATACCTCCTGGCGTCGCTTGGCTATCTCAAGCCGCAGAATTTTTCCGGCCGACTGGGGGATGAGACGCAGACCGCCATCAAGGCGTTCCAAAAGGCGAATGGTCTGCGCGAAACCGGAGCCTTCTCCGACGATCTCGCAAAAAAGGTCCACGCGGTCGCCGGCAAGCCCCAGCCGCCCGCAGGGCACCTGTTCGTCAGGCAGGATTTTCGGAGCGTCCTCGACGCGCCGATCGCTTTCCTCGATCCCGAGCGGAGCCTTGGCACTCACGTCTTCACGGCATTGGGGTTTGCTCCGGGGAGCGGCGAGGCTCGATGGATGGCGATCAGCCTGGAGGGAGGTGATCCCGCCAAGGTGCTCGACCGCATCCAGATCCCCGCCGAGCTCCGTCAGGAGATTTCCGAGCGATTGACGGCAGGCTCCTCGCTCATTGTCGCCGACACAAGCGTCAATTCGGCTATCCTCTCGGAGGGCGAGGATTTCATGGTGTTGGCCAAAGTCACACCGGCGACGGCCGCGGTCGAACCGCAGGAGACCGATCCAAAGCCGGCGACGACCAAGAAAGCCAAACCGAAACAGGCCAAGGCCGCGCCGACGACGCCTGCGCTTGCGAAAGCCAAGGATTGCGACGAAGCCCGCGCTCAACGAGCCGCGGAAGCGCGCCACAGGGCGCCCCATCTATCGCCCCGATTTATACGGGGGCTTTGGACTGTTTCGTCGATGGTAGTAGAACAGGCGCAGCATTTCGCGAAGGAGGGGCCATGTTCGGGTGGAGACGTCGTGGAACCATAATCGGCAAAGGATTGCGGGTTGTGGGCAAGGTCACCGCGGAAGGCCTGGTGAAGGTTTACGGGCAAATCGAGGGAGAGCTGCAATGCGCAACCCTCATCCTCTCTCGGAACGCTCAGCTCAGCGGAGCGATCAAAGCCGGCAAGGTGATCATTGAGGGTAGGGTCGAAGGGCCGATTGAGGGCGGCAACGTGGTGCTGAAGTCGCGAGCGCATGTGGTTGGCGACATTCACCACCAATCGCTCGGGATCAAGAAGGGCGCTCATTTTGAGGGCCGCTCCGTGCAGACGCATAAAGCCAATGAGCGCCAGCCGGACAAGGCTGGCAAAAAGCCACCTCGGCGGGCGAGCGGTACCCTGGAGGCGGTCCCGACGGTGGAACCCGCTGCTTAGCCGGCCGCTCGGGGAACGATAGGGTCGGCGCCGGCCGCTGTTAGGCTAAAGCCTACTTCGTCAGTTGAACCTTGCTGAGACTGGAGACGGTGATGTCCTTCAGGCAGTCGTCGGTCGGCCCTGCATCGCCCTTACACTCCATCACTTCATTGATCAAAAAGCTGCCGACGTCATCGCAGGGCGTATCCGCAAGCTCGAACAGCTTGACAGTGCGCTTGTTGGACCGGATGGGGGCGAGATCGATGGCAAATCGGCGACCGATCACCCCGTCGGGTCGAAACAGCACGAGGTCGAGCTTGAACTCCTGGTAGTTCGTGCCGTTGGTGTTGTTGATGACAAAATAGGCGCTGCACTGGCGGCCTTGGGGTTCAAGTTTGTTGAGCTCGATCGCGATCGAACCTTGCTCGGCCCCTACAGGCGTAACGAGGCAAAGCAGCGCACCCGCCAGAGCAATGCACGGCACCAAACTGGCCTGGACCCGTCGCCGCACCTAACGCACCCACCCGTACAAACCGAAAGTCCAGCCAGTAAACCACACTGGCGAGGCTCGGTTGAAGTCCTAAACTTCGTCGACTCATGGCGCTGTGACCTTTTGGCCGCAGCGCTGAGACCGATCTTGGATAAGATCGTGACCGCGCTTGTGGAACCCCCGCGTTTTTTGTAATCACAGGCGCTCGCCGCCGCGGCGCCTCCACTCCATCCGGGAAACCGACATGCAGAGATCAACCAGCTGCCTGCTTCTTGCGCCCTTGGCAATCCTGCTCCCGCTTAGCGCATCCGCCGCCGGGAACCTGTCGGTCTTTTTGAAGAACTACTATACCGACTACGCGATTGTGCTGGATTGCTCCGGCAAGTCGCAACTCTCGCCGGCAGATGCCGAGGCCGCCAAGGGTGCCATCGCCAAGATCGAGGCCTATTATCTCCATCGCGACCCCTCGCTCAACAAGGACCATCTGTTGAAACAGGCGACCGCCAACAAGAACGACGCCTTCAAGATGATGAAGACGCAGACGGCGATCGAAGCCGGTCGCTTCTGCAAGGCCTCGTTGAACGACCTGGTCGGCAAGTTGCGGGAAATCGACCCTGCGTCTGCCCCGGGCAACGCCGGCTGACCCGCGGCGCGGCCGCTTCCTCGCCCGTTTTCGCCCCAAGATCGGGGTGGCCCAATGCTACCGTCTCGGGCTAATTTCGAGACGGTTCGCGAGGGAAACGGGCATGCGCGGGGGACCCCTGGCAGCGGTGCTTTTATGTGTGGCCCAGGCCTTGGCTGGGGGCGCAGTCGCTCCGGCGCAGGCGCAAGTCTCCGACGCCCCGCCGCTCACGCCGCAATTGTCGCCGCCTTCGCTCGATCCCTCCATCAAGCCGCCGCCGTCGCCTCCCGAGGCACAAACGAGCCCGCCGCCAGCGGCCGCAGTTCCCGAGGCAAACCCTTCGCCGCCTCTCGCCGCGCCAGATGCCGCGCCGGCCGAGCCGCCGTTGGCGCAGGAGACCGGGTCCACGGCTGCCGATCCGGTGGTCGCGGCGATCCGTTCCCAGCTCGCCGATCCCGCCATCCGCAAGGATGCCGATGCAGGTGACTTGGCCGCGCTCGAGGCGTTCTACGCGGCGAGGACCGGCGGTCCGTTATGGATAACGGAGATGGGGTTCTCGGCGCGGGGGCAGGCGGCCATCTTCGAGATCGAGAACGCCGACGCTTGGGGTCTCGACGCCAAGGCCTTCGCATTGCCTTCGGCGAGCGAGCTGCCGGGAAGCCCAGCGGCGCAAGCTTTGGCCGAGCTCAAGCTCGATCTCGCCATTCTACAATACGCGCGCTTTGCCCGCGGCGGCCGGCTCGCCCCGGCAAAGGTCAGCGAGCTGCTCGATCAGACGCCGACGCTGCGCGATCCGAAGCTGGTGTTGAGCGAGATGGCAGCCGCCGAGGCGCCCGATGAATATCTCCAGTCGCTACATCCGAAGCATGAGGGATTTCAACGCCTGCGCCAGGCGCTGCTGCAAGCCCGGAGGAGCGGCGATGACGGCGAGGGCGCCAAGGCCGCCGGTGACGACAAGGACATCAAGCGGCTGATCATCAACATGGAGCGCTGGCGCTGGATGCCCGAGGACCTCGGCGACATCTATGTGTGGAACAACTCGCCCGCGTTCATGCTGTACGTCGTGAAGGACGGGAAAACCATTTATGCCGACAAGACGCTGGTCGGCACGATCGGCTATGCCACGCCCGTGTTCACCGCCGACATGAAGACCATCGTCTTCAATCCGGATTGGAACGCGCCCGAGACGGTGGTGAAGGAGAACATCCTGCCGCCGTTGCAGCAAAGGAACTACTCGATCCTCAGGATCCATAAGTTGTTCGTCAGCTATAACGGCACGCCGGTCGATCCGACCCAGGTCGATTGGAATCGGGTCAATGGGTTGAGCTACACCTTCTCGCAAAAGCCCGGGCCGGCAAACAATCTGGGCAAGGTGAAATTCCTCTTCCCCAACCGGCACACCGTCTACATGCACGACACGCTGCCGGTGCGGAAAAAATATTTCAAGCAGGACGCGCGGATGATCGGGCATGAATGCGTGCGCATGGAGAGACCCGACAAATTCGCCGCAATTCTGCTCGCCGCGGACAAAGGCTGGCCGGCTGAGCGGGTGAAGGAGCTATGGGACAACGGCGTCAACAGCTCGGTATCGCTGGATAAGAAGATCCCGGTGCATATGGTCTATTTCACCGCGGTCGCGGACGAGGGCGGCAAGGTGGAAGTTTCGGCCGATGTCTATGGCCTGGACCGGAAGATGGCTGCCGCCCTGTTCGGCGACGCGACCGGCTTTCCGGAGCCGCCGCCTGAGTCGAAGCAGCCGCCGTCCGGAGAAGCCGACGCCTCGACACCCGCCGCGCGGCGCACTACCGCCGACAACGACTTCACGCGCGCGATGGGGATGGGCGACTAGCGTGATCGGCGATTGGCTGCGCTTTACTTCTTGGCTTGCGCGCCATCCCACGCCTTGATGGCATCGTCCAGCATGGCGTCGAATTTGTCGTTGGTGGTCAGCTCGGTGATGCCTTTGCCGAAGCCCTCGGCCAAAGAACGGCAAGGCGACTTCTTGGAGAAGGCGACGAACATCTCGGCCGTGACCACGGCTTGATCGAGGGGCACGATCTGGTCCTTCAATCCGGCCTTAGCCGCCTCGGCAAGACCGGGATAATAGCCCGCGATCAAATAATCGGCCTTCCCGGCCACCAAGTCCTTGAAGGCGGCGTCGATGCCGGCAGTGCGGGCGACGTCGAGCTTGTCTTTCATGAAGGCATCAAAATCGTTGCCGTAGCTCTCGCCTTGGTTGGTGACGCCTTTCTTGCCGACCAGGTCGTCCGGACCCTTGAAGGGGAACTCCTTGCCCTTGACCACGAAGACCCCCACGTCGTCGAACATGAAGGCGGGCTTGACGTAATCGAGATACTTGGCGCGCTCATCGTTGTAGTAGATGCCGAAAATCATGTCGGCCTTACCGTCCCGCGCCGCCGCTTGGGCCTCTTCCCAGCTGCCCATGTATTTCGACTCGAGCGGGATGTTGAGGCTCTTGGCGATTGCCGCGACAAGGGTGGGCGCGGCGCCCGCGATGTTGTCACCCTCCTTGTAGGCGATCGCCGGATATTGCGGATGACCCGTCGCGACGATCTTGGTGCACGCATCGGCGGCGAAGGTCGCGTTGCCCGTCAACGTGAGGGCCGCGAACACAGTCAAGCCGAGAAATCTTTTCATGATCGGGAGTTCCTTGTTCCTGACGAATGCAGAAGGGCAGGGGGCACGTCCAGTCGAGAGGCAGTCGCTTTGAGCCTGCTTCCTTTACCGCATCTGCGCCTTGATCTTATCGACCTCGGCTTGCGACACTTTTCCAGCCTGAACCAGGGCTTGCACGCAGGCCGGAGACAGGCTTGGGCCCGCCTTCTTCATGCATAGGTTCAGAGCCGATGTTTGCAGCCCATAGTCCCCGCAGAACTTCTTGTAGTCGTTGGCGCAGTTGTTCTGCATGCCCTTGGTGATGGTCCCCGCCTGGGCGAAGGCCGACGACGAGCCGGCGCAAAGAAGGCAGGCGATCAATGCAAAGGCGGCGGGTAGTTTGGCGCGATAGCACGTCATCCGCGGATCCCTCTTGGTTTGGAGATAGGGTTCTAGCATGCTTCCTGCGTCCCGCCATCCCACCAATACCGCGCTGCAAAATCGCGGCCAAACGCGGTTTTCGCGGTTGGGACCGATGATGAAGCACTGCGTTTGCGGTTCGCTCGCGTCACGAGCACATGGTGCGCGCTATTGAACTCGACAACTCGTCCCAAAGCGCCGCCCGACGAAGGGTCCCGTCATGGAAATGTCATTCAACGCGGGCAAGCCAACGGGCGCTCATCCTCGAATAGAATTGGGGAGGTCACGGGACATGCCTGCTGAACCATCGAAAAGCCTGTTGGAGCGGCGCGCGGAGCTGGAAAAGCAACTTCGCGAGCTGACTGACAGAGGGAACCCGCTCTACATGCCGGGAATGACGGTCGTCCCCGGTCAGCTTTCGGCCACCGACGAGCAAACCGAGCTCCAGATCGAGGAATTGCAAGCGGCCATCGCCGAAATCGATGAAGAGCTGAAGCAGGCCTCAAAGCCCTGAGCCGCGGCAGCGACCTGCCCGGGCCGAAGCAGGACCGGCACGCCATTCCGGCGGCGAGCGAAATCAAGTACTGTCTCGCGCCAAATTCAACTCCAAAGGGAGGAAGGACATGCGTCGCATCGCGCTTGGGGTGTCGATCGGGCTCGTTTGCGGCGCCATCGCCGTCTTGTCGGCGCCGCAACCCGCTCAAGCCAACTGCTACGAGCTGATCGGCTGCACCAACACGGACTACTTCAAGCCGTCCGATTTGCAGCAGCTCGGCTGCCAGCCGCTGTGGGAAGTGCGCAACTGGATCTACAAGGAGAACGGCTACTGCTTCCATACACAGAAGGCGATCGAAGCCTTCGGCAATGCCGGTTGCAAATATGACGACGTGGCCGACGTGCCGCTTAACGCCGCCGAGCGCCACAATGTGAGTGCGATCAAGACGGCCGAGGCGAACAAGGGCTGCTAGGCGGTGCGCCAATAGGGCTTGTCGCGCAGGCGCGTCATCCAGGCGCCGATATTCGTGTAAGGCGCGATGTCGAACTTTAGCAGCTCCGGCGCGCGGTCGAAGCGTGGTCCGATGGCGAAATCGGCGATCGACAGCGGGCCAACGATGAACTCGCGACCGGCGAGCTGCTTGTCGAGCACCGGCAGGAAGCGATTGATGCGTGTATGCGCGTCAGCGATGATACCGGGATCGTTGCCCGGCTGATTGAGCACTTTCGGCTTGATGAGCAGCTCCCAGACGAGGGCGTCGATGGCGGCCTCCGGGCCGCAGCCCCACCAGAACAACCACTGATCGATCTGAGCTGCCTGCTTCGCGTCGGTGCCGGCCAGCTTACGTTCCGGATGCTTGGCGGCGAGATATTTGAGGATCGCCGGCAACTCCCACAGCACGAAGTCGTCCTCGACGAGGGTCGGCACCTTGCCGTTAGGATTCTTGGCGAGATAATCGGGCGAGCGGGTTTCTCCAATGCGCGGATCGCGGCGGACGCAATTCAGCGGAATGCCGAGCTCGGCCGCGAGCAGGCGCACTTTGCGCGCGTGCGGCGATTCGGGCATGTCATACAGGGTGATGGTCATGCGCTTGGGTGATGGTCATGCGCTCCTATAGCACGGCGCTTCATTCGGCTTCATCGAGGAAGCGCAGCAGGAGCTCGTTGAAACGCTCCGGCGCCTCGAGATGCGGCATGGCCGATGCCTTCGAATACTTCAACCCGGGTGTGCGGCATCCTGGCGGCGAGCGCCTGGGCGAGATCCCCGTTCTGCGCCGTTGGCTCGGCCCGGGCGGAGATGGCAGCGAGAAGAACGAAGATCAAAACAAGGGCCCGGGTGATTTGCGACAAGGCTTGCTCTCTCCTCCCGCAAAGGTGATTGAATGGTCCAAATTCGGCCGCGAATCCTAACCATAGGCTCGCGGCTCAAAGGTGGCGGCGGACCTGGTTTGCAAAGCGCAAAGAGGCTGCTATCCCCTTGTGCAAGCGTCAGGTCGGGGCGCAATTTGGCCTTCTCCCATGGCTAGGGTTGACGGATTCACCTGGCACGGGGGCTGCAAGCAACCGCAACATGATTAAGCGCTTTGTCATCGCCGCAATCATCGTCGGCCTGTTTCTGGGCGGGGTTGGCTATTTCAACCTCGTGTTCAAGCCGAAGATGATCGCCGACTTCATGTCGAAGATGGTGCCGCCGCCGGCGACGGTGACCACCGAGATCGCCAAGACGGAAAGCTGGGTCGACCGGTTGCGCGCCATCGGCACGCTGGTCGCCATCGAAGGCGTCGATGTGGCGCCGCAGCTCGGCGGCATGGTCACCGACTACTACTTCGACAGCGGCAAGGACGTCGAGAAGGGCGAAAAGCTCGTCAAGCTCGACACCACGGTCGAAGAGGCCGACCTCGCCGACAACAAGGCAACGCTCACCCAGGCCAATCTCGATTACGAGCGCCAGGTGAAGCTGGTGAAGACCGGCGCGGTGTCGCAGGCGGTGCTGGATCAAACCATCGCCAAGCGCGATTCCGCCGCGGCGGCGGTGCAGCATGTCGAGGCGATCATCACGCAAAAGACCATCGTCGCGCCGTTCGCCGGCAGGCTCGGACTGCGGCATGTGGAGAAGGGGCAATACGTTTCGGCGGGCCAGGCTCTGGTCTGGCTGCAAGCGCTCGACCCGATCTGGGTCGACTTTCCCGTGGCCGAGACCACCGTCGGCAAGGTGAAGATCGGCAGCGAGGTCGAGCTCGCCGCCGACGCCTATCCGGGGCAGCTGTTCAAGGGCGAGGTCGAGGCGTTCGACGCCAAGCTCAACCAAGACGCGCGCATGCTGATGGTGCGGGCGCGGCTGCCCAATCCCGACCGCAAGCTGATGCCCGGCATGTTCGCCAATATCGCCGTGCTCGCGGGCGGGGCGAAGGACTTCGTCACGGTGCCGCGCACGGCGCTGACCTACGGTCTGTACGGCGACAGCGTCTGGGTGGTGAAGGAAGGTGCGCCGGAGCCCGCCGCGGCTCCGACACCCGTGGCGGCAAGCGAGCCCGTGGCTTCGGCGGTCGCGGCCGATGCCGCCCCCACCGGGAGCGATTCCGGCCCAACCCAAGCTCACCGTCGAGCGCCGCTTCGTGCACGTGGGTCCGACGGAGGGGGACAGAGTTGCCATTCTCGACGGCATCAAAGAGGGCGAGCAGGTCGTAACCAGCGGCCAGCTCAAATTGCAGCCTGGCGCCACCATCAAGGTCGACAATTCGGGGGCGCTGAAAGCGCCGGCGGAGCTGCCCAAGCAATAGACCCATGGCCTTCACCGATATCTTCATCAAGCGGCCAGTGCTCGCCACCGTGGTCAGCCTGCTGATCCTTCTGGTCGGCGCGCAGGCGGGTTTCAAGCTGCCCATCCGGCAATATCCGGAGCTGTCGAACACGACGATCACCGTGGTCACGACCTATCCGGGCGCGAACGCCGACCTGATCCAGGGCTTCATCACCGTGCCGATCCAGCAGGCGGTGGCGAGCGCCGAAGGCATCGACACGCTGACCGCATCCTCGACGCAGAATGTCAGCACGGTCACGCTCAACCTGAAGCTCGACGCCGATCCCGACCGGGCGATGACCGACGTGCTGTCGAAAGTGGCCCAGGTCAAAGGCATCCTGCCGCGCGAGGCGAACAATTCCATCGTCACCAAGCAGACCGGGGAGGGCTACGCGCTGATGTATCTCTCCTTCAATTCGAAGGTGATGAATGCCTCGCAGATCAGCGACTACATCACGCGCGTGGTGCAGCCCAGGCTGCAGACCATCAACGGCGTGGCCAACGCGCAGATGCTCGGCGGACAGGTGTTCGCCATGCGCATTTGGCTCGATCCCGATCGCATGGCCTCGCTCGGGGTGACGCCGCTCGATGTGCGCGTGGCGCTCGCCGCCAACAATTTCACCTCGGCGCCCGGCCAGGTGAAGGGCGATTTCGTGCAGACCAATATCGACGCCAAGACCTCGCTGCAGACGCCGGAGTCGTTCGGCAAGCTGGTGGTGATGGGCCGCGGCAACTCTTTGGTCAGGCTGGCCGACGTGGCGCAGATCGAGCTCGGCCCGCAAAGCGCCGAGTCCTCCTCGGCCTTCGATGGGCTGAAGGCCGTGTTCATCGGCGTCTATGCCACGCCCACGGCGAACCCGCTGACGGTGATCACCGACGTGCGCAAGGCCTTCCCGGAGATTCAGCGGGAGCTGCCGCCGGGGCTGGAAGCGGCCATCGCCTATGACGCGACCAATTTCATCCGCGCCTCGCTCTGGGAGGTGATGAAGACGCTCGGCGAGGCGGCGATCATCGTCATCGTCGTGATCTTTTTTTTCTTGGGCAATCTCCGCTCGACCATCATCCCGATCGTCACCATCCCGTTGTCGCTGATCGGCGTGCTGGCCTTGCTCGCCGCGCTCGGCTACTCGATCAATCTGATGACGTTGCTCGCGCTCGTGCTCGCCATCGGGCTGGTGGTGGACGACGCCATCGTCGTGGTTGAGAACATCCACCGGCATATCGAGCAGGGCATGCGGCCGTTCGATGCGGCCCTGGTCGGCGCGCGCGAGATCCTCTACCCGATCATCGCCATGACCATCACGCTCGCCGCGGTCTACGCGCCGATCGCCTTCGTCTCGGGACTGACCGGCGTGTTGTTCCGCGAATTCGCGCTGACGCTCGCCGGCGCGGTGATCGTGTCGGGCGTCATCGCCGTGACGCTGTCGCCGATGATGTGCTCGAAGCTGCTCAAGGCGGAGAACGCGCACGAGAAGGCCGGCTGGCTCACGCGCAATCTCGACCGGCTGTTCGAAGGGCTGAAGCGGCGCTATCAGCGGCGCCTCGGCCGCACCTTGAACTATCGACCGGTGACGCTGCTGGTGCTGGCCGGCGTGATCGCGGCGACCGGACTGATGTATATGACGTCGCAGCGGGAGCTCGCGCCGGAGGAGGACCAGGGCATCCTCTTCACGCTGGTGAAGACGCCGCAATACGCCAATCTCGATTATCTCGAGGAAGCGACGGACCAGCTCAACAAGGTGTTCAGCACCGTGCCGGAGAAGGACCACGTCTTCGCCATCAACGGCATGGGCGACGTGCACACGGGCTTTGCCGGTGTCTTGCTGAAGCCCTGGGGCGAGCGGGTGCGCAATCACAAGGCGGTGTTGCAAGATCTCCAGCCGAAAATCTCGAGCATCGCGCCGGCGCTGGCGCTGTCGTTCTCGCCGCCGCCGCTGCCGGGCTCGGTCGGCGGACCGCCGGTGCAGTTCGTCATCACCACCACGCGCGACTTCCGCGAGCTCGCCGACGTCCTGGCCGACGTGGAGAAGGCGGCGCGCGAGAGCGGCATGTTCATCTTCTCGGATTCGGACCTCCGCTTCGAGACGCCGCAATTCGAGTTCCAGATCGATCACGACAAGGCCAACCGGCTTGGCATCACCATGGCCGATATCGGCAATTCGCTGGCCACGCTGCTCGGCGGCAACTACGTCAATCTGTTCGACCTATACGGGCGGAGCTATCAGGTCATTCCGCAAGTGCCGCGCGAGTTCAGGCTGAACGAGGACTGGCTCACGCGCTATCAGATCCGCACCAGCGCCGGCACCCTGGTGCCGCTCTCCAACGTCGCGACGGTGAAGAAGGTGGTGCAGCCGAACTCGCTCACCAATTTCCAGCAGCTCAATTCGGCGACGCTTTCCGCCGTGCCGTTTCCGGGACGGACGGTCGGCGAGGCCATCGACTTCCTGAAGAAGCAGGCCGAGAGCTTCCCGGAAGGCTTCACCTACGACTTCCAGGGCGAAAGCCGGCAGTTCGTGCAGGAGGGCAACGCGCTCGTCTACACATTCGTCTTCGCGCTGATCGTCATCTTTCTGGTGCTCGCCGCGCAATATGAGAGCTTCCGCGACCCGTTGATTATTTTGATCGCGTTGCCGTGCTCGATGTTCGGCGCGCTCATCCCGCTCAATGCCGGGCTCGCCTCGATCAATATCTATACGCAGATCGGTCTCGTCACGCTGATCGGGTTGATCTCGAAGCACGGCATTCTGATGGTGGATTTCGCCAACAAGCTGCAAGAGGAGCAGGGCTATTCGCGGCGCGAGGCGATCGAGCATGCGGCCGCGATCCGGCTGCGCCCGATCCTGATGACGACCGCCGCCATGGTCGTGGCCATGGTGCCGCTGCTCATCGCCAAGGGCGCGGGCGCCGCCAGCCGCTTCGATATCGGCGTGGTGATCGCCGCCGGCATGACCATCGGCACGCTGTTCACCCTGTTCGTGACGCCGGCGGTCTATACCTATCTCGCCAGGGACCACCAGAAGGCCAAGGCCGAGGCCGAGGCGGCTCTCGCCCATGCCGCCGCAGCGACGCACGGCGAGGCTGGTCCGGAAACGGTGGTGGAGGCGGATACGGCCGCGGAGGCCGGCATGCTGTTCCCCGCGCCGGAGGAGCCGGCGCCGGCGGAGGGCCAATTATCGCCGGAGGCGACTGCCTTCAGCTCGGCCGCTTCCGCCGTTTCGAGCCAAGTCGACGAGCAGCAGACCCGGCGGCGCGGGGGGCGAGGACCAAAGCTGCCCACGGCGGCCGAGTAACCCCTTATTGCACCGCACCTAGTTTACTCGCCTTGAGGGAGCCTCTAGAAAGCCTTGACCAGTCAAGGGGCGGGGACCCGCATGTTCTCGAAGTTGCTCATCGCCAACCGGGGCGAGATCGCCTGCCGCGTCATCAGGACCGCGCGCCGGCTCGGCATTAAGACCGTGGCGGTCTATTCCGAGGCGGATCGCGACGCGATGCACGTCTACATGGCCGACGAGGCCGTTCCGATCGGCCCGGCGCAGGCCTCCCAGTCCTATCTCGATATCGGCAAGATCGTCGCCGCCGCCAAGGCGACCGGCGCCGAGGCGGTGCATCCCGGCTACGGCTTCCTGTCCGAGAACGCCGCCTTCGCCCGCGCGCTGGAAGAGGCCGGCATCGCCTTTGTCGGTCCCAACGTCAAAGCCATCGAGGCGATGGGCGACAAGATCGAGTCGAAGAAGCTCGCGGCGAAGGCGAAGGTCTCGACGGTTCCCGGTCATCTCGGCGTGATCAAGGATGCCAAGGAGGCGGTGAAGATCGCCGACGAGATCGGCTACCCGGTGATGATCAAGGCGAGCGCCGGCGGCGGCGGCAAGGGCATGCGCATCGCCTATAGCCGCAAGGAGGTCGAGGAAGGCTTCAATTCGTCGAAGTCCGAGGCCAAGTCGAGCTTCGGCGACGACCGCGTGTTCATCGAGAAATATGTCGAGGAGCCGCGGCATATCGAGATCCAGGTGCTCGGCGACAAGCACGGCAATGTCATTCATCTCAATGAGCGCGAATGCTCGATCCAGCGCCGCAATCAGAAGGTGGTCGAGGAGGCGCCGAGCCCGTTCCTCGACGCCAAGACGCGCGAGGCGATGGGAGCGCAGGCCGTCGCTCTGGCCAAGGCGGTCGGCTACGACTCCGCCGGCACGGTCGAGTTCATCGTCGACAAGAACCGCAATTTCTACTTCCTCGAGATGAACACGACGGCTCCAGGTGGAGCATCCGGTGACCGAGCTCGTCACCGGGCTCGATCTCGTCGAGGAGATGCTGAAGGCCGCGGCCGGCGAGAAGCTCTCCCTCAAGCAGAAGGACGTGAAGCTCAAGGGCTCGGCCGTCGAGGTCCGCATCTATGCCGAGGACCCGCAGCGGAACTTTCTGCCCTCGACCGGGCGGCTGGTGCGCTACCGCCCACCCAGGCTCGGCACCGAAGGGGGCGTCACCACCCGGCTCGACTCCGGCGTGGAGGAGGGCGGCGAGATCAGCGTCTATTACGACCCGATGATCGCCAAGCTGGTGACGCATGCGCCGAAGCGGCTCAAGGCCATCGAGGCGATGGGCAGCGCGCTCGATGCCTTCGCCATCGACGGCTTCCGCCACAACATTCCCTTTCTCGCGGTGCTGATGCGCAACGAGCGGTGGAGGGAGGGACGGCTCTCCACGAAATTCATCGCCGAGGAGTTTCCCGAAGGCTTCAAGCCGCCCAAGCCGGTCGGCGAGGTGCGCGATGCGCTGGTCGCGGTCGCCGCGGCGATCGACCATATGAGCAATGCGCGACGCCGCACCATCACTCAGCAGATGCATGGCGAGCCGGTGCGCTTTGCCGAGACGCGGGTCGTCGAGCTTGGCGAGGAGCGGGTGAAGGTGAGCGTCGCGGGCGGGCTCGACGAGCCGATTACCGTGACGCTCGGCGCGGACGGCAAGGCGAAGCCGAAGGCGATCACGCTGGCGTCGTCCTGGTGGTTCGGCGCACCGGTGTGGGAAGGCACGATCGACGGCGCGCCCGCCGCGGTGCAAGTGCGCCCGATCCTCAATGGCGTGCTGCTGACCTCGCAGGGCGTCGAGGCGCAAGCGCGGGTGTTCACCGAGCGCGAGACCGAGCTCATGGCGCAGATGCCGGAGAAGGTGAAGCCCGACATGTCGAAATTCCTGCTTTGCCCGATGCCGGGGCTCGTCGTGTCGCTGGCCGTGAGCGAAGGCCAGGAGGTCGCGGCGGGCGACGCGCTCTGCGTCGTCGAGGCGATGAAGATGGAGAACGTGCTGAAGGCCGAGCGCGACGCCAAGGTCTCGAAGATCCTCGCCAAGCCCGGCGACAGCCTGAATGTCGACGCGGTGATCCTCGAATTCGCCTGAGGTTAGTCCTGACTCTGATTTTGCCAGGCCGGGCTTGTCCCGGCCATCCACGTCTTTCATCCTTGGCCGAATCGTGGATGCCCGGCGCAAGGCCGGGCATGACGAGAGGATGTTTTGAATGGCAGACAACGCAGCCGACAAAAGGCGCACCGTCACGGTCAAGATCGAGGGCAAGGTGCAGGGTGTCTATTACCGCGCCTGGACCGACGAGACGGCGCGCTCGCTGAACCTCGACGGCACGGTGCGCAATATGAGCGACGGCAGCGTCGAAGCGGTGTTCTCGGGCCCCGCGCAGGTGGTCGAGGACATGGTGCGGCGCTGCAAGGACGGCCCCAAGAACGCGCAGGTCAGCAAGGTGACCATCATGTACGAAGGCGGCACGGTCGCGCCGGGCTTCAAGGTGATCGGCACCGATTGGCAGCGCCGCTGACTAACCGAAGATCTCAGCGAAGGTCGCGCGGAGCGCCTGATCGACCCGGTCCATGTCGGCTTCGACGCCGAGCGCGGCGAGGCTGGTGACCGGCGTATCGGCCAGGCCGCACGGCACGATGCCGGCGAAGTGCTCCAGCTGCGGATCGACATTGAGGCTCACGCCATGCAGCGTGACCCAATTCCTCACCCGCACGCCGATGCTGGCGAGCTTGGCGCCCTGCACGAAGATGCCGATCTGGCCGGGCCTGCGCTCGCCCTCCAGGCCGAGACGCGCAAGCGTGGCGATCAGCCAGTCTTCGAGCGAGCGGACGAACGCCCTCACGTCGCGGCCGCGCCGCGTGAGGTCGAGCATCACATAGGCCACGCGCTGGCCCGGGCCGTGATAGGTGAAGCGCCCGCCGCGGCCGGTCTTGAAGACGGGAAAGCGGTCGGGCCCGAGCAGCTCCGCCGGATCGGCGCTGGTGCCCGCCGTGTAGATGGAGGGGTGCTCGAGCAGCCAGACGCAGTCCTGGGCATCGCCGCGGGCGATTGCCGCAGCGCGTCCATCCATGAAGGCGAGCGCGTCGGGATAGGGCACAGGCGCCGTGCTCGCCAGCCATTCGACTTGAGGTGTGGGATGAGGCTTGCTTGCAGGGAAGGCCATGGCCGTGAGCGCTTCGACGTCCAACTTGGCTGCGATAGTCTAGGCTAAACCTTGCACCCTCCAGTAGGGTTTGCTAAGGCAGCGGGCCCAGCCGGCGCTTGCCGATCGGGCATTCTATAGCCATATCGGGGACGGAAAGCCTCGAGATTCCTCGTTTTGACGCATGGCCTGCCGGAACGTCGTCGAGTGTCCGGAGGCCAAGCTAAGCGGTCGTGGCGGAATTGGTAGACGCGCAGCGTTGAGGGCGCTGTGGGCTTAGCCCGTGGAGGTTCGATTCCTCTCGACCGCACCACTTTCCTTCCTTCATTGCGTCACGCCCGGGCCTTGGCCCGGACAGGGGAACGATAGAACCCGACGATCGGACAGGCCATGCAGGACGCCGCGGGCGAGGTCGAACTGCGCGACGAAGCGGGCGCGATCCGCTCCGATTTCCTGCATGCCGTCAGCGCGGCCATCGATGAGGGCGACGCGGCCAAAGTCCGCGAGCTGACGCTGCCGCTGCATGAAGCCGACCTTGCCGACCTGATCCAGCTGCTCCGTCCGGAGCCGCGCGGCGTCCTCATCACCATGCTCGGCGACGACCTCAAGGCCGCGGCGCTGCCCGAGCTCGATGAGGGTGTGCGCAATCAGGTGCTCGAGGACATGCCGCCCGAGCAGGTGGCAAAGGCGCTGCAGCAGCTCGATTCCGACGAAGCCGTCTATGTCATCGAGGACCTCGACAAGGACGAGCAGTCGGACATCCTTGCCAAGCTTCCGCATTTCGAGCGCATCGCGCTCGAGCGCAGCCTCGAATATCCGGAAGACTCGGCCGGCCGCATCATGCAGACCGATCTCATCGCCGTGCCGCCCTTCTGGTCGGTGGAGCAGACCATCGAGTTCATGCGCGTGGCCGACGACCTGCCCGATCGCTTCTACGAAATCTTCGTGGTGGATCCCGCCTATCACCTGCTCGGCTCGGTGGCGTTGAACCGGCTGCTTCGCTCCAAGCGTCCGGTGACGATCGAGGCCATCACCGACCGCGATATCCATCCCATTGCCGTCGAGGCCGATCAGGAGGCGGTGGCGCGCGAGTTCGAGCGCTACAATCTCACCTCGGCGCCGGTGATCGACGGCGGTGGCCGCCTGGTCGGGGTCATCACCGCCGACGACGTGGTCGAGGTCGTGCAGGAGGAAGCCTCCGAGGACATCTTGCGGATGGGCGGCGTGGCCGGCGAGTCGGTCAGCGACTCGGTCTGGCAGACCACGCGGCTGCGCTTCACCTGGCTGCTCGCCAATCTGGCGACGGCGATCCTCGCCTCGTTCGTGATCAGCCTGTTCGAGGCGACCATCGAGCAGATGGTGGCGCTGGCCGTGCTGATGCCCATCGTCGCCTCGATGGGCGGCAACGCCGGCACGCAGACCATGACGGTCGCCGTGCGCGCGCTTGCCACGCAGGACCTCGGCCCGGTGAATGCGTTCCGCGTCATCTTGCGCGAATCCGCCGTCGGTCTGCTCAACGGGGTGTTGTTTGCCGTCATCATGGCGGCGATCGCCTATTTCTGGTTCGGCAGCGACCAGCTCGGGCTGGTGATCGGGGTCGCCATGATCGTCAATCTGGTCGCCGCGGCTCTTGCCGGCATCCTCATCCCGCTCGGGCTCAATCAGCTAGGCCTCGACCCAGCCATTGCCTCTGGCGTGTTCGTCACCACCGTCACCGACGTGGTCGGCTTCTTCGCCTTTCTCGGGCTGGCCGCTTTGTGGTTAGTCTAGGGGCGGGGGGCTTCCGATGTTCTTTTATATCGCCAAAGGGCTGTGGTTCGTGCTGCAACCCTCGACGCTGATCGCGCTGTTGATCGGCTACGGCTCCATTTTGATCTGGACCGGCTGGGCGCGATGGGGGCGACGCTTCGTCAGCATCGGCGCGGTCCTGCTGCTGGTCGCCGGCCTTTCGCCGCTCGGCAACGCGCTGATCCTGCCGCTCGAGGATCGCTTCCCCAGGGCCGGTCTCGACGATCCGCCGCCGCCAACCGGCTTTATCGTTCTGGGCGGTGCCGAGGATCGGCTGGTCGGCGAGGCGCGTGGCGTGCCGGCGCTGAACGAGGCGGGTGAGCGCATGGTCGAGGCCGTTATGCTCGCTCGCCGCTTCCCCGAGGCGAAGATCGCGTTTTCGGGCGGCGATGCCGGCATTCTCTACAAGTCGGGAAGCGAGGCGGAAGGGGCGGAGACGCTGCTCACCGCGCTCGGCGTGCCGCACGACCGGCTGATCCTCGAGGCGAAGTCGCGCGACACCTACGAGAACGCGGTCTATCTCAAGGAGGAGTTCACGCGCGATGGCGAGCTCGGTCCCGCCAAGCGCTGGCTGCTGATCACCTCCGCCTACCACATGCCGCGCGCGATGGGGGCGTTCCGTCAGGCCGGCTTCAATGTCGAGCCCTGGCCGGTCGACTATCGAACGCGCGGCAAAGCCGATTTGACGAGGCCCTTCGACACGGTCTCCGAAGGTCTGCGGCGGGTCGACGTGGCCGCGCGCGAATGGGTCGGGCTTCTGGCGTATTGGCTGACCGGACGCAGCAATGCGTTGTTTCCGGCGCCGCAGCCGCTCGCCGTCGCGGGTTGCGATCTCTCAACTCCGGCCGCTACTGCGGCGGGAAGCTCGCCAGCATCCCCATGTCGACCCAACCCTTGAGATAGGTCGCGGCGCGAAGCTCGGCCTCGTCCTCGCCGGCGAAGGTCGCCACCATCTCGCACAGCACGCCGAACACGACGCCTTTGCCGGCCTCGTTCCACATCATGGCTTCCTCGGCGGTCAGCGGCTTGAAGCGCGCCATGAAATCCTGCCGCCAAACGACGATGGCTTGGGGCTCCGGCAACTGGATTGGCTTGGGTGGAGCAGTTTCCTCCTTCAGCGCCTGCCAGATCTCGGCGGCATTGGTCCTGAACGTCAGGCGGAGCGTCGTCGGATGCGGCTTTAGCGTGAGTTGCGGCCACGCTTCCGGGGCGAGCGCCGCCAACGCCTCGATCGTCAGCGGCGCGGCGTCGGGCCCGTCAAAGGCATCGGCAAGCGCCTTCTCGAGATCGGCGATCTCGGCCAACTCGGGGTGCTTGGCGTAGGTGCCGCTCTTGCGCACGAAGTCTGGAAGGTGACGGCCGAACCAGCGCGCGCTGCGTTGGTCCGACGGATTGGCGTCGATATAGGCTTTGATCAGTTTGGCAAAGGCTTGGTCGCCGAGATAAGCATGCAGTTGCGCATAGTCGTCGGCGAGAATTTCGGCGAGGCGCGCGACATAGGCGTTGCGATAGACGCCGAACAACACCTGGCGCTGTTCCTTGGCGCTGTCGTTCACCTCGGCGAGGATCGAGTCGTCGCCGGCGAGGATGCCGCGCTGGAAGGTCTCCTGAAGCTCTCTGAGGCTCTTCATTCCGCTGCTGCGAGCCGCTTGCCGGTAAAAACCTCGTTGGCGATCGAGCGCGCGTGCTCGAGCTCGTCAACCAGCTCGGCAAGCGGCGGGATATTGTCGTCGCGCTCGATCATGGTCGAGACCGGGCCAAAATGCGTGACCGCCTCGCGATAGAAATCCCAGACCTCGGGGCAGACCGGGTGGTCGTGCGTGTCGATGATGTGGCTCTCTTCATGGCTGTGGCCGGCCACATGGAACTGGACCACGCGGTCGCGCGGCACGCCGTGCAGGAACTCGTCGGTCGAGAATCCGTGATTGAAGGCGCTGACATAGACATTATTGACGTCGAACAGGAGCCAGCAATCGGCGCGCTTCGCTACCTCGCTGACGAACTCCCATTCGGTCATCTCGGATTGGCCGAAGGTCACGTAACTCGATACGTTCTCGAGCGTCAGCCGGCGGCCGAGGAAATCCTGCACCTGGCCGACGCGCTCAACCACATGGTCCAGCGCTTCTTGCGTGTAAGGGATGGGTAGCAGGTCGTGCAGGTTAACGCCGTGCACACCGGTCCAGCACAAATGATCGGAGATCCATTTCGGGTTCACGCGCTCGGCAAGCTTCTTCAGCCCGCCGAGATACTCGAGGTCGAGTGGCGCGGTCGAGGCGATCGACAGCGACACGCCGTGCATCACCACGGGGTAGCGCTCGCAGATGCGGTCGAGCATGTACAGGGGCTGGCCGCCCTCGATCATGTAGTTCTCGGAGATGATCTCGAACCAGTCGACGGCGGGGGACCCGTCGAGGATCTCCCGATAATGCTGCGGCCGCAGCCCCAAACCGAAGCCGAGATAAGGTGGCTTGCCGCTGATCATGGCACTAGGCTCCTCGAAAATGGCGGAATGGTCGGCCGCGAACGCCGCGGCCGACCGTTGCTAGCCTAAATTGCTTAGCTGTTCTCGTACTGCCCGCCGGCGTTCTTGCACTCGTCCTGGAGCATCGAGAGCCAGCCCTGGCCCTTGCAAGCATTCTTGCCCTTGCAGTCATTCTTGGTGCTCTTGCAAGCGCCCTTGCCGGCGCAGCCGTTGACGCCGAAGCAGCGTCCCGGAATTCCTTCGGCGGCATGGCCGAGCCGATCAGCGCCACACCGGAAACGACGAGGGCCGCGGCCGTCATGGCGATTTTAGCACCGGACTTCTGATTGAGCTTCATTTTCCTCTCCTGTGCATGAGTTCTAGGCATTCGTGGCGGAGAGCCGCCAAGCGAGCTATAGCCCTGAATTTGGCGGGTCTTGCGTCACTCCTGTTCAAAGCTTCGTGCTTTGCGCACTTGACCCCTTTCACAGGTCTGTCAACTGTCCGTGATCGGAGGCGTCGGGCGCGCAAGATCGTGGCGGGTCAGTGGGGCGATGGGACTTAACGACATTGCCGTCTATGTCGACGGGACCGAGGCCACCAAGGCACGCGTGACCTTCGCGGTGGCGTTGGCCAAGGAGCAGGGCGCGCATCTGATCGGCATCGCCTTCGCGCCGACCGCGTTGCTGCCGCTTTATGGCGCCGATGTCGGCTTCGCCGATATGACCGAAGTGTTGCAAAGCGTGAAATCGCAAAGCGCCAATGCGCTGGAGGCGTTCAAGGCGTCCGCCGCGGCGGAAGGCGTGAACGCCGAGGCGCGGCTCATGCAGGGCATGAGCGAGGAATTCCCCCACGACTTCGCGCAATGCGGCGCGCCATGTCGATCTGGCCATCCTCGGCCAACCACGCGACGGCGATCCGCTGATCGGACAATATGCTCTCGTTGAACGCTGCCTGTTCGCTTCCGGGCGGCCGGTCATCATCGTGCCGGCTTCGCCGGAGAAGCTCGCGCTCAAGGGAACCCTGGTCGCGGCATGGGATGGAAGCGCCGAGGCGGCGCGGTCGATCAACGATGCGCTGACCTTCCTGCGGCCAGCCTCTCGCGTCGTGCTTTTGGTCGGGGTCACGGCCGGCGACGAGGAGGAGCGCGCGCCTTTGACCGACGACATGATCGCCCATCTGAAGCGGCACGGGGTGAAGGCCGAGGCGATGCGCGTCAAGCTCGCCGAGGGCGATGTCGGCCGATTGCTGCTTGCCACGGCGAAAGAGCTTGGCGCGGACATGATGGTGATGGGCGCCTTCCATCATTCCCGCTGGCGCGAGTTCATCCTTGGCGGCGTGACGTTGACGGTACTCGAACAGGCGACAATTCCCTTGTTCATGGCGCATTGAGCGGCAAATGACCGTGCATCTCATCAAGCTTTGCGTCGGCGTCGAGACCGTCACCGAGCTTGCCGATTGGCAGGACGAGCGCCTGAAACGCCTGAAACGCGAAAACAAGACGCCGGAGCTGTGCCATCGCACGCTACAGACGCCGCGTCGGCGCGATGAGATTCTCGACGGTGGCTCGCTCTATTGGGTGATCAAGGGCTACGTGCTCGTGCGGCAACGCATCGTCGATCTCAGGGCCGATATGAAGGAGGACGGCACGGCGTGCTGTGGCATCGTGCTCGATTCCGAGCTCGTCGCCACGCGAGCCCATCCCCGCCGCGCCTTCCAGGGGTGGCGCTATCTCGAGGCTTACGACGCGCCGCGAGACGCCAAGGGATTTGCCGAGAGCGCCGAGGCGATACCGCCCGGCATGCGCGAAGAGCTGCGCGAGCTTCGCCTCATCGATTGGTAGCGGGCGGCGGGCATCGGCACGTTGTCGATCAGCCGCGTCTTGCCGAGATAGGCGGCAACCAGCACGCGCGCCCGCTTCACCGGGCCTGATAACGGCTTGCAGCGTGTCTGGATCGCGCACGGCGACATAGTCGACGCGAAAACCGGCCGCATCGAGCTTGAACCTCGCCGCCACCACGGCGTCGTCGCAGCCGCGGCCTTGCGCGAGGTCCGCCGCCACTCCCGAAATCATCTGGTGGAGCAATGGCGCAATCTTGCGTTGCTCGGGCGAGAGATAGACGTTGCGCGAGGACAGCGCCAGCCCATCGGCCTCGCGCACGATCGGCGCGCCGATAATCTCGACCGGAATATTGAGATCGCGCACCAGCTGCTTGACGACCAGAAGCTGCTGATAGTCCTTCTCGCCGAAGATCGCGACATTGGGCCCACATTGCATGAGGAGCTTGGCGACGACCGTGGCGACGCCGTCGAAATGATTGGGCCGCGACGCGCCGCACAGGCCCTCTGTCAGATCGCCGATCTTGATTTGGGTTTTGAAGCCCTCCGGATACATCTCGGCGGCGTCCGGCGCGTAAACGAGATCGACGCCGGCCGCTCCGAGCTTCTTGAGGTCGCCCGCCTCGTCGCGCGGGTAGGTTTTGAAATCCTCACGCGGCCCGAACTGGATCGGGTTGACGAAGATCGACACGATCACGCGGTCCGCCTTGGCCTTGGCAAGGGCGATCAGGGAGAGGTGGCCCTCATGCAGCGCGCCCATGGTCGGCACCAGCGCGATGCTCTCGCCGGACTTGCGCCATTTGGCGACCTGCTCCCTCAGCTCGCTGACGGTGCGGACAATGGGTGTGGCGCTCGGCATTCTTCTGCTCCTAAGGCCCAAGGGTTAAGCTTATGTCATGGGCGAGGCGAAACGCCATATAGGGCCGAGGGCCCAATTGCCAAGCCGTGCGGCGATCGGCGAGGCGCTGCTTGCCGAGGAAGGGGCGCTGGTCGAGGCGCTGATCGCCAAGGCGCGCTTCGGCGCCGAGGATCGCCGCAACATCGAGATCTGGCCTTGAGCCTGGTCAAGGCGGCGCGCGAAGGCCGCGCGGAGAGCGGCGGGGTCGATTCCTTCCTGCATGAATATGGGCTGTCGAGCGAGGAGGGAGTGCTTCTGCTCTGCCTGGCCGAGGCGCTGCTGCGCATTCCCGACGCGACCACCGCGGACCGGCTGATCGCCGGCACCGTCGGCTTGGGCGACTGGTCGCGCCATCTCGGCCATTCGGACTCGCTGCTCGTCAATGCCTCGACCTGGGGGCTGATGCTGACCGGGCGCATCCTCGACTGGAGCGAGCGGCGGCAAGCGGACCCTGCCAGCATGGTGCAACGCCTGATCGCCAGGAGCGGCGAGCCGGTGATCCGCCAGGCCCTGCGCCAGGCGATGCGCATTCTCGGCAATCAGTTCGTGCTCGGCGAAACCATCGAGGAGGCGCTCGCCAATGCCGAAGACGAGGCCGAGCAGGGCTATCGCTTCTCCTTCGACATGCTGGGGGAGGCGGCCCGCACCGAGGACGACGCCGAGCGTTATGCTTTGCGCTACGAGGAGGCGGCCGAGGCCATCGCCGCCTGGGCGGGTCATCCGTCGATGCGAAGCGAGGAGGAATTGATCGACCGCCCAGGGCTCTCGGTAAAGCTCTCGGCGCTTCACCCTCGCTATCAACCCTCACAAGAGGCGCGCCTCAGGGGCGAGCTGGTGCCCAGGCTCGCAGCGCTCGCGCAGGCGATGCGCGACGCTTGGCTACCGCTCACCATCGATGCCGAGGAGGCCGAGCGATTAGAGCTTTCGCTGGCGCTGACGCAGCCGCTGCTCACCGACCCCAAGCTGGCCGAATGGAACGGGCTCGGGCTTGCCGTGCAGGCTTACAGCAAGCGCGCGCTGCCGCTGATCGCTTGGCTTGCGTCTGTGGCGGAGGCGACCGGCCGGCGCATCCCGGTGCGGCTGGTCAAGGGCGCCTATTGGGACAGCGAGATCAAATGGGCGCAGGAGGCAGGGCTCGCCGGGTATCCCGTGTTCACGCGCAAAGTGAATACCGATGTCGCCTATCTCGCCGCGGCCAAGGCGTTGCTGGCGCGGCCCGACTGCTTCTATCCGCAATTCGCGACCCACAATGCCCACACCATCGCGGCTATCGCCACGCTCGCCGGCGATCGCCCCTACGAGTTTCAGCGGCTCTACGGCATGGGCGAGGCGCTGCACCGCGAAGTCGTGCGCCCCGAGAGCCTCGGCAAGCCGTGCCGCATCTATGCCCCGGTCGGCGGCCATCGCGATCTGCTGGCTTACCTCGTGCGCCGGCTGTTGGAGAACGGCGCCAACACCTCGTTCGTCAACCGGCTCGCCGATGACGCCGCGCCGATCGAAGCCATCGTTGCCGATCCGGTCGAGAAGGCGGCGGCGTTGCCCGAGAAGGCCAATCCGGCGATTCCCATCCCGCCGGATCTCTTCCAGCCGGAACGCAAGAACAGTCTCGGGCTGCCGCTCTGGGACGACTTGGTGCGCGCGCCATTGCTGGCCCAAATGGAGCGCGCGCTTGCCGATCCCGCGACCGCCAATCCGATCGTTTCGGGCCGAGAGGTAGAGGAAGGGGGCGAGGTCGGTTGGATCACCTCGCCGCATGACCGGCGCGTTGTGGTTGGCGTCTGCCGCAGCGCGAGTCCCGAGGCCATCGACAAGGCGCTCGGGGCCGCGAAGATGGCCAGCGAGGATTGGGACCGGCTTGGCGGCGAGGCGCGCGCCGCGCTGCTCGATCGCGCCGCCGATCTCTTCGAGGCGGACCGCGCCGGTCTCATGGCGCTCCTGGTGCGCGAGGCCGGCAAGACGCTTCCAAACGCTCAAGCCGATCTGCGCGAAGCGGTGGATCATCTGCGCTATTCCGCGGCGCAAGCGCGTCAGAAATTTGCCGCGCCCCGGCTTCTCAGGGGCCCGACCGGGGAGGAGAACGCGCTCTCCCTGCATGGGCGCGGCGTGTTCGCTTGCATCTCGCCCTGGAATTTCCCGCTCGCCATTTTCACCGGGCAGATCGCCGGTGCGCTGGCGGCCGGCAACGCGGTGGTGGCGAAGCCTGCGGAACAGACCCCGCTCGTCGCCGCCCGCGCGGTGCGCCTGCTGCATCGCGCCGGTATCCCTGCCGATGTCCTGCACCTCGTGCCGGGACGCGGCGAGAGCGTGGGCGCCGCCCTGGTCAAGGATCCTCGCGTCGGCGGCGTTGCTTTCACCGGCGGCACCGACACCGGCATCGCCATCAACCGCGCGCTCGCGGCGCGTGACGGGCCGATCGCCAAGCTCATCGCCGAGACGGGCGGCCTCAATGCCATGATCGTCAATTCCTCGGCGCTGCCAGAGCAAGTGGTCGACGACGCGCTGGCATCGGCCTTCGACAGCGCCGGTCAACGCTGCTCGGCGCTGCGCGTGCTGTTCCTGCAAGACGACGTGGCCGAGGCGACGCTGAACATGCTGATCGGCGCCGCCCGCGAGCTCAAGATCGGCGATCCGTTCGACTATGCCAGCGACGTCGGACCGGTGATCGACGAGGAGGCGCGCGCCGCGCTCGAGGCGCACAAGGCGCGCATGCGAAAGGAGGCCCGGGAACTGCTCGACCTGCCCTTGGGCGATGAGCACGCCGCCGGCACCTATGTCGCGCCGGCGATCTTCGAGATCCCGTCCATCTCGGCGCTTACCCGCGAAGTGTTCGGCCCCATCCTGCACGTGGTCCGCTTCTCCGGCGACCGCTTGGGCGAGGTCTGCGCGGCCATCAACGCGACCGGCTACGGCCTCACGCTCGGCCTGCATAGCCGTATCAAGGCGACGGCCGATTTCGTGGCGGAGAGGGTCAAGGTCGGCAATGTCTATGTGAACCGCAACCAGATCGGCGCGGTGGTGGGGGTGCAGCCTTTCGGCGGCGAAGGCCTGTCCGGCACGGGCCCCAAGGCGGGCGGTCCCGGCTACCTCGAAGCTTTCGCGCTGGAGCGAGTCCGTTCGACCGATCTCACCGCCTCTGGCGGCAATGCGAGCCTGCTCGCCGCCGGCAGCGAGGAGGACTGATCCGGCATTGTTCGCGGCCGATTAAGGGTCCATCTATAGCCTGAGCGAAAGATCCGCTCGCGGAGTTGCAAGAGCATGGCCGAGCCGAAAGCCCCGGCGAAGACAGCGAAGGGCGAGGTCGCTTCGCAGCGGTCCACGCGGTCGGAGATCGACGCCTTCCTCAAGGATGTGCGGGCGCTCAAGCCGTCCGGCTCGGGCCAAGGCCGGCTGATCTTCGCCATGGACGCCACCATGAGCCGGCAGCCGTCGTGGGATCTCGCGCTCGAGCTCCAGGCGGACATGTTCAAGGCGGTTAAGGCCGTGGGCGGGCTCGACGTGCAGCTCGTCTATTTCCGCGGCTACAGCGAGTGCCAGGCGTCGAAATGGGTGGGCGATCCCGACGCGCTGGCGCGGTTGATGCGGCAGGTGTCCTGTGCGGGCGGCTTCACGCAGATCAGCAAGGTGCTCGCGCATACGAAGCGCGAGAATCGATCGGGCAAGGTGAACGCGCTGATCTATGTCGGCGACTGCATGGAGGAGGATGTGGACCGGCTGGCCCGGCTCGCCGGCGAGCTCGGCATCATCGGCACCCCGGTGTTCGTGTTCCAGGAAGGTCGCGACTCCAAGGCCGAGCGCGCCTTCAGGGAGATCGCGCGGCTCTCGCGCGGCGCCTATGCGCCGTTCGATGCCGGGTCGGCCAAGCAGTTGCGCGAGCTGCTCACGGCTGTCGCGGTCTATGCCGCGGGCGGGCGCAAGGCGCTGAAGGACTTCAGCGAGGAGACCAAGAGCGGCGGAGCGTTGCGTCTCCTCGAGCAACTCGGCTGACGGCCTGACCCATGGCGTATTTTCTCGCCGGTTGCGCGCTTCTGGTCCTGCTGCTGCTTGCCGGGCGGCAGTTTGCTTACGCCAACCCGAGCAAGCTTGTCGGCACGATGCGCAAGACAGCCGGCATCGCCGTGCTCGCCGCAGCCGGCTTCCTGCTCGTGCGCGGGGCGCTGCCGCTTGCCATTCCGCTCGCTGTCTTCGGACTGTCGCTGATGGGACGGGGCGGCTGGTTCGGGCTCGGCGGTCCCTTTGCGTCGTCAAGCAAGACGCCGGGACAGAAATCCGACGTCCGCACCGATAGGCTCGAGATGCAGCTCGACCACGACAGCGGGCAGATGGACGGGACGTGTTTCACGGGGCGATTTGCCGGCCGTGCGCTCTCGACCCTGAGCGACCGAGAGGCGATGGAGCTGCTGGCAGAGCTTCACCACGAGGGCGCGCCGGAGGCGGCTCTGATGGAAGCCTATCTCGATTGGCGCCTGCCGGGCTGGCGTGATGCCGCGCAGGCTTCAGCCGAGCAGGCGGGCTCGGCACCCGGCCGCGCCAAGGCCAGCCGCATGAGCGCCGAGGAGGCTTACGCGGTGCTTGGCATCGCCGCCGATGCCAGCGAGGAGGAGATCAGGCAGGCGCATCGCCGGCTGATGATGAAGATGCACCCCGACCAGGGCGGCTCGACCTATCTCGCGGCGCGGATCAACGAAGCCAAGGAGGTTCTGCTCGGGCGGAAGTGAGCCCGCAGGTGAGGCGCGGCGCCCAGCCTATTCAGCGCTCATCACCACGCAATCGAGCGACATTTTCTTGAGTGCGGCGCAGGCGGCTTGAGCGTCGGCTTTCGAGAAGCCGGCGAAACGGGCGCGGTACCATTCCTTGTCGTCCTTCATGAAGGAGGCGGTGAAGGGGAGGTGGCCGTCGAGAAGGGCCATCGCGCGCTGCTGCACCATGCCGAGCCGGTTCTCAGCTTCGTCCTGGGACATGTAAGCCCCCACCTGGACATGGTAGGCGCCGTCATACTGGACCTTCCTGGCAGACGGCTTGGGCAACGGGTCGCTCGAGGTGAGGCTCGCCCTGAGCGGCAAAGCGGGCTCGGAGATATCGCCCTCGGCGGGGGCCGCAACGGGCGTCTCAGCCGCCGGGGCCGGCGTCACCGAGGCCATTGCGTAAGCGGGCTTCTTCATCGCGGGCAGCGGCGCCGGCGTCACCAACGAGGCCACGAGCTGCGCCGCGGTGGGCTTGGTGCTCGACGCCGCGGCAAAATTCTTCTCCAGCAGCGCGCGCATGGCGGTGTCGCGCTGGCTGCCGGTCTTGCCGCCGAGCACGACGGCGATGAGATACTTTTCGCCGCGATGCACGGAGGCCGCGAGGTTGTATCCGCTTGCGCGCGTATAGCCCGTCTTGATGCCGTCGGTGCCTTTGTAGTTGAGCAGCAGCTTGTTGTGGTTCCTGTATTTCCGGCCGTTGAAGGTGAAATACTGGGTCGAGAACACCGTGTAATAGTCCGGATAGTCGTGGATCAGATGCGCCGAGAGAATTGCCATGTCCCGCGCCGTGGTGATCTGCTCGTCGTTCGGCAGGCCCGAGGCGTTGCGGAAGAGCGTATTGCGCATGCCGATTTGCCGCGCCGTGTCGGTCATCAGCTTGGCGAAGTTCTCCTCGGTGCCCGCCAAGTTCTCGGCGATGGTTACGGCGGCGTCGTTGGCCGATTGCGTCACCAGGGCCTTGACCGCGTCGTTGACCTTGATGGTGGCGCCGGGCTTGAGGCCGAGCTTGGTGGGAGCCTGGGTCGCGGCATGCTCCGTCACCGTCAAATCCGAGCTCGGCGTGAGCTTGCCGGCCTTCAGATAGCCGAACAGCACATAGAGCGTCATCATCTTGGTCAGGGAGGCCGGATGGCGCGGCGTGTCGGCGGCCTGCTCTTGCAGGATCGAGCCGGAATTCATGTCCACGACGATGGCCGCCGCAATTGACGGCGTGGTCGCCTTTTTCTTCGCGGCCAGCGCCGCGTCCGCGGGCGTGAGGATGGGGCCGACGATCAGCGCGAGCGCAAGCAGCGCGTGGCCTAAGGCGCGCGCGTGGCTCCGACCCTGACGCTCGGCAATGCTCACTGACCCCCGAAGGCCTTACGCCTTCCCCCGCTGAAGCCCCGTATCGGCCCGATTTCCCGCGCCGCCCTCGCCATGGAAATGCGAACTGCCCATAAATTCGCCGTATCACATGGCAGGAAGAAGGCTAAAATCCGCCTATTGCCAAAGCGTTAAGTCTGGCCGAATAGATTTATTGTGCAGTGCAAAAAATTT
>CAVZLT010000037.1:0-55367 GCA_963776235.1 uncultured Alphaproteobacteria bacterium
GAGGAGGCCTCCTCCTCGGTCAGCACGGCGTAGAGCGCGGCCGCGTCCTTCGAGGCGCGGAGCTTGTCGACGGCGCTGCCCTCGCGCAACAGCCGCGAGATGCGGGCGAGCGCCTTGAGGTGATCGGCCCCCGCCCCTTCGGGCGCCAGCAGCAGGAACACGATATCGACCTTCTCGCCATCCACCGCGTCGAAATCGATCGGCTCGGCAAGCCGGGCGAAGATGCCGACGATGCGCTTTAGCCCCGCGAGCTTGCCGTGGGGAATGGCGATGCCCTGGCCGAGCCCGGTCGAGCCCAGCCGCTCGCGCTGCAGCAGCACGTCGAAGATGTCACGCTCCGGAAGCCCGGTGAGACGGGAGGCGCGCGCCGACAGCTCCTGCAGGAGTTGCTTCTTGGTCTTCGCCTTGAGCGAGGGAACCACCGAATCGGGGGAGATGAAACTGCTCAGATGCATCATGCCAACCCCTCAGACAAACGGGCGCGACAGGGCGAGGATTTCGCCTAACGCCGCTTGCGCGCCTTCTTGGTTGCAGGATCAATCCAGCCGATATTGCCGTCGTCACGCCGGTAGACCACGTTGATCTCCCCGTGGCTCGCGTTGCGAAACACGACAAACGGCCGGTCCGACAAATCCATCTGCATCACCGCATCACTCACTGCCATTTCGTGCAAGGGGCTTTCGGCTTCGGCAATGATAACGGGATTGTCGTCATCGCGTTCCTCTTGCCCCTCTGCCAACGCCTGAATGACATAATCGGTCGCAGGCGTCTGCTTGCGCGGCGTCTCGCCGCCGCCATGCCGCTTCACTCTACGCTTGTGGCGCCGGACCCGCTTCTCGAGCCGCTCGCAAGCGCGATCGGCGCTTTGATAGGCATCGGCCGCGACCCCATGGGCTTCGAGGCTCATGCCTTGCCACAAGTGGATCGTGCAGTTGGTCCGGAACTCGCCGTGCTCCTTCTCGATCCGCACATGCCCCGAAGGCTCGCGCCCCATGAACTTCTCGACCGTGTGCACTACGCGTTCCTGGACGTAACTGCGTAACGCCTCACCGACGTCCAAATTCTTTCCGGTAACTTGTATCGTCATCGCCCGCGGAAGACTGTCGAATGGCCCTTTTCCACCGCGATTCCCGGGGCACGTGCCGCTTGTTGCGGGGCCGATCTTCGCCAAGGCCTGAGCTAACGCGCCTTAGGCCCGACCTCCGGTCGGCCTCCCACCGCGAGGGCGGAAGCTAGACCGCTCCCCTTGGGGTGTCAAACCATCTATTTCGCCACCGGCCCTTTACATGATTCTCCATGCAGGCCAAGCGCTTAAGCCCCGTTACAGGCTCGCGCCCTGGGCCATGCGCTTCAGCCGCCGGCGTTGCACCGAAGAGGGGATTCGTAGCGCTTCGCGGTATTTCGCCACGGTGCGGCGCGCGATATCGACGCCGTCGGTTTTCAATTTTTCTACGATCTTGTCGTCCGAGAGCACGTCGCCTGCGGGCTCGGCCTCGATCATGGCGCGGATGCGGTCGCGCACGGCTTCGGACGAATGCGCGTCGCCTTCGCTGGTCGCCGCGATCGCCGAGGTGAAGAAATATTTCAGCTCGAACAGGCCACGATTGGTGGCCATGTATTTGTTGGCGGTGACGCGGCTCACCGTCGATTCATGCATGGAGATCGCGTCGGCCACGGTCTTGAGGTTGAGCGGCCTGAGATGCCGACCCCATAGGTGAGGAATGCATCCTGCTGCCGCACGATCTCTTGCGCGACTTTGAGGATCGTGCGAGCGCGCTGGTCGAGACTCTTGACCAGCCAGTTTGCCGTTTGCAGGCAGTCGACGAGATAGCTCTTGTCCTCCTTCCGCGTCGCCGATTTGCAGACCGTCGCGTAATAGGACTGGTTGATCAGCACGCGGGGCAGCGTCTCGCTGTTCAGTTCGACATGGAAGCTGCTGTCGGGAAGCGCGCGCACCAGCACGTCGGGCACGATGGGCTGCGACGGCGCGGAGCCGTATTTCAACCCGGGCTTCGGATTGAGCCGCTTCACCTCCTGGATCATGTCCATGAGGTCTTCGTCGGAAACGCGCGCCGCGCGCTTCAAGGCGGCGAGATCGTGCACCGCGAGCAACTGCAGGTTCTGGACCAGCGCCGCCATTGCCGGGTCGCAACGGTCCTGCTCCTTCAGCTGCAGCAACAGACATTCGCGCAAGTCGCGGGCGAAAACGCCGCACGGCTCGAAGCCTTGCATCACCTCGAGCGTCTCCTCGACCAGCTCTAGCGGCGCGCCGAGCAACTCAGCGACGCTCTCCAGGTCGCCGCGCAAGTAGCCAGCCTCGTCGGTCATGTCGATGAGGTGATGGCCGATCAGCCGCCGCGCGGGATCGGCGAAGGCAAGCACGAGCTGCTCGGTGAGATGGCTTCTGAGGGTCCGCTCCTCGGCGACATAGGCTTCGAGATTGGACTCTTCATCGAGGTTGGAGCGCGAGCCTTGACCGAGCGTGGCCCAGCCGGAGTTTTTCAGCGCGCCGGGAGAGAAGCTTTCAGTCTCGGGGAACACGTCTTGCGGCTCGGCATCGAGATCCTCGCTGCGGCTCGAGCCGGAATGGAGATCGACCCATTCGCCGTCGTCGCCCTCAGCCGCGTCGCTTTCGCCGGTGGCGCTCGTCGCCTCGCCGTCGGCCTCCTCCTTGGCGGACGCCGTCAGCGGCTCGGCGCCAGCCTCCGGCGCCGCACCGCCGGTTTCTTCCGTGTCGGCGCGCTCCAGCAGCGGATTGCGCTCAAGCTCCGCCTCGACGAAGGTGGCAAGCTCCATGTTCGAAAGCTGCAGCAGCTTGATCGCCTGCTGCAGCTGCGGCGTCATCACTAAACTGTGGCTCTGGCGGAGTTCTAGCTTTGTCGTGATTGCCATTGTCGAACTCATACACGGCCAGTGACGTCAAATCCTGAACTGATCGCCGAGATAGACGCGCCGAACTTCCTCGTTGTTAATAATTTCATGCGCGGTGCCGTGGGTCAGCACCATGCCATCGTGAATGATATAGGCGCGGCTAACGAGGTCCAGCGTTTCGCGCACATTGTGATCGGTGATCAGGACGCCGATACCGCGCTGGGTCAGATGCCGCACCAGGGCGCGAATATCGTTAACCGCGATCGGATCGATGCCGGCGAACGGCTCGTCGAGCAGCATGAATGAGGGACGCGTGGCGAGCGCGCGGGCAATCTCGACGCGGCGACGCTCGCCGCCCGAGAGCCGCATGGCTGGCGAGGTTCTGAGGCGGGTGATGCGGAACTCTTCGAGCAGCGCATCGAGCTGCGCCTGGCGCTCGTGCTTGTTCGGCTCGACCGTCTCCAACACGGCGAGGATGTTGTCCTCGACCGTGAGGCCCCGGAAGATCGAGGCTTCCTGCGGCAGATAGCCGATGCCGAGCCGGGCGCGGCGATACATCGGCAACTTGGTCACGTCGCGGCCGTCGATCTTGATCGAGCCTTCGTCGGCGGGAATGAGCCCGGTGATCATGTAGAACACGGTGGTCTTGCCGGCCCCGTTCGGACCGAGCAACCCCACCGCCTCGCCCCGCCGCAGCTCGAGACTGACGCCGCGCACGACGGTACGTTTCTTGAAGCTCTTCACCACCTGGGTGACGATGAGCCGGCCAGCGAGAGCCGGATCGATTTCCGCGCCCGGCGCGTGCTTCACGGCATGCGCGGGGGACCCGTCTCCTTGTGCGGCGACTGCCTGGCGGCCTGGGAAAGACAGCAATTTGCCCACTACCCCTTCCGCTCCTAGTTGAAGCGTCGCCCGGTTAATATTCGGCGAAGCTCTGAATGGCTACGGGCGCATCTCCGGGATGAACGGGTCCTGGGAGTTCCAGCTATCATCCTTCTCGGCCTTGTCGCTTGCGTCCGTGTCAGGCTTCGAGCCGCTCTGCGCCTCGTGCTTGGCCGTCGCGCCGCCAGACTTCGCCTCGCCCGGCTCGGCTCCGCCCGATTTGGCGTCGCCCGGCTTGGCATCCTCCGCGCCATCCTTCTTCGGCATGAACAGCGCGCGGATACGGCCGCCGGCGGCGGTATTGCCCGTGTTTTCGAACCGGCTCTCGCCCGTCTTCAGATCGATGACGAGCCGGTCCCCCTTTAGCACATTCTTGCCTTGCGTTAACACCACATTGCCACCGACGGTTACCAGCTGCGTCGGTAGGTCGTACACCGCCCAGTCGCTCGTGGTGGTCTGGTCGTCCTTGCTGTTGATGATGACGTCGCCCTTGGCCTCGATCTTGGTGATCTGCGTGTCGCCCTGGTTCGGCTTGGTGCCGTCCCCGGCTTTGCCGGCCGCTGGCGCCGAGGCGGCCGCGCCTTGCGCATCGGCGACCTTGGTCTCGGCGGGCGCCTGGACCTCATCCTTCTTTTCGCCGGGGGCGAGCTTGTCGCCACCGACATAGTGGACCAGCAGCTCCTTGGCGCGCAGCGTGGTCGTGCCCTGCACGGCCTTCACGTTGCCGGAGAAGGTCGCGTATTTCTGCTTGTCGTGCACCACGAGCAGATCGGATTCGATATCGATCGGCTCGTTCGAGTTCTCCGACAATCCGCCGAACGTGTTGGTCATGGTCTGCGCGGCAAGCGGCGTCGCCGACGCGAGCACCAGCGCGGCCGTCAGAGTCAAAATTCCGAGGTGAAGCTTGCTGCTCATTGGCTGCCTGCCGGCACGGCCCCCGTGCTCGCGGAGACGGCGCCGGTCGCTTCCGGCAGCGGTGGAACCACAGTCGGGGCTTCGGCCTCGGCCTTCGGCGGCTTCTTCTCCGCGTTGTCATCGTTCGCTTGCTTGATGAGATGCACGCGGACCTTGCCGCGGAAGGTCAGCGTGCTGTTGGCCGAGACGAAGGTAAGCGCGTTCGCCTTGACGCTGCCGCGAGTCATCGTGAACCAGACCGGCTGATGCGATCGAAGCGTCTGGTTCTTCATCTCGACCGACGCGCGCTTGAGCTCGCCGGTGATGCCCGAGCTCGTGCTGACGGTGATTTTGTCCAGCATCACCAGCTTCTCGGTCCGGTTGTCGAACAGGCCGCGGTCGGCGTTCATGCGCGACCACGCTCCGTCGGCCGTGGTGAGTTCGGCGGTCATGGCGTGAAGCTTGATTCGGTTCGGAGCCTTCATGTCCTGATCGGCATATTCGGCGCCGAGGCGATATTTCCCGTTCTTCTTGTCGGCGCCCTCGAGCTTGGGATTGGTCATGCGCAGATTGCCGTCGGACACCTGGATGCCGTCGATGCTCGCGGTCAAGTCGCCGACGCTGACACTCAATTTCGAGGTGATGAAATAGGAGGCGAGCACGAGCACGGCCAAGACCGGGAGGCCCTTGCGCAGGAAGGCGACGTAGCGGCTATGACGGGCGGCGCTGCGAAAGGCGCGCGCGCGCTCGTCTTCGGTGCGGATACGATACCGCCCGCCGCTCGCCATGAGTTCAGTGCCAACCGACATCTTCCCCGCCACGACTTAGTTAGGCGCGCTCCGCCGCGCCCAGCACAAGCTAGCCGCAGGACTTTGATGACATTGCGACGCCAGCTCGGGCCGGAAAGCCCCTTTTCCGCCCCTAATGGGCAAAAGGATCGATCTCGGACCATCCCCGGAGGTCGAGCTCGGCCCGGGTCGGCAGAAACTCGAAGCAGGCGCGGGCTAGCCCCTCACGCCCTTCGCGCCTCAGCATGGCGTCAAGTTTCTCCCTTAGCGCGTGCAGATGCAACACGTCGCTCGCGGCATAATTGAGTTGCTCCTGGGACAGTTCGGCAGCCCCCCAATCGGAGGATTGCTGTTGTTTCGACAGCTCGATGCCGAGCAGTTCCTTGCAGAGATCCTTGAGGCCGTGGCGGTCGGTGAAGGTGCGAGCGAGCTTGGAGGCCACCTTGGTGCAATAGACCGGACGCGGCATCACCCCGAAATAATGCTTGAGCACGGCCATGTCGAAGCGGCCGAAATGGAAGATCTTGAGCACGCTCTCGTCGGCGAGCAGGCGCTTCAGCTCGGGCGCGTCGTAGCTGCCGGCGAGCTGCACCATCACCGCGCTGCCGTCGCCTTCGGAGAGCTGCACCAGGCATAGGCGGTCGCGATGGGGGTCGAGCCCCATCGTCTCGGTGTCGATGGCGATCGAGCGGCCGGTGAGGCGGCCGGGCGGCAGATCGCCTTTGTAAAGCTCGATAATCGGTGGCTGGCTCAAGCTCGAAGCGCTCCTTACGGCCGCATTCTTACCGCGAGGCGCTTAAAAAAGCGGGAATGGTGCCCAGGAGAAGACTCGAACTTCCACGCCCTTTCGGGCACTAGCACCTGAAGCTAGCGCGTCTACCAGTTCCGCCACCTGGGCTTAATGAGCCTCAAGTACGATTGGCATCCCGCAAAGTCAATCAGCAGGCGGCGCTTCACAGGGTTCGGCTCCCTCGTGTATTGCTGCGGATGCGAAGAGCGGGGACCAGGGACACGGACGTGGCGATAACACTCAACAACAGGGCGCTCGTCACCATCTATGGCGGCTCGGGCTTCATCGGCCGCCATGTGGTGCGCGCCATCGCCAAGACCGGGGCGCGCATGCGGATCGCGGTCAGGCGCCCTGAGCTCGCCGGCCACCTTCAGCCGCTCGGCGGCGTGGGCCAGATCAATGCCGTGCAGGCCAATGTGCGCTTTGCCGATTCGCTGCTCGCCGCCGCCGACGGCGCCGATGCCGTCGTCAATCTCGTCGGCATCTTGTTTCCCTCCGGCAAGCAGACCTTCAAATCGGTGCAGGACGAGGGCGCGCGCCATGTCGCCGAGGCGGCGAGAGCGGCCGGCGCCCGCGCGCTCGTGCATGTGTCGGCGATCGGCGCGAGTGCCGACGCGCTCTCGGTCTATGCGCGCAGCAAGGCGGCCGGAGAGCACGCGGTCAAATCGGTCTATGCGGACGCCGTCATTCTGCGGCCGTCCATCGTGTTCGGGCCGGAGGACGATTTCTTCAACCGCTTTGCGGCGCTCGCGCGCATCGCGCCGGCACTGCCGTTGATCGGCGGCGGCAAGACGCGATTGGAGCCGGTCTTCGCCGGCGACGTGGCCAAGGCGGTGATCGCCGGCCTCACGGGCAAGGCCGTTCCCCGCGCGGCTTACGAGCTGGGCGGGCCCGAGGTGCTGACTTTGAAACAGGTGATGCAGCGCGTGCTCGACTACACGATGCGCAAGCGCCTGCTCGTGCCCGAGCCGTTCTGGCTCGCCAAGCTGCAAGGCTTCTTCTTGCAGATGCTGCCGACGCCGCCGCTCACCACCGACCAGGTGCGGCTGCTCGAGAGCGACAATGTGGTGAGCGAGACCGCAAAACGCGGCGGGCATACGCTCGAAGGTCTCGGCATCGAGCCGGTGGCGATCGCGGCGGTGGTGCCCGACTATCTCGAGCAGTTCCGCCCGCGCGGGCAGTTCTCGATCTACCGCCCGCAGCCGTGAGCCTTCAGCTGTAGAGCAAGACCAGCAAGAAGCCGCCGAGCACCATGCGATAGAGCACGAAGGGCAGGAAGCTGATGCGCTTGAGCAGGTTCATCAGGAAGGCGATGGCGAGAATGCCGGCGACGAAGGTCAGCGCCGCGCATAGCAGCTGATCCTGCGTGACCTTGCCGCCGCTCTCCAGCGCATCGCCGATCGAGAACACGATGGCGCCGGCCGTGGCGGGAATGCCGAGCAGGAACGAGAAGCGCGCGCAGTCCGGCCGGGTGAACCCCAAGAACCTGCCGGCCGTCATGGTCACGCCGGAGCGGCTGGTGCCCGGGATCAAGGCGAGCGCTTGCGCCACGCCGATGATCAACGCGGACCCAAGCGTCATGTTGTGGATGGTCCGCTCCTGCGGACCGACCATGTCGGCGATCAGCATGAGGATGCCGTAGAGGATCGTGTTCCAGGCGACGATGGCGACGTTGCGCTCGAGATCGGCATAGCCGAACTTCTTGAGGACGACGCCGAAGGCGACGGCCGGGATGGTGGCGAGCACGATATAGATGGCGAGCTTGCCCTCCTCGGTGACCTTGCCCTTGAACAGCTCGAGCGCGCCGCGGGTGATGTGCCAGACGTCGCGCCAGAAATAGATGAGAATGGCCAACAGCGTGCCGAGATGCGTCAAGACATCGGTGAGCTGGCCCTGATCGGGCCAATGCATCAGCTGGGGGATCAGGATCAGGTGGCCCGAGGAGGAGATCGGCAGGAACTCCGTGACCCCCTGCACTATGGCAAGCACGATGATCTGCTCTAAGGTCATAGCCCCGTCGCCCGCTTGTTCGCCGCGCGTGCAGGTTCTATACGAGGCTCCAGTCTCGCGCGATTCATTTTGCAATGCCTAGCCGCCCAACGGTTCAATGGCGACTCTGCTGCATTATCCGCTCTGCGCCTTTTCCCGGTCGATCCGGCTTGCCCTCGCCGAGTGCGGGATCGAGGCCGAGCTCGCCGAGGAGCGGCCTTGGGAATGGCGCCGGGAGTTCGTGGCGCTGAACCCGGCCGGGACGCTGCCGGTTTTGATCACCGATGAGCAAGGCCCGGTGGTGGGCGCCTATGCCATTTCCGAATATCTGAGCGATACCGCCGATGAGCGCGATGCCCGGCTGTTCCAGCCGTTCCCGGGCGAGGCAGCGGCGCGAGCCGAGGCCAGGCGGCTCACCGATTGGTTCCACCGCAAGTTCCACGAGGAGGTCACGTCCTATCTGGTGGACGAGAAGGTCTTCCGGCGTTTCGGCCCGCAAAGCGCCTCTCCCAACATGGAGGCGATGCGGGCCGGGCACGAGAATTTGCGTTATCATCTGAGCTATATCGGCCATCTCGCCGAGACCCGGAGCTGGCTCGCGGGCGACGCCATCAGCTTCGCCGATCTCGCCGCGGCGGCGCATCTCTCGGCGCTCGATTATCTCGGCGAGATACCGTGGGAGGAGCATGAGGCGGCGAAGAACTGGTATGCGCTGCTCAAGTCGCGGCCGTCGTTCAGGCCGCTGTTGCAGGATCGCGTCGCGGGCTTCACCCCGGCAGGGGCCTATGCCGACCTCGATTTTTGAGTTTTGATTCGTCATACCGGCGAAAGCCGGTATCCAGAGTCCAAAACTCCGAACAGGTTGCCCTGGATTCCGGCTTGCGCCGGAATGACGGAGCCGATGATGGACACGCTGAAACAGACCATCGCCGAAGCGGCCAAGGCGCTTGGCTTTGACGCCATCCGGTTCGCTTCCGCCGACGCCGTTGCCGGCGCGGGCGATGATCTGGACCAGTTTCTTGCCGAGGGCCGGCAGGGTGACATGGCCTGGCTCGCCGGCACGGCGGAGCGGCGCAAGGCCCCGCGCGCGCTGTGGCCGGAAGCGCGCAGCGTCATCCTGCTCGGCCTGAATTACGGCCGCCCCGGCGATCCCCTGGCGATCCTGCAGCAGCCCTCGCGCGGCGCGATCTCGATCTATGCGCAAGGCGCCGACTATCACGACGTGCTCAAGGCGAAGCTGAAGCCGCTTGCCGCGCGCGTGCAGGCGCTGACGCAAAGCGAGGTGAAGCTGTTCGCCGATACCGCGCCGGTGATGGAGAAGCCGCTCGCCGCGCGCGCTGGGCTCGGCTGGCAGGGCAAGCATACCAACCTGGTCTCGCGCGAGTTCGGCTCGTGGCTGTTCATCGGCTCGATCTTCACCACCGCCGAGATCGCGCCCGACGCGCCCGAGGACGATCACTGCGGAGCCTGCCGCCGCTGTCTCGACATTTGCCCGACGCACGCCTTCACCGCGCCTTACCGCATCGATGCGCGCGCCTGCATCTCCTACCTCACCATCGAGCACAAAGGACATATCGCCCCGCGCTTCCGCGCAGCGATGGGCAACCGCATCTTCGGCTGCGACGATTGCCTCGCCGTCTGTCCGTGGAACAAATTCGCGCAAAGCGCGCGCGAGACGAAGCTGAGCATGCGAGCCGAAAGCGACAACCCGCCGCTCGCCGAGCTGCTGCTCCTCGACGATGCGGCGTTCCGCGCGCGCTTCCGCGGCACGCCGATCAAACGCACCGGCCGCGACCGCTTCCTGCGCAATGTGCTGATCGCCGCCGGCAATTCGGCAGACGCGACGCTCGTGCCACTGGTGGAGGCGCAGCTCGAGGACGCTTCGCCGCTGGTGCGCGCCATGGCGGTATGGGCATTGTCGCGTTTGGCGCCGCAGCGCTTCCGGGCCTTGCGCGCCGTGCACGCCGACGATCCCGATCCCGCCGTGCGAAGCGAGTGGATGGGAGTGGCGGCGTGAACCGGCTGTTCTGCTTCGGACTCGGCTTCTCCGCCCAGACCCTGGCGGAGCGGCTTGCTGCCAAGGGGTGGCAGATCGCCGGAACCGCGCGCGACGTGGGCAAGATCGGTCATCTTGCCGAGCGCGGCTACGAGATCGCCCAGTATTCGGGGGAAGCCGGAAACAGCGCGCTCCCCAAGGTGCTGCACGGCACCACCCATCTGCTGCATTCGATCCCGCCGGGGCCGGCAGGCGATCCGGTGCTCGAGCATTACCGTGAGGAGCTTGCCAAGCTCCCTTCGCTCGAATGGGTCGGCTATCTCTCGACCGTCGGGGTCTATGGCCATCAGGAGGGCCGCTGGGTCGACGAGACGACGGTGCCCAGGCCTAACAGCGCGCGGACCGAGGCGCGGGTGCAGGCCGAGCAAGCCTGGCTCGAATTTGGCCGGGAAACCGGCGTCCCCGTGCAGATTTTCCGGCTCGCCGGCATCTACGGTCCCGGCCGCAGCGTGTTCGACAAGCTGAAGGCCGGCACGGCACGGCGCATCAAGAAGGATGGGCAGGTGTTCAGCCGCATCCATGTCGAGGACATCGCCTCCGTCCTCGAAGCCTCGATCGCGCGGCCGCATGCCGGCGCCATCTACAATGTCGCCGACGACGAGCCCGCCGCGCCCGACGAGGTGGTGGCTTACGCCGCCAAGCTGATCGGGGTCGAGCCGCCGCCGGAAATCGATTTCGTGGAAGCCGATCTCACGCCGATGGCGCGGAGCTTCTATGAAGGGAGCCGCCGGATCGGCAATCAGCGCATCAAGTCCGAGCTTGGCGTGAAGCTGCGCTATCCCACCTACCGCGAAGGCCTCGCCTCGCTGCTTGCTTGAACTTTCTCCACCAGCGCGGCGACGGTGGCTTCGAGGCGGCGCAGATCTTGCGGACGCGACTGGCGATGGTCGCCGTCCTTGATGAGCGTCAGCTCGACATCCTCGCAGCAGAGCAGATCGACGAGATCGAGGGCGTGGCCCCAGGGCACGTCGGGATCGCACATGCCTTGCAGAATCCGCACCGGCAGATCGAGATGCAGCGTGCCGACGCCGAGCAGATGGTTGCGGCCTTCCTCGATCAGATGCTTGGTGATCGGATAGGGATCGCCGTAGAGCGAGGGCTCGTAATAGACGCCGTCGCGCTCGAGCGTCGCCTTCACGTCCTCGTTCATCCGGTGCCACATCAGCCGCTCGGTCATGTCGAAGGCGGGCGCGATCAGCACGAGACCGGCCAATCGTGCGCGCATGCCGGCTTGCACGAGCTTGCGCGCGAGCAAGAGCGCGATCCACCCGCCCATCGACGAACCAACCAGGATCGCTCGCCGGGTCCCGATCAGCTCAAGCACGGCGACAGCCTCTTCCAGCCAGTCGCCGATCGAGGCATGCAGCAGATCGCCCTCGGACAGCCCATGGCCCGAATAGTCGAAACGGAGCATCGGCAGGCGCATGCCCTCCGCCCACGCGGCAAGCGCCGCGGCCTTGGTGGATGCCATGTCCGACAGAAAGCCCGAAAGCCAAAGCAGCGCCGGGCCCTCCCCGTTTCCGGCAGCGGCAAAGCGGTAGGCAATGCGGCGGCGCCTGCTGCCCTCGCCCACTTCCAGGAATTGCGGTTCGGCTGCGCCCATCCTAAGACCTTAGACCATGGCCGGACCGACCATATTGCAAGTCGTGCCGCGCCTCGACACCGGCGGCAGCGAGCAGGCGACCGTCGAGATCGCCGAGGCGCTGACCCAGGCCGGGGCGAAGGCCCTGGTGGCCACCGCAGGGGGCCGCATGGCAAACGCCGTGACTCAAGCCGGAGGCGAGGTCATCACGCTGCCCGTGGCGAGCAAGAACCCGTTCACCATCCTCGCCAACGCCAAGCGGCTGGAACGGCTCATCACCGAGCGCAATGTCGCCCTCGTGCATGCGCGCAGCCGGGCGCCGGCCTGGAGCGCTTATCTTGCCGCGCGCCGCACCGGGCGTCCCTTCGTCACCACCTATCACGGCGCCTATGGCACGTTCGGCCCGCTCAAGTCCGCCTATAACAGCGTCATGGGGCGCGGCGACCGCGTCATCGCCAATTCCCGCTACACGGCAAATCTCATCGCCGAGCGGCATCGCCTCAAGCAGGAGCATATCCGCCCGATCTATCGCGGCATCGACGAGGCGGCATTCGATCCGCTCGTCGTGCCGCCGGGGCCGGTGGCGAAGCTCCGCGAACGCTGGGGGGTTTCGCCGGAAACCAAGATCGTGCTGCAAGCGGCGCGGCTCACGGGCCTGAAGGGCCACCGCCAGACCATCGAGGCTGCGGCGGCTCTTGCCCGCGAGGGCGCGCTCGATGACGCGGTGATCATCTTCGCCGGCGACGCGCCGGGCAAAGCGGCCTATCGCCAGGAGCTGATCGCGCTCATCGCCCGTCACCGGCTCACGGACAAGGTGCGGCTGGTCGGCCATTGCCAGGACATGCCGGCGGCCTTCCTCGCCGCGCATGTGGCCATCATGCCGTCCCTCGTGCCGGAGACGTTCGGCCGGACCAGCGTCGAGGCGCAAGCCATGGGCTGCCCCGTGATCCTGTCGGAGATCGGCGCCCTGCCCGAAACCGTCGTCACGCCGTTGCAGGACCAGGCCCGCTTCACCGGCTGGCTCGTGCCGCCAGGCGACGCCACGGCACTGGCCGGCGCGCTCCGCGTGGCGCTCGCGCTGTCACCCGAGGAGCGGGCGGCGATCGGCGGCAGGGCCAGCGCCCGGGCGAGTGCCGAGTTCGCGCTTTCGCAGATGCAAATGAAGACGCTCGCCGTCTATGACGAGCTGCTCGGCACGCATTTGGCCGAGGCCTTCGCCGATCCGCCTGCGTTAGCCGCGGTTTCCCTGGGCGACGGCGCATGACCGGCTTGCGGCAGGCTTAACGCGCGCGGCTTGACTTTTGAGGGCCATTTCCCATCCTGTAGCGCTCAAACAGCTTAGCGTCACTGCAGGGCGCCAGCGTCTCACAAAATGGGGGGATGCGGCCGCTCAAACAGAGGAGAACGAGACATCGTAAGACGGCCGACGAAGCTTGCCCCCGAAAAGGGCGGCCCTCGCATCAACGAGGGCATCGACATTCCCAACATCCAGCTCATCGACGCTACCGGCAACAATGTCGGCGTGGTTGCCACGGCCGAAGCCTTGGCGCGGGCGGTTGAAGCCGGGCTCGATCTGGTCGAGATCGCGCCCAATTCCGAGCCGCCGGTGTGCAAGATCCTGGATTACGGCAAGTACAAATATCAGGCGCAGAAAAAGGCCGCCGAGGCGCGCAAGAAGCAGCGCACCGTCGAGATCAAGGAGATCAAGATGCGGCCGAACATCGACATCCACGACTACGAGGTGAAGATGCGCTCGATCCGGCGGTTCTTCGAGGAGGGCGACAAGGTGAAAGTCACCTTGCGCTTCAGGGGCCGCGAGATGGCGCATATGGAGCTCGGCACCAAGCTGCTCGAGCGGGTCAAGCAAGACACCACGACTATCGCCAAGGTGGAATCGGAGCCGCGGCTCGAAGGCCGGCAGATGGTGATGGTGCTGTCGCCCCGCTAGGCGATGTGGCGGGCGGGAATGGCCGCCTTGAGAAGGCTCGTCACCATTGCGGCGGGCTCGGGGGCGCCGAACAGATAGCCTTGGCCCGCATCGCAGCCGAGCTTGAGCAGATACTGACGCACCTCCTCGGTCTCGATTCCCTCCGCCGTGGTCGTGAGACCCAGAGCGTGGCCGAGGCTGAGCATCGCTTTCACGATGCGTGCCTCCTCCGGCTTGTTCAGGATCTCGCCGACGAAGGACCGGTCGATCTTGACGATGTCGAGCTCGAGCTCGCGCAGATGATAGAGACCGGAATAGCCGGTGCCGAAATCGTCGAGGGCGATGCGCACGCCGACATTGCGGAGCGATTGCAACACGGCCTTGGCGGCTTCGAGCTTCTGCACCACCGCACCCTCGGTGATCTCCATCACCAGCCGATGCGGCGGGAAGCCAACCTTGGTCAGCAGGCCGAGAATTCTCGTTGCGACGTTGGGGTCGGAGATCTGCCGTGGCGAGAAATTGACGGAAACCGAGAGATGCTCGGGCCAGTCCTTGGCGTCGCGCATGGCGCGCTCGATCAGCAGATCGGTCATCTTGCCGATCGTTCCCGTGTCCTCGGCGATGGCAATGAAAACATCGGACGTGAGCACGCCACGCCGCGGGTGCACCCAACGCGCAAGCACCTCGAAGCCGATGGTCTCGCCGGTCTCGAGGCGAACGATCCGCTGATAATAAGGTACGATCTGGCCTAACGTGATCGCGCCGCCGATTTGCGATTCCAGCTCGACACGCTGGCGCAATTTCTCGTCCATGCTGCGATCGAAGAAGCGGTAGCGCCCGCGGCCATCGGCCTTCGCCCAATACATCGCCATGTCGGCGCGGCGAAGCATGGTTTCCACCGCACCATTGTCGCGCACCGACATGCCCGCGAGGTCGGTATCACCAGAGCCGCGCTTATCGCAGGTCGCGACGCCGACGCTGGCGCCGACCTGGAGCGACAGAGCGGCGAGCTGGATCGGCCGCGAAAGCTCGTGAACGATCTGGCGCGCCAAGCGCTCGGGGGCATCACTGCCGACTTGGTATTGCAGGGTCACGCCGAACTCGTCGCCGCCGAGACGCGCCACGGAGGCGCCGCCGGCCAGCTCCGTCAGGCGACGCGAAATCACCTTCAGCACTTCATCGCCCAACCTGTGACCATACACGTCGTTGATCGGCTTGAAGTTGTCGAGATCGAGAACGAACATCGCGCAGGCCGCGCCGGGCGGCAGATGCTCGACCGAACCGTTGAAATCCTCGATGAAGCGGCGGCGGTTGGGAAGGCCGGTCAATACATCGTGCCGCGCCATTTGATGGGCCTCGGCCTGCGCCTTGCGGCGCGCGACAACCTCGCGCTGGAGGTCGATGGTGCGGCGGACCGAGTAGATCTTGGCGGCCACGCCGAGGAACACAAAGAGGATCACGAGCCAGTCGATGGCGTCGCTTTGCGGCTCGTTGGTGTAGACGAGGAACCGGTCGAGCGCGTCGTACCAGACCGCCAGCAGATAGAGCGGCAGCCCGATCGCGCCCATGACGATCAGGTCCGAAACCACGCGGCTCTGCCGCGCGTACCAAGACCGCAAACTCCGCAGCAGTCGGGTTATGCTCATCCTCCGGTCCTCGTCGCCCGCCGGACCTGGATAGACGACCCGTCCTAAGTCCGGCTTAAGCCCGTTGGTTAAGAGAGCCAGACTCTTTTCCCCTAGCCCTTGCATTCCAGCCCAAATGCACCCTATAACGCGCCACTCAAGGAGCCGCCCGGCAGGGCATGCCGTGGCGGCTCGCATGCTTTCAAACAACCTCTTTCCCCTGCCCTCTGGCCGTTCGAACGGCGCATGGCCGGGGTGCAAATCAAGGAAGCCAAATGCCCAAGCTCAAGACCAAGAGCGGTGCCAAGAAGCGCTTCAAAGTCACGGCGAGCGGCAAGGTGAAATGCCAGGCCTCGCGCAAGCGTCACGGCATGATCCAGCGTCCCACCAAGTTCATCAGGACCGCGCGTGGGACCATGGTTCTGTCCGACGAAGACGCCAAGATCGTGAAGAAGAACTTCCTCCCTTATTCCCGCTAGGGGCTAAGGCGAGACCTCAACTCGAAGGAGCACCGACATGTCCCGTGTGAAACGCGGCGTTACCTCCCATGCCCGCCACCGCAAGGTGATCAAGGCGGCCAAGGGCTATTACGGCCGCCGCAAGAATACCATCCGCGTCGCCAAGCAGGCGGTCGAGAAGGCCGGCCAGTACGCTTATCGCGACCGCAAGGTGAAGAAGCGCACCTTCCGCGCGCTATGGATCCAGCGCATCAACGCGGCGGCGCGCGAGAATGGCCTCACCTATGGGCGGCTGATCGACGGGCTGAAGAAGGCCGGGATCGAGCTCGACCGCAAGGTGCTTGCCGATATCGCCGTGCACGAGCCCGCAACCTTCAAGGGCCTGGTCGAGGCTGCCTCCGCTGCCGCGCAGGCCTAGGGTCCCGCGAGACGCGGGGCTTGGCCCTGGCCCCGGGAGCCTTTCGCCATGAGCGCGCTGGAGCTCTATAGCCTCAAGTCCGAGCTGCTTCACGCCATCGCGGAAGCCGCGGACCTCGCCAAGCTGGAGGAGGTCCGCATCGCCGCGCTCGGGCGCAAGGGCCGCATCCCCGAGCTGATGCAGGCGCTCGGATCGCTGCCGCCGGAAGAGCGCAAGGCCTATGGCCAGGTGGTGAATAGCCTGAAGACCGCCGTCGGCGAGGCGCTCGAGGCAAGACGTGCCGAGCTGTCCAAGGCGGCGACCGTCGAGAAGCTCGCGCTCGAGCGCGCCGACGTCACCCTCCCCGTTCGGCTCGGGCCGCTCGCCGAGGGCCGCATTCATCCGGTGAGCCAGGTGACCGACGAGATCACCGAGATCTTCGCCGATATGGGATTCTCGATCGCCGAGGGTCCCGACATCGAGACCGACTTCAACAATTTCACCGCGCTGAACATTCCGCCCGAGCACCCGGCGCGGCAGGACCATGACACGTTCTATTTCCCGGAAGCGCCCGACGGGTCGCGCGCGGTGCTGCGCACGCATACCAGCCCGGTGCAGATCAGGACCATGCTCAAGGAGAAGCCGCCGCTGCGCATCATCGCGCCGGGCCGCGTCTATCGCTGCGATTCGGACCAGACGCATACGCCGATGTTCCATCAGGTCGAGGGCCTGGTGATCGACGAGGCGACGCATCTCGGCCATCTGAAATGGGTGCTCGAGGAGTTCTGCAAGGCGTTCTTCGAGGTGCCGCAGGTGAAGATGCGCTTCCGCGCCAGCCACTTTCCGTTCACCGAGCCGTCGATGGAGGTGGATATCGGCTACGCCAAGGTGGGCGACGAGATCAGGATCGGCGAAGGCGATGCGTGGCTCGAAATTTTGGGCTGCGGCATGGTGCATCCGAATGTGCTGAAGAATGTCGGGCTCGATCCCAGCGCGCTACCAAGGTTTCGCCTTCGGCATGGGCATCGACCGCATCGCCATGCTGAAATACGGCATGCCGGACTTACGCGCCTTCTTCGCCGGCGATCTGCGCTGGCTCAAGCATTACGGCTTCCCGCCGCTCGCCATCCCCACCCTCGCCGCCGGACTGTCCTGAGCCATGAAGTTCACCCTCTCATGGCTGAAGCAGCATCTCGACACGAAAGCGAGCGCTGAGGCGATCGGCGAGACGCTGACCCGCATCGGGCTCGAGGTCGAGGAGCTGTTCGATCCGAAGACCGCGCTGAAATCGTTCCGCGTGGCGGAAGTGGTGAAATGCGAGAAGCATCCCAACGCCGACAAGCTCCAAGTCTGCGAGGTCGATACCGGCAGCGAGCGCTTGCAGGTGGTGTGCGGCGCGCCGAATGCGCGCGCCGGCACTGAAAGGCGTGTTCGCGCCGATCGGCAGCTTACGTGCCCGGCATCGACCTGACGCTGACCAAGGCCAAGATCAGGGGCGTCGAGTCGAACGGCATGCTGCTGTCGGAGCGCGAGCTTGAGCTGTCCGACGAGCATAGCGGCATCATCGAGCTCGACCCGAAGACCAAGGTCGGCAGCTCCGCCGCCACCGCGCTCGGCCTCGACGATGCGGTGATCGAGGTCGCCATCACGCCGAACCGCCCGGATTGCCTCGGCGTGCGCGGCATCGCCCGCGATCTCGCCGCCGCCGAGCTCGGCCAATTGAAGAAGGATACGGTGAAGCCGATCAAAGGCGGCTTTCCCAATCCGATCCCGATCCAGCTCGAGTTCGACAAGGAGACCGCCGACGCCTGCCCGGTCTTCGCCGGGCGGCTGGTGCGCGGGGTGAAGAACGGCCCCTCCCCCGACTGGCTCCAGCGCAGGCTGAAGGCGATCGGGCTCCGCCCGATCAACGCGCTGGTCGATATCACCAACTACATCGCCTATGACCGCGGCCGCCCGCTGCATGTCTATGACGCCGACAAGCTCACCGGCGCCATCCGCGCGCGGCTCGGCCGGAAGGGCGAGCGGTTCGTTGCGCTCGACGGCAAGAGCTACGAGGTGGACGGCGACATGTGCGTGATCGCCGACGACCGCGCCGTGCTCGGGCTTGGCGGGGTGATGGGCGGCGAGGAGACCGGCGCGACCTTTGCCACCACCAACGTCTTCATCGAGTCGGCCTATTTCGATCCGAAGCGCACCGCGCGCACCGGACGGAAGCTCGGCATCGTCTCCGACGCGCGCTTCAGATTCGAGCGTGGCGTCGATCCCGATTTCGTCGTGCCGGGGCTCGAGCTGGCCACGCAGATGGTGCTCGAGCTTTGCGGCGGCGAGCCGAGCAAGATCACCATCGCCGGCAAGCCGCCCAAGGCCAACAAGCCGTTCAAATTCGATCTCGGCCTGGTCGAGCGCCTGAGCGGGCTCGAGCTTGAGCATCGCCACATCAAGCGGCTGCTCGCCGCGCTCGGCATCGCGCTCGACGGCAAGGGCAAGCAGGTCAAGGCCACGCCGCCGTCGTGGCGCCCCGACATCACCGGCCCCGCCGATCTGGTCGAGGAGGTGGTCAGGCTTGTCGGAGTCGAGAATGTCCCCGCCACACCCATGAAGCGCGAGGCCGGCGTGGCGAAGCCGGTGCTGACCGAGGCGCAGAAGCGGCAAAGGCTGACGCGGCGCGTGCTCGCCGCGCGCGGGCTGGTCGAGGCCGTGACCTGGTCGTTCATTCCGCCGGAAGAAGCAAAACTGTTCGGCGGCGGACAGGCCGAGCTTACGCTGAGCAACCCGATCTCCACCGAGCTGGCAGCAGATGCGCCCGTCGCTGCTGCCGGGGCTGATCACCGCCGCGCAGCGAAATCGCGACAGAGGCTTCGCCGACGGCGCCCTGTTCGAGCTTGGGCAAGCCTATCGGGGCGCTCTTCCCGAGGATCAGTTCACGAGCGTGGCCGGCGTTCGCTTCGGCCGCTCGGCACTCATCGGCTCGGGTCGATATTGGTCCGGCGAAGCCCCTGACGCTGACGTTTTCGCCGCCAAGGCCGACGCGGTTGCCGCTCTCGCGGCGCTCGGCATCGACCAGGCGAGCCTCTCGGTTACGCGCGAGGCGCCGTCATGGTTCCATCCCGGCCGCTCCGGCACACTCAAGCTCGGCCCCAAGACGCTGCTCGGCGCGTTCGGCGAGTTCCATCCCGATCTGCTGGAAAAGCTTCGCATCGATCCGCCGATCGCGGGCTTCGAGCTTTATCTGGACAATGTTCCGCCGTCGAAGCGCAAAGGCGCCGGCAAGGCGCTTGAGGCATCAGACCTTCAGCCGGTCCGGCGCGATTTTGCCTTCTTGCTGGGCGGCGATATCGAAGCTGGCGACGTGCTGCGCGCCGCGCTCGGCGCCGACCGCGGCTTGATCGCCGAGGCGCGCGTGTTCGACGTGTTTACCGGCCAAGGCGTGCCCGAGGGCAAAAAGTCGCTCGCCATCGAGGTGACGCTGCAGCCGCGCGACAAGACGCTGACCGACGCCGAGATCGAGGCGGTGGCGGCGAAGATCGTCGCCGCGGTCACCAAGGCCACCGGCGGCGAGTTGCGCGGCTAGCAGGCCTAGAACGGGCCCCGGATACCGAAGGGGAAGGGGGTGGATGGCTCGCGGCGCGCAGGCACGCGGCGCTTCGTCAGAGACGGCTGGCCGTAGAACGGCTTGTCCTGGCAGGCCGCGGCGATCTTGCTGGCGAGCGGCTTGTCCGGCTCGGCCGCCGGCTGCCAGCCCTGGCAGAGGGTGCCGAGGTCCCCGCCGAGACCGGCGGCCCCGTCAGCACAATACAGGCCCGAGCCGTCGGCCTGCGGCGTGAAGCGCACGCCCTTGGCGCCCTTGTCATCGTCGAGCCCGGCGGCGAGGTGGTTCAGCACATAGATGCGCTTGGTCGATTCCGCGGCGGCGAGACGCTCCGGTTTGATTTGCGTATTGGTGAGCGGGATCGCCTCGATGGCCTCCGGACGCCAGGCGCCGTCCAGCTTCGCCAGATGCACTTTCGCCATCAGCCCGTAATCGCGGCAGAGGCCGAAGCGCGACATCTCGGCGGTGCCGGGATGCAGGAAATTGCCGAGCCCGTAGAAGATCAGCGACTTGCCGTCGAGCTCGACGCCTTGGACCACGTGCGGGTGATGGCCGAGGATGAGGTCGATATTCTTCTCGCCGGCGGCAAACCCCCGCCAATCGGCGAGCTGCCGCTCGTCGGGCACGACGCGGCCTTCAAGCCCGTAATGGATGGAGAGAATGCGGTAATCGGCCGGTATGGCGGTGAGCTTGTCCACGGTGGCCTCGAAGTCGGGACGGTCGCGGTAGGAGGCTTGTCCCGGTTTGTCCGGACCGGCGCGATATTGCGGCTGATCGCCGGTCATGATGCCGATCGCGGAAAAGGCGATGCGCGTGCCGTCGAGGTCGATGCAGCCGGGGTGGATCGCCTCGTCGAAATTGCTGCCGATGCCGGCATAGGCGATGGCCTTCTCGGCATTGGCGACGGCGAGGTGGTAGAGCGTCTCCTCGACGCCTTGCGGGCCGTAATCATAGGAATGGTTGTTGGCGAGCGAGAACAGATTGAAGCCCGCGTCGATCAGCGCCTTCAGCGCGGCGGGGTGACTGCGGAAATGAAACGCGCCCTTGCCCTTGCCTTCCGGCCCGAGGTCGTTGCGGTCGGTGACGACGGTCTCGAGATTGATGAAGGCGAGATCGCCGTCGACCTCGCTGGAAATCCCGGCGAGCGTATCGGAGAAGCTCACGAGCTTCTTGCCGTCGCGGACGCCGCCAGCCTCGACCTTGGCATCGGTCGGGTTGAAGCCTGTGTCACCGACCAGCACTATGGTCATGCGGTCGAGGGACGATGAATGCGGCGGAGACGGCTGCACCCCGCCGATCGAGGCCGTCAGCTCGGTGCGGTCGCAAGGCGCGGTGCGCGTGGCGGCATGCAGCAAGCCGCCGGCGACCGAAACAACCCCAACGCACGCCGCTACAATACCAACACCTCTGAGCCAGCCTCGTGCCATGGTCGGAAGACCCTCACGTCAAGGCCCGGTCCGCCTCCTGACGGACGCGCGGATCAGCATCGAACCCCAGATTGTGGTCGCGGGCAAGATGCACCATGGCCCGCTCGGCAAGCGCGGTGATGGTGAGCAGCGGATTGACGCCAATCGAGCGCGGAATCACCGAGCCGTCGCAGACATAAAGGCCGGAATGCGTGGTTTCTTCGCTCCGGCCGTCGAACACCTGGCATTTGTGGTTGACCACGCCTTCGCCCGCAGTCTGCCCCATGCCGCAACCGCCAAGCGGGTGCGCGGTGGCGGGCTTGGTGCCCATATTGGTGGCCGCCAGCGGGCTCTTGATATAGCGGGCGCCGACGGCCGCCGCCGCCTTGGTGAGCGCCGCGTCGACCCGCGCGTAGACCGGCTCGTCGCCGACGCCGGGCCAATGCACCTGCGCGCTGCCATTGTCGAGGCTGATGCGGCCGTTCGCGTCGTCATGGGAGACGACGAAGAAGGTATGCAGGTGGGACAGCGGGCCCTGGTAGACGCCTTTGATCAGGCTCTGTGCCGCGCCGAGGATTCTGCCGCCGGCGATGAAGAACACGGGAAGCAGCGGCGCGAGCGCGGACGGCAGCACGCCTTCCTGCAAGATCATGGAGCGGTCGAGATCGGCCGCGTCGGGAAGCTCGATCTGGCCGGCGACGGTAGCCCCGACAATGTCCCCATCGAATTTCGGCGGCACGCCCACGCCGATGCCGTTGACACGTTCCTTGCCGCCAAGGGCGAAGGCGATGATGTCGCCATTGGCGGAGAAGCCATCGCCGAGACGGTCGGACAGGCCGAGCCCGCGCTCGCGCGATCTGAGCAGGATCTCGGTCGAGCCGAGCGTGCCGGCGGCGAGCACGACGGTCTTCGCCTCGACCACGCTCGGAGTTGCGTCCTTCGCATCCGACGGCGCGAAATAGACCTGCCAGCCCCCCGCGCCTTTGGCGAGGTGACTGACGCTGAGCTCGGTGAAGATCTCCGCGCCATGTGCCTTGGCGTCGGGCAGATAGGTCATGGCCACGGTGTTCTTGGCGCCGACATTGCAGCCCGAGCAGCAATCGCCGCACAGCGTGCAGGCGGGCTGCGCCACGCCGGCGGGATTGACGATATCCTCGAAGCTCACCACCACCGGCGCCGCGACCGGCGGCACGCCGAACGCGGCGCTCGCCGATTCGAGCGCGCGGAATTTGGTGAGCTCGGGGGCGTTGGCATAGCGCGACGGGCGCAGCATGGCCGCCGCGCGCTTGAAGCCCAGCTCGAGCAGCCCGTCGGCCGAGAGTTGCTCGGGCCAGACCGGGTCGGCGAAGACGCGGGCATCGGGCTTCAGCGCGACCCCGGCATTGATCAGAGAACCGCCGCCAAGCCCGCAGCCGACCAGCACGTGGATATCGGCGCCGAGCCTGAAGTCGAACAGGCCGGTGCGGGAGCCCGAGCGCAGCTTGCCGCCGTTCAATTGCAGCTCGCGCCTGAGCTCAGGCAGGCGGCTGGGAAAGGAGCCGGTCGGAAACTCCTTGCCCTTCTCGATGACGCACACCCTCTGGCCCGCGCGCGCGAGCCGCGAGGCGGCGACACCGCCGCCATAGCCGGAGCCGATCACCACGACGTCGTAAGCCGGCTGGATCGCACTCAAAGGCGAAGCGAGTGGCTGCTGCATGGCCCCTGAATAGCCCAAACGCTCACGCCTTCCCAAGCGCTTATCGGCGCGCGGCAGAGCATCAATTCATTTCACGGTCGCGCGAGAGCCACTATCCGGGGTTCCCGGGCCTTCTTATGCTCCGCGCAAGCTTCAACCTGGAGATCTCCATGATCGCGCGATGGATTTTAGCGGCCGCGGCCGCCCTTTTGCTTGCCGCGCTCGCCGCCGGCTCCGGCCCTTCGCCCAGCCGCGCCGCTTCGTCGGACACGGCGATCTTCGCCGGCGGCTGCTTCTGGTGCATGGAGGCCGCTTTCGACGAGGTCGACGGCGTCACCGAGACGATCTCCGGCTATGCCGGCGGCACCAAGCCGAACCCGACCTATGGCGATCATGAGGGCTATCTGGAAGCGGTCAAGGTGACCTACGACCCGAGCAAGGTCACCTACGCCAAGCTGCTCGATCATTATTGGCAGAATATCGACCCGTTCGATGCCGACGGCCAGTTCTGCGACAAGGGGTCCGCCTATCACAGCGCGATCTTCTTCAACAATGACGAGGAGAAGAAACTGGCGGAGACGACCAAGCAGGAAATCGCCGCGCGCTTCAAGCAAACGGTCGCGACCGAGATCAAGCCGATGACCACCTTCACGGCGGCCGAGGACTACCACCAGGATTATCACAACCAGAATCCGGTGAGTTACAAGTACTACAAATGGGGCTGCGGCCGGGCGCAGCGGCTCGCCGAGATCTGGGGCAAGCCGCATTCGTGATGCGCATGCATCCGAACACGCACCATCACCGTAGTTAGCGGCATGGAGCCGCGCGAGGTCATCTATCGGCATTCGGGCACGGTGCGGATCACGCATTGGGTCAACGCGCTGGTGCTGCTCGTGCTGCTGATGAGCGGCTTGCAGATCTTCAACGCCCATCCCGCGCTCTATATCGGCGCCAAATCGAATTTCGACGATCCGATCCTCGCCATGCAGCCGATGATGCATGACGACAAGGTCTACGGCGTCACCACGCTGTTCGGCTGGCAGTTCGATACCACCGGCGTGTTCGGGCTCGCCGGCGACGCGGAGAGCGGCTACGACGATCGCGGCTTCCCCTGGTCGGCGACGCTGCCCGGCCATCGCGACCTGTCCCTGGGGCGGCGCTGGCACTTCTTCTTCGCCTGGCTGTTTCTCTTCAACGGGCTGACTTATCTGCTGTGGAGCCTCGGCAGCGGGCATCTCCGCCGCGACCTCGCGCCGACGGCCAAGGACCTCAAGCATATCGGCGCCTCGATCGCCGAGCATGCCAGGCTCAAATTCCCCAAAGGCGACGAGGCCAAGCGCTACAACGTTCTGCAAAAGCTGAGCTATCTCACCGTTGCGCTGGTGCTTCTGCCGCTGATGCTGCTGACCGGGCTGGCCATGTCGCCCGGCATGGACGCCGCCTTCCCCATCCTGCTCGATGTGCTCGGCGGCAGGCAGACGGCGCGCACCATCCATTTCTTCTCGGCGAGCCTCATCGTGATCTTCGTCTTGGTGCACATCGTCATGGTGCTGATCTCGGGCGTCTGGAACAATCTCCGCTCCATGATCACCGGCCGCTATGCGATCGAGCCCGCGGAGGAAAAGCCATGAGCGGAACGCGGGGCCTCGATCGGCGCGGCTTCCTCGCGCGCGGGCTGGCGGCGGCGAGCACCATGCTGCTCGGCGGCTGCGACGATCTCTCCGACCAGCCCTGGGTCAGGCGCGTTCTCAATTCGGCCGAGACGCTGACCCGCGTCACCCAGCGCGCGATCCTCTCGCCGCAGGCGCTGGCGCGCGAATATAGCGAGGCGGAGATCTCGCGCGACTTCAAGGCCAACGGCACGACCGACATCGACGACGCAGACTACAAGGCGCACGTGGCGAATGGATTCGCCGATTGGAAGCTCAAAGTCGGCGGCCTGGTCGAACAACGCTCGAATTATCGCTCGCCGATCTCCGCACCATGCCGTCGCGCACGCAGATCACCCGGCACGACTGCGTCGAGGGCTGGAGCTGCATCGGCAAATGGAAGGGTGTGCCGCTCAGCGCTCTGCTCGAGACAGCGAAGCTCAAGCCGGACGCGCGCTACATCGTGTTCTATTGCGCCGACGATCTCGGCGGGACCGGCACCGAGGACGGCAAATATTACGAGTTGATCGCGCTCGCCGACGCGTTCCACCCGCAGACCATCCTCGCCTACGAGATGAACGATCAGACGCTGCCGGTCCCCCACGGGGCGCCCTTGCGGCTCCGCGTCGAGCGCCAGCTCGGCTACAAGATGGCGAAATATGTGATGCGGATCGAAGCGGTGGACGAGATCGCAGCAATCCGCGGCGGCCGCGGCGGCTTCTGGGAAGATCTCGGCTATGAGTGGTATGCCGGGATCTGACCCGGCAAAAAGAAGGGACCCGCGGAAGGTCCGCGGGTCCCGGAAACGTATTGAATCGTCAAGTAGTCGGCTGGCCAGCCTTCTTCATAGCCTTGTAATCCGCCTTGCAGGCCTTCCTATATGCCTTCCGTGCCTTACGATCGTGGGGGTATTGCGCCTTCGCGGCCTTGTGGCAGCCGCTCTTGCCGGCTTGGGCCGGAGCCGGGGCCATAGTCACGGTAGCACCAGCCAAAATGATGGCCGCGGCCGCAGCCAAAAACACTTTCTTAAGCATAAGCTTACTCCCGTTGGTTGCAACGCAACGTTACGCGGGGCGATAAAGCCCCAGCTTTGGCGGCTTCGTCAACTCCGAACTTCCACCGCTCGGCCATTTGATGAAACGCCTTTGCTATCCGATTGATCCGTCAAATGTTGACGCAGGGGCGCGCATTTGACCCTGAGAGGGGGCGCCCCGTGCCGGCAGAGCATAAGAAAGGGGCCAAACGCGGCCCCCTTCTTCGACAGTTGTAACCCGCAAAATCAGATTTTAGGCCTTTTGCGTAGCTTTCCAGGCCGCCTTGCAGGACTTCTTGAAGTCGTGGCGGGCCTTCAGATCGCTCGGGAATTTCGCCTTCGCGGCGGCTTTGCAGGTCTCCGCCGCAGCGGCAGCCGGCGCGACCTGGAAGGAGATCGCGGTGGCGGCAACAAAAGCGGTGGCGACAACGGCAAACATGACTTTCTTCAGCATCGGAATGCCTCCGTGGGTTTGTGATTCTCCAGAAGCCGCACTTTCTAGAACCCAACCGCTACCACAATAGGGCGCTTCGTCTCACCTTTTCGCCCTATTTGCTGAACGCTTGCTTGACCCTTCGGGGGTTCCCCCCGTACCAAGCCGCGCATGAGTCAATCCGAGACGACGCCACTCTCACGCATCCGCAACTTCTCCATCATCGCCCATATCGATCACGGCAAGTCGACGCTGGCAGACCGGCTGATCCAGCTCTGCGGCGGGCTTACGGCGCGGGAGATGAAGGAGCAGGTGCTCGATTCCATGGATATCGAGCGGGAGCGCGGCATCACCATCAAGGCGCAGACCGTGCGCCTCGATTATCGCGCCAAGGACGGGCAGCTCTATGAGCTGAACCTGATCGACACGCCGGGCCATGTCGACTTCGCCTATGAGGTCAACCGTTCGCTGGCGGCCTGCGAAGGGTCGCTGCTGGTGGTCGACGCGACGCAAGGCGTCGAGGCGCAAACGCTCGCCAATGTCTATCAGGCGCTCGACAACAACCACGAGGTGGTGCCGGTCCTGAACAAGATCGACCTGCCGGCGGCGGAGCCCGACCGCGTGCGCCAGCAGATCGAGGACGTGATCGGACTCGATGCGCATGATGCGCTGGAAATCTCCGCCAAGACCGGCAAGGGCGTGGAAGAGGTGCTCGAGGCGATCGTGCACCGTCTCCCCGCGCCGAAAGGCGACGCCAAAGCGGCGCTCAAGGCGCTCTTGGTCGATAGCTGGTACGACGCCTATCTCGGCGTCGTCGTGCTGGTACGCATCTTCGATGGCATGCTGCATAAAGGCCAGCGGATCAGGCTGATGCTGACCGGCGGGTCGTATCAGATCGATCGCGTCGGTATCTTCCGCCCCAAGCAGGAGATGCGCGACAGGCTGGGACCCGGAGAGATCGGTTTCTTCACCGCCTCGATCCGGCAGGTGGCCGATACCCGCGTCGGCGATACCGTCACTGAGGAAAAGCGCCCCGCGGAAACCCCCCTCTCCGGCTTCAAGCCGGCGCAGCCGGTGGTGTTCTGCGGCCTGTTCCCGGTCGATGCGTCCGAGTTCGAGAATTTGCGCGAGGCGGTCGGCAAGCTCAGGCTCAACGATGCGAGCTTCACCTATGAGATGGAGACCTCCGCCGCGCTCGGCTTCGGCTTCCGCTGCGGCTTCCTAGGGCTGCTGCATCTGGAGATCATTCGCGAGCGGCTGGAGCGCGAGTTCAATATCGATCTGATCGCCACGGCGCCGAGCGTCATCTATCGCGTGCATCTGACCGACGGCAGCATGAAGGAGCTGCACAATCCGGCCGACATGCCCGACACGCAGAAGATCGCCAAGATCGAGGAGCCGTGGATCGAGGCGACCATTCTCGTGCCCGACGAGCATCTGGGCTCGGTGCTGAAGCTCTGCGAGGACCGGCGCGGGCGGCAGAAGAACCTGACCTATGCCGGCTCGCGCGCCATGCTCGTCTACGAGTTGCCGCTGAACGAGGTGGTGTTCGATTTCTACGACCGCCTCAAGTCGATCTCACGCGGCTATGCCTCGTTCGACTACCACATCATCGGCTACGAGGAAGGCGATCTGGTGAAGATGGCGCTGCTGGTCAACGACGAGCCGGTCGACGCGCTGTCGGTGATCGTCTATCGCGGCCGCGCCGAGATGCGGGGCCGCGCCATGGTCGAGAAGCTCAAGGACCTGATCCCGCGGCATCTGTTCAAGATCCCGATCCAGGCGGCGATCGGCGGCAAGGTGATCGCGCGGGAGACCATCAGCGCCATGCGCAAGGACGTGACCGCCAAATGCTATGGCGGCGACATCACGCGCAAACGCAAGCTGCTCGACAAGCAGAAGGCGGGAAAGAAGAAGATGCGCAGCTTCGGCCGCGTCGACATCCCGCAAGAGGCCTTCATCGCCGCGCTGAAAATGGACGCGGATTAGCAAGCTCCCGCTGACGCCTGCGGCAAAGCGCCGTGATGGACCCCGAAGCGTTCCTGCGCGTTGTCATCCCCAAGGGTCCAGTCCCAGGGGAGGCCCCATGCGACATGCTCTGATTTTATTACTCTTTGCCCTAGGCGCTGCGCTCACGCCCGCGCTCGCGGCTTCTGCCGCAATCGAGGGGGCATGGCGGGGCTCCGGCACCATCAGCCATCGCGGCAACGCCGACGCCGTCAAATGCACGGCGAGATTCACCAAGGTTGGCGGCGCCTCCTACGCGGTCTCATCGCACTGCGCCACCGAGACCGGCCGCTACGAGGTGTCGGGACGCGTGAACGCTGCGGGCGGAAGCCGCTACTCCGGCTGGGTGGAGACCAACGGACAACGCGGCAGCGTCGTTATCGTGCAACACGGCAATCATCTCTCCGTCACCGTCACGAGCGGGAAGGGATCAGGCCGGCTGAGCCTATCGAGATAGTCGCGTTCGCTCGCCGCGCCGGCAAAGCTCTCATCCCCTCATCGTTTAGGGAACCAGACAGGCCTGCTGGCGTTGAGCGTCCGGTTCCTCGCGCTGATGAAGCGCGCGGCGGTTGGCTGCGCATCAGTTACATCAATCGGTACAGCTTATATTCTGTATCGACTAAGTTTTCGTCGGCTGCCGCATAGTTGTGCGGCAGCCTTATTCTTGACCGATTCGAGTTACTTTGGGTCAAACTTGCGGCAAGAAGGTGTTATTGTTGTGCCAGGCCCAGTGAGTACTTGACTGTAGTCAAATTATCACGTTCCATCTTCGCAACAGGGATAGCAGCACGACCGGGGGAACTGTCGCGAGGCTCGATCAGCCGCCCGCGCTCCCGGTAAGCACCAGTCAAATTGGCTGCGACCTGAGCCGCCCCGCATGCGCGCGCTCGCGTGGGGCCCGCTCGCGTTGACGAGGGTAGCGCGCTCAAAATGAGGGAACTGGTCATGCGTATTGCCCTCGCTGTGGGACTTTGCCTGATCGCCTGCGCCGCCGTCGCGGCGCCGCGCGCCAAGGACGCCGCCAAGCCGGACAACCCCGTCACTGCTCAGACGCGCGAGAGTTTCCGCGCGCGCATCAACGAGAACGTGGTGACGATCATGGCCGGCAGCGCCAGCGGCACGGATCTCGCCATCGTGCAAGACATCGCCGACGTGCTCGATGACGGCACGTCGCTGCGCGTCCTGCCCATGGTGGGCAAGGGGCCGGAGCAGAACATCAAGGACGTGCTGTTCCTGCGCGGCGTCGACATGGGCATCACCCAGGCCAACATCCTCAAGCACTATGCCAAGACCGGCGAGCTCGGCGCCAATTTCATCGACCAGGTCGCCTATATCGCCAAGCTGTTCAACGAGGAGATGCACATCCTGGTGCGTTCCGACGTGAACGACATTCATGAGCTGCAAGACAAGCCGGTGAATTTCGGCGCGGAGGGAAGCGGCACCGAGATCACCGGTCGCCTCGTCTTCGAGGCGCTCGGCATCGAAGCGCGAGAAATGCATCTCAGCGACGCCGACGCCATCCAAAAGCTCAAATCGGGCGAGATCGCCGCGTCGATCGTGGTGACGGGCAAGCCTGCCCCGGCGCTCGCCAATATCAAGGATGCGCGCGGGCTCAAGCTGCTGGCCGTGCCTTACGCCAAGGAGCTCGAGGACAGCTATTATCCCGCGACGCTCACCCATGACGATTATCCCGAGCTGGTGCCGGCCGGTGGCCGCGTCGACACCGTCTCGGTCTGCGCCGTGCTCGTCTCGTTCAATTGGCCGAGCGACTCCGTCCGCTACGAGAAGATCACCAAATTCGTCAACCGCTTCTTCTCGAACTTCGATGCCTTCCTCAAGGCGCCGCGCCATCCGAAATGGCGCGAGGTGAATTTCGCGGCGACGCTCGAAGGCTGGCATCGCTCGCCGCTGGCGCAAGACTGGATCGACCGCGCCGCCAAGGCCTCGACCAGTACCGCCGAGCGCGATCATTTCGATGCTTTCCTCGCTCAGGCGAGCGGCCCGCGCGCGACGCCGATCTCGGAGGCGGAACGCGCCGATCTGTTCCGCGCCTTCATCGAATGGAACAAAGGGCAGCAGAGCCAGAGCCAGAACTGACGGATCGCATCCGTCCACCAACTCTCTCGTTTGTTGTGATGCGTAGGAGGGTTTCATGCTCAGTCAGTCCGACATTATCGTCAGGCACGGCAGCCTGACCGAGCGGCTGGCGGCCGCGGCGCCGCCGCAAGCGGAGCCGACCCCGACCACCATGGCCGAGCGTTTCGCTCCCGAGGCGCAAAAGAATGCGGGCGGAGCCGACGGCCCGGCCCGGCCGCCCGCCGATCCCCCGGTCATGCCGGGCATCGTTCCGCCGCGAGCCCGCGCGGGATCCTCCAACCGCGGTCTCCTGGTCGCCTCGATGCTCGTCTCGCTGGTGCCGACCGCGATCATTCTCGTGCTGATGTGGCAAGGCGCGATCAGAATGCCGGGGTCCGACCGCGCGGCGCCGGCGGTTTTCGATCACGAGCAATTCTTGGACAGCCAGCAGGCTTCGGTCGCCGTCGCGCCGGCGATGCTGATCCAGCCGCCAGCCGAAGCGCCCAAGGCCGATATCGCGCTCACCGCCCCTGCCCGGCTCGTGGCCAAGACCGGCGAGGAGCTTGCCTTCGACATCACCATCAATTCAGCCGACGCGCTGCCCGCACGCAGCGTGATCGCCATCCGCGCCATACCGGAAGGGGTCACCTTCTCGCAAGGCCGGCCCTATGGCGCCTCGGAGTGGAATTTGACGCCGGACGAGATCGGCGATCTCAAGCTCAGGCTGCCCAAAGCGCGAACCGGCTCGTCCGATCTCCGCGTCGAGCTGATGGCGGCGGACGGCACGATCCTGGCGAGCGCCTCGACCAGGCTCGACGTTGCGCAGGACCCCAAGTCCACGCTGATCCTTCGCGCCGACGAGAGCGACCGCGTCGAGGATCTGATCGCGCATGGCCAGAAGATGATCGACGTCGGCTATTTCGCCGGCGCCCGGGCCTATTTCCGCCGCGCGGCGGAAGCCGGCAGCGGCGAGGCGGCGCTGATGCTCGCGGCCACCTACGACCAGGAGTTGATCGACAAGATCGGGGCGCACGGCATCAAGGCCGATCCCGACCAAGCGCGCATCTGGTATGAGCGCGCCAAGCAGCTCGGGGTCGAAGGGGCCGACGTGAAGCTTGCCGCGCTCAAGCGCGCATGGGCGGAGCATCAACCGGCGCCGGTACTGGCGCCGCCGCAGCCCGCCGCCGCCGCCGAGCCATCCCAGCCGTCCGAGCCGACGCAACTCGCCGAGGCTGAGCCGAACGAGGCCAGCGACGTCGCGCCGGACGATGACGGCGAGGTCACGGTGTCGGGAATCGGCGTCGTGCCGGTGCCCTCGACGTCTTTGCCGATGCCTCCCACCGGCAAGGATGCGTGGGTCGCGCTGGTGGGCTACGCCAATGTGCGGGTGGCGCCCTCGTCCAACGCGGAGACCATCAAGATCGCCGAGAAGGGCACCAAGTTCCGCGCCACGGGCCGCAAGGGCAATTGGGTGCAAGTCACCGATCCCGACACGGCGGAAGTCGGCTGGGTCTACTCGCGTTACGTCGAGGCGACGCCCGGCCAATAGGCTAAGGGCTGACCGCTCGATTGACGCCTCACCCCGAGGAGCAGCGAAACCGCGCCTCGCGGGTGAGGCTGCGAGACACGGTCTCGGTTAGCTCGAGCGCACCATCCAGGCGAGAAAGGCGAGCGCCGCGCCCTCGACGATCAGCTGGATGCCGAGCAAGACGCCAAGCACCCATTCCGACGCCACCGGCATGTTGGCCCACAGATAGGCGCCGAGCAGAAGGCCGACGATGCCGCTGAGCAGCACCCACAGCCAGCCCACGAACGGCCTGATGTTCATCGCGAAGATCACCTTGGAGATGCCTTCGACGAAGAAATAGACGATCAGCAGCACGGTCATGATCAGCAATCCGGCGTCGGGATTGCGCAGCAACAATATGCCGATCAGGAGGGCGAGCACCGCCGACACCAGCTGTAGCCAGAAATGCGGAACGTCCTTGGCCCCGATCAGGCCGATGCCTTGCAGCACGCCGCTGACGATGAGGATCCAGCCGAGCAGAAAGATCAGGGTCACGGAAGCGACGTAGGGCCAGATCAGCGCCACGACGCCGGCAATCACCAGCAACACGCCTTCGAGCAGATACCAGGTCGAATAACGCTTGATCGTCTCGCGCATGGCCTCGCGCATGGCGGCCGACGCTTGTGCCATTGTCATCGCCATTTGAGTTTCCTCCAGAGCTGTTCGAATCAGTCTCTTTACACGGCCAAGATACTCCAATGCGGATCGTGTGGCGTGCCGCCCGATTCCGTCATTGCCGGGCTTGCCCCGGCGATCCATTCCACTGGCTTATCGATGCGTTGCGGGGTAACGGCATGGATGCCCGGGGATTTGGGGGGAAAGCGGCATGAGCCAAGAGGAGGCGAGGAGGTCGGCCATCGCCAAGGCGGGGCGGCGCCTGCTGCCGTTTCTCTGCCTTTGCTACGCCGTCAATTTCCTCGACCGGGTCAATGTCGGCTTCGCCGCGCTCGCCATGAACGACGATCTCGGCTTCAGCCCGTCGGTGTTCGGCGTCGGCGCCGGCATCTTCTTCGCCGGCTATATCCTGTTCGAGGTGCCGAGCAATCTGGCGATGCAGAAATTCGGCGCGCGCATCTGGATCGCGCGCATCATGATCAGCTGGGGCCTCGTCGCCATCGCCATGGCCTTCGTCAGCGGCGAGAGGAGCTTCTATGCGATGCGCTTTCTGTTGGGCGTCGCCGAAGCCGGCTTCTTCCCGGGCATCATCCTCTATCTCACCTATTGGTTTCCGGCGCGGGAACGCGCGCGCATCGTCGCGCTGTTCATGGCGGCGGTGCCGCTTGCCACCATGGTCGGAGGCCCAGTCTCGGGCGCGCTGCTCGAGATGCACGGGCTGCTCGGCCTGAAGGGCTGGCATTGGCTGTTCATCGTCGAGGGACTGCCGGCGGTCATCCTCGGCGTGATCGCGCTCAAATTTCTCGACGACCGGCCCGAGCACGCGCGTTGGCTCAGTCAGGATGAGCGGACGGCGCTCGCAGGCACTCTCGCGGCGGAGGCCAGGGCGACGCGAGAAACCGGCTATGCCGAGCTCGGCCAGGCGCTGACGCGGCCGCGCGTGCTCGTGCTCGGCTTCCTCTATTTCTGCATCGTCATCGGCTTCTACGGCGTGAGCTTCTGGATGCCGCAGGTGATCCAGACCTATGGGCAAACTCCGCTGCAGATCGGCTTCCTCACCGCCATACCGTTCTTCTTCGCCGCCGTCGCCATGGTGGCCTGGGGCGCGCATTCCGACCGCACCGGCGAGCGCATCTGGCACGTGGCGCTGCCGCTGCTGGCTGCCGGCCTGGCCTTCGCCTGGTCGGCTTCGACGCTGCCGCTGTGGCTCATCATGGTGGCGCTGACCCTCGCCACGGCCGGGACCTATGCCGCGATCGGCACATTCTGGTCGCTGCCGACCTCGATCCTGACGGGCACGGGAGCGGCGGCGGGGCTCGCGCTGATCAACTCGCTCGGCAATGCAGGCGGCCTGGTCGGGCAGCCGATCATCGGCGTGATCAAGCAGGCGACCGGCTCGTTCACCGCGGCACTGCTGTTCCTCGCCGGCGCGCTGGTGCTCGGCGCGGTGGTGGTGCTGCTGTTCGGCTATGCCGCGCGGCGGCGCACGGCCGCATCGTCGCCCGCATGAGGCGGGAAGGGTGAGAGGGGCGCTAGCGCGAAATCAATCTGGCTCGTAAAAACCCCTCACCCCGACCCTCTCCCCGCTGGGCGAGAGGGGCTATGCCTCGCTTGTGGGAAGGACAGAGATGAACGATGCGCCGCCACCGACCACCACCCGCCGCGACCTGCTTGCCGGGATGGCGCTCATCGCGGGTGCCCAGCGCATTGCCGGCGCACGCGGAGCAGAGCCAAGCCATGAACGTCGTGCTGCTCGGCGATTCGATCTTCGACAACAAGGCCTATGTCGGCGGCGGGCCCGACGTGATCGCGCAGCTCGGCGCCATGCTGCAAGCGGGCTCGACCGCCACGCTTGCCGCGCGCGACGGCTCGACCACGAACGACATCGCCGGTCAGCTCGAAACCGTGCCGAAGACGGCGACGCATCTCGTCATCTCGGTGGGCGGCAACAACGCGCTCGCGGAGAAGGGGCTGATCGAGGAAAAGGCGCAGTCGGTCGCCGAAGTGCTCGACAAGCTTGCCAAGATCAAGGCCGCTTTCCGCAAGAGCTATGCGGCGATGCTCGACGGCGTGCTGGCACGGAGACTGCCGACCGCAATCTGCACCATCTACGAGGCGCATTACGCGGACCTCACCACGCGGGCGATCGCGGCAACCGGCTTGAGCGTGTTCAACGACGCGATCCTGCGCGAGGCGTTCGCGCGCGCGCTGCCGGTGATCGACCTGCGGCTGATCATCAACGACGATGCCGACTACGCCAACGACATCGAGCCTTCGGTCAAAGGCGGGGCGAAGATCGCGCGAGCGATCGCCACGCTCCTCACCACGGCGGACTTCAAGCAACCGCGCTCTGTGATTTACGCTTAGGCGCCGCGCTTCGGCTTGTCGGGCTCGGCGTTCGGCTGAGGCGCGGGCGCCGATGCAGGCGCGGCGTCTGGCGCTGCGGCGGCGGGATGCCCGGCCGGCTCCGCCGTCGCCGCAAGCTTGCTCTTCAGCTCGCCCTTGGCCGCCTTCACGCAAAGCTCGCTCGCTTCATGCAGCGAGGTGGCGTAGGCGTCGGCCTCGGTGTTCGCCAACAGCGACTTGACGGAGAGCTGATCGCCTTCCTCGGCCCAGAAGCAGATCATGATCAGCGTGCCTTGCGGCAGGATGCGCCTGAGGCGCCGCACCAGATAGCGGATCTGCGCCGGGCCGTTGCCAATGCCGAGATAAGACAGGCAGACGAGCTTCGCCTCGGTCGCGGTCAGCGAGGTGATGTGCGCGGCCGAGACCGTCTCGGGCCCATACTCCTTGACGCCCAGCCCGCGCTTGCGCAGCACGCCCGCCAGCATGTCGGCGGCGGCGGCATCGAGCGCGTTGCGGCCGCCGATCGACAGGATCGGCTCGTCGACCACCCAGCCCGGGGCGAGCTCGCTGCGCTCGACCAAGGGCAGCTTGCCGTGTTCATCCTCGCCGTTCTCGGCGGCGGCGAGCGTCGCCATGCCGCTCGTCTCTTCCTTGTCCTTGCCGTTCTTGTCAGGCGCCGGGTGGAGCTTGGAGAACCAGCGGCGCGGCTCGAAATCGGCGAGATTGTCGAGCATCTCCTTGACGGTGCTGGAGATCTTCACCTCCTGATCGCCGTCGATGGCGCCGCGCTCGAAATCGCGCTCGGCAAGTTTGAGGCCGGTCAGGGCGACGGCATCGAGATAGCACGCCAAACTCTGGTCCTTGAGGGCAAGCTCGGCCTGGTAGGTGGCCTCGGCGGCATCGCCAGTCAGCGCGCGCTGATAGAAGCTCTGCGCCGGGGTGAGCGCCGGCTCGTCGCCGAGCAGAACGTCGAGGAACTCGAGCCCCTCGACATGGCGGCCGAGCACGGCGAGGCAGACGGTCATCGGCATGGCGAGCAGCAGGCCGAGCGGGCCCCATAGCCAGGTCCAGAACACCGTCGAGGCGATCACGGCGATCGGCGTCACGCCGGTACCGCGCCCGAACACCATCGGCTCGACCACCTGACCCATGGTCATCTCGCCGACCACGAACAGCACCAGCACCTCGACGAAGGTGGTCCAGCCAGGATCGATGGCGGCGGCGATGAGCAAGGGCACGCTGACGGCGATAAACACGCCGACATAGGGGACGAAGCGCATCAGTCCGGCGAGGATGCCCCAGGCGATGGGGCTCGGCAGCCCGACCGCCCACAGCGCCACGGCGATCAGCGCGCCATAGGTGGTGTTGATCAGCACCTGGCTCAGGAAGTAGCGGCTGAGCCGCGTCGCCGCGTCTGTCATGGTCGAGGTGGCACGCTGGAGATCCGAGCCGCCGAACAGCCTGATGAGCCGGTCGCGCAGATCCTCGCGCTGGAGCAGGATGAAGATAACGAACAAAAGCACGATGCCGGCGGTGGCGAGCGGCGGCAGCAACGTGCCGACGATGGTCTGATAGAGACCCCATCCCGACGGCTCGGGCGTCTTGATCTCGACCGGGATCGGCGTGTCGCTCGGCCGCAACGCCGGCGTGCCGACGCTTGGCGCCGGGGGTGCGCTTGCCGGCTTGTCGAGCTGCTGCTGCAAGTCGGTCAGCACGTCGCCTGCCCTTTTCAGCACCTTCGACTCGCTCGTGGTGTTGCGCAGCGCCGTGATCTTCTCCGACAGCGTGGCGCTGTAGTTCGGCAGGTCGGCGGCGAGCTTGGTCGCCTCGCGCGACATCATCCAGCCAAGGGCGAGGATGAAGCCGAAGGCGACGGCGACGACGATGCCGACCGCGAGCACGCGCGGCACCTTGATCTTGCGGAGCATGAGCAGCGGCGGGGTCAGCACGAAGCTCAACAGGATGGCGAGCGCGAGCGGCAGCAGCACCTCGCGGGCGACGTAGAGCCCGGCGATGAGGATGACGCCGATCAGCAGCCCTTGCAGCATCGCGGTGCGGGAGTCGGACGGCGTGGTCAGGAGGGGAAAAGGCGAGCGGGGCGGCATCTTGGTCCTCAGGGCAGCGGGCTTTCCGGCATAGCAAGACACCCGATTCGCCGATAGGGGGTGCCGGCCCCGACGGTCAGCCGATCGGCTGCGCCACGCGATAACAAGCCGGCAGAGTTTAGGTTCCGAGGCGGACAAGCGAAAGGCCCCGAGGGGTTCCCCGGGGCCTTCCAGAGAGCCGCGCGCGCCGAACCGTTGGCTACTGCCCGGCGCAAGCGGCTAGCTTTCCGAGGTTTCTAGTTCGACGCCGTGTCGAGCTTCTTGGCTTCACCGGAAACGTTGGTATAGGGCTGCCTGCTGGCTTCCATCTCGATGGTGGCGACCTCGCCCTTGGCGGCGTCGAGCGCCTGCTTCAGATCGACCATGCGGATCGACTGATCCTCCCGCGTGCGGAAATACCAGCGGAGATTCTTCAGATCGGCGACGCTGGTCCATTCGGTGATCTCGGCGGTTGGCTCGCCAACGGCCGAATTCATCACCGAGCCCTTGGGGATGTCGAACTGGTTCAGGATATGGAATGCGGCGAACACCGCGTCCTCGGCGGTCTGGTTGGGAACCGCCGCCTTGCTGTAGACGACGGCGCGCACGAAGCGCGAGGGCGGGGTGAAATCGCCGGGAAGGCCGAGCAGGCCGGTGCCCGCGCCGAACGCCGGAACGGCGACGCCGCCGACCTTGGTCTGGTCGATGTCCTTCACCGAGAGGTTGACGTAGTTCGACAGATTGGTCATGTGCCAGTCATAGGTCGGCGCATTGGTCATCACGCCGAGCGGCGCGTCATGCACTTTCAGCGTGCCGTCGACCGGCTCGACGACGAGCGACTTGCCCGACTTGTCTTGCAGGAAGAAATGCGCGCCGGCGACCGCGCCTTGCGGGCTGCCGAGGCCGGGAGCGGGCGTCGGCACGACGACGATATTCTTCACCGCCTCGCGCACCTCGTCCACCGTGGCGAAATTGGCGAGCGCCCAGACGCCGAATTCCTGCGGCGCGATCGCGCGGCTCTTATTCTCGTCGGTGACCTCGGTGTATTTGGCGTAGCCCGGGAAATAGAACAGGCCGACCGAGAGGCCCTGATCGTTCACGCCGTCGAGAATGGCGGGCAGCCCGAGCGCGTTGGCGCCGACGAAGCCGTACCGGCTCTTATAGATGAGCCCCTTGCCGCCATCGGGCAACGTGCCGCTCAACTCCTTGCCGGCGGGGATGACGATCACCTTCGACTGCATGGGGAAGCCGAACTCGAGCGTGCGGCCGCGGATGGCGGCGCCGTCGCCGGCTTTGAGGCTGATGCCCGTGCAGGCGAAGCTCGGGGTGGTGGCGAGGATGAGGGCGGCGCTGAGCGCGGCGATCGAAACTTTGCGGATCATGAGTGGTCTCCTCCCGACTGTTGGGCGGAGTGTCGCGGCAAACTCTGAAAGCGGCATTAAGCATCGGGCCGCGATTCGCCCGGTGCTTAAGCGCGCGTCGCCGCGTTCGGCGCAATTTTCGGCAATGTTTCCGGGACGACCCTATCCGGGGACGACCGGCGGCGGGGTCCAGCCCCCCTCGTTAAGGGCATCGAGCGGCCAATAGGCGCGGATGTAAAGCGAGAAGGCATCGGCCGGCGCCGGCAGCCAGTTGGCGACCTTATCGTCGTCGGGCCGGTCCTTCTGCACATGGATGACGAGCGAGCCGTCAGCCTCGAAGCGCAACCCCTTGCTCTTGGTGCCGAGCGAGAAGCGGTCGAGCTCGTTGGGCGCGAAGAAATGGTGCTGGTTGTAAAGCGTGATCGACCAGAAGCCCTTGGCATCGACCGGAGGCAAGGCGTCGAAGGTCACGGTGTAGCGCGAGGCGCCGGTGAGCCGTTCCCCCCGGTTGTCGAGATCCTGATAGAAATAGCGCGTCTCGCGCGGGCGGTTGATGAAGATGTTGGACTTGGCGATGGCGGTGCGCGTGTAAAAATCGGTGCCGAACTCCGCGCTGTTGATCACGGTGGTCCAGTTGTGGGGCAGCGGAATGCCGAAATTGCGGAATTCGAGCAGCGGCTTGACCAGCGCCGCGTCGGCCTCGCTTGCAGCCTCCTTCAGCGCGTTGCGCAAGGCGCGGTCGGCGCCCGCCGCATCGAGCACCGAGCGGATCAGCGCATAGAGCGCCTCTTCGCCGGGAAGCGGGCGAGCGGCGTCGAGCGCCTCAGGCAACACGTCGAAGAAGGTGGCGGGGTCCACCCACTTCCATTCCTCGTCACCGAGCTTGATCCAGGGAAAGCGCGGAAGGTCGGACCAATCCTTGGTCTTCACCGTGCCGTCGAACTCGGACAGCGGATAGGCAAGGATCTCGCGGATCAGCGGCTGGAGCGCCGCGTTGTCCGCCTTGCCGTCCTCCTGGAACACGCGCGGGACGATGGTGCCGATATTGGTCGAGCTGCGGAAGACCGCCGTGATGTTCTCCGGCTTGTGGTCGTTCCAATCGGGGCCGACCAGGAGATAGAAGCCGGGCTTGGTGCCGTACATCGCGCCGATCTCGGCGAAGCCGTCGGTCCTGAGGTCGGTCGCCTGATAGACCCAGTAGCGCTGGCCGAAATCCGGAACCTGGACGACGACCGGCTCGCGGCCGAGATCGAAGATGCCGAAGCCGTAGACGAGATCCTGGCTGGGGCAGGTGATGTAGCGCTGCTTCGAGCCGATATAGTCGTGCAGCATGGCAAGATGGTTGATCGGCGCGACCGGCGCAATGCCGCCGATGAGCAGCGGACGCCAGAGCCGCTTGAACGAGGTGTAGCGGTTGAACACATTCACCAACGGCCAGCCCCAGAGATAAGCGAAGCGGCCGATCTCGCGCACGAACTCGGGCGAAAGCCGTGAGCCCGGCGCGGGCCCGCGCGGAAAGCTCAGAATGCGCGTGTCAGCGTCCTGCACGGAAGAGATGGGCTTCGGAGACGGACGGGGAAGGGAATCCGGCGCCGGGGCCGGCACCAGCCGCAATCGCTGCAACAATTGAACCTTCGCCATCTCGCGCTCCTCCCACATATCGGAGCGCAAAACGTAACGCAGGTGTCGCGAACTTGGGTTCCATTGTTCTTTCCGCTGCTAGTGCGGCCGTCTTGGCGAAGGCGGTTCCAGCGCAAAACGGCTCACGTTTCGCCCGTGGGGCCGTCATAGGGCCGAAACGTTGAACAAGGAGCCGATGAAATAGGTCGCGGCCGCGGCGGCGCTGCCGATCAGCAGCATGCGCGCGCCGCCGAGCAGCGCGCTCTTGCCGGAGAAGAGGCTGAGCACGGCGCCGACCACGAACAGCGCGGCGCCCGAGAGGCAGGCGGCGATGAGCACGCCCCGGCTCAAGCCAAACAGAAACGGGATCAGGGGCAGACTTGCGCCGATGCAGAAGGCGATGAAAGACGAGATCGCCGCGCCGATGGGCGAGCCAAGGTCGTCGGGGTTGAGGCCGAGCTCCTCCCGGGCAAGCGTATCGAGCGCCTGGTCGGGATTGGCGATCAGCTTCTTGGTGATGTCGCGGGCCTGCTCCAGGGGAATGCCGCGGGCGGCGTAGATCAGCGCCAGCTCCTCCGCCTCCTCCGCGGGGTAGCGCTCAAGCTCATCCCTCTCTTGCGATATTTGATGCTCGAACATCTCCTTCTGCGACAGCATGGAGATGAACTCGCCCGCCGCCATGGAGAAGGCGCCGGCGAGCAGCCCCGCCACGCCCGGTGAGCAAAATGATGCTTGGATCCACGGCAGCGCCGGCGACGCCCATCACCAGGCAGGTGTTGGAGACGAGGCCGTCATTGACGCCGAACACCCCTGCCCGCAACGTGCCGCCGCCGAGGGCGCGATGGCGCGCTCCCACCTCTTCCACCGAGGTCGGCCAGGGATGACCCTCGGGCGGCAGCTTGCCGCTATAGACCGAGATGCCGCGCACCTTCGACGCCGACAGCACGTGCCGCATCGCGCGCGGCCCGAACATGCCGATCAGCGAGGCGGTCAGCCGCGACCGGAGCGACGGCTCGAACACGGGGACCGGCTTGAGTTCTTTCGCCAGGATGGCGGCCTGCTGCTCCGCCGCTTCGGCCATCTCGCCGAACAGCTTGGCGTTGGCCGGATCGCGCTCGGCAGCGGCGACCGCGCCCGACAGATAGGCGGCGGTTTTCTCCGACCGCCACCGCTCCAGGGCGTCTTCCATCCCGTCGTCCCGACCTTAGCTCAGATCAAACCCACCTTGCCGGTGGCAATATCGTAGACGCCACCCGAGATCGCAATCTTCTTCGCCGCAAGCGCATCGGCGAGGATTGGAGTGTCGTCGATCAGCCGTTTGACGTTGAGGCGCACGTTCTCCTCGATGGTGGCGGCGACGAGATCGCTCGGATGTTTCGCATGAGCGGCTAATGACCGCGGGCTCGATGGACGCGACCAGCTCCGGCAGATGGCCCGGCAGCTCCGCGTGCTCCGTCACGACCTTGACCGCCGCGGAAATGGCGCCGCAATTGGTGTGGCCGAGTACCATCAGAAGCGGCACGCCCAAAATCTTGACCGCATATTCCATGCTCGCCAGTCCATCCTGATTGACGAAATTGCCGGCAACGCGCACGACAAAAATGTCGCCCGGTCCCTGCTCGAAGAGAAGCTCGGGCGACACTCGGCTGTCTGAGCAGCTCAGCACCCCCACGATGGGGTATTGCGCGCCCGCGCGCTCGGCGCGGCCGATCGAGAAGTCCTTGCACTCGGTCTCGCCCGCCACATAGCGGGCATTGCCCTGCATCAGCCGGTCGAGCGCCTCGGCCGGCGACATCGAATTCTGTGGCGGCGTCAAGGAGACCGGCTGATCGGCGCGGGCGAAAGCGAAAGGCAAAGCGCTAGCGGCGAGAAGGGCGGCTCCCCCCGCCATGAGATTGCGCCGTGACATCGAAGCAAGCGAAGGCTGGCAAAGCTCGCACATCGTGATTCTCCTCCATAGGGTCCCCTACCTCTCCCGCAAGCCAAGCGGGGGTCAAGCCCGGATCGGAGCTTTGGTGAGGGAGTCGCAAACGCGGCCGCCGCCGTCGCCGGCACCCGTCCTAGGCGGTGCTTTGCTTCGGCTTGGAGAGGATCAGCCGGTAGCAATCGAGATTGCGGTGGAGGAACTCGTAGGTCGCCCCCCAGAGATAAAGCCGGAATTTGCGGAATTCGAAGTCGCCGAAGGTCCGCGTGATGTAGTCGCGGCTGGCATCGAGGTTCCGCGCCCATTGCCGGAAGGTCAGGTAATAGCTCCAGCGATCGTTGTGGATGACATCCACCTCGAAATCCGTCTTCCACAACTTGTTAAGGAAATCGTCGAGCACCAGGAAGGAATGGTTGCCGGGATAGATGTGGCGCACCATGAAGGTCGATAGCTCGTATTTCTTGCTCCAGGCGCTGCCATCGAGGAAGACGCGGCCGCCGGGCTTGAGCAGCGACGAGAACTTCTTCAGCACCCGCTCGTAGTCGGGGAGGTGCTCGATCACCCCCATGATGACGATGGCGTCGAACTTCTCCTTCGGCTGATATTCGTAGAAATCGGTCAGCTCGATATCGAAATTGTCGCCGAAATTGGCGAGCTTGCCGCGGAGATAGCTCTGGGAAACCTCCGAGTTGGTGATGCCGGTGAAGCGTGCGCCGGCTTGCAGCGCATGTCCGGCGAAGGCGCCCCAGCCCGGGCCGATCTCCAGCACGCGCGTGCCCTTGCCGATGCGACATTGCTCGAGCGCCCAGTCGAATTTCCGCTGGAGTGCCGTCGACAGCGACTCGTCGTCGTTCTCGTACACGCCCTGGCTATAGGCGGGAAAGATCGGATCGAGGAAGCTCAAGAACAGCTTCGGATCGGCGTTGTAGTGGGAGGAGATGGCCCGCTTGTTGGTATAGACCTGTCCGAACAGCAGCGGCTCGATGAAGCGCCAGGCCGCGACCAGCGGGTGCCGGTCGTCGAGCGAGGCCCGGAGATCGAACGGCTTCATCATGTCGCCCTCGAGGTCGATGTCGCCTTGCAGATAGGCCTCGGCGATATTTCCCTCGTCGAGGGAGCGCAGCGCCCTTAACGCACGCTCGTTGCGCAAGCCCACTTCGAACTCGGGCTTGCCCTCGCCGAGTGTCCGTTTCTCGCCGTCGGGCAACTCGATGGTAAAGGGCGTCGCGATCTTGCCCACGCGGTTGAGCAAGGCATCGATCGTCGCTGCGGCTGTCGTCATGCTTCAATCCCCCGGCTTGGCCAAGCGCCCGCGGCGGGCCAGCGCCACGGGCCGATAAACGTTCGGCGCCGATTTTAACGCCGGATGACAGCGAAATGAAATGGTGAGCTGAGCCGGCCATGCTGGCGACTGTTGCGGAAGTGCCAATGTCTGAGGCTATATCCGGTCCACCAGCGCTCAGCCCGGGGGATTTGCATGCCAAAGATCGACGCCTGCCTCACGCGCGCGGCCAAGGCCGCGCCTGCCCTTTGCCTTGGTTTTGTCCTGAGTTTCGCCCTTGGGCGGGAGGCAGCCGCGCTTTACGACGTGAAGCCCGGCGACGCCGCGGGCAAGCCGGGATCGATCATCAGGGTGTGGCCGCTCGAAGGCGGAGGCCCCGGCGGCGCCAATGCCTTCCGCATCCTCTATCGTTCGACCAACCCCTCCGGCGAGCCGATTGCCGTCTCCGGCGCGATCTTCATTCCGCCGGGGTCGCCTCCGCCGGGCGGCCGCAACGTGATTGCCTGGGCGCATCCGACCAGCGGGGTGGTTGAGGACTGCGCGCCGTCGCTGATGCCCGACCTCGCCGGCATGATCTGGGGATTGGCCGGCATGATGGCGCAAGGCTATGTCGTCGTCGCCACCGACTATCCCGGTCTCGGCGTGCCGGGGATGATCCACCCTTATCTCATCGGCCCGAGCGAAGGTCGCGCGGTGCTCGATTCGGTGCGCGCGGCGCGCGATCTGCCCGACGCCGCCGCCTCGAACCGGTTCGCGGTGTGGGGACACAGCCAAGGCGGCCACGCATCGCTCTATGCGGGCGAGCTGGCCGCAAGCTACGCGCCCGACCTGAAGCTGGTCGGCGTCGCGGCGGCGGCGCCCGCCACCTATCTCGTCGAGCTGTTCGACGCCGACAAGACGAGCTCGGAGGGCAAGGAGCTGACCGCGATGACGGTGCTCTCCTGGTCGAGGCTCGAGAACCTCCCGGTGACGACGATCGTCGAACCCGATGCGGTGCCGGCCTTCGAAAAGACGGCGCGCGCCTGCATCGAATCGCTCGCCCAATTCGAGGCCATCAATAAGGACGAGCAGCCCTTGCAGACCATCCAGTTTCTCAAGGCCGACCCGTCCGAGACCGAACCTTGGAAAGGGATCATGTTGCAGAATACGCCGGGTCAGGCGCCTGCCGGAGCGCCGGTGTTCATCGCCCAGGGCACCGCCGATACGACGGTCAGGCCCGAGATCACCAAGCAATTCGGCGATCACCTCTGCAGCCAAGGCGTGCGCGTTGACTTCGTCGAGCTGCCGGGCGTGACGCATACCTTCGCCGCCAAGGACAGCGCGCCTGCCGCGCTGGCCTGGATGGGCGAGCGCTTCAGGGGCGTGCCGGCGCCGTCAAGTTGCGAACGCTAGAACACGAGCTGGCCGGCCGAGATCGCCAGGATCAGAATGATGATGAAGATGACGAGGAAGAGGAAGAACAGGATCTTGGCGAGCTGGCCCGCGCCGCGGGCGAGACCGGTATAGCCAAATGCGCCGGCGACCAGCGAGATCAGCAGGCAGATCAGCGCCCATTTCAGCAGCGTCATATCCCCCTCCTTCAAGCGGGCGGTTCGAGCACCCTTCCCTCGCAGCAATGCTACAGAAGATCAGGCAAGGAGCAAGGGGGCGACCTGCCGCTTTGCCTCAATAGCTGATCTTGATCACCGTGTTCCCGGCGCCATGCTGCTGCACCAAGGAGTAGAGCGCCGCCGCGTTGGAGGGATGCAGCCTGATGCAGCCATGCGAGGCGGGCCGGCCGAGATATTTCGTCTCGTAGGAGCCGTGGATCGCGTAGCCGCGCAGGAAGAAGATCGAATATGGCATCGGCGAGCCGCTATAGATCGTCGAGCGGTGATAGCGCGCGAGCGCGATCGGCTTGAAGGTTCCGGTCGGCGTATGGTAGCCGGCCCGCGCCGTGGACACCGGCCAGCGGTAGCGCGGCGACCCGTCCACATAGACGTCCATGCGCTGCGTGGACAGGTTGATCTTGGCGACGATCTGAGCCTGCGCCATGGCAGGAAATGCCAGCACCAGGCCGAGCAAGCCGGCGAACAGGATAGAGCGACGCATCGATGGGCCTCCCTCGGATGCGGGCCTCCCCCTGACGGCGGCTCGCTGGTCTCAGTTGACGCGGGAGGAGATGCCTCCCGATTAAGTCCGTTGTTTGAGCCTAAGGCCGAGCGCGTGAATGCAAGCTGAACGCGGTTTGCCTTTCTGCCGGCAATCCACAGTTCCCTGAAGCCGCGCGAAGGGCTTGGGCGTCGTTCCAATTGCCGCCATCATTTGTGTTAGGGTCAGCGCCTAGAGGGGTTTAGCGGAACGGGTCAAGCGCCGATGCGAAGGCTGATCTTGGGCCTCACGCTGATTTTGTTTTGTGGCGCGGTCGCGGCGCAACAACCGGGACCGATGAGCGCCGTAAAGCCGGCCGACAAGCCTGCAACACCCAAGACGGCCGCGAAGAAGCCTCCCCCCAAGCCCAAGGGGCCGCCCGCAAGAGAGCTGTTCGGCAGCGCGACCGCGCCGGCTCCCCTCGCCGCCCGCTCGATCGGCGGCTATGCCAAAGGCTGCCTCGCCGGGGGCGTGTCGCTGCCGATCAACGGTCCGGACTGGCAGGTGATGCGGCTCTCGCGCAACCGCAATTGGGGCAATCCGCGCCTGCTCGATTATCTCGAGCGGCTGGCGAGCGACGCGCGCGCGCTGGACGGCTGGCCGGGGCTTCTCATCGGCGACATGTCGCAGCCACGCGGCGGGCCGATGCTCACCGGCCATACCAGCCACCAGATCGGGCTCGATGCCGATGTCTGGCTCACCCCGATGCCCGACCGCATTCTCACTCCCCAAGAGCGCGAGGACATGAGCGCGGTCTCAATGCTGAAGGACCCGTTCAGTGTCGATCCCGAAATCTTCACCCTGGCGCAAGTGAAGCTGATCCGGCGCGCCGCCTCCTACCCGCAGGTCGCGCGCATCTTCGTGCATCCGGCCATCAAGAAGGCGCTCTGCCAAATGGCCCCCCAGGTCGGCAAGGACACCTCCTGGCTCGGCAAGGTCAGGCCCTGGTGGAACCACCACTACCATTTCCATATTCGGCTCACCTGCCCGCCCGGTGCGGACGGCTGTGAGAACCAGAAGCCGGCCTCTGGCGACAATGGCTGCGGCCAGGAGCTGACCAATTGGTACGCCATGCTGAAGAAGTCGGCGATCGAGGCGGCCAAGCAGCCGGTCCCGGGCGCCAAGCCCTGGGTGGGCAAGCCGCCGCTCACCATGGCGCAGCTACCGAAGGAATGCGGCACGGTGCTGACCGCGGGCGGGTTCGAGCCGCCGCCGCAGGGCGAGGACGGCACGGTAATGCCCGCTTCGGCGCTGCAGGCGCTCGAGACCAAGGACGCCGGCCCGCCGATCCCCATCCTCACCGCGGCGCAGCTCCAGGCGTTGATCGGCGGCGGCACGGACCCGGCGGGCATGCCCTTGCCGGACCGCAATCCCTTGCGTTGAGGCTTCCCGCCAGCGCTTCTATCGGGCAGTATCCCCGACCATGCAGGAGCGACGGCAGGAGCCGATGTCGGCCCAGCGGAACGTCTATGGCGAGCCGCTGAAGAGCTGTTCCGACCGTCCGCTGACCGGCTTCTTCCGCACCGGCTGCTGCCACACCGGGCCCGAGGACGTCGGGCAGCATACGGTCTGCATCGAGGTGACGGCGGAGTTCCTCGCCTTCTCCAAATCGCGCGGCAACGACCTCTCCACGCCGCAACCCGATTTCGACTTCCCTGGGCTCAAGCCCGGCGATCGCTGGTGCCTCTGCGCCGCGCGCTGGCGCGAGGCGCTCGAAGCGGGACGCGCCCCGCGTGTCATTCTGGCGGCGACGCACGAGGACACGCTCGAGGTGGTCGAGCTGACGGACCTGAAGCGCTACGCCATCGACCTGGCCTGAGCAGCACCTAAGCCGATGGCGAAGAAGAAGCAGTCTGAGACCAAGAAGCCCGAGACGGCCGCCCAGGCCCGCGCGCGGAAGAAGCGGCAGATCTTTGCCGAAGGGCATAAGCGGAAGTTCCTGGTCGTGGTCGACGAGACGCCGGAATGCGAGAGCGCGCTTGCCTTCGCCGCCAGCCGGGCACTGCGCACGCAAGGCCAGCTCGCGCTGCTCTACGTCATCGAGCCCGACGTCGATTTCCAGTGGCTCGGCGTCGAGGACGTGGCGCGCGAGGAAGGGCACAACAAGGCCAAGGCGGTGTTTCGGCTGTTCGGGCGCAAGCTGAAAGCCATGGGCTTCGAGGATCTGGTCCCGGAGGAGATCGTGCGCGAAGGCATGAAGGCCGAGGAGATCACCAAGCTGATCGAGGACGACGAGGATATCGGCGTGCTGGTGCTCGGCGCCTCCAAGGACCCTTCGGGTCCGGGCCCGCTCATCACCACGCTCGCCGTCGGCAGGCTCGCCGGCACCTTCCCGGTGCCGATCACCGTGGTGCCGGGCCATCTCTCGATCGAGGAGATTCTCGCGCTCGCCTGAGCGGACGGCGCCAATTCGAACCACCGAGGTCAACGATGATCCGCGACTATGCCGACCATGCTGCCAACGAGCGGACCTTTCTTGCCTGGCTCCGCACCGGCATGGCCGTCGTTGCCTTCGGATTCGTGATCGAGAAGTTCAATCTGTTCGTTCTCACGCTGGCCGGCGCGACCTCGCTCGATGCGGCCGCTCGTTCGCATTTCGAGAAATTGCCTGGGCCGTTCGGTTTCGGCGCCGGGCACGCTTTTATTGTCGTCGGCATCCTTGTGATACTCATCGCCACCATCCGCTTCGTGCGCACCGGGCGATTGCTGGATGACCAAGCGATGCACTCGCCCGGTATCTTGGCGGACCTGGCTTTCGGAGTGCTCCTTGCGCTCCTCCTCATTGGCCTCAGCTTCTACCTGATCGTCTAACGCCGCCAGGCGGGCTCAGCCTTGACTTTGGGCCTCGTGAGGCCAAGTATGGTCTAGAATTGTTCTAAGCTGTGTGCGACCTTTGCCGGGCTCGCGCGTTAGGCGGCGAAGAGGCATCAAGATGTTCATCCAGACCGAAGCAACCCCCAACCCAGCGACCCTGAAATTCATCCCAGGGAAGCCGGTGCTCGACCAGGGCACGGTGGAGTTTCTCGATCCCAACGCCAGCAAGTCCTCGCCGCTCGCGGCCCGGCTGTTCGAGATCGAAGGCGTCAAGGGCGTGTTCTTCGGCACCGACTTCATCAGCGTGACCAAGGGCGACGGCGAGTGGCAGCATCTGAAGCCGGCCATTCTCGGCGCCATCATGGAGCACTACCTCTCGGGCGAGGCGGTGACCGAGGGCGAGCAGACCGGCTCGGAAAGCTCCGCCGGTGGCGAGTTCTACGCGCCGGAAGACGAAGAGACCGTCAAGACCATCAAGGAGCTGTTGGAGACGCGCGTGCGTCCCGCGGTGGCGCAGGACGGGGGCGACATCACCTTCCAGGGCTACCGCGAGGGCGTGGTCTACCTGCATATGCGCGGCGCCTGCTCGGGCTGCCCCAGCTCGACGGCGACGCTCCGTCACGGCATCGAGAATCTGCTGCGGCACTTCATCCCCGAAGTGCAAGAGGTCCGGCCGGTTTGAGTGGGGCTCTTCCCGAGGCCTGTCTCGACCAGCTGTTTCGCGCGGCGCGCACCCATAACACCTGGCAGGACCGCGACGTCCCCGACGCGCTGCTGCACAGGATCGTCGATCTGCTGAAGCTCGGCCCGACCTCGGCCAATTGCAGCCCTGCCCGCTTCGTGTTCGTGAAATCGCCCGAGGCCAAGCAGCGGCTCAAGCCGCATCTCTCCGAAGGCAACCGGGACAAGACGATGAAGGCGCCGGTGTGCACCATCATCGGCTACGATCTCGATTTCCATCATCACCTGCCGAAGCTGTTTCCGCATGCCGACGCCAAGAGCTGGTTCGAAGGCAACGCGGCCAAGATCGCCGAGACCGCGTTCCGCAACGGCACGCTGCAAGGCGCTTATCTGATCATGGCGGCGCGAGCGCTTGGGCTCGATTGCGGGCCGATGTCCGGCTTCGACAATCAAGGCGTCGATCGCGAATTCTTCGCCGGCACCAACGTCAAATCGAACTTCCTGTGCAATCTCGCTTATGGCGATCCCAAGGACCTGTTCCCGCGCTCGCCGCGCTTCAGCTTCGACGAGATGGCGCGGATCGTCTAAGACACCGCGATGAACATCCTCGCGCTCGACACCAGCATGGGCGCTTGCTCCGCCGCGCTGCTCGCGGTGGACGGCGCGGCGCGCACGCTTGTCTTGCGCGAGGCCTTGATGGCGCGCGGCCATGCCGAGGCGCTGATGCCGATGGTGGCCGAGGTGATGCAGGAGAGCGGCACGGCCTTCGCCGAGCTCGATCTGATCGCGGCGACGGTTGGCCCGGGAAGCTTCACCGGCGTGCGCATCGCCATCGCCGCCGCGCGCGGTTTGGCGCTCGTGACTCACGCCGGACTGTTCGGCACCGACAGCCTCTCGGTGATGGCGCGCAGCGCGCTCGCGAGCGGCGAAGCCGGCTCGGCGCCCTTTGCCGTAGCGGTCGATGCCAGGCGCGGCATGCTCTATCTCGGCCTGTATGACGAAGCGGCGCGGAAGATCGAAGGGCCACTGCTGATCGCGCCGGACGCGGCCGTGGATTTGCTGCCGCCAGACCTTCGCATGGCGGCCGGAAGCGGCGCGGAGCTGCTTGCCGCCGCCGGCGCGCGGCAGGGACGCAGCATCGCCACGACGCTGCCGGAGCTTCAGCCGAGCGCGGGAGCGCTGGCCGAAATCGCCGCTGCGAGCGGCGAGACCTTGCCGACGCTCAAACCTCTTTATCTGCGCCCGCCGGATGCAAGGCCGCAGGCGCAAGCGGTCTCGAGGCGCTGATGGCGGTCGAGATCGCGGTCCATCGCGCCATGCCGGGCGATGCGTCGCTGCTGGCGGCGCTGCATGCGAGCTGCTTCGCGCAGGCGTGGGACGAGGCGGCGATGGCGCAATTCATCGCCGGCCCCGACACGCTTTGCCTCCTCGCCGCGGCGGTCGACAAATCGGGCGGCGCGCCCGCGGGCTTGCTCATCGCCCGCAAGGCCGCCGACGAGGCCGAGCTGCTCACGCTCGGCGTCGTACCGGCCTGTCGCGGACAAGGCCTCGCCCGCGCCCTCATGCGCGCGGCCATGCACGCGCTCCGCACCAGCGGCGCTACGCAACTTTTCCTCGAGGTCGAGGACGGCAACCAGGCCGCCTTGCGCCTCTACAACTCGCTCGGCGCGGTGAGGGTGGGCCAGAGAAAGGGCTATTATCAGCACGGCGCCGACGCCGCGATCTTCAGCCTTGCCCTTTCAACCGGCCCCGAAGATGATGGCACGGCCCTAGCGAGACGGCCGGCGTAGCGACCCATGCCCAAGACTGCATTGGCGGATAACAGGCTAGAGCGTCTCTGCGCCGAGAAGGGCATGCGCATGACGGGCCAGCGGCGAACCATCGCCAAGGTGCTGTCCGAAGCGGATGATCACCCCGACGTCGAGGAGGTCTACCGGCGCGCCAGCGCGCGCGACCCGCGCATCTCGCTCTCCACCGTCTACCGCACCGTGCGCCTGTTCGAAGGCGCCGGCATCCTCGAGCGGCACGAGTTCGGCGACGGCCGCGCGCGTTACGAGCCGGCCGGGCTTGGTCATCACGACCATCTCATCAACATGAAGACCGGCGAGGTGATCGAGTTCTCGAACGAGCAGATCGAACGCCTGCAAGAGGGCGTGGCGCGCGAACTCGGCTTCCGGCTGATTGGGCATCGGCTCGAGTTGTTCGGCGTACCGCTCAAGACCGGCAAATAAGCAAAACGGCCGCGCGGCAGGGCCGGTTTTTGGCCGGACTCCGCTGAATTTGACTCTGGCCCCCGCCAGAGCCAACGTTAAGGAGTTGTTTACCGAACAAAAGGGGATGGCGTGATGTTGAAGCGCGTTGTTTTGGCTGGCTTTATCGCGGTGCTCGGCGGAGCGGCGCAAGCCGGACAGGAGCCGGCGGCGAAAACTGATCCTGGCTTGGTCCCGGTCGTCACACACGAGGTCTGCACCACGACCAATTGGGGCTTCGGCGAGATCCGCACCGCTTGCCGGACGGAGACAAGCCCGGCGCCCAAGGCCAATCCGGCGCTGACAGGCATCTGCACCACCTATTACGGACGCCGGACCTGTTACTGATCGCGGGATCGAGGCGACCGTAACGGCCAATGAGATGAGAAGCTTGCGCGCGTTCCTGGTGCTCAGCGCCTTCTTCGCCTTGACCTTTCCCTTGATGCCGCTCCAGCTCCTGTTCGTCAGGACGGGCTCGCGTTATGCCCGCAGCTTCCCGCATTGGTATCATCGGCAGGTGTGCAGGCTGGTCGGCATCCGCCTCAATGTCGAGGGAGAGATCGCCGAACAGCAGGGCGTGCTGATCATCGCCAACCATGTGTCGTGGCTCGACATCACCGTGCTCTCGGCCGTGGCGCCGGTGTCGTTCGTGGCCAAGCAAGAGGTCGCGTCCTGGCCGTTCGTCAGCTGGCTCGCCAAGCTACAGCGCTCGGTGTTCGTCGATCGCAACCGGCGCAACGAGGTCGGCGACAAGGCGAACGAAATTCTGGAGCGGCTCGCCGGCGGCGATCATATCGTGCTGTTCGCCGAAGGAACCTCGAGCGACGGCAACAGCGTGGTGCCGTTCAAGACGGCATTGTTCGCGGCGGCCAAGCCGGTGGGCGGCGCGCCGATGGGCGCCAAGGTCTCGGCGCAAACCCTTGCGCTGACCTATCCCAAGATCTACGGGCTGCCGCTTTGTCGCCGCGGGCGCCATGTGATCGCCTGGTACGGCGACATGGATATGGCGAGCCATGCCTGGCGGCTGCTCGGGCTCGGGCCCATCGACGCGCATATCCGCATCGGACCGCCGGTTCCGCTCGATGCATTCCCCGACCGCAAGGCGCTCGCCCGCTACGCCGAGGACAAGGTGCGCAAGGACGTGGTCGAATTGTTGCGCGGGCCGCCGGCGGCGTGAGCGTGGGCAACGGACATCGCCGTTGCCCACGTAACACCGAGATTACATCGCCCGGCGCAGCCGGATCGTGTCGAGCACGGTGGCCGGCGCGAAGTTGCCGTTCGGCAGCTGCCGGATGAGGCCCGCCTTCACCACGTTGAGCAGGGTGGTGTGGACGCCGCGATCGGCGGTGTCGGCATCGGCGAAATAACCCTCTTGCAGCGAAAGCCGTCGAAGATCGTCACGCGACATGGCGCCGACCTCGTTGAGCTTGCGCACCAAGAAGTCGGACAGCGGCAGCTCGGGTTGAGCTGGCGACGGAGCCGGTGGCCGGTGTGACACATGCTGTGCCGGCGCGGGCTGATGGGCGACATGTTGCGCCGCCTGGTGGCTCGCGTGGTACTGCACGGGCTCGCGCGCCGGCACCCTCGGCGCGGCGGGCGCGGTCGCCAGCCGGCGGAGCTCGACCTCAATCAGCCGGTTGACTGCCTCAAGCTCGCCCTTGAGGTCCTCGAGCCTCGCATCATGCTCTTGCTTGAGCTGATCGAGCAGCTTGTCGAATTGAGCCTCGTGGGCGTTGATCTGCTCTTCAAGCAGGCCGGCCCGGTCTTGCAAATCCCCGCGGATATCACGCATTGCTTGCCCCTCGTTAGAATAGGTGTTCGGACAACCGAGCGGGCTGGGGCAGTTTCACGCAAGACCAAATGAGAACTGCCGGCCGCCGAGCTCGGCTAGAGAAAACAAGGGCTCGGCATTTGCCTCGGCCGGACCCTTGGACCGCATAATTAACCACAGGCGCGAGCCGCTGTCTCGGCTTTGCCGTTTGCGGCAGAAACGCACAGCATAACCGACCGCCGGCTGCCGATTTCCCGGCCCTTCGTCTTGCGCCGCACCGGTGTTTCGCCAAGACGAGGCCAAGACCCCGGCTGAACAAAAAAATCGAAATCGGCGCGCGGGGAGACGTGATCTTGGCGAAATGGCCCCCGCCAAGGCGCCACCCTCAGCGCTTTCCTCGCTTGGCGGGAATTTTTGGCTTTGCCATCTCCGGCAGAAAGGCCGCGAGCAGGCCAATCGCCGGGAGGAAGGCGCACACGTGGTAGACGAAGCCGATCGAGGTCTTATCGGCGAGCCAGCCGAGAAAGGCCGCGCCGATGCCGGCAACGCCAAAGGCGAGACCGAAGAAAAGTCCCGCCACCATGCCGACGCGGCCCGGGATCAGGCTCTGGGCATAGACGATGATCGCGGGGTGCGCGGACGCGAGGATCAGGCCGATGATGATGCTCAGGATCGCCGTGCCGAACAGACCGACATAAGGCAGCGCCAGCGTGAACGGCAGCACGCCGAGGATCGACCACCAGATCACGCGCCGCGTGCCGATGCGGTCGCCGATCGGGCCGCCGATCACCGTGCCGGCGGCGACCGAGAAGAGGAACAGAAACAGATAAAGCTGGGCGTGCTGCACCGAAAGCCCGAACGTGTGGATCAAATAGAAAGTGTAGAAGCTGGTGATGCTGACGAGATAGAAGTCCTTGGAGAAGGTGAGCGCCATGAGGATGGCCACCGACTTCCGCACCTTGCCGTGCGTAAGCTCGTGGATCGCTTCGCTCTCGCTCGGTCGCACCTTGCTGTTGTTGAATTTCAGCGTCTTGCCATACCAAGAGCCGATGCCGGCAAGCATGATCATGCCGATCAGCGCGACGATGGAGAACCAGGCGACGCTTCCCTGTCCGTAGGGCAGCACGACGAAGGCCGCGAGCAGCGGACCGAGCGCCGTGCCGAAATTGCCGCCGACCTGGAACACCGATTGGGCGAGGCCGTGCTGACCGCCGGAGGCGAGGCGGGCGACGCGCGAGGACTCGGGGTGAAACACCGAGGATCCCATGCCGATCAGGCCGACGGCGACCAACACCAAGCCGTAGGTCGAAGCGAAAGCGGCGATGATCAGGCCGAGCAGCGAACAGCCCATGCCGAGCACGAGCGAATAGGGCGTGGGGTAACGGTCGGTGACGAAGCCCACCAGCGGCTGGAGCAGGGATGCGGTGAAGGTGAAGGTGAAGGTGATGAGCCCGATCTGGCGGAAGTCGAGCGAAAGGCTCTGCTTGATCATGGGGTAGAGCGCCACGATCAGCGACTGGATCACATCGTTCAGCATGTGACAGATGCTGATGGCGGCGAGCACCGCGACCGCGGTCCCTTGCGCGGCCGACGCGGCCGCAGTGCTTCTTGTCTCGATCGCCATGGTGCAGAGCTAAGGGCTTGATCAGCGCGGGGTCAACAGCACATAGGCGGCGAAGCGCTTCATCCGCTCACGGCGGCCGCGTGAGGCGAGAAGACCGACGAACGTCAGCCAAAGCTTCAGGCGCAAGGGAAGCGGAATCGGCCGGCCAAGCCGCTCGGCTTCCTCGGCGATGTAGCGGACCTCCGAGGCGCGCCAGCCCCGCTTGTCGAAGAAGGCGAACCAATTCGTCGGCTCGAACTGGAACGGCGCATTGCGCATGAAGCGAGTGCGAAGCTTGCGCCCATAGCGCAGCGCTTGCTGCGAGAAATAGTCGACGATCCAAAAGCGGATCTTCTCGACAGCCCGCAGATCGCCGGCAAGGTCGGAGACCTCGCTGTTGCTCAGGTAAGGCACGACGCCTTCGGTAAGCACCAAGATTTTCTCGGCGCTTTGGCTGATCTCGGCGAGAAACCGCTGCCGCAAGGCGCGGTCGGTGAGATCGAGTTCGATGCGATCGAGCCGGCAATTGGGGCGCTCGTCGGCAAGCCGCGACTCCTTGAGGGCGATGACGTGCGGGAAATCCACCTCGACCCAGCGCAGCGTCTTCGGCAGCTCCATCCGGTAGGGCCGCGTATCGAGGCCGGCGCCGAGATTTAGGATCGTATCGACCCCCTGCTCGATTGCCTCTTTGATGAAGTCGTCGATGATGACCGTGCGGATCACCACCGACCAGCCACCGACGAAGGTCTTGGGCACGGTGGCGAGGATCTTGCGTCCATGCTCGCCGGCCAGCGTCCAGGCCAAGGGGTCGCGGAACAGAGGCTCAGGTCGCTCGCTCTCCAGCGCGCGGAAGCCGGCGACCATGAAAGCCGTATCGGAGACGTTCTGAATAACTTGATTCATGAGGCTCAGGTTTCTTGTTGGGGTGGGGAGGAGCGAGGCGAAGCCAAACCCATCCGGCGCGATTGCACAAGCCGGGGTCGGTGCGGCAGATCAGCTTGGAGTCAGGACGACGTAGGCGGCGCCCTTCGTCCGGTCATCTTGCGGGGTCGGGCGGAACATCGTCTTAAGCGCACGCGAGATCTTTTCGCGGGTGGAGCGCGGAAAAGGCCGACCCAGCCGCTTGGCGGCCTCGGAGAAGTAGCTGGTCTCCTTTACGCGCCAACCAAGGGCATTGAAGAAGCCGAACC